>NZ_JBATXB010000087.1:0-46384 GCF_049673005.1 Carnobacterium sp. | reverse complement strand
AGCCGGTATGGGTGGATTTGCTGCGACAGACGCTGTTGAAGGTGTCAGCATGGCAGATGAATTATTCGCTACTGTTGATAGTGTTGTGACTGGCGATAAGACAATCGAAGAATGGCAATCAGCAGTTGAAAAAGCAAGCGATCAATTGAGACCTGCTTTAAAATAAAAAATAAATTAAATTTCACGAAGTTTGAACGGTGAGGTTAATCCCTCATCGTTCTATTTATTAAATTGAGGTGAAGAGAATGAATAAGAAAAAAGAAAAGAATTTTTTTATAGCAGTCTGTATGACACCAGCTTTAATTTTATTAGGTGTGTTCATTTTTCTACCAACAGTTGAAGTTTTTAGAATGTCTATGTATAAATGGGGCGGTTTTTCTAATAATCAAGTATTTGTAGGATTGGATAATTTTAAAATATTATGGAACGATCTGAAATTTTTTAGAGCTTTCCAAAATAGTATCTTATTGATTGTTGTAGTCACACTTATTACAATGGTTTTTGCTATTTTATATGCTACGTTGCTTTCAAGAGAAAAAGTAAAGGGTGATAATCTATTCAGGATTATTTTCTATATCCCAAATATCTTATCTGTTGTTGTTATTTCGGGTATTTTTTCAGCTATTTACGATCCAAATACAGGATTGTTAAATAATCTTTTTTCAACATTAAAACTTGAAAATTTACAAAGACTTTGGTTAGGCGATCAAAAAATTGTTATCTATAGTATTGGTGGAGCTTTAGTTTGGCAAGCTATCGGTTATTATATGGTGATGTATATGTCAAGTATGGCTAGTATTCCAGAAAGTTACTATGAAGCTTCTGCCTTAGAAGGAGCAGGTCGTTTTGTTCAATTTTTCAATATAACTCTGCCCTTGATATGGAATAATATTCGCACAACGTTAACATTTTTTATTATCAGTACGATTAATCTAAGTTTTCTTTTAGTACAAGCAATGACAGGTGGAGGGCCAGATGGCTCAACCGAAGTGTTTTTAAGCTATATGTATAAACAAGCATACACAAATTCATCCTATGGTTATGGTATGGCAATTGGAGTGGTGATTTTCTTATTCTCATTCGCTTTAGCAGCTATAATTAGTCATATTACTAAACGCGATGTACTTGAGTATTAAGGAGGATGACACTAAAATGGAAAAAATAAAAAATATGAGTGTTGATAAGCTTTATCGTTTATTTATCTACATGGCTTTAATTACATTAGCCATTACAATATTTGTTCCTGTAGCTTGGGTGTTTTTAGCCTCAATTAAAGAAAATGCTGAATTTTATGGAAGTCCATGGGCAATGCCTAAAGGATTTTATTTTCAAAACTTTATAGATGCCTTTCAAAAAGCCAATATGGGGACATACTTATTAAATTCATTTATGGTAACAGCTCTTTCATTGGTTATTTTGTTAATTGTTGCTTTACCAGCAGCTTATGTTCTAGCCCGTTACACATTTAAAGGCAGCAAATTAATGAATTCATTCTTCAAAGCGGGTTTATTTATTAACGTAAACTATATTGTTGTTCCTATCTTCCTGATGTTATTAAAAGGAGACACTTTCTTAAGAACTTATTTTGGAGAAGGATTTTTGTTAGACAATTTGTTTGTTTTATCCATTGTTTATGCAGCAACAGCGTTGCCGTTTACGATTTATCTCTTATCGAGTTATTTCCAAACATTGCCCACTACGTTTGAAGAAGCAGCTTTTATTGACGGAGCGGGTTACTTCAAAACAATGATTCAAATTATGATACCGATGGCGCGTCCAAGCATTATTACGATTATTTTATTTAATTTCTTAACATTTTGGAATGAATATATCATTGCGTTGACATTAATCCCTGGTCAAAATAAAACGTTACCAGTTGGCTTGATGAATTTAATGGCTGCACAAAAATCAGCCGCTAACTATGGTCAAATGTATGCCGGTATGGTTATCGTTATGCTGCCAACATTAATACTATATATTTTAGTACAAAAGAAATTGACTCAAGGGATGAGCCTTGGAGGACTAAAAGATTAGAAAGAGGTTAATTAAAATGAAAAAGAGTACTGGAAGAGTTACTTTACCAAGTGAACAGAATTTTTTAGCAGAAACAAAAGAAATGATGAAACGTTGGGGAGCGGATGCAATTCGCGATAGCGATGGAACAAAATTAGACGATGAGATTAAAGAGCTAGATGCAAAAATTTATACAACTTATTTTGTTGCTCGTGCACACAATGATTTTGCTGAAAAACATTTAGAAGAATGCCAACAAATTTATTTGATGAGTCTTTTTCATACAGCTGTTTCAAAAGAGTTAACAATTCCGTTTATGGAAGGTTATTTTTCAGAACAGCTAAAACCTGATTTCCTTCATGATCCTAAGAAGTATTGGGAAGTCATTGACCGTACAACGGGGGATATCGTGGAAACAACAAATTGGGATGTCAATGAATCTGATGAAACAGTCATTATTTCTAATGCTATTCCATTCCATGAATACACAGTATCATTCTTAGTTTACGCGATATGGGATCCGACTCAAATGTATAATCACATCACAAACGATTGGGGCGATAAACCTCATGATATTCCATTTGATGTAAGACAACCTTATTCGAATGAATATATGAAAACCTATTTAAAGCAATGGTTGATTGATAATCCGGCAACAGATGTTGTTCGTTTCACAACTTTCTTCTATCACTTTACGCTTGTTTTTAATAATCTCGGAAAAGAAAAATTTGTGGACTGGTTCGGCTATGGTGCAAGTGTTTCTGTTGCAGCACTAGATGCTTTTGAAAAAGAAAAAGGGTACCGATTGAGACCAGAAGATATTGTCGACTGTGGGTATTACAATACATCATTCCGGATTCCTACGAAAACCTATTTAGATTACATGGATTTCATTCAATATTTTGTTGCTAAAGAAGCAAAAGAACTCGTTGATATCGTCCATGAGAGCGGAAAAGAAGCGATGATGTTCTTAGGAGACAACTGGATTGGGACAGAGCCTTATGGCAAGCACTTCGAAATGATTGGATTGGATGCGGTTGTAGGAAGCGTAGGGGGTGGGGCAACATTACGCATGATCGCTGATATCCCGCACGTTAACTACACAGAAGGGCGCTTCTTGCCTTACTTTTTCCCAGATACTTTCTTTGAAGGCAATGATCCGGTTATTGAGGCTAATGAAAATTGGCTAACAGCACGTAGAGCGATATTACGTAACCCTGTTGACCGCATTGGTTATGGCGGATATTTGAGTTTAGCGTATAAGTTTCCTGGGTTTGTCGATTATATTGCGGATATTACAGATGAGTTTCGTGAGATTTATGACACGATTAAAAATGTAAAACCCTACACTGGAATTAAGGTAGCTATTTTAAACTCGTGGGGTGAAATAAGAACGTGGCAAACACATATGGTTGCACATGCTCTGTGGTATAAACAAATTTATTCTTATTTAGGAGTCATTGAGTCGTTAAGTGGCGCTGCTGTTGATGTTGTTTTCATCAGCTTTGATGACGTGGTAAACAAAGGTATAGATAAAGACATCGATGTTATCATTAATGCAGGAGATGGAGGAACAGCATTCTCAGGCGGAAAAGAATGGATGAACGAAACTCTCATTACGACGGTTAGAAAATGGATCTATGAAGGTGGAGGCTTTGTTGGTATTGGTGAACCTACTGCATATCACCATGAAGGGCATTACTTTCAATTAGCAACTGCGCTTGGAGTAGATAAAGAGTTAGGGTTTAGTTTATCAACGGATAAATACTTTACAAGTGCGTTAGATAAACACTTTATTTCAGCAGACACAAGTACTTTTGATTTTGGTGAAACTATGAAAAACGTCTATGCTTTATCAGAAACGACTGAAATTATAGAATATTCTAATGGAGAAGTTCACTTATCAAGTAATGATTTTGGTGAAGGACGAGCAGTGTATATGGCAGGACTTCCTTACAGTCAAGACAATACAAGATTATTAATCCGTGCCTTATTCTATGCAGCCAACAAAGAAAATAACTTTAATAAATGGCATGCGAGCAATATTCAATGTGAAGTTCATGCTTATCCATCGATAAAAAAAATGGCTATTGTAAACAATTCAATGGTGGAGCAGCAAACAACGGTATATGATGGAGAAGGTCGTTCTTCAGAAGTAACGTTATCACCTAGTGAGATTCGGTGGGAGGAATACAAATGAAACAAAGTACCTGGATCATTGTGAAATTACTTATTTTTGTTGTTAGTTTAGGATTGGTTATTTATGGCCAAAGAACAACAGGTAAAATGGAATTAGGAATTATGTTAATTGGCTTAACAGGATTACTAGGGTTATTGTACAATTACAATCAAAAATACGTTTAATACGTGCCTTATTAAAACTTTATTGAAGCAACTCATTGCTTTGATAAGGTTTTAATTTTGATTAACAGAGACAAAAGGAGAATAAACATGAAAAAATCAATCGCATTAGATATCGGCGGAACAAAAATTGCTGCTGGAATAGTAACTGAATCAGGAGAGCTATCGCATCGCATGGAACTAAAAAGTGATGTTACCTCTAGTGAAACGTTATTTAATCAAGTGGTTCAATTAATCAATCAACTAGTAACAGATTCTGGTACCTCTTTAGATGAGATTGCAGGAATCGGTGTAGGGGTTCCAGGAAAAGTGGATATTCCTAATGGTGTAGCTGTTTTCCAAAACAATATTCCTTGGGAAAATTTTCCAGTTGTTAAACGTTTGAAAGAAATCTTTGAAGTGAAAACGATTGTTATTGACAACGATGTGTATATGGCAGCATACGCAGAATGGAAAATGGCTCAAATGAGTAATGAAGAAACGTTTGTTTATATGACTATAAGCACAGGTGTTTCTTGTACAACTATTCATAATGGTTCTTTTCTTAGAGGTGCTGGTTTTGCAGGTGAATTAGGTTTAATTCCTGTCCTTTCTGAATCTAATGACTCAAAAAATGAACGATTGGAGCAAGTTGGATCCGGTCCCGCAATCAAAAAACTAGCAGAAAAGAAACTTGGACTTAAAGAAACAACAACCAAGGATGTATTTGAAAATTATACAAAAGGTGTAGACGGTTATTTTATGATTATTGAAGAGATTGCAGATAATTTAGCACAAGGTGTTTATGCGGTTACTAGCCTAATTGATCCTCATAAAATTGTTTTTGGTGGAAGTGTCATTGTTAACAATCCTTTCTTGTTAACTGTTTTAAAAGAGAAGCTAAAACATTATTTAATTAAAGAACAAGAAACCATGTTAGACCGTTTATTTATCAGCCAGATAGCAAAAAACAATGGAATCATAGGTGCCGGTTTAAGCGTGTTTAAATAAAAGTATAGCTCTATTATCTTGACAGTAACTTACTGAGAGATAATAGAGCTTTTTTTATAAAAAGATAACGCTTTCTATTGACAGGCTTTTTTAGATGATATATAGTTAAGTCAACTGGTAGGTACCAGTAATGACCAGTAGAGGATAGTGAATAATAATGATCCATAAAAATAGTGCGACACCTTTGTATACTCAACTTGTTGAGATTCTAATAAATGACATTACTAAAAAAATGCAATCGAATGATAAAATGATGTCAGAGAGAGAAATTTGCCAATTATATGATGTTAGTCGTACAACAGTTAGATTAGCTTTAGCAGAATTAGAAAATTCAGGATACATATACAAGCGACATGGTCGAGGAACTTTTGTATCCGGAGCTTTAAAAGAACGGAAAAACTTAATGGATAATTATAGTTTTACAGACCACATGCGTCAATTAGGTAAAGAACCAAAAACGATTGTTGTAACTTTTGAGATAGATGCTGTCAATCCTATGGTTGCAAAACAAATGGGGTTAAAAGAAGGAGAAGAAGTTTATCGATTAGAACGAATTCGTTTAGCTGATTCAGAGCCAATGATGTTTGAAATTAGTTATATCCCAGTTTATTTATTTGAAAACTTAACTAAGGAGCGTTTGTCGTTCAAACCATTATATGAAATTTTTAGAGAAGATTACAATCAAACGGTTAAAATCGCGGACGAAGAATTCTCAGCTAGTTTGGTTAATGATGAAGAAGCAGAGATGCTAGAAGTTGACTTCTTCGCGTCGTGTTTAAGAATTCAGCGAACTTCTTACAACAAGCAAAATGTTGTAATTGAATACACAAGTAGTGTAGCTAGAAGTGATCAATTTGTTTATAAAGTACGACATTCTAAATAAAAAATGAAAAGAGGGTACACTATGATTGGACTTGTTTTATGTGGTCATGGAGATTTTGCAAGCGGTTTATATTCATCGGTGAAATTAATAGCAGGAGAACAAGAAAAATTTAATGTTATTAATTTTTCAGAAGGAATAAGTTCAGAAAAACTTCAAGCATTATTAGATAGTGCAGTTGAAACAGTTGATCAAGGGCAAGGCGTTGTTATATTTACAGATATTCCTGGAGGAACACCATTTAATCAATCGGTTATTCTTTCTACAAGAAAAGAAAACATCAGAGTGATCTCAGGTACGAATTTACCAGCGGTACTAGACGGGTGTTTTAGTCGGGAGTTACCACTAGATAACTTTACAACTAAAGTATTAGATTCAGGTAGAGAAGGCTTGCAAGAATTTATCCAAAAGAAAAAAAGTAGCGTCAATTCAGATATGGAAGACGGAATATAATAAAAGGAGTGTTCAGATTTGTTTACATTAAACCAAGAGGAATTAGAAAATTTAGGTGCAACCATTACGACAAGAGAGATTGCACAACAACCAGACTTATGGGATGAAGCATTTTCAACTTATACAGAAAAAAAGAGTGAAATTGGAGCGTTTTTAAACAAACTGACTGAAAAGTATACTAAAATGAGAGTTATTTTCACAGGAGCGGGCACTTCTGCATACGTAGGGGATACCATTACCCCTTACTTAAAAGGAAAAGTTGATGAGAATCACTGGGAATTAAGCAGTATCCCAACAACAACGCTAGTTTCTAACCCGTATCAATTTTATAAATCTGATATCCCAACTTTATTGGTTTCATTTGCAAGAAGTGGGAATAGTCCTGAAAGTGTTGCAAGTGTAGAATTAGGTAAACAAATCGTAACGGACTTTTATCAACTAACCATCACATGTGCCAAAGATGGCGAATTAGCAAAACGTGCACAAGGAGATAATGATAATTTAGTTTTACTTATGCCAGAACTTTCAAATGACCAAGGTTTCGCTATGACAGGTAGTTACTCATGTATGACATTAACGGCTCTTTTAGTTTTTGATACTATCTCAGAAAATGAAAAAGAAGAACACGTTAAAACGATTCGTAAAATGGGCTCATCTGTCATAGAAAGAGTGTCAGAGATCCAAAAAGTTATTGACGAAGATTATGATCGCATTATTTATTTAGGATCAGGAAGTCTTGAAGGCTTAACAAGAGAGACTCAATTAAAAGTACTTGAATTAACAGCAGGAAAAGTTGTAACGGCTTTTGACTCATCATTAGGCTTTAGACACGGACCAAAATCATTTGTAAATGAAAAAGCATTAGTCTTTGTATTTGTATCAAACCAATCTTATACACGTAAATATGACTTAGATATCTTAAAGGAACTAAAAGCTGATGGAATTGCACAATCTGTTGTTGCGATTGAAACAACTGGTAAAGATAACTACGATGGTGACACATTCTCATTTGGTATTGAAGGGACAGATGTTCCGGATGCTTATCTAGCACTACCTTATGTCATGTACGGACAAACCGTTTCGTTACTTTCTTCTATTAAAGTAGGAAACAAACCAGATACACCATCACCAAGTGGAACCGTTAACCGCGTTGTAAAAGGCGTAACGATTTACGATTATAAGAAATAAAAAAACAATCTAGGGGGAATAACTTATGGGAACACCAAATATTTTATTAACAAGAATTGATAATCGTTTAATACATGGTCAAGTCGGAATGACTTGGACCAACACATTAGGAGCTAACTTAGTCATTGTTGCCAATGACGACGTAGCTACTGATGAGGTTCAGCAAAACTTGATGGATATGGTTTTGCCAGAAACCGCTCAAAGTCGTTTCTTTACTATCGAAAAAACCATTCGTATTATTGATAAAGCTGCACCACATCAAAAGATTTTGTTAGTGGTGCGTACACCTGAGGATGCGTTGAGACTTGTCGAAGGAGGAGTACCATTAAAAGAAATTAACGTTGGAAATCTACATTTTTCAGAAGGGAAAAAACAAATTTCTCCAGTTGTATCTGTAGATGAAAGCGATATCGCTATCTTTAAAAAACTAGATGCTTTAGGCGTTAAGTTAGAAGTAAAAGGAATACCAAACGAACGTGGTTTTGATTTAATGACAAAAATTTAATACAGTTTTACTAATAATAGAATAAGGGAGGAAAAAAGATGTTTATTCAAGCATTGCTAATTGGTTTATGGGCAGGAATTGCTGGTATTGATCAATTTAACGGCTTAACACATATTCACAGACCGATTGTCACAGGGGCAGTCGTTGGACTTATTTTAGGAGATTTTACAACAGGTTTGATTGCTGGTGCAACACTAGAGCTCGTATGGGCTGGAATGGTTCCACTGGCTGGAGCACAGCCTCCTAACGTTGTTATTGGAGGAATCATCGGTACAGCTTTCGCAATCTTATCAGGACAAGCACCTGAAGTGGCTGTAGGTATTGCCGTTCCTTTTGCCGTTGCGGGTCAAGCTCTTATTACTTTATTGTTTACAGCTTATTCTCCAATCATGCATAAAATGGATGACTACGCCATGAAAGGCGATACAAAATCCATTGATCGTTTAAATTATATGGGTCCTGTTTTCCTATTCATTTTCTTTTTCGTCATTTCATTCTTACCTATCTATTTTGGGGCTGAACAAGCAGCAGGAATAGTTGGTTTATTACCAGCTTGGTTAATCGGTGGATTAGGCGTTGCAGGTGGTATCATGCCCGCAGTTGGTTTTGCAATGTTGCTTAAAATTATGTTCAAATGGACTTATGCACCATTCTTCGCAATGGGCTTTGTTGCAGCAGCTTATCTAGAATTACCGATTCTTGCAGTCGCTATTTTAGCAGTGGCTATTGCTGGATATGACTACATGGCTCAAGGAAACGCTCCTAAAACTGCACCCGTTGTAGCTAGTGGGATTGATGAAGAGGAGGACTATAGTGATGGCATCTAAAGAGACAGCAACTACGATAAATAAAGATGAATTTATAAAAAACACCTATAATGACCCAACAATTGACAAGGTTATAACAAAAAAAGATTTAAATAGAATGGTTTGGCGTTCATTGATGTTACAATCTTCATTTAACTACGAAAGAATGCAAGGTGGAGGTTGGACATTTGGTCTGATTCCAGGATTGAAAAAAATTCATAAAGATAAAGAAGACCTTTCAGTCGCTTTATTGGATCATATGCAATTCTTTAACACTCACCCATTTTTGGTGACATTTGTTCAAGGTATTATTATTGCAATGGAAGAAAATAAAGAAGACAGAGCAACTATTCGAGGCATTAAAGTAGCTCTAATGGGACCTTTAGGTGGTATCGGTGATGCGATGTTCTGGCTAACACTATTGCCAATCGCTGGAGGAATTGGAGCTTCACTTTCTTCGCAAGGCAACGTAGCTGGACCGATTATTTTCTTGATTGCATTTAATATTGTTCACTTTGGTCTAAGATTCTTCTTAATGCACTATGGTTATAACACTGGTACTAAAGCCATTTCTTCACTAAAAGAGGGCACAAAGAAAATTTCTCGTGCAGCTTCTATTGTAGGTCTAGCAGTTGTTGGAGCCTTGATTGCGTCTTATGTTAACTTCAAACTCGGATTAGTTATTCAAGCAGGTGAAATACCCGTTAACATCCAAGAAGGTGTAATTGATCAAATTATGCCTAAACTGCTTCCATTAGCTTATACATTCTTCTG
Organism: Carnobacterium sp.; assembly: GCF_049673005.1. Taxonomy (GTDB): domain Bacteria; phylum Bacillota; class Bacilli; order Lactobacillales; family Carnobacteriaceae; genus Carnobacterium_A. The sequence continues at coordinate 36,414 of NZ_JBATXB010000087.1, read as the reverse complement.
TTATTGGTTATTGAAAAAAGGGAAATCTCCTCTGACTCTAATCGGTATGACAGTATTAATTGGGGTTATTGGTAGTTTAGTAGGATTATTCTAACAAGTTTAAGGGGAATTTATTCCCCTTTTTATATTAAGACTAGCAGAGAATAACTAAAGAGTAAAAAGGTGGAATAAGTCATGTTAAAATACGTTTTTGCAGAAAAATTTTTTCTGGAAAATGAAGTTGTAGGACCTGGTTATTTAGAAATTAAAGAAGGAACATTTGGGGACTTCTATAAAGATAAACCAAATGAAACAAAAGAAGTTTTAGACTATTCAGGATATAGTATTGCGCCTGGTTTAGTAGATACTCATATTCACGGTTTTAAGAATCATGACTTAATGGCTACAGATGAGGAAGGATTAAATAGTATTTCAGAAGGCTTACTTTCTTGTGGAGTTACTTCTTTCTTAGCCACAACGTTAACTTCTTCAACTGAGATATTAAACAAAGTCGTGAAAATGGTTGGCGATAATTATAAATCTGTAAAGGGTGCCAAAATAAAAGGAATTTTTTTAGAAGGACCATTCTTTACTGAAAAATATAAAGGAGCACAAAATCCTAAATATTTTGGTGATCCAACAATTGATAAGTTAAAGACTTGGCAAGAATTATCCAGTGGAACCATTAAAAAAATTGCTATTGCTCCAGAAAGAAAAGGAGTTCTTGAGTTTATCGAGTATGCAACTAAAAATAATATAAATGTGGCTTTAGGTCATAGTAATGCAACCTATGAAGAAGCTAAGTTAGCTGTAGAAAAAGGTGCTTCTCTTTTTGTACACACTTATAACGGTATGAGACCTTTGAATCACCGCGAACCCGGTATGGTTGGTGCAGCAATGAATTTAAAAGATGTCTTTGCCGAATTAATCTGTGATGGTCACCACGTACATCCAGTAGCTGCTAATATATTGATGGATGTTAGAGGAAGAAAAGAAACCGTTCTAATAACCGACTGTATGATGGCTGGAGGGATGCCAGAGGGCCAGTATGAATTGGGTGAGTTTCCTGTTGAAGTAAAAGATGGAGCAGCGCGCCTTGAAAGTGGATCATTGGCTGGTAGTGTCTTAGAATTAAAAGATGCAGTAAAAAATGTTGTGAAATGGGGAATTGCTACACCTGAAGAAGCGATTTATATGGCAACTGCAGTTCCTGCTAAAAGTGTTGGAATAGATAACGAGTGCGGAAAAATTGCGCCGGGTTATGCAGCTGATTTTATCGTGTTAAATTCACATTTAGATTTACAAGCGACGTTCTTAAACGGCGACTGCCGTTACCAAATTAACTAGATAGGGGATAGTATATATGCTAACGTTATCACATACTAAATTAGAAGCATTAAAACGTTTATCAGATGAAAATGGAATTATTGGAGCTTTAGCTATCGACCAACGTGGATCATTGAAAAAAATGATTGCTGCTGGTAGTACAACAGATGTAGGGGATGAAGGGATTATTCGCTTTAAAGAACTAGTTTCAGAAGAATTAACGCCTTATGCAACCTCTATTTTACTAGATCCAGAATATGGTTTACCTGCAGCAAAAGTGCGCGATAAAAATGCAGGATTATTAGTAGCTTATGAAAAAACAGGATATGATGCAACAGAACCAGGTCGTTTACCAGATTTATTAACACAATGGTCAGTAAAAAGATTAAAAGCAGCTGGTGCAGATGCAATTAAATTCTTGCTTTACTATGATGTAGATGAAGATACAACTATTAATGAACAAAAACATGTCTTTATGGAACGCGTAGGGTCAGAGTGTTTAGCGGAAGATATTCCATTCTTTTTAGAAATCGTAACCTATGATGCAACAAATGAGGATGTAAAAGGCGCAGAATTTGCGAAAGTAAAACCGCACAAAGTTATCGAAGCGATGAGAGAATTCTCTAAACCAGACTACAATGTTGATGTTTTAAAAATAGAAGTTCCAGTAAATATGAACTTTGTAGAAGGATATGCTAAAGACGAGACGGTTTATACAAAAGAAGAAGCAGCCGCTTACTTTAAAGAACAAAGTGAAGCAACCGAGTTGCCCTTTATTTTCTTAAGTGCAGGCGTTACAGCAAAGTTGTTCCAAGATACATTAGTATTCGCAAAAGAAGCGGGCTCAACATTTAACGGTGTACTATGTGGCCGTGCAACTTGGTCAGAAGGTGTAACTCCTTATGCAACAAAAGGAGAAGGAGTGGGACGTGACTGGTTAAAGTCAACTGGGAAGAAAAATATTGAAGAATTAAATGCTGTTTTAAATACAACCGCATCATCTTGGTTTAATAAAATAAGTAAATAAAATGAGAAAAAAACCAACTTCATAAAACGGAAGTTGGTTTTTCTCATTAATACAGTATGTTCGGATTTCGAGGATATTTACTTTAAAAATTAAACAGGTTTTCTTTTTAATCCTGTAATTTGCGGCTATATTCTTTGTTAAAACGATTTCGTACATTATTCTGTCACATTTGAGAAGAATAGTCTTGAAAAATAAGGTGCATATTATCATATAGAAAATGTTGGTGCTATACTAAATTTAGGTCAAAGGTTGCACCCTCATCAGTAAGTAGAATCTCTACTGTAAATCTGATAGCAACGTTTCCTAAAATTTTATACTCTTCTTTACCTCGATTTATATTTTCCTACCTTAATTTATCACTCTCAAAAAAAATCCAAAAAGTAAAAAAACAGATCGATAATACCATTCGTTTATTTAGTGAACGCAATTATCCTGTTTAATAAAAAGATTCCATCTTATTTTCGTTTACCTCATTAGTAAATACTCTTTAGAAAAGTTAGTACACCTCTCACAAAGTTTTACTCTTCAAAAAAAGTTTCTGTTGAACCCGGAAATACACCCTCTCGAACAAACCTCTAAAGAGTATTTACTATATTAAATTTTCATAATCTGATTTAATCCCTCTATTTTTTAGAAACCCTCATTTTAAGCATGATCCCTTATATTTATTAATTTATTCTAGTATGTGCATCTTAAATTATATTTGTAAAAAAACGAATATACTTAGGTTTATTTCTTATACCCTTTTTTTAAACAATTTAATATAACTATAATTAACAGGAGGACAGGACAATGGAGGATACACTTGGGTTGGCTTCAATTTTTACTACACTAAAGAAAAGAATTTTTATGATTATCGGTTTAGGTTTATTAGGTCTTGGATTAATGATTGCGTATACTCTAATTTTTGTTACCCCTCAATTTTCTTCTAGTACACAACTATTAGTTAATCGTATAACTTCTGAAACTACTGGAGCTGAAGTAAACGATATCGATAAAGATATTAAAATGATAAATACGTATAAGGATATTATTAAAGGACCAGTAATTCTAGATCAAGTCAGAGAAGAGTTAGATACTCCTCTAACTACAGATGAACTTTCCGGGAAAATTATTATTGAAACGGAAGAAAGTTCACAAGTTTTTTCTATTAATGTTACCGACGAAGATCCATACGTCGCAGCAAGATTAGCAAATAATGTAGCAGCAACATTTAAAGATGAAATAGGAACGATTATGAAAGTAGATAATGTCACTATAATTTCAAAAGCCATACCTAAAAGTACTCCTATTTCTCCAAATGTTCCATTAAATGCGATAGTTGGTTTAATTGCAGGATTAATGCTGGGTATAGGATTAACATTTTTCCTTGAGTTAATGGATAAGACAATTAAATCAGATAATTATATCACTGAAAAAGTAGAATGGACTATTTTAGGTAGTGTTTATGAAATCAATACGGATGAAACAACTATTGAAAAAGAAACGAATCAGCTTAATTTAAATCTACAAAGAATAAATAGTAAAGAATAAAGGGGGAGAAAAATGATGTTCAAAAAGAAATCTACAGACACAAAAAGTTCACCTTCTAAATTGGTTACGTTAACTAAACCAGGATCTGTAATATCAGAACAATTTAAGACAATTCGGACGAATATTCAATTTTCAATTTTTGATAAAGAAATTAAGACAATCGCTATTACTTCAGACATGATGGGGGCAGGGAAATCAACTATGGCTGCTAATCTTGCAGTATCTTTTTCCTTGCAAGGCAAAAAAGTTATATTAATTGATTCAGATATGAGAAAACCGACTATTCATCATTTTTTTAATCTACCGAATCACGATGGCTTAACGTCACTTTTAACAGATAGGTCAATAGAACTTAGTGATATGGTTCATCATACAGCTATTGATAATTTATTTATTCTTACAAGTGGCTTGATTCCACCTAATCCCTCTGAACTATTAGCTTCTAAGAGAATGGATGAGCTATTAGTTGAATTAGATAAAGACTATGACTTGATCGTTTTTGACCTACCACCAGTGATGATTGTTACTGATGCACAAATAATGGCTAGTAAAGTCGATGGAACAATTGTTGTTATTCGAAAAGATAACACTACAAAAGATAAAATTATGCAATCTAAAATCTTGCTTCAAAAAGTGAATGCTAACGTAATTGGCGTTATTTTAAATCGTAAAAAAGTAGAAGAAAATCTTGATTATGGTTATTATACAGCCATAAACTAATAGTTAACTGATTTACACCTCAGGTTATTCCCCGAACAAAATCCAGGTTACATTAACCACGTTAAAGAGAGAAGAGTGACATTATGAGTAGAAAATTAAAAAAAATATCTTTAGTAACTTATGATAGTTTAGCCATTTGTCTATCAGCATTCTTAGCTTATCTCTTTTTAAACCCCTACATCATAGTACCTAAATTTTTTTATTTGGTCAGTATGCTAATGAGTATAGCTATGTATTTAGTATTTGCTTCTTATTTTAAAATTTTTAATCATATTAATCGATACATGAGCCTGAAGGAAGTTTTCACACTGGTTATAGTCTTAAATTTAACATTTCTGTCCGTTGGACTTCTTTCGTTTATTACTAAAACAACTATTACTTTGCGCTTCCTATTGCTGATAACTCTATTCTCTGCAATTTTTATTATTGGAATTCGCGTAATATGGCGGACCTATCATGAATACCAATGCAAACAATTAAAGCGAAAAAGATTAAAAAATCAAATTAGAACGTTAATTATTGGTGCTGGTGAAGGGGGTAATATTTTTATCCGAGGACTAAAACAAAATTATAATGAAATAAAAATTATTGGTATTTTAGACGATGATCCTTTTAAACAAAAAACCCAGTTATATGATATTCCCGTTCTAGGGACAATAAAAGATATCCCCGATTTAATAGCTTTACATCACATTCAACAACTTACTATAGCAATCCCATCGTTAAAACCTCAAAAATATAAAGAAATCCTTGATAGCTGTAATCATCTCACTGTAAAAGTTAATTTAATGCCATCGATTGAAGATGTACTCCAAGGTAAGCTATCCGTTACCCAGTTTAAAGAAGTAGACGTTGTTGATTTACTCGGGAGAAAAGAAGTAAAACTGAATATGAAGCAAATTTTATCTGAATTAACAAATAAAACCATCTTAGTAAGTGGGGCAGGAGGGTCAATTGGTTCTGAAATCTGTCGTCAAATAGCTCAGTTTTCCCCAAAACGATTAATTTTATTAGGACATGGTGAAAATTCTATTTACCAAATTGATAGGGAATTGAGAAATCTTTATAGTAAAAAGATTGAAATTATCCCAGTAATCGCAGATGTACAAGACCGGAAATGTATTTTTGAAACGATGCAAAATTATCAGCCAGATCGTGTTTATCATGCTGCAGCACATAAACATGTTCCAATGATGGAATACAATCCCAAAGAAGCCGTAAAAAATAATATTTATGGAACGAAAAATATGGCGGATGCTGCTAAAGCTACAGGGGTCGATAGTTTTGTGATGATTTCTACCGATAAAGCTGTAAATCCACCAAATGTAATGGGAGCAACAAAACGAATTGCAGAAATGATTGTTACCGGATTAAATGAGCCTGGAAAAACAAAATTTGCTGCTGTACGTTTTGGGAATGTTTTAGGAAGCCGTGGAAGTGTTGTTCCATTATTTAAAGAACAAATAAAAAATGGCGGACCTATTACCATTACCGACTTTCGTATGACCCGCTACTTTATGACTATTCCTGAAGCTAGCAGATTAGTGATACAAGCTGGTACTTTAGCAAAAGGAGGAGAAGTTTTTATTTTAGATATGGGAGAACCGGTTAAAATTTTAGATTTAGCTAGAAATGTAGTGAGGTTAAGCGGTTACTCAGAAAAGGATATCAAAATAGTAGAAACAGGTATTCGACCAGGAGAAAAACTGTACGAAGAACTTCTAGTAGCAGATGAACAAAGTCAAGAACAAGTTTACGATAAAATATTTGTTGGAAAAGTTAAAAACATGGCTACTAATCAAGTAATGAATTTTGTTTATGGCTTGGAAAATTGCAAACCAAATGAATTAAAAGAACAATTATTAGAGTTTACAAATAATAAAACAACAAAAAATAATGAGGCAGTTTTCGTTGACCACGGTACTAGCGAACTGCTGGGAGGAGAGTTATCTAATGTATGAAAACTATGTAAAACGTGATTTAGATATTTTATTTTCACTACTACTCATTATTGTCACTTCTCCAATTTTAATTATTAGTGCTTTATTAATTAAATATGAAACAAAAGGGCCCGTTTTCTTTAGACAAGATAGAGTAGGGAAAAACTGCAAAGAATTTAAAATTTATAAATTTAGAACAATGAGAATTGAAACTGTACTAAACGGTCAGCTTTTAACGGATAGTCAACGCATAACAAAAATCGGTGCTTATTTAAGAAAAACAAGTATTGATGAGCTTCCTCAATTATTTAATATTTTGATGGGAGAAATGAGTTTTATTGGACCAAGACCTTTGTTGCCTCAATATTTAGAGCTTTATGATAAAGATCAATTAAGAAGACATGAAGTAATGTCCGGTATTTCAGGTTGGGCGCAAGTTAATGGTAGGAATACGATTAGTTGGGAAGATAAATTTAAATTGGATGTTTACTATGTTAACCATGTTTGTATCAAAATGGATATAAAGATTTTGTTTTCTACTATTTACAAAGTTTTTGGCAGGAAGAATATCGATTACTCAGCGAATGATACGATGCCCTACTTCAAAGGCGAAGCGAAATAACCGTTTTATAAATCTGTAACGAATCGAATAGTTTAGGAAGGAAGTGTTGTATATGGAACGTATTCTATTATCTTCTCCTCATATGTCTGGTAACGAGCAAACTTATATTAATGAAGCATTTGAAACAAACTGGATTGCACCACTTGGCCCAAACGTTGTTCGCTTCGAAAAAGATATTGCGAACTATGTTGGTGTGAAAAGTGCAGCTGTTACTGACTCAGGTACAGCTGCCATTCATTTAGCACTAAGCGTTTTGGGAGTTGGAAAAGGAGATACTGTTTTTTGTTCAACGTTTACTTTTGTAGCTAGTGCTAACCCGGTACTATACTTAGGATCAGATATTGTGTTTATTGATTCTGAACCAGAAACTTGGAACATGTCGCCAGTTGCACTTTATCGTGGATTAAAAGAAGCCGAAAAAAAAGGAGAGCGACCAAAAGCCATTATCGTTGTTAACTTGTATGGTCAATCAGCCAAGATGGACGAACTATTAGAGGTAGCTAATCGTTTTAACGTTCCAATTATTGAAGATGCGGCAGAATCATTAGGATCTGAATATAAAGGTAAAAAAAGTGGTTCGTTTGGTAAATTAGGCATTTATTCTTTTAATGGAAATAAAATTATTACCACTTCAGGTGGAGGAGCATTGGTTTCAGAAGATGAAGATTTAATAGAAAAAGCAGTGTTTCTAGCAACACAAGCACGTGATAATGCACCGCATTACCAGCACTCAGTAATAGGTTATAACTATCGTATGAGTAATGTTGTCGCAGGTATAGGAAGGGCACAACTTGAAGTTTTAGATGAACGAGTCTCACAACGCAGAGCGATCTATGATCGCTACCATCAAGAATTATCTTCTATTGATGGAATTAACTTTATGCCAGAATTAGAGAATACGATGTCAAATAGATGGCTAACGACACTAACTTTTGATCCAGCTATTGTTCGATTTTCGCCTTATGATCTGATGGATTTAATGAGTAAAAAGAATATTGAGTCTCGTGTTTTATGGAAACCACTCCACTTACAACCATTATTTGTAAACAAAAAATTCTATGAGCACAACCAAGAAGAAAATTCAGTTTCGGAAGATTTGTTTTCAACTGGTTTATGTCTTCCTTCTGGATCAAACATGACAGAAATCCAACAAGAGTATATTATTCATAGTTTGAAAAAATTATTAAGTAAGCGCCTGTTGGTTAATCAACTTTAGTTAACGTGAGGAGCGAATATCATGGAAAAAGTATTGATGTTAGCGTCTGTTTCATCGATGATTTATCAGTTTAATATGCCGAATATCCGTCTTCTTAAGAATCAAGGCTATGAAGTGCATGTCGCTGCCAATTTTGAACAAGGTAGTCCAGCTTCTTTAGAAAATGCTGAAGAATTAAAAAATGAATTACTCGAACTAGGGGTCTTTTATCATCAAATTGATTGTAAACGTGGCGTAGGAGATTTATCATCCCACATCCATTCTTATCGTCAAATAAAGAAAATTATAGAAACAAATCATTTTTCATTTATTCATTGTCATACTCCGATTACAGGAGCTTTGACTAGAATAGCCGCTAAAAGAAATAGCGTTCCAGTTATTTACACCGCTCATGGATTTCATTTCTTCCAAGGAAGTCCTTTAAAAAACTGGTTATTTTATCCAATTGAAAGGGTCTTATCTAGTTATACCGATGTATTAATAACGATTAATCAAGAAGATTATAAGCGAGCAAATGAGTCTTTTAAAATGAAAACTAGTTACTATATTCCAGGGGTAGGTTTAGATACAGGTAAATATAGTAATGCAGTTGTTGATAGAAAGAAACTGAGAGAAGAAATAGATGTACCAGAAGATTCAACTGTTTTATTTTCTGTTGGAGAAATAAGCAGTAGGAAAAATCATGAAACGGCTATTCGGGCTTTATCTAAAACAATCAATCAAAGTATTTATTATGTTATTTGTGGACAAGGAGAACTGGAACCTTATTTAAAACATTTATCAAAAGAATTGAACATTGAGAAACGAGTAAAATTTTTAGGGTTTAGAACAGATATTGCTCAATTGTGCAAAGCTTCAGATATTTATATCTTTCCTTCACAAAGAGAAGGGTTAGGAATTGCAGCTATTGAAGGAATGGCTAGTGGATTGCCTCTTATTTCTTCTTATGTAAATGGTATTAGAGATTATACAAAAAATGAAGAAACCGGCTATTGTTTAGATCCATTTGATATTAATGGTTTTACGAGTGCAATGGATAAACTGAGCAGTGATAAAGATTTAAGAAGGAAAATGGGTAAGCATAATAAAGAAGCAGCAAAACGATTTGATAGTAAGAATGTTAATAATCTGATGGAAAAAATATATATAGAAATGAAAACGAAGAAAATTATAGAAGAAGAGTTCGTTTTGAATAAGGAATCTATTGGAACTGAACAGCACGTTAAGTAATGAACAACTCAATAGGAGGTGGATAAAAGTGAAGAAGAGCAAGTTACTTTATCTAACACTACAACAATTATTATTTCTAATGTACTTTATATTAAGTTATTTTATTTACACACTAGCGATGAAACAAGGAAATGAAGGAGTCGCAATTCAAATTCTTGGAGGGAAAGATGATGGCTTTTTCTACTGGGAGCAAGCAAAAAATATAGTCTCTGGTGAGTACGCTATTCTCACTTCAATCTATCCTCTGATTATTGGGACAATAGTAAAACTGACAGGAATAGAAGATGTATATATTATAAGGTTCTTTAATTATCTTGGTTTTGTAGGATTTGTATTTATCAGTACCTGGATAATTGACTTTATATTTAAGTACACAAATAAAAACAGTAATGAAATGATAAATGAACGGTTTAATTCAAAAACAATACTAATCCTTGCTTTTGTATGTTATTCCAGTTTAATTATGTATTCTACGTTTTCAATCTACCGTGATATCTGGATTATGTTTTTTTATCTCTTATCTGTTTTCTTAAGCGGATTAATTATTTTTGACTACAGAAAATATGCCCTTATAATTCTTTTTTTAATCCCAATTTTATGGATTATGGGAGAGTTAAGATTTTATGCTGCGGGTTCTTTTATGGTAACGATTATTATTTACTTTAGTTATAAGCAATTCAAAAAGTTGAAACGACCCGTTGTAGCAATCAGTGTTTTTTTCACTATCTTTATACTTTACTATACTTTTATGATGGACTATCCATTACCCTATCTAAAAATGTCACTGGGAGATGCCTTAGAATATAGATCTAGCGCGTTAACAAATTTTTCAGGTGGTAGTCAAATGTATATTAATTTAAAACAACCATTTTTCGGTACTTTTTTTGTTAATTATTTTCATAGTTATTTAAGTAACTTTATCGGTCCATTACCTTGGCAAATTAATGGATTTAGCACATTATTACTATTTATTGTTGAGTCTGTACCTATGATAGGTTTGCTAAGATTTTTATGGATTAAAAAAAATAGTCTTTCTCCCATTCATAACTATTTATTGTTACACGCATTTGTATGGTTCGGACTGATTGGACTATCTAACGATAATGTAGGTACTGCAGCAAGGCTTAGAATGATTGGTTGGGTACTCATTTTAATTGTTTTTGTAACAGTTTATTTTTCAGATAAAGGAAGTAAAGAAAAAGAGAAGGTTTAAAAATAAGTATAAATTGGACTGAATGAATTGAGAAGGTAAAGGAGCTAATAAAGATGAAGAAAGCAGTTTTTGTACTTAAAGCATTATCTAACGGTGGTATTGAACATTCGTTGATTAATTTAATTAACTCTATTGAAAACTATGATGTAACAATCATTATGTCTAAACATCAAGCACCTCTTTTACCTTTAATAAAAAAACCTATAAAAGTTAAATATTTAACAGATACTGGACTTGGAATTGACACAAGAATATTCATAAATGAATCCTTTTCAAATAAAAAATGGCTCTCTTTATTACAAGTTAGTTGGAGAATTGGTCAATTTTTAATTACAAAAAATATGATTCCATTAAATAATTTCTATTTAGATGCTTACCCATTAGAAGAAGAGGAATACGATATAGCCATTTCATATGATGGGGGTTTAAGGGCTACAACGTCTTACGTTATTCAAAAAATTAAAGCAAAAAAGAAAATTATGTGGGTACATGAAGATTATTCGAAGCTAGTAAAAGTTGAAAAAGAAACGGGAGGAAACGTTTTCAAGTATTTCGATCAAATATTTTGTGTTTCAAAAGGAGCAAAAGATAAATTTTTAGAGTTATATCCAGAGCTAAAAAATAAAACAGAAGTGTTTTATTCTATATATAGTAAAAATACATTTTATAAAAAAGCATTGAATGAAAAAAGTGATTATGGCTATAAAGGTTTTAAGATACTAACAGTAGCTCGTCTAGGACAAGAAAAAGGGCATGATTTGATACCTGAAGTTATTTCAAAGTTGAAATCAGGAGGATATAAGTTCCACTGGTATCTTATTGGAGATGATGATGGAGTTAAGTCAAAATTGGAAAAAGAAATAAAAAATCGACAAATAGAATCCTATTTGTCGATTATGGGAGGAAAAGTCAATCCATTTCCTTATTATCGGGATTGTGATATTTATGTTCAGCCTTCAAGACAAGAAGGGTACTGTATGTCAATGGTTGAAGCAATGGCTTTTGGGAAACCTATTATTGCTACGAACTTCTTAACAGCAAAGGAATTTATTTTAAACCATGGAAAAGATGGTCTAATCGCAGATATTTCCAGCCAATCTTTATACGAAAATGTAAAACAAATGTTAGATGATGAACAGCTAAGAATGAGTATTAGTAAATTTTATTTACAAAAAACAATTGATACGACAAATGAGATTGAAAAATTTTATGCCATTTAATGCTGTGATTCAGTGAATAGTGATTATTCTAATAGGAGTGGATTTTAATGAAAAAAGTTGTTTTCGTTATCCGACGATTGGCTAATGCGGGAACAGAGCAATCGTTGATAAAACTAATCAATACAATAGAGGGCTACGATATTACTATTATGCTTGCTAGAGAAGATAAAACATTACTACCTAATATCAATAAGCCAGTTAAAATAATTGAATTATATGAGCAAGGTTTAGGGCTAAATATGGGGTTATATTTAAAAAGAAGTTTTAAATTAACTCGTATGACGAAATTTTTATCGATGTTTTCACAGCTATATAACTATATTAAGCTTGATAAATTTGAACAATTAAATCAACATCTGTTATCTAGCTATCCCATACAAGAAGAACATTATGATTTAGCGATTGCTTTTGATGGAGGATCAAGAAATACATTAACATCATTTGTTATTGAAAAAATTCATGCTCAAAAAAAAATTATGTGGATCCAAGAAGATTATTCAAAAGTTCCTGAAAAAGAAAAAATTGCAGGGAAAAAGATTTTCCCTAAGTACGATCAGATATTTTGTGTTTCAGAAGCAGCAAAACAAATATTTATAGAAATATATCCTGAGCTAGAAGATAAGACAGAGCATTTTTATCCTATTCTTGATAGAAATGAATATATAGAAAAATCAAAAGAATCAGAAAATATTTTTTATTATGATGGTTTAAAAATTTTAACTGTTGGACGTTTAGAAGATGAAAAAGGACAAGAAAGACTTCCTCAAATTGTAGCAAAATTAAAAAACGAAAATTACGAATTTAAATGGTTTTTAATTGGAGAAGGGCAACTCAGAAACAAATTAGAAAAGGATATAAAAAATTTGGAAATTGAAAATCACCTTATTCTGCTAGGTAAAAAATCTAATCCATTTCCTTACTACAAACAGTGTGATATTTATGTTCAACCATCTAAACAAGAAGGCTATTGTATATCGATGGCAGAGGCTAGTATATTTAAAAAACCCTTAATTGCTACAAATTTTATTACAGCTAATGAATTTATTTCACACGGATTTGATGGGTTAATTGCTGAAAATAACAGTCAATCTATCTATAAAAATGTAAAAAAAATAGTAGATGATGAAAAGTTGAGAATGTCTTTTATTGAAAATAGCGGAAAAAAAATAGTCGATACTTATTCAGAGATGGATAAATTTTATTCTCTATAAATAACTGGCTAGTTAGGAGAAACCTATGAGAACAGCAAATTCTATGAAAAATGTAGCTGTTGTATTGATTGGACAAGTCTTAAATATTCTACTTTCTTTTGGAGCTCGTATCGTTTTTGTAAGAATATTAAATGCAGAGTACCTCGGAGTAAACGGATTATTTACAGACGTCCTATCTATTCTTTCTCTTGCAGAACTAGGTTTTGGATCTGCAGTAATCTATGGACTATATAAACCGTTAGCTACTAAAGATGAAAAAAAAATTAAAGCATTGATGAACTTTTATGCTCATTCGTATAAAGTAATTGGTTTAATCGTTTTAGTCTTGGGCTTAGGGTTATTACCTTTTTTATCAATTATTATCAAAGATTCTCCAGCAATTCCAAACCTTAATTCAATTTATTTACTTTATCTAGCTAATTCCGTTGTAACTTATTTCTACGCATACAAGCGTTCGTTAATCATTGCGGATCAAAAAAACTATATAGTTACTTTTTACAAAAGTGGGTTTCTTTTTTTAGCAACGATTTCACAAATTATTATCCTAATATTAACAAAAGATTTTATACTCTATCTGCTCATTAGGATAGTGTTTTCAATGATTGAAAATTTATTTGTAGCGCATAAAGCTAACAAAATTTATCCTTTCTTAAAAGAAAAGAATAAAGAAAGATTGGGAATTAGTGATCGTAAAATCATCTTTAAAAATATTAAAGCCCTTATGTACCACAGAATAGGTTCTGTTGTTGTTGAAGGTACAGACAATATTTTAATTTCTTCTATAGTTGGATTAGTTTGGGTAGGATTGTACTCAAATTACTCTCTAGTTATAGGTGCTATTAATTCAATAGTAAATCAACTATTTGAATCTGTAACAGCAAGTGTTGGTAATTTAAATGCAGTCGAAAGTGAAGAGAAATCTTTTGATATTTATAAGGTAATGTTGTTCATTAATTTTTGGATTTTTGGATTTTGTTCAATATCGTTATGGATCCTTTTAAATCCTTTTATCACGTTATGGCTTGGTAGCCAGTTTGTAATGAATAAATGGATTGTTGTGTTAATCGTTATTAATTTTTATGTGAAAGGATTAAGAAAGACAACGTTAGTATTCAAAGATGCCTATGGATTATTTTGGAACGACCGCTATAAACCAATTGCAGAAGCTACTGTTAACTTAATCGTCTCTTTAATACTAGCAAGATATTTTGGAATTGCAGGTATTCTAATGGGAACTTTTATTAGTAGTGTATCAACGGTCGTATGGATCGAACCCTTTGTTTTATACAAAAATGGATTTAAAATAAGTGTCATCGATTACTTCAAGAGATATATTGGATATGGATTAGCTACTTTAAGCGTAGCATTTTTAACTACATTAATTAATTCAATTGTATTAGAAAATTCATTAAGTAGCTTTATTATTAAAGTACTAATTTGTGCTATTGTTCCGAATGTTTTATTCTTCCTTATCTTTAGTCGAACAAGTGAGTTTAAATATATTTTAGAAGTTATTAAACTATTTGTTAAAAGAAAGAAAATGTTGAAATTAACTAGTTCTGAATAATAGGATATTTTTGATATACGAATAGTAAAAAGGAAGTGTAGACAATGAGACACCCTGAAATCAGTATTATAATTCCTGTATTTAATACAGAAAAGTATTTAGAAAAGTGTGTGATGAGTATTTTAAATCAAACATTTAAAAATATTGAAGTTATTTGTATCAATGATGGATCTTCTGACAATAGCGAACAAGTACTAAAGAAATTAGCAGCTAAAGATAGTCGACTTATCTGTATAAACCAAAAAAATGAAGGCTTGTCTGCGGCAAGAAATAATGCTTTAGACTATGTTACAGGAAATTATATAATGTATGTAGATAGTGATGATTGGATAGGATTAAATACTTGCGAGTTATTGCAACGTGCCATAGTAGAAGAGAACGCAGATGTTGCCTTATGCTCTTACATCAGAGAGTTTTCACACAAGTCTCTTCCTAAAAAAATCTTTAAACACAAAGAAGAAGTACTTGGACAAGCAGAAACTTCTACAAAGTTGCATAGAAGGATGTTCGGTTTGTTAGGAAAACAAATGAGTCATCCTGAAAATGCAGATGCGATTGTTACTGTATGGGCAAAACTGTATAAAACGGACATAATCAAAAATAATCAAATTAAATTTATATCTACAAAAATCATAGGATCTGAAGATGCACTCTTTAATATTTATTATTTTAGATATGTAAAAAAATCTGTTTGTCTAAGCGATTGTTTATATCATTATCGTAAAGATAATGAAGTTTCGGTAACTACCTTATACAAAGAAAGATTGTTTATCCAAAATCAAATGAAGTATGATTTAATGGAAATGTATATAGAAGAACATTCTCTATCAACTGAATATAAAAAAGCACTTACTAATCGCATAGCGCTGTCTCTTTTAGAACTAGGACTCAATATTATGGAAAGTGAAAAAAAGCCTTATGAAAAAATAGCTAAGTTAAAAAAGATTCTTTCACACGAAAAATACAAAAAAGCCTTTCAAGAAATGGATTATAGTCAACTGCCATTCTACTGGAAACTTTTTTATGGAAGCGCAAAGTTAAATTTTGCATTAGGAGTGTATGGTTTGCTTTGGGCAATAAGTAAACTTAGAAATAAAAGTAACACCGTGAAGGGGAAAGAATACGAACCTATAAAAATACAAGCAGAGGTGAGATAGCTAATGAGAGGAAAGCATGCTTACTTAATTATGGCACACAATCAATATGATTTATTAGAACAATTAATCTTTCAACTAGATGATGAACGCAATGATATTTATATACATGTCGACAAAAAAGCAACTAATTTTAATTCTAAACATTTTGAGCAACTTTCTTTAAAATCTGCTTTGTACTTGATTCCTAGAATAGACATTAAATGGGGTGGATACAGTCAAATTCAATGCGAATTAGCGCTATTGAAAGAAGCCAATAAAAAAAAATATCGTTATTTCCACTTGCTATCAGGAGCAGATTTCCCATTAAAAACACAAAATGATATTCACGATTTTTTTGAAAAACATGATGGGAAAGAATTTATTCATTTTTCTAAAATAGAGTACAAAGAGACGAAAAAAATAGTTTCTCGCATATCACGGTATCATTTATTTCAAGATTTTTTACCTAAAATCTCATTTAAACCATTAAATTATTTAATCATAATTGTAGATAAATTATTTTTAGCCATTCAACGTTTATTCGGAATAAATAGGTTGAAGAATAAAAATTTAACTGTGAAATTTGGTTCATCTTGGTTTAGTGTTACGGATGAGTTTGTAAAGTATGTCCTTTCGCATCAAGAATGGATTAAGAAATATTTTTCTCATTCAAAATGTGCAGATGAACTTTTTTTACAAACGCTAATTTACCAATCTCCTTTTGAAAAAAAATTAGGGTCTCATTATTTTAATGATAAACAATTGAGTAATATGCGGAAAATAGAGTGGTCTAAAACAGCAAATAACCCAAATCCAGAAGTATGGACAATACGTGATTACGATCAATTAAAAAAGACAGCTCATCTTTTTGCAAGAAAGTTTGATTTAACAGTAGATTCAAAAATAGTTGAACAATTTAGTATCTATCTAGATAGTAAAAAAAATTAATTTTAGAATGATGATACATCAAACTGGATTTGGAACTAGTAGGGAGGTTACGTTATGATAACAATCATTGTTTCTATTTATAATGCTGAATCCTATTTAACTAAATGTTTGAATGACTTAAGGTATCAGACCTATCATAAATTAGAGATTATTTTAGTAAATAATGGATCAACTGATGCAAGTGGAGAAATATGTGACCGTTTTTCGAAAGCAGATACTCGTTTTAAGGTTATCCATAAAAATAATGGGGGACTTTCTTCTGCTTTTAATGCTGGTTTGCTAATTGCTAAAGGTAGATACGTTAGTTTCGTTAATGCGTTTGATCGTATAGAGTCCGTTATGTTTGAGCACTTGTTGTCCTTGATTATCAAAGCGGATGTTGATATGGTTGTCTGCGGCTATGTTGAAGAAGACTCTGCTAGTCCAAATGAACAAGTAAAAAATTATACGATGCAAGAATGGACAAAAACGCAGGCTATTCAAAAGGAAATAAACCGAGAAACAGATCAGGGATTTATGCACAATAAACTATTCAAAATGGATTTATTCAAACGACCTGAAGATTTACGTTTTAATACAACTATATACACGTATGAAGATTTATTGTTGTGTGTAGAGTGTATTTTGAAAAGTGAAAAAATTTTTTATACGCCAGCTCCGTATTATCATACATTCAAAAAACGCTATCCTATAAGACTGTCATTATCTACTATTCAACAAGAGACGGGTCTAAAGACATTGCTATTAATCATAAGATTATGCATTTCTTTTGAAGGATTAAATATATCAAAATTAAAAGGAAGATACATTGCATTGTCTATTGATTTATTAATGAAAACCTATGATGAAAAAAATAAAGATACCGAAGATATTGAAAAGTTTAAAAAAAATCTATACCGTTTCAAATTAAACGAATTAGGAAATCAGCAACTTAAAATAAATTGTTACATCGCACGGAAAAATTCAAAATTAAGTTATTATATTTGGAAACTTAAAAATAGAGAAAAATACTCAATTGTAGGGATTTAAACTCCAGACTATTGAGTATTTTTTATTTACATACCATTTATTTGGAGCAACATATGATAAAATGAAACAGAGAGAGTCTGAGTAAAGGAGTGAGTAGATGAGTTCAAAAGAGACCAATTATCCGCTTAGTTGGACTGGATTAAAATCAGCACGGTATAATAAATACCGTTCATGGATTAACAATAAAAAACCAGGTATATGTGGATCATACGTCTGTGCTGTTTTATTGCATGATTTGTATCAGCACCAGTACGGCAAGGACCTAACTAAAGAACGTTTATTAAATGGGTTGAAAGCTGTTATAGATGATACCTTGGCATACAAAGGGACGTTCCCTTGGGACTTGAGACATGGGTTAAATTATGTTTTAAAAGACAATCCAGATTATAGTGCAAAAATGCACTTTGTACCGGATAACAAAGTAGTTGAATTGTTGGATAAACCTGATCTTATTCCAGTAGCGGTTGGGACTGCTAGGATATTAGGAAGCCCGTACAAAAACCATTGGGTATTAGTCTATGCGTACGCTTACGATAGAGAAGGAAAATTATTTTTTAAAGCTTATGATAATCATGGGAAAAGTGCGGCTGTTTTGCCAGCTTCACAAACGTTTGGGTGCGTATGGTTAGAAAAAACAAAAAAATAGTAAGCAGAAGATACAGCATCTTCGCTTACTATTTTTTTTACACACGAGCTTTATTCAGACGTACTTCATCTAATCGTTTTCTTACTAGGTTCATAATGGCTTCTGAGTCGTCAGAGTTTTCTAAATCATGCGTATCAATATCTATAATCATCGTTTCACTCTTGTCGTAAGAATCAAACCAAGCATCATACTGACCATGAAGATGGGTATAATAATCAAGTAATCCTTGATTTCCTTCAATCTGTTCGAATGAACGACCTCTTTTTTCAATACGGCTTAATACTGTATCTAAAGAGCCTCGTAGGTAAATTAATAAATCAGGAGATTTTTTTTTCATACCATCGAGTTCTTCCATCATGTTGTCTAATAAGTCAAGATAAGTATCCATCTCAGCGTCACTCATGTTGCCTTCTTCGTAATTGATTTTAGTAAATAATGCGTCTTCGTAGATAGAACGATCTAAAACATTATTCTCATGTAAAAACGCTGCTTTTATACTTCGGAAACGTGTGTTTAAGAAGTAAATTTGTAATGAAAAAGCCCATCTCTTTGGATCTTCATAAAATTTTTCTAAAATACGATTATCATCGACACTTTCATAAAAAGCTTCACTACCCAATGATTCAGATATTAATTTTGTATAAGTACTTTTTCCAGCACCTATCATTCCTGCTAAAACAATCACAGCTTTATGTTCCCCTTTCAATTAACGGTCACTCTCCTATCAAAGACCGTGGTCGTCTTCGGCTATTTTGCATTTACTAGTATATCATAATTTAGAATATGAAAGGGAAAGTGTTATAAATAAAAACGATTCTAATGAGGTACAATTGAACAAACAGTGACTCTTTTTAACCAAATAGTAAAGACAAAGTGTGAATTCCAACACTACCATGACTGACTAGATTATGATCTTTTTGAAACAGTTGAACAGCTTGTTTCGTCTTATTTCCAAATAGTTGATCTGGAATGCCGGTTATTTCGTATCCAAAACTGAATAGGATTGCTTGAATAGCATAAACGTTCTTTCCTTTTTCACCAAACTGAATAGTTTTAACTGAATTTTTCGTTTTAGGGCCCCATAATCCGTCTATTGGTACATGAATTGATTCTTGAAATAAACACAGTATCGCTTTTTTTGTTATTGGTCCAAAAATTCCATCAACAATTGTTCCACAGTTTTTTTGGATCGTTTTAATAATTTCTTTACGTTCTATCATAGAGTATTGAAATGATGGTCCATTAGTTTGTTTAGTCGTTAGTACCAAAATAGTCCCTATATTAATCTGGTCAGTAGATAAATGATTTAATTTCTTCAGCCAAGTTACAGTTGTTCGATACTTTTTTGCGATGCTCCATAAAGTATCTCCATACTTAACTATATGGATGTTTTTAATTTCTATCGGTTCAATAGGATTCTTTATTTGGAGATCCAGCGGTTCTTTCAAATCTTTTTCAAATTTTTTTAGGCTAATACCGAAACTAGATAAGTAATCATCTGGATCTCGATGAGTAGTACCACCTAAGTTAGCAGAAATCCAATGATGTGTTTTAATGCCTTTTTCTTTTACTGTTCTCCCAGTATTCAACGTTCTTGGAATATGAGCCTCGTAGGCTAAAGATTTTAAAAGCCAGACGTAAGCTAGGTAATCCTTCTTAAATACAGTAGCATCGCTTGTTCGTGCTAACTCTACTTGAGCATACGAATAGGCATTCGCATTCGCACCGGCTCCATATTGAACAAATCCGGTTTTACTTAACTGAATTATTTTACCACCTCCACCAACCCAGTGACTAACGTATGATCCACCTTTTAAAGCTTGTCGTGCCATAAAAGCTACTTCATTTTCCAACGCATTTTTACCAGTATTGCGAGTATTTCCTGATTCGTGAGCAACAATTATTCGTGAGTCAATTAGCTTAGATTGTTTAAGATTTAATAATCTTTTTTCAATAGGGTAACTCATATAACTCCTCCATCCTATAATGAACACTAAGATAAACTGTCGACGGTTTATAAAGTGATAACGCAAGTCAACAAATAAACGTTACATTCTAGCTAATAATATAATCTCTGAGGGTTCTTCTTTGATTGAGTTTTTAGTTTTTGCTATCATTAGGTTAGATAAAAAATAAATCTAAACAGATAGTTGGTTTTAAATGGTTACATTATAAAAAGGGAGAGTGCAGATAATGGATAGAATTGTAGAAGGAACATATACGTCAACTGATGAGGCTGTGAAAGCAGTTGAAAGACTCCTAAACGAAGGCTATGTTGCTGAAGAACTCTTAATTATTACTGATGAAAAACATGAAGACGAGTTAGAAAAGTTAACGCTTGTTGATGTTGAATCAGTCGAAGAAGATGATGAGGAAGAAGAGTCACTTTGGGATAAAATTAAAGAAACGTTTCGAATGGGAGATTATAGTAAAGAAAACGAATCTAATACATTGGTAGAGCATGGCGTTGATGCTGAAACAGCAGAACATTTTAGCGAGTCTTTAGAAAATCACGAAATTATTATTTTAATGAACAGCACAGCGCCTGAGCATTCTAATCAGCTATCGACAGTGAATGAAGAGGTTTTGAACACTGATGATTCTATTTTAGAAACAAATGATAGTAAAAACGCACTGTCTGAAGAACAATTGAAGCCTAGTGAAATTAAAACGAAAGAGTCTATGAATCCAGCATCGGGTGATGGCGAACCATTTGATCCCTCTAAGTCCCAATCTGCAAGAGAAGACGTTCCAGGTACGTCAACTATTTCTTCGCCAGATAGAGATTTAGAACAAGATAGAGACCATACAAATGACGAAGAGATGTTTAAAAAAGAAAGAACAGAGACAACTGGTTTTATCGAAGACAATGGGAAAGATATGTTTAATCAAGATAGACATGACGCTCCCCATTTAACTGGTGATGAGAAATCAGTAAATGCAGAAGACAGCAATCATGTTTATCCTGATAATATTAGTACAGGTGTTGTTGGAGACGAATTAGCCGGAGATTCATCATTTGATAGAGAGCCTAGAAAAGTTGAGCACCCTGAACCACATAAAGATATTCCTGAAAGTGATGCATACTATAGCAACAAATATGAAGATGCCGGTGGAAAAACAATTAGGGACGAAGAAGAGAAATAGATATAAGGCGGGTCCGATGAATGCATTATCTTTATTCGGACCCTTTATATTTTCTTCATTCCATTTGAATTGTATCCGCTTTATTATCTCTGGAAGGTATTTAAAGTTTAATGAATTAATGTACGAACATGAATAATCATACTATGCGACAAAGAAAGTATTAATGAGTGGATAACCTAATATAAATGTTGAGGTAGTAGATTAAGACTAAAATAATGTTAGAAAGTAGTGTGTAAAAATGAATAAAATAGTTGAATCTTCTTATCATACAGTTGATGAAACAATTTCAGCTGTTGAGCGTTTGTTAAGCGAAGGACGATTAATGAGCGATATCGTTATCATCACAAGTAATGAAAATTATTCAGATATAAAAAATAGAACTTTAGTTGAAGTTGATAACGTTTCAACCGATGGAGATATGACGATGTGGGAGAAATTTAAAAGCATGTTTACAACTATTGGGCAAGATGTAGCTTTAGAGCATTACGGTATAGATAAACAAACAGCCTTGAGATACAATGATGTTTTAAAATCTGGCAATTATGTCGTACTTGTAGAAGAAATCAACGATATTCCGATTCGTTATAATCTAGAAGATGGACCAACGGAACTTGGTAAGTCAAGCAAGGAACAAAAAAATAAGAAACCGATTGGACAATCAGGTAGTGGAGCTAAATCAATTTTAGATACATCTCATCCTTCTGGAAAGTCATCCGTTTATGATGAGATGGATGTTGGTTTATTAAATCAAGAGATTGATTTCTTAAGTGATAAATACTCAGGTAGGAAAGAAAATAAAGAAGATTTAAATGCTGGTTTTAATAAAGCGAGTCAAAAAAAGCCAGTAGGACAAGCAGGTAGCGGTGTTAGGGTTACTAAAGATTCAACTTTACCTAATGGTGAAAAAGCAATGTCTAGTTTTGAAGACAGACAATTAAATGACCAAAGTGTACAAGAAGATAATGCAAGATTCTCAAAAGATAAGAATAAAAATATAACGAAAAATGAGTATGATCCAACTAATAATCCGCTTCAAGGTAAACTTGAAAAAGGAAAGAATTTTGTTGCCGATGAAGAACCTGAAACGGCAGTCCGTGATTCTCAGGACTTACCAAGATTTAATGGAAGCTCGATTACAGGACAACCTGTCATTGATCCCTTACAAGACGATGAGTGGAAATAAAATACGAATAGAATCAGATAAGAGTACATTCTGTACTTTTATCTGTTTTTTTAATTTTTTATAGGCAAACTTCTGTTCTATTTTTTAGTGATTTCTATGGTATACTAAATAAATCAATATTAAGTAGGAGGCGAATAACTATGACAGACGATTTGTTAAAAAAAATTATCTCTTCAAAAAGTACAGCGCCTGATGAGAGTTTACCAAAAATCACAAAAATTGAAACTCAAAAACGAAAAGGTCGCTATAATATTTATTTAGATGAGTCTTATGCTTTTCCAATTGATGAAGCCATTCTCGTAAAGCACGCTTTATACAAAGGTATGATTATTTCTGAAGATTTCAGAGAGGAATTAGAATCAGAAGATGGCTTTAGAAAGGCCTATACACGATCTTTAAATTATTTGAATTATGGTTTGCGTTCTGAAAAGGAAGTCCGCGACGATCTAGCAAAGCATGAATTTTTTGATGTAGCAGATGAGGTTATTGAAAAATTAGAAGAACAAGGTTATCTGGATGATTTAATGTATGCAGAAAGTTTTACGCGTACGGGAGCAAATGTTGGGGGAAAGGGTCCTCGAGTAATAAAACAAGAGCTTAAAAGACGTGGAATCGCTGAAGAAAACATTGAAAAGGCTAGCGAACAATATTCTTTTGATCAAATGGTTGAGAATGGTGTTCAACTTGCCGAGAAAGTTATTAGACGCTCTTCACAGCATTCTACGCGTGAAACAAATAATAAATTGCGTCAAAATTTAATGCAAAAAGGTTTTGACTCGGATATTATTACCCAAGTTTTGGAGGAAGTAACTGTAGAGAAAGAAGAGAATGAGGAATATGCAGCTATAAAATCACAAGGAGATAAAATTTGGCGTAAACAAGCTAAATTAAAAGGATATAAAAAAATTCAAAAAGTTAAAAGTAGTTTATTTCAAAAAGGATTTGCAGGAGACTTAATTAATCAGTTTATTGAGGAAAAAGAAATGGAAGATCAAGACGAATGAAAAAAGACAATCTAAATAAAAATGAGTCTCGAGAATTATTAGAGCAGCATGGTATAAAAATGTGGCCTGAAGAAAAGATAGAACGATTTAGAGCAACTTTACTAAGTTGGTACGATATAGAGAAACGATCTCTTCCATGGAGAATAAACAATGATCCTTATCGAATATGGGTTTCGGAAATTATGTTGCAACAGACTCGTGTGGATACGGTTATTCCATATTATCTAAACTTCATGCAACAATTCCCAACAATTGAAGCCTTATCAAAAGCGAATGAAGATAAATTGTTAAAAGCTTGGGAAGGATTAGGGTATTACTCAAGAGTAAGAAATATGCAAAAAGCAGCGATACAAATTATTGAAGAATATGATGGTGCAATGCCTCGTGATCCAAAAGAACTAATCAAATTAAGCGGTATAGGACCTTACACTGCAGGTGCGATAGCAAGCATGGCTTTTGATTTGCCAGAACCAGCAGTAGATGGGAATGTGATGCGGGTAGTGAGTCGTCTTTTTGAAATAGATGCAGATATTGCTAAGCCAGCTAGTCGTAAAATTTTTGAAGCGGTTATGAGAGAACTAATAGATCCTTACAAACCAGGCGACTTTAACCAGGCGTTTATGGATTTAGGATCCAGCATTTGTACACCTAAAAACTATCATCCAGAGTTGAGTCCAATCAAAGAATTTAACGCCTCTTACATTAATGAAACATGGGGAAATTATCCAGTTAAAAGCAAAAAGAAAAAGGCTGTTCCAGTTTTCTATCAAGGCTTTTTAATTGAGAATGAAAATGGCGAATTTCTATTAGAAAAAAGACCAAAAGAAGGATTATTAGCTAATATGTGGCTTTTCCCATTGGTAGAAGAAAATCGTTCCAATAAAATAGATGATGGAAAGACATCAGATATTTTATTGGAATTAAATGAAGCTTATCAAATAAAACCATTGTTAACAAAAAAGTCTTTCGCTGAAATAACGCACCTATTTAGTCACTTAAAATGGACGATTTCTGCCTACTATGGAAAGGTTTCTAGTTTAAAAACTATTTTGCCAGAAGACTGTAGATGGGTTCATCCAGATGACTTTGAAAAATTCACTTTTCCTGGTCCTCAAACAAAATTATGGAAAAGTTACTTGTTTTATATAAATAATTAAATACGTAAATAATTAAAGAGAACCCGTGATTTTATACTAAATAAAATTACGAGTTCTTTTTTTAAAAAAAGATTCCTCATTATTCTTTCATTTTATCTGAGCTTTTCTGTTAACCCTAGCAGATTTTATGATATAATACTTTTGAGTCGAGTGTGAATGACACTCTCTGGTTGTTCTATTAATTTCTTATTGAATTTTTATAGGAAAAAAGAAAGTTGGGTTAGGATGCAAGTTCCAAAAGAAGGAGAATACATCACAATCCAAAGCTATAAACATAATGGAAGTTTACATCGCACATGGAGGGACACGATGGTTCTCAAAACTAGCGACCAATCTTTAATTGGCTGCAACGATCATACACTTGTAACTGAGTCAGATGGCCGACGTTGGTTAACAAGAGAACCAGCAATTGTATATTTTCATAAGCACTATTGGTTCAATATTATTGCAATGATTCGTGATAATGGCATTTCTTATTATTGCAACCTCGCTTCACCTTATGCTTTAGATGAAGAAGGCTTGAAGTATATAGATTATGATTTAGACATAAAAGTATTTCCGGACGGAGAAAAACGGCTATTAGATGTAGATGAGTATGAAGAACATAGTAAGTTATGGGGCTATCCTGAGGATATCGATCATATTTTAAAGGAGAATGTTAGAGTTCTTGTTGAGTGGATCAATGAAGAAAAAGGACCTTTTTCTAAAGAATATGTTGAGTTATGGTACGACCGATACCGTCAATTAGCAAACAAACACTAAAACTTCTGCTGGACGAGGGATTAGATTCTCCAATAATGAATATAAAAAGGTACCTTTATTTTTAAAAGGTACCTTTTTTATATAGTTCTATATCGATCTTTTTTATTGCTGAGTATAAATTAAAGAACTTCGACTTTCTTTAACCAATTAAGCTGTGCTATAATAACAAATGAAATATTAAATAAAGGAGTGAATCTTACTTGACAAAAAAAAGTGGTTTTATACTTTTTGTATTAATTGTTCTGACAATTGGCATACTCTGGTTCGGCCAAGATTATCAAAATAAACAAAAATTGGAATTATTAGAAACAAATGGATCTTCTCAATCTAATGAAGATAAGTCTAAGGATGGAGAGCCAACTGTAACAAAAAAAGAGTCGTTTGAAAAAAATAGAGATAAAAAATCCCTATTAGATTACTTATCAAATGTACCAACAGATAATGAAAAAAAAGTTATTAGTTTCTATGGAGATTTTTCGGAGTCGGATAGCTGGCTTCTTTCCGTTGAAGAATACATAAATGACCAAGTAACAGATAACGTACAATTTAATACTATTGCTTTACCTGATTTTGATTCATACCGCTTATTAGAAGAAAGTACTGCACTATCATTATCAGAAGCAAAACCAGACGTTGTTTTCTTCCATATACCTGTATATGGTGACCAAGTAAGAGATATAAGTTTGTCAGATTCAAAAGAGTATATGATGAAAGATTATGAGGCTATTAAAGAAGCATTACCAGAAACATTGGTTGTTTTTGTTACACCAAACCCGAGTAGTTCAAGGAAAGAAGAATATAATTCTAGAACGCTTGTTTATACAAGTTATTTACAAGAAGCGATAGAAATGATAAACGACGCTAAACTACCTTTGTTTGATCTACATGAAGCTTATCTTGCAGAAGTAGAATCAACAAATCTTGACCTTGAAACAACTTTAACAGAAGATGGAAAGACATTGAATAATAAAGGCAACGAAATATATACGACTTTATTCAACAATGCATTAGCAATATCAGTGGATACAACAAGTGGAAAATAAACAATGAAAAAAAGGCTTTGATTGGTATAATAACAATCAAAGCCTTTTTTTATTGTTCGATGTGTTCAATATTATCAATTGTAGTTTGTGGTGTTCTTACATTGCCTTTGTAACTAGATACTAAAGTATTTAAACGAATTAAATATCCTTCATATTTTAAAATGCTGGACATAATATGGATAACAGCATTACTTTGTGTGAAGTCTTTATTTACTTCTACTTCCATATTTGCTTCATCAAAAAAGGAGTGCATGAATTTAGCTCTGAGGGATTCTTTATAATCAATGAAATTTACTTCATTTGGAGCAACACGTCCATTAAATTTTAGCAATATTTGTTCATGAGCACTTAACAACGTTTCTAATCGTTCCCTTATTTGAATTCTTAATTCTTCAGGAAAATGATTGAATGAATTTTCGTTTCGATGTAAAGTACTTGCTAAACTGTACGCAACTTTTGTTGTTGAAATGATTTGTCGGTAAACAACGATTTTTCTTAGTATTTCAAACCGATTTTTCTTACGAGAATAGGTTCCTTCATCTTTAAATAAAGCAAAATACACTTCTAAACGATCTAATTCTGATTTGACCCATTTTAAATCTTTTTTTAAAATTGAAAATTCACTATTTTTTCTTACACTTGCTCTAATCCATTTCATGATTTCAGAGGTAGTATAATCAATTAAGTGATAAAGCTTTTCTTCATATTTTGGAGGAAAAAAGAGAGTGTTAACCAGAAAGGCAATAACTACACCAAGTAGTGTCGCTAAAATACGGATAGTAGCAGAAAATATAAAGTTTGTTCCAGGACTCATCATAATAACAACTAATGTTACAGTCGCTAACCCTATTACAGGACCTAGGTTAAATTGATTCAAGATTGCAATAAGTAAAACAGCAGCTAAACCAACAAATACAAAATGATTTCCTAACGTCACGTTGACGATAATTGCTAAAACACCTCCAACAATATTGGCAAATACTCTATCTTTAAGTGTCTTAACAGATCGTTTTAAAGAAGGTTGAAGGGCAAAAATAGCAGATATAGCAGCTAAAACAGCGGCTGTTTGCATATCTAACAAATAAGGTATGGCTAAAGCAAGAGTAATGGCTAGACCAGTTTTCATAGTCCTTGCTCCGATTTTCATAAAAGATATCCTTTCTCCCGCAGAATTATTTCGATTAAATCATATTTTTATCAACTGATAATGCCATTTTAACAAATTCCACTTACAATGAGAAGAGCTTGTACAGATATATCTATAATAATGGTAAATTAAGCCAAGTATGTATGAAAAAGACTTGTAGTTAGTAAAAAAACTGAATAATAAAAAGAAAACATACTATTCTTTAGCTTAAACCTAAGTTTATGAAACACCAAAGAGTTGATATTGTTGCATTCTTAAGTGATAAACGTTATTATTAAGGAAATAATTGATGCTTTTTAAAAACACTGTTTAGTATAAACAGAGATCAAAAAAATATTTAAAGGATATACAAAATAAGGAGAGATTTATTTATGGCTTCGAATCAAATGGTGATGCAAACAATTGAAAAATTAAAAGCTTCTAATATTCGAATAACACCTCAACGATATGCTGTACTAGAATACTTAATTGAAACTGACTCCCATCCAACAGCAGATGATATATATCAATCATTGGTAGAACGATTTCCAAGCGTTAGTGTAGCAACTATCTATAATAATTTGAGATTATTTACAAAAATTGGATTTGTAAAAGAAATGACTTATGGAGATGGATCTAGTCGTTTTGACTTTGCAACAACTCAACATTATCATGCTATTTGCGAAAAATGTGGAAAAATTGAAGACATTTATTACCCTGGTCTTGAAGATCTAGAAGAAACAGCTCATAATTTAACTGGGTATAAAGTAACCAATCACCGTATGGAAGTTTACGGTATTTGTCCGGAATGCCAAGAAAGACTGAAAGATGAGTAACGTATCAAATTGTGGTAGCCATTATTAACGGTCTTGCTATCATTTTTAATGAATCATTATTATTTAGTGTGACTTTACACTCTCTTGTCCTAATAGGTTATTTTTTGAAATGATCATCACAGAATTGATACATGATTAAAATAAATAGTTTGCAGAATGAGAATTAGAAAAGGAAGTATTAAATATGACAACATTAAACGATGTTGCAAAAAAAGCAAATGTTTCTAAAATGACCGTTTCTCGGGTCATTAATCATCCTGAACAAGTTACGGATGAATTAAAAGAACTTGTTTTTAAAGCAATGGAAGAATTGAGTTACCGACCTAACGTAGCTGCTAAAGCGCTAGTTAACAACCGCACCCAAATAATTAAGCTTTTTATTTTAGAAGAAATGGATACGACAGAACCTTATTATATGAACCTATTAACCGGAATAGCTCAAGAATTGGATGCACGGCATTATTCTTTGCAATTGGTTACAAAAAATAACTTTGATATAGGGACTTGTGATGGGTACATAATGTGTGGAGTTCGAGAAAAAGATTACGATTGGATTACTGGTGCAAATAAACCAGTTGTTTTATTTGGTGAAAATCGTCATGGCTATGACTTTGTTGATTCAGATAATAAAGCTGGGATTTCATTGGCTACACAATATGCAATTGATTCTAAGTATCAGGAAATTATCTTTATCGGTATTGATATAGATGAAGTATTTGAATTATCTAGAGAATCAGGTTACATTCAAACAATGAACCAGAATAATCGCGAACCTAAAGTAGTCCGTTTTGAAAATCGTTCTAGGCAAGCTGCAAAGTTCATCAAAGATAAGTGGTCTGATTTTTCACCGAATACGATTTTTGTCTGTAGTTCAGATAGATTAGCGTTGGGTATTGAAAGAGGGATCATTGAAATGGGTGGTGATATACCAAATGATTTCGGAATTATCGGTCACGACGGTGTATTTTTAGACCAAATTGCTTTCCCACAACTAACAACTGTTAAGCAATCTGTAATAGAAATGGGAGCTGCTAGTGCTAAAATGTTGTTAAATAAGATTGACCAAGGCGGGGCTTCACAAGGTTCTATTCTATTTCAATCAGAACTCATTATTAGAGGTACTACGAAGAAATGAGCTAAAAAAGGCAATTAAAATTTAGGAAGGCTGTGATAGTATGAAAGCAATGATTGTTGTTAATCCTTCCTCAGGTAGCGAACAGGCAGAAGAATTTGTAACCCAATTAGAAACGCGCTTAAGAGAGCAATTCAAAGAAATAGTAACAAAAGAAACACAAGAAGCAGGAGACGCTGAGAAATTTTCTTCTCAAGCTGCATTAGAAGGATATGACGCCATTTTTTTAATGGGTGGTGATGGAACAATTAATGAGGGTATTAATGGTATAGCAAAACAAGATTATCATCCATTGATTGGAGTCATTCCGTTAGGCACAATCAATAATTTTGCAAGAGTCTTGGGTATTTCAATGAATGCAAAAGTAGCCATTAAACAATTGGATTTTAAGAATACGAAGAAAGTTGATATTGGTAAAGTAAATGATTTGTTTTTCGTTAGTACAGTATCCGTTGGATCTATACCAGAGACCGTTCAACATGTAGACGACGAAGCTAAGTCTAAACTTGGTCCTTTGGCTTATGTTATGGAAGGTGTAAAAGCGCTAAACGATGATGAAACGTCTGTTTTTCGAATGAAATTAGACGGTGATGATTTCGAAGGGAATTATAGCATGTTAGTCATTGGGCTAAGTAAGTCGGTTTCGGGAATAGGAACTGTCTTTTCATCAGCGGAAATTGACGATGGATATTTATATATGCTTTGTCTAAAAAAATCAACTGCTGCAGAAAAAATGAAGCTTATCCCTGAATTACTTCGTGAAAGTGATGATTATTCTGAAAAACTTGTCTTAAAAAAATTTAAATTAGCTGATTTAAAATCGAAAGAAGGAAAAGAATTTACCACAACAGTCGATGGCAATAAAGGTCCGAAATTTCCTATTCATTTGGAAGTCTATAAACAATTATTAACTGTGTATGTGCCAAAGCTAAACTAATTTATTTTTAAAAACGGATACCCTCATTTAATGAAGGCATCCGTTTTTTATTGTACTTAAATGATGAAAATAGAGTCATTATTTTAGCAATTAAATTTAAGTTTGATTAAACTTAGGTTAATAATGAAATCAGTGAGGAGGTCGGTTAGAATGAAAGCAACGGATAAGAAATGGTGGAAGAAAGCGATAATTTATCAGGTTTATCCACGGAGTTTTAAAGATACTAGCGGAAATGGAATAGGTGATATTAGAGGTATTATTCAAAAGTTAGATTACATCAAAAAACTTGGGGTAAATACAATCTGGTTAAATCCTATTGTTCGTTCTCCTCAAATAGATAATGGCTATGATGTCTCTGATTATTATACTATTGATCCATTATTTGGAACAATGGAGGATGTTGAGGAGCTTATCGAAGAAGCACATAAACGCGAGTTGAACATTATATTTGATTTTGTTCTCAATCATACTTCTATTGAACATAATTGGTTTCAAGAAGCATTAAAGGGGCCGGATAATCCACATAGAAATTTTTATATTTGGAGTGATGCTTTACCAAATGGTGATTTACCAAATAACTGGGCCTCACTGTTTGGAGAATCCGTTTGGGAAAAAGAACCTGTAGGTAATCAGTTTTATTTTCATCTTTTTAAAAAAGAAATGCCTGACTTGAACTGGGATAATCCGCATGTAGGAAATGCAATGATAGACATTGGTAAATTTTGGATAGACAAGGGAATCGATGGTTTTCGCTTGGATGCTTTTATTCACTTAGATAAATTGGATGATTTTTCAAGAGAAATCACATTAAATAATAAAGAAGTTATCTCAGCTCAAGAAATTAATGAAAACTTGCCGAACATAAAAAATTACATTCAAAATCTCACTAGTGGTTTGAGGAAAGAAAAACCAGACATTTTTATTTTAGGTGAAGCTGCCTCAGCAGATGTAAATTTAGCTTTTGCGTATATCGATCCTAAAAATGATATGTGTGATGCTATTATCTCATTTATGCTTTTTCCTGAAGATCATTCAGTTAAAGACGCGCGTTTACCGTTTAATATGCAACACGCCATCTTAGATAAGGATGAGTTTAAAAAGACGATGATAGAATGGCAAGAAAAGCTAGATTGTTTTGGTGGGCCAACTCTTTATTGGAATAACCACGATATGCCAAGAGCGGTTTCTCGCTTTGGTGATGAAAAACTGTTTCGAGATAATAGTAGTAAAATGTTAGCAACTTTAATGTACTTACAAAAAGGGATACCATTTATTTACTACGGAGAAGAAATAGGAATGTGTAATCTAAGACATGAGAATCCACAAGAATTCGAGACACCTGGGGCAGTTGCTTTTTATGCAAAATCAAAAGCACTAGGATATACAGAAGAGCATATTTTGAAAGAACTCAATAGTACAGCCAGAGATGTTGGTCGTGGTGTCATGCAATGGGATGATTCTGAATTTGCTGGTTTTTCAACTATGACTCCTTGAAGTGGAGTGAATATAGAAGAAAAGTACACTGTTTATGCACAAGAAAAAGATCCAACAAGTATTCTAGCTTATTACCGTGCTGTTTTAAAACATAAAAACACTCCTATTTTTACTGAAGGGAGCTTTCGTATGTTTGAAATGAAAGGCAGTCTCTACAGTTACGAACGTGTATTGGATAATCAACATGCAGTAGTCATTTGTAATTTTTCAGATACTAAAGAACGGATTTCTCAAACAGGTATGATAGAGAATCAATGGCAAATTATCCTTCAAAATGAAGGGAATTGTATTGAAGGAAACTGTATTACTCTAGCTCCATTTGGTGCAATCGTATTATTAGAAAATACACTCATTGCAAAAAAGAAGGAGACTGATTTAAAAGTGAAATAGCTTTGAATACGTTAAAATAATACTAGTCCATTTTTTGTTACCGTTAACATTCTGAATGATATTGTAAGTGCTTCCTTATTTGAGTATCCTTAAGTCAAGTCCAATAAGGAAAAAGGAGGACCAATTTAACATGACCGTAAAATGGTGGAAAGAAGCAATCGTTTATCAAATTTATCCTAGAAGTTTTCAAGATAGCAATAATGATGGAGTAGGAGATTTAAAAGGAGTCATTCAACGCCTAGATTATATTCAGTCTTTAGGTGTTACAGTCATTTGGTTAAATCCAATTTTTACTTCTCCACAGATTGATAATGGTTATGATGTGTCTAACTATTGTGAGATTGATCCTCTTTTTGGTTCAATGGAAGACATAGAAGAATTAATCAAAGAAGCTCACATTCGTGGTATAAAAGTACTATTTGATTTTGTCTTAAATCATACATCAGATCAGCATCCTTGGTTTCAAGAAGCTTTAAAGGATTCAGAAAATCCATATCGCGAT
The DNA here is from genome assembly GCF_049673005.1 of Carnobacterium sp. Taxonomy (GTDB): domain Bacteria; phylum Bacillota; class Bacilli; order Lactobacillales; family Carnobacteriaceae; genus Carnobacterium_A. The sequence goes on along the minus strand of NZ_JBATXB010000087.1, from coordinate 3,138 downwards.
TATTACCTTTGGGCTAATGGGGGAGAAAATGGGGAATTACCAAATAATTGGGCCTCTTTTTTTGGAGGGTCTGTTTGGGAAAAAGAACCTTTAGGAGATCACTATTACTTCCATTTATTTGCTAAGGAAATGCCAGATTTAAATTGGGGCAATCCGAACGTGCAAGCATCTATGTTAGAAATTGCTTGTTTTTGGATGGAGAAAGGCGTTGATGGGTTCCGTTTAGATGCGTTTATTCATATGGATAAAGAAGAAGGGTATCCAAATGTTCCCACAACTAAGGATGGTGAGTTGGTTTTAGCTGAAAATTATTATGCCAATCTACCTAAAGTAAATGATTACATGAAAAGATTTGCACAAGCTTTGCGTAGCCGTTATCCTGATGTATTTTTGGTAGGTGAAGCTGCCTCAGCAACGATTGATTTAGCAGTTAACTATTCAGATCCAGCTAATGAAGGTTGCGATGCAGTCATTACTTTTCGCTACTTCACTGAAGATGAAACACAAAAGGATATCCGGTTGCCGCTATCCATGCAATCAGGGAGTTTAGATATAAAAAAATTTAAAAAAACGATGGTTGAATGGCAGGAACGGTTATCTGATTTTGGAGGGCCAACACTTTACTGGAATAACCATGATATGGCGCGAGCTGTTTCTCGTTTTGGGGACGCTACTCACTACAGAGAAAACAGCAGTAAGATGTTAGCAACGCTCATGTATTTACAAAAAGGTATTCCATTTATTTTAAATGGAGAAGAACTAGGTATGAAGAACTTAGAAATAAACGCAATTGAACATTTCTTTGCTCCAGAAGCAACTGTATTTTATGAAAAAGCCTATCATTTAGGGTATCGCAAAGAATATATTCTTAAAGAATTAAATGCGACTAGTAAAGATGCTAGTCGTGGAGTAATGCAATGGAATGACTCTCAATTTGCAGGTTTTTCAACAACTCCACCATGGAGTGGAGTTAATAGAGAAGTTAAGTATAATGTAGCTGATCAGGAAACAATAGAATCGAGTATTTTAAATTATTATAGAAAATTATTCATGTATAAAAAATTACCTCTATTTACTGAAGGAAGTTTTCATTTAATTGAGACATCTGACCATTTATATTGCTATGAACGCAAGCTTGGGGATCAGACAGCTTTAATTTGTTGCAATTTAACAAACCAGTCATTTATTTATAGTGACAGTCGTTTTACGAGTGAAACGGTCACAGTAGTATTGTCTAATGGAAATAATTCGTTGGAAAATCAACACATTAAAATAGAACCTTATGGCTCATTAGTATTTATGTTAGAGAATGAACTGAAACAGACTGATAAAAAACGGATAAGTACTTTTTGAAAATAGCAATTATCTACTAAATGAATAGGAATGAGGAAAAAATACAATGGAAACTTCAGCAATTTTTCATAGACCCGAAAGTGAGTATGCCTACCTCTATACAAAAGATGAAATGCATATTCGGATCCGCACAAAAAAAGGGGATGTCTCAAAAGTAAATATTATCAGTGGAGATCCCTATTTGCATGAACAAAAAAAATGGTATATGGATAATGTACCAATGGATTTACTGTTAAGTACGGACGTTCACGACTATTGGTTAATTAAAACCGGTGCAGAGTTTAGGCGTTTATCTTATGGTTTTCATATTGTTGGAAATGATGGCACAGAAGTTTTTTATGGAGATAGAGGAGTATTTCCTTATGATGAGAAATATTTATCCTTTGCAAACTCTTTTTTTCGAATGCCTTATTTTCAAGAAATTGATCGGTTTAAGTCACCTGATTGGGTGAAGAAAACAATTTGGTATCAAATTTTTCCGGAACGATTTGCTAATGGAGATACGAGTAATGATCCGGATGGAACATTGCCTTGGGGGAGTAAAAAGCATCCAACGCGTGATGATTTTTACGGTGGAGACTTACAAGGAGTTATTGATAATTTAGATTATTTGGTTGATTTGGGAATAAATGGGATATACTTTTGCCCTATTTTTAAGGCAACGTCAAACCATAAGTATGACACAACAGATTATTTTGAAATTGATCCTGATTTTGGAGATAAAGAAACATTCAGAAAATTAGTTGATGAGGCTCACAAAAGAGGGATTCGAATTATGTTAGATGCGGTATTTAATCATCTAGGAATGCTTTCTCATCAGTGGGCGGATGTTGTTGAAAATGAAGAAAAATCTAAGTATGCTGATTGGTTTCATATACATAAATTTCCGGTTAAAATCGATGAAACACTAACAACTGAAGAACTTGAAAATGTTGGACAAGTACCTTATGACACGTTTGCATTCACTGGGCATATGCCAAAACTAAACACAGCCAATAAAGATGTTCAAAACTACTTATTGGAAGTAGCAGCTTATTGGATTCGTGAATTTGATATTGATGCTTGGCGTTTAGATGTGGCTAATGAAGTTGATCACCACTTTTGGAAAAGATTTTATCAAGTCACGACGGATTTAAAAGAAGATTTTTATATTTTAGGAGAAATTTGGCACTCTTCTCAAAGTTGGTTGCAAGGCGATGAGTTCCATGCAGTTATGAACTATGCTTTTACTGGAACGATAGAAGATTATTTTATGAACAAACGAATGACTGCAAGTAAAATGGTCTCGGGATTAAATGAGCAATTAATGTTGTATCGTCAACAAGCCAACGAAGTGATGTTTAACTCACTAGATTCACATGATACCGCTCGTATCTTAACAATTAGTGCAGGGAACAAAGATACCGTCAAGTCTAGTCTAGCATTTACATTTATGCAACATGGTTCACCCTGTATTTATTATGGTACAGAAGTTGGGATGGATGGTTTCGATGATCCAGATTGTCGTAAATGCATGGTCTGGGATAAAGATAAACAAGATTTAAACATGCTAAATTTCAGTAAAAAATTAATTGCCTTTAGAAAAGAACATCAAGAAATATTAAGTTATGGAAAACTAGATTGGTTTGATGTTCGTGATGACGATAATGTTGTTGGATTTAAGCGTTCTTTTGGGGACGATGTACTTGTTGCCTATTTTAATCAAGGAGAAGAAGATTTAGAAGTGTTAAGCGATACCGAATCGATAGTTCTTTTATCTCATTTAGTAGACACCGAGAAGATTGT
>NZ_JBATXB010000086.1:0-4256 GCF_049673005.1 Carnobacterium sp. | reverse complement strand
AACGGTTATATGCTAGAATAAAGTAAATTAGTCGTTAAAGAGGTGTACTCATGCAGGAAACAAATGAAAAAATAAAAAAAGCTCATGAAGAGAGACGGTTTATAAATTTTTGGGGTGGAAAAAAATTAATTTTCACTTTAGGTGTGTTAATTTTAGTAGCTGTTCTTATTATGCTGTTTAACCAAGTCTCGTTTATTTTTAAGCCTTTGCAAATTGCTTTTAATACGATTGTCGCTCCTTTAATCCTTGCGGTAGTTTTTTATCACATGTTAGATCCATTAATTTCTTGGATAGAAAAGCGTGGACTCAAAAGAAAATTTGGTACAGCCATTGTTTTTGTAGTTTTCTTAGTCCTATTCGGTTACGGGGTAGTTCTAATAGCTCCTATTTTATCTGAACAAGTCGGCGAATTTGTGTCAGATTTTCCTAATTACGTTGAAACCTTAGAACTGCGTATGAGAGAAATTGTTTCTGGAAGTATGTTTGAAAGTTATTATACTAGTGCGATGAATAGTTTGGATAGAATGATAGGCAACATTCCAACAATTGTATTAGACTGGATTGGGGATTCTTCACAACAAGTCGTGGGTGTTTTTTCTACTATATCTACTGTCGTATCCGTTATCATCACTTTTCCAGTTATTTTATTCTTTATGTTAGCAGATAAAGGTAAATTTAAACCGTTCATGATGAAAATCATTCCCCCTGTTTATCGGGAAGATAGTCAACTGGTTTCTTCTCGTATATCTAATGTCGTTAGATCGTATATTCAAGGAGAAATTTTAGTAGCGCTCAGTTTAGGGATTCTGTTATTTTTAGGCTATTTGATTATCGGGTTAGACTACGCGTTTGTTTTAGCCTTGATCGCTACGGTTACAGCAATCATTCCGTTTATTGGTGCAACAATTGGTGTTATTCCAGCTTTGATTGTAGCTGCTTTTACTTCACCCGCTATGCTCTTGAAAATGGCAATTGTATGGGGAGTCGGTCAATTTATTCAAGGAAATATTATTGAACCAAATATTATGGGGAAAAATCTGAAAATGTATCCACTAACGATTATCATTGTCTTGTTGGTAATGGGAAATCTTTTAGGAATTGTTGGTGTGATTTTGGGTGTACCTCTATTTGCAATGCTTAAGGTGTTATTGGAATATGCACTAGAACAATTTAAAAAACGGTACAATCGGTATTATTCTGAATTAGCTGGACCGTATGAAATTGATCGCGAGATAGCAGGAGATACGGTTCATTATAGTAATGCTGACACGTCTGAAAAAGAATCTTTAGAAAAAACCAGAAAAGAGAATGATGAAAGCTAAAGAAGAAAAAATCGACCTTAACAGAATAACGGTTAAAGATGAGGAAATAAAGTAAAAAGAGCTTGGTTATCAAAACCAAGCTCTTTTTCTATTTTCTTATTTTTGATTGAATTGAGTTTTTCTCATGAGTGGTCACGTCAATTGTTGCTGGGCAAAAGAGTGATAAAGTGGATGAGAGTGAATCAGTTCGTCATGTGTTCCTCGGCCTGTGATGGAGCCGTTCTCTAGAAAGAGGATTTGATCGGCATCAACTATTGTAGATAAACGATGAGCAATAACGAACGTTGTCCTACCTTTCATTAATTTAGCTAAGGCTTTTTGAACAATGATTTCTGATTGACTATCTAGACTTGCCGTTGCTTCATCCATCATTAATATCCTAGGATCTCGTAAAAATGCACGTGCAATTGCGATTCTTTGTCGCTGTCCTCCAGATAATTTTATCCCACGTTCTCCTATTTGGGTATCTAATCCTTTCGGAAATTGTTTAATAAACTGATCTGAATAAGACATTTTAGCTACTTCCCACAAGCGTGTATCGGCTATCTTATCAGAATCGCTTAGACCGTAAGTTAAATTTTCTCGAATAGTTCCAGCCATCATTGAACTTTCTTGGGATACATATCCAATTTGACTTCGCCAAGCTTGCATTGATAGAACGTTGATTGGTAGATCACCAATACATATTTCTCCAGAAGAAGGTTCGTAAAAACGTTCAATTAATCCGAAAATAGTTGTTTTTCCACCACCACTTGGACCAGCTAGTGCAATCATTTCGCCTGGTTTAGCGGAAAAAGAGATGTCGTTGATAATCAGTTCTGTTTCTTCGTATGAAAAAGAGACATTTTTGATATGGATAGTTTGATGAGCAATATTTTTTGAAATCCCGCTTTGACCGTCTTCCAGTGGTTCATCTAGAATGTCTATAATACGTTCAGTTGCACCTTTCGCTTTTTGTAATTCGGTATAGAACAGGGTTAATGTTGTAATGGGAACGATTATTTCAAAAAGGTAGAGTAGAAAGGCTACAAGCGTTCCGGTAGTGATGTCGCCACTAGAAACACGCAGCCCGCCATAAGCAATAATGGCAACAATAACAAACATAATAATAGACTGAATAACAGGTGCAATCAGTGAGTAGATTCGTGCTTCTTTTAACCCAAAATTCATTAAGTTTTTTATTCCTAATAGACCTTTTTTTTCTTCAATTGACTCTGCCGTTGACACTTTCATTAATCGAATGTCACCAAGGGTTTGTTGTGAGTTCCCAGTAAAAAGAGCTGTTTCATCTTGTAACCCTCGTGAGATTTCAGTCATTTGTTTACCTAAAGGAATAATAATTACAAGAATTAAAGGGATAGTAATCAACATAAGTAAAGTCATTTTCCAATCCATAAGTAGCAGCAGGATAATAGAGCCAATAATAGAGAAAATACCAGCGATAGATTGTGGAAAATGTTCAGACACGACAGCTCTCACAATACCAGTATCACTAACGACTCGACTGGCCATTTGACCACTTGAAGTTTTATCAAAAAAGGTAACAGGCAGTCGGATGAGTTTTACCCACATTTTTTCTCTGAGGTCGGCAACAATTTTTTGTCCAACCGCTGCAAGTAAATACATAGACAAGCTGCTAAGAAGGGCTTGTAGAATAAACGTTGCAATAATTAAACTGATGAATGGAATGCTTAATGACGAAAGCGAAAACCCATCGATTAAATTTTTAGTTAACAGTGGGATGGCTAACCCAGCTAAAGTTGTGATAATGGTAGTTAGTAAACCAACTATTAAGGCAGTTTTAGGAACCTTGGTTGAAAATATCAAGGAGATAAAGGGTTTAAGCCCAGTTTTTTTATTCATCATATTTATATAGTTCTCTCCTTAGTGTAGTATGAAAGTCATCTTTTTTGAAAGGCAATTTCATCTATTAATTAGTTACGCTGATCTTTTGGAGCATAGTACAAAATGTAAAAAAACGTGATAGTACTGTTGAGAACAGCTTTTTAACGGCAACAATCGTTCACCAGATAGTAAACTGTTTTTGTAGAATAAGTCATCTAGAGCTTCTTTAATTAAATTGTTTTTCCATTTAGTACACCGTTTTTGAATGTATGCCAAGATAATGTTGGAATATCATTGGGAGCAACTGTTCCACTATATAAAGCTTCCCAAGCTGTAAAAAGAATAGCGTCATACATGTGGAAAACCCATGCATCTGGAATAGTTTGTGAGAGGTATCCCTCTTGACGCAATCGTTTAATTAATTCCTCTAATTCATTGCTTACTTCAGAAAACAGACAAGTTTCAGGATCATGGTGTTTATGGTCTTTATTTTCTTTGATAAGAAGAACATATCCTTTTTCATTTGCACTCGTTTTAATCACCTCTTCTAGCTGGTCGATAGAACGTTCATGATTTTTCTTCGATTTTTTAAAAATGTGTAACGTTCGTTGGATTAATGTTTCGTTGATCTCATGAAAAAGTGTATCCCTATTTTTAAAATTTCTATGAATGGTCATTCTACTCACTCCGGCTGCTGTAGCAATGTCTTCTAATGAAGCCGAACTATCTAAACTTAGCACTTGAATAGCTGTTTCAATGATTGCCTCTTTTGTTTTACTCATATACTCAACTCCTTAGTGTTACATCATAGTAACATAATGAACAAGGAAGTAACAAGCAGGAAATGAGTTATCTATTTTATTTTTTTATTTTAAATGATTATCCAATAAACTGCGTATATACTCCGTTGGTAAAATAACGTATACTTTTGAATAACAACACATATAAAAAGTAGCACACATTTGATTTTATTGGAGGAGTACGTATGAAAAAGATAAGAGTGATTAGTCTTGTTCTTTTGTTTGCTTTGTTTTTTACTGGAATCAAAGAGGTTACAGCTGCTAGTTATGTTCAAGTCCATTTTATAAA
>NZ_JBATXB010000085.1:0-2822 GCF_049673005.1 Carnobacterium sp. | reverse complement strand
ATTTTTCATTCAACTCTGTATACTTGTCAGAGACATTCTTGAAAGAAGTTGGTTTTCCTATACGGTACTCTTTTTCATTATAAAAACCCATTAACCCTTCTCCAATTTGATTGGTAACTTCGATATCTAACAGATTTTTAGGTTCAAATTTTTCCAAAATAGCATTAGCTAAAGGATGATTTGATTTCCTCTCAAGAGCAACAATGATATCAATAATAGCTCCTTCTTCTAAACCATTAGTAAAAAAATAATTAGTAACTTCTGGTTTTCCACGTGTGAGAGTTCCTGTTTTATCAAAAGCAATAGCCTTTATATCTGCTAGTTGGGATAGATACGTACTTCCTTTTGAAAGGACTCCCTTTTTCGCAAGGTTCGATGTCGTGGATAGGGTTACGGAAATGGTACTAGCAGCTAAGGCACAAGGAGAGGCTGCAACTAATAGAACCAATCCTTTGTAAATACTCTCTGACCAGGTCCAATCAAATAAAAGAGGTGCAAGTGTCATAACAACAGGGATGATAACTAAAACGAGAGTAACGTATTTAGGTTCAAATTTTTGAATAATGCTAGCTGCCTTTGTTTGATTGTTTTGATTTTGATTCACTAAGTGTAAAATTTTAGAAAACACAGTGTCTTTATTTTCTTTTGTGACTTCCATCGAAAAAGTTCCCGTCCCATTTATCGTTCCTCCAAAAACACTATCTCCGATAGTCTTTTCTTTAGGAATACTCTCTCCATTAATAGCAGATTCATTGATAGAGGTAGATCCAGATAGGATAATCCCATCGATAGGTACTTGATCGCCATGTAGTACTTGTAAGTGATCTCCAATTTTTAGTTCTTCTACATCGATGACTTGCGTACTTCCATCAGGCAGAATCAATTTAGCAGTGGTTGGGTTCATTTCAATTAATTTAGTGATTTCTCTTTTACTTTTGCCTTCTGCGTACTCTTCAAGAAAATGAGCACCAGAGAAAATAAGGATGAGTAAGGTTCCTTCCCAGAAACTACCAATTAAGGAGGCACCGAATGCAGCCAGACCCATTAAAATATGAGAATTAGGTGTAAATTGTTTGTTCTTTTTTGTGTTCTCAATCGTTTCGCTTAAACCTTCAACAATAATGACATGGTAACCCGCTATAAGTGTAGCTATTGAAAATAAACTATTTTTTAAGAATAAATCATTCCCATTCAATAGCATTGCCATTAGAGCTAAAGCTAAGCCAACAAAATATAAAAAGATAGGAGTTTTCCCATGATCGTGGTCTTCATGGCAGTGTTTATTAGTAGTAGAGTTCATTGTTATCACCTTTCTTAATAAAAAATATATTTTAAACACGTAATGATTACGATTAACACATGAACGCTTATTCATATGTTTATTGTATGGCTCTTAACTTGTATTGTCAACTGATAGAGTAAAAAAACAAGATAGATAAATAAACCTATTTAAATAGAAAATGGCATCTGATTTCTTCTAAATGAATGAACTAAAAAATACAAACAGATTATTTTAAGAGAGTGAAAGTAAATGGTACACTGTACTTAGTTGGGATTAGATAAGTTAAGCAATTAGTCAGTTCAAGTTGACATAAAAACCCGCTTGTTTTTATTAATCTAACTTAACTGAAGGTTTTGCACTCCAACAGAGTAGAAACTAGTTAACAGGTTATTGTGCTGTTGACAGATAGTAAGTCTATAGTCAGTAAGGTTTATCAAAAAGAATAACTAGTTACTTGATGAAGCTGGTACTAGTTAGGAAGAAAGGTAGGGATAGGATTAACTATAATTCGCTAAGGCATCATGTTGACTATATAAGATTTAATTTCCTTCGCAATTGAAAAGGCTTCCATTTTAGTGGGGAGCTTTTTATTAAGAAGAAACAAAGCCAGTAATCGAATAATTTTTTGATTTTTCTGGAAGATACTTGGAAACTAAAAATTTGAGGAGGTTTTTTTGAATGGCATATCAAACAATTAATCCATATACAAATGAAATAGTAAAAGAATATTCAGAGGCGACAAGCGAGCAGGTAGAACATGCATTAGAAAGAGGGCATGAATTGTATCACACGTTTAAAAAACAAAGTATCAAAGAACGGGCAAAATGGCTTCATCAAGTAGCCGCAAATATACGTGAAAGATCAGATGAATTGGCACGCACCTGTACAATTGAAATGGGGAAATTACTAGTTGAAGCAAAAGGTGAGGTTGAGCTCTGTGCAGTTATTGTCGACTATTTTGCGGATCATGCAGAAGAAATGTTAAAACCAGAAGAAATTGAAACAGGCGCCAATGGTCAGGCAGAAATTCACCATCAAGCTACAGGCGTTATCATGATGGTCGAGCCATGGAACTTTCCTTATTATCAAATTATTCGAGTTTTTGCTCCAAACTTTATGGTCGGTAATCCAATGATTTTAAAACACGCGTCGAATACACCTTCATCAGCTCAGTTGATGGCAGATATTATAGAGGATGCCGGTGCTCCTAAAGGCTCGTTAACGAATTTGTTCTTAAACTACGATCAAGTATCAGACATTATTGCTGATCCTAGGGTTCAAGGGGTAGCTTTAACAGGATCTGAGCGCGGTGGCGCAGCAGTTGCAAAAGTAGCAGGAGAACACTTAAAGAAAACCACGCTAGAACTAGGTGGGATGGATCCATTCATTGTTATGGATGATGCAAATATGGACGATGTTGCTGAGATTGCCTGGCGCTCACGATTATATAATGCTGGCCAAGAATGTACATCATCTAAACGTTTTATCGTGATGGAAAAGGTATACGATGAATTTGTAGAGCGCTTGAAAGATAATTTTA
>NZ_JBATXB010000084.1:0-7943 GCF_049673005.1 Carnobacterium sp. | reverse complement strand
TGTCTAGTTAGCGAGTGCGTGGGGATTGAGGATGCAGCTGCAGGTGTTGAGTCAATTAATCGTGCGAATATGGTTTCCATTGCCGTCGGAGATAAAAAGGTATTAAGTGCTGCAGATAAAACGGTGGATTCTACAGAAGAATTAACTATGGAACGAATAAAAAAAGCTTGGACTGAGTTCAGTGGAACTAACTAAACGGCACTATGGTTGGATAGACAATCAAGAAGTTGTTGAATACCACTTAAGCAATAGTCAAGGTGCTGTATTCAAGTGTTTAAATTATGGTGCAATTGTCAGTGGTATTTTGGTGCCTGATAAAGATGGGCATGTAGAAAATGTTGTATTAGGATTTGATACATTAGCGGACTATATGGATTACCCAGCTTATTTTGGAGCGATTGTCGGACGTGTTGCTGGGAGAATTAAACGTGGTCAATGGTTAGATTACAAGTTAACACTCAATGAAAAGACCAATCATATCCATGGAGGAGAAAATACTTTTAGCCAAGTTGTTTGGCAAACTAAATTAATAAAAAATCAAACTGATTCATTAGGGATTCAGTTTACTCATCATAGCCCAGCTGGTGAGAATGGTTATCCCGGTAACTTAGCAATAACGGTTACCTATTTATGGACAAATGAAAATACCTGGATTATGAATATAGAAGCAAAAACAGATAGACAAACGCTCTTTAATCCTACGAATCACTCTTATTTCAACTTAAGTGGGAATGCAAAACGGACAATACTAGATCATCAATTACAAATTTGTAGTAACGTTTATACAGAAATAGCTGAGGATAAGTGTCCCACAGGTCAATTATTACCTGTTCAGAATACAGCGTATGATTTTAGAAAACCAGTTTTAATGAAGGATGCTATAAAGAAATACCCCAATGGTTACGATACAGCATTTAAATTAGCAAACGGAAAAGTACGAATGAATGAATTAAAAAGTGGTAGAAGTTTGGAAATTCAAACGACACGTGAAGCAGTGGTTGTTTTTTCTACTACCGGAATGGATGAAGAGTATGTAATTAATGGCCGGAAAATGTGTAGCCATTTAGGGATTGCGCTAGAAACGCAAGAACTTCCAGACGCAGTTCATCATAACCAGTTTCAATCTATCGTTCTAGAGCCTAACCAACTTCATACATCTCAGACGGTTTACCAATTTTTGGTATAAAGAAGCTTGTCAGCCCACCTATTATGACCTATGATAATGGAAGATAATGATCAATAATAAGGAAGTGGATTTTTTGGCAATTACAATCAAAGATGTTGCAAAAAAAGCAGGTGTAGCTACCTCAACTGTTTCACGCACGATTCAAGATCATTCAAGTATTAGTGAAAAAACTAAAAAAAAAGTTCGTTCAGTAATGAAAGAACTTGGTTATCAGCCGAATTTAGCAGCGCGAGGGTTAGTAAATAAAAATATGCGGACTATTGGTGTTATTTTACCTGTTTCTGATTGAACAGTTTTTAAAAACCCTTTTTTCCTAGAAATGATTCGTGGGATCAGTAAAGCCTGCAATGAAAAAAAATATATGGTGGCCTTAGCTTCTGGAACAACAGAAGAAGAGTTGCTCGAAAGCATTCAAACAATGTCTAAAGGTGGAAGAGCAGATGGGTTTATTGTTCTTTACTCTAAGCAAAAAGATAGAATTATCGATTACTTGCATAAAGAAAACTTGTTTTATGCGATGATTGGAAAACCCTATGAATATGAAAATGAGATTGTTTATGTCGATAATGACAACCAGTTAGCAGGAAAAGATGCAACCGATTATTTATTAGCTCTAGAACATAAAAAAATAGCTTATATAGACGGTAATTTTGGCCAAATGATGTCTTCAGAAAGATTATCTGGATACAAACAAGCACTTTTATCAGCGGGTATAGACTATAATTCTGAGTATATCATACAGGGAAAATCAACTAATCTAAGCCAAAAAGAAACAATTAAAGAATTGTTTTCTTCAAAAAACTTTCCGACAGCTGTAGTTGCAGGTGATGATTTGATTGCAATGGAACTTATCTATTCATTAAAAGAAATTAATTTAAGAATACCAGAAGATGTCTCCATTATTAGTTTTAATAATTCTATGTTTACAGAAATAGTTCAACCAACCTTAACATCTATTGATTTACATGTAGCTTATTTAAGTGAGCAAGTCGTAGAAAAACTAATAGAATTTATTGAAGGAAAACAAACATTAGCTATAAAAATTATTTTACCACACGAAATTATCGAACGAAATTCATGTATTAAATTGAATAAAATAACCTAATTTAAATTCATTGTTTTTTACTTTATAAATTGTTTCCAAAAAATAAGCGTCTCAAGTTTTATAACTTGAGACGCTTATTTCTATTATCTAGCACTAGTTGATAATTGGATCAATACCATTCGCCTTCAGGTGTGTAGTGTATCGTCTCTCCATTAGTGAACGTTAATGTAACGGAATAGTTTTCTTGATTTCTTTTAATGTTTTCAATATTTTCGATTTTATATTTAGATGGGTCATCCAATTCTTCCATATGGCGAGCGTAAACAAGGCTGAGTCTTTGAATTTGATCTTCGTCTAATTGGTCATATCCTTTTACTTGAGTCCATTCCATTGTAATCTCTCCTTTTTTAACGTTAGTAGTGTAACCCATATTATACAGTAAAAAGTTAAAAAGGTAAAAAATAGGATTACACGATTAACCTATAAAAAAGATGAATAAAAAAACAAGAATATAAGTTGTGCACAGTCTGTTGATAACTTTGTGCACAACCTGTTGAAAAACAAGTTAAGAATTTAGGAATATTGATACAACAAGTGTTTTAAAAATACATAAGCGTTGAAAAAAGAGGTTGTCCACAAAATGTAGTGTATAACTTGGATTCTAACTACTACTAAATAAAGAAATCAATTTTAAATTATTCTATAAAATAGTATTATTATTGATTTTTATATAGTTCATGGATAGAAATTCTGACTTAAAGTAAGGATGAAAATAAATGGAATAAGATTATGCCAGAATCGACAAAAAACGAACGTTAATGATTTTTAACTTGAAAATGTTAGTTAAATTGTTGTAATAAGAAAAGGTTTGTTTTATACTAAATGAAGACGAAGAAATACACTCTAATATAATTAAGCGATATGGGCTTTAAGTTTCTACCGGACACCGTAAATGTTCCGACTATTAGGGGAAAGCTGCTTTTTTTGCTGTCCCAAAATAGTTAGGATGATACAGTTGATGTAGAATTAACTGTTTTTTTGCGTTCTACTAGCTTTTTAGTAGCACAAAAAGATTCTGCTCATTCTATTAATTTATACTACTAGGGAGAATACATTCTTGTATTTTTTTGCAATTAAAAATAAGGTGGGAATAAAAGTGGAGAATTTTTTTAAGCTGAAAGAAAATGGAACAACGGTTAGTACGGAGGTTATAGCTGGAATAACAACATTTTTTGCAATGTCTTATATTATATTTGTCAATCCTGCACTATTATCTTTAACAGGTATGCCTACCCAAGCCGTTTTTCTGGCGACGCTAATCGCCTCAGCAATAGGAACGTTAGTAATGGGATTATTTGCAAATGTTCCATATGCTCAAGCTCCAGGAATGGGATTAAATGCGTTCTTTACTTATACGGTTGTTTTTGCGTTAGGATTTTCATGGCAAGAAGCTTTAGCGATGGTTTTTATTTGTGGAATCTTTAATATTTTAATAACAGTAACTAAAATAAGAAAAATGATTATCCATTCCATTCCTGAATTAATTCAGCACGCAATTGGTGGAGGGATCGGAGTATTTGTTGCCTATATAGGAATCAAAAATGCTGGATTTTTAAAGTTTACTTCAGAAAGTCCCAATATACAATCAATCAACAATGCTCCATTTAATGCAACAGAAGCGACTTATACAGGTGGTATTGGAAGTGTAGTAACAGATGGCGGTATTATTCCCGGATTAGTAAATTTCACTGACAAAGGAACTTTATTAGCTTTAATCGGTTTAATTATAACGGTTGTACTTGTTGTCTTAAATGTTCGAGGTGCTATTCTAATTGGTATTATTGCGACAACTCTTATTGGTATACCGATGGGAATTGTTGATTTATCAGCTATTTCTAATCCAGATAATTCGTTAGGCAATGCGATTTCTGAATTGAAAATCACATTTGGTGCTGCATTTGGATCAAATGGAATGGTGTCACTATTCTCAGATGCCTCTCGTCTACCTTTAGTTTTAATGACTATTTTTGCTTTTAGTCTATCTGATATCTTTGATACAATTGGAACGTTTATTGGAACGGGTCGTAAAACAGGTATTTTTACAACAGAAGATGAGGCAGCTTTAGAAACAGGTTCAGGTGTCAAATCTAAAATGGATAGAGCCTTATTCGCAGATGCGATTGCCACATCAGTAGGAGCTATTTTTGGAACATCGAACACGACTACATTTGTTGAAAGTGCTGCTGGAATCGGTGCAGGTGGTCGAACAGGCTTAACAAGTGTTGTAGTAGCTGTATTATTTTTATTATCTAGCCTCTTTTCTTCATTCATAGCAATAGTACCTACTCAAGCAACAGCTCCTTCCTTGATTATTGTCGGTATCATGATGATGTCTGCATTACTTGAGATAAAATGGAATGATTTAGAAGAAGCTATCCCCGCATTTTTCACTTCAATCTTTATGGGACTGGCTTATAGCATTTCTTACGGAATTGCAGCCGGTTTTATCTTTTTTGTTATTGTAAAAGTTGCTAAAAAGAAAACAAATGAAATTCATCCAGTATTATGGATTTCAACAGGATTATTTATTCTTAATTTTATTGTCTTGGCGTTTATCTAATTAGTACTGAATCAGCATTCTTTCATTTTTCAGTTATCTACTGAAAAACGGAAGAATGTTTTTTTATCTATCTAAAATAATAAAGAAAGGCACCATCATCTCCAGAACCTGTTAAACTAAAAGAAGCAATGAATATTTGTTCAGAAATAAGAAGGAGAGAAAAAATGACACCTTTTACTGAAAAAGCACTAAAGATTATGAAAAGTATTCCAGCTGGAAAAGTCATGACATATGGACAAGTTGCAGAAATATCTGGGAATAAACGAGGAGCTCGACAAGTAGCACGTATCTTGCATTCAATGAGTAAAAAATATGATATTCCGTGGCATCGAATAATAAACGCTAAAGGTGAAATTGGATTAAAAGATGAGGAAGGACGATTTACTCAAAAAGAAAAGTTGATAGCTGAAGGTATTGAATTAACAGTAAATGGAAAAGTAAGTTTAGATAAGTATCTTTATCACCCAGAGATTGAAGAACCTTTCTGATTGTAATTGAGTCTACAAAAAATAAGCTGCTTGGTTTTACTTAAATCTTTGCTTTGCTTAAAGCAGAAAGATATAATCTAACTAATGTGTATAAAAAATAGTTCTTAAGAAGGGGAGCTTAAACTATGGATAAGAAGGAACAGAAGAATGTATCTTATTTTACGTTAGACGAGTCAACTGTTTTTGAGAAAGTTCAATCATCTGAAAAGGGGTTGACTTCAGCAGAAGCTGAAAAAAGAATAGCCGAATATGGACCTAATCAATTAGATGAAGGAAAAAGTAAAAGTCTATTGATAAAATTTCTTGAACAGTTTAAAGACTTTATGATTATTGTCTTATTAGCAGCAGCTGTAATATCAGGTGTTTTTGGAGATTTGACAGATTCTATTATCATTCTTGTAGTCGTTGTCTTAAATGCTGTTTTAGGAGTATTTCAAGAAGCAAAAGCTGAGGAAGCCATAAACGCTTTGAGAGAGATGTCTTCGCCAGAAGCACGAGTAAAACGTGATGGAACTGTTGTTTCGTTAAAAAGTGATCAATTAGTCGTTGGGGATGTTGTCTTATTAGAAGCAGGCAATATTGTACCAGCAGATTTGCGTTTAATTGAAGTGGCTTCTTTGCAAATAGAAGAATCTGGACTAACTGGAGAATCAGTTCCAGTAAACAAAGAGTTAACGGTTCTTGAAGATGAGAAAGCTGGGATAGGCGATCGAACAAATATGGCTTATATGAACAGTAATGTTACATATGGTCGTGGTGAAGGGATTGTAGTTGGAACGGGAATGAATACTGAAGTGGGAGAAATCGCACAGATGCTTGCTTCAACAGACGATACGATGACTCCACTTCAAAATAATTTAAACCGTCTAGGGAAGTATTTAACAGTTGCTATTTTAATTATTGCTGTCGTGATATTTGTTGTAGGTTTATCGAACGGTCGAGGTTGGGTAGAGATGTTATTGACTTCTATATCTTTAGCAGTAGCGGCTATTCCAGAAGGTTTACCAGCTATTGTTACAATCATATTAGCATTAGGAACACAAAAAATGGCTAAACGAAAAGCTCTTGTTCGTAAATTGCCGGCGGTTGAGACGTTAGGAAGTACGGATATTATTTGTTCCGACAAAACCGGAACACTGACAATGAATAAAATGACAGTTGAAAAGATATATGTAAACGGTCAGCTTCAAGATAGCTCAGATTCTATAGATACTAATTCTCCAGTTTTGCGTTCAATGATGTATGCAAATGATACACAGATATCTGGAGATAGGACATTAATTGGCGACCCAACGGAGACAGCTTTGATTCAGTTTGCCTTAGATAAAGAAATCAATGTTTCTGACGTTTTGGCAAAGGAACCTCGTGTAGCTGAAATTCCTTTTGACTCAGAAAGAAAACTGATGACTACTATTCACAAACAGGCAGATGGCAAATGTTTAGTTGCTGTTAAAGGTGCGCCTGACGAATTATTAAAACGATGCACGAGTTATAATGAAAATAATGAAGTTAAACCATTAGATGAAAATATGAAGCAAACTATTTTAGAAACAAACCACGAGTTAGCAACTCAAGCATTGCGCGTTTTAGCTACTGCTTATAAAGTAATAGACACTGTACCACCTGAAGTGAAATCAGAAAACGTCGAGCAAGATTTAATTTTTTCAGGTTTAATCGGTATGATTGATCCAGAAAGAGAAGAAGCAAAAGAGGCTGTTTTAGTAGCACGTCAAGCTGGGATAAGATCTGTTATGATTACTGGAGATCACCGTGATACTGCAGAAGCGATTGCTAGAAGATTAGGGATTCTGGAAGAGTCTCAAGTTGGAGGAGTAATAACGGGTGCTGAGCTGGATGAGATTAGTGATGAAGATTTTTCAACTAAAGTAAAAGATTATTCTGTTTATGCGCGTGTTTCTCCACAACACAAAGTTCGAATTGTTAAAGCATGGCAAAAAGCAGGTAAAATCGTTGCTATGACAGGTGATGGAGTAAACGATGCACCAGCATTAAAAACAGCCGATATTGGTATAGGAATGGGAATTACAGGTACTGAAGTGTCTAAAGGTGCGAGCGATATGGTATTAGCTGATGATAATTTTTCAACTATTGTCGTTGCAGTAGAAGAAGGACGCAAAGTTTTTTCAAATATCCAAAAGTCTATTCAGTATTTACTGTCTGCAAACTTAGGTGAAGTGTTAACTTTATTTATTGCCACACTTTTTGGATGGAGTATTTTAGCACCAGTGCATATTTTATGGATTAATTTAGTAACAGATACCTTCCCTGCGATTGCTTTAGGATTAGAACCTGCAGAAGCGGATAGCATGAAGCAAAAACCTCGTGGAAAAGAGGCTACATTTTTTTCTAATGGCGTGTTAGGAAGTATTATTTATCAAGGTATCTTTGAAGGCGGGATTACCTTATTTGTTTACTGGTGGGCAACGAATAACCCAGTCCATGCTGGAAATAGTGAGTTAATTCATAGTGATGCTTTAACGATGGCTTTTGTAACGTTAGGTATGTTGCAGTTGTTCCATGCGTTTAATGTGAAATCTGTTGATAAGTCACTCTTTACAGTAGGATTCTTTAAAAATAAACTGT
>NZ_JBATXB010000083.1:0-5043 GCF_049673005.1 Carnobacterium sp. | reverse complement strand
TGGAGGAGAAGCTCTTGCAATAAAGCATAACGTTGCCTCCGGAGAAGATTGGGATACTGTTAGCCAAGAAGCTAAAAAATCATTTGGAAAAATCGATGTTTTAATTAATAATGCTGGTATTACAGGCAATTACACTAAAACAGCCGAAACAACAGATGAAGCTGAATGGCAAAAAGTGATGGATATTAATTTGAAAAGTATCTATCTTGGTATCAACCGAGTGATACCAGTGATGAAAGAAAATGGTAGCGGTTCAATAGTGAATATTTCATCGATTGCAGGATTAGTTGGCTCTGGTGGAGCATTTTCTTATACAGCTTCAAAGGGTGGAGCTCGTTTGTTAACAAAACACACAGCCGTTAATTACGGTCCGGATCATATCCGTTGTAATTCAATTCATCCAGGAACGATTAAAACAGCTATGTCTGAAGTTTCACTATCTAATCCTGAGATATTAGAACATATGCTAAAAGGAATTCCTCTAAAATATGTTGGAGATGCAAACGATATTGCTTATGCATGCGTTTATCTTGCTTCTGATGAATCAAAATACGTAACGGGTTCTGAATTAGCAATCGATGGAGGATATACGGCTCAATAGAAATTTCTCGAACAGAGGAATGGTTAACTAGAATACATTAAAAGATCTTCTCTCTTCTATCAAAGAAAGAGAGGGTCTTTTTTTGTTAAAAAAGATTGTTAAAAAGGCTGTTTAAAATAGCGCTAACAGCTTATCGTTTTTACTCTAACAAGAGATAACGTATACTGGAGATATCAGAAAATAGGATTCTATAAATTACGTAAAAAGAAGGTGATAGAGTGTTTACAAACCGACGATTAACAGAAGCGTATAAAAACGCACGAGTAGAGTATTTTAATGAGAACTCGAAATACATCTTTTTTAGTGATGTCCATAGAGGGAATGGAAGTATGTCAGACGAGTTTGCCCGAAATAGAAATATCTATCATCATGCATTGAACTATTATTACAAAAACGGATTTACTTATGTTGAAGCAGGTGACGGTGATGAGTTACTGGAGTATTCAGATTTTAAATACACAAAGAACGCTCATCGGGAAATATTTGATGTCATTAAAGATTTTTTTGATGAAGGGCGATTAATTAGACTTTATGGCAATCACGATCTAAAATTAAAAAATAAAAAGTATGTAGAAGAAAACTATTACACAAATTATGACGAATACAATGAAGTTTTTTTTGACTTCCTTAAAGGATTAAAACCAATAGAAGCGTTAGTGTTAAGAAATCTAGAAACAGGACAAGAGATACTAACCGTCCATGGACATCAAGGAGATGCACCCAATGATCAATTTGCTTTCTTTACAAAACTTTCGATACGCTATTTTTGGAAGTTTTTACATGGATTTGGGATAAGAAATCCATCTAGTCCAGTAAAAAATGTTACTAAACGACATAGAATTGAAAAAAATTTTAATAAGTGGATTAAAAAAAATAAAATGGCTTTAATTTGCGGACATACGCATAGGTTTAAATACCCGAAAAGTGAAGATCTTCCGTACTTTAATTCTGGATGCTGTGTCTATCCAACCATTATTACGTGTATCGAATTGACTGAGGGACAAATTCAATTGGTCAGATGGAAAATTAAAGTGGATTCAGAAGGTGTTTTGGCAATTGGACGAGATGTCATGAGAGGACCAGAGCCAATCGAATCCTTTGATATCAGGTAACTAGTAAATGAAGTAGTCGCTGCTATCTGTTAAGGATATGGATTGAAAAACAAAAAAATCTAATTCTAAAAAAAGTTGATAGTTAGAATTCATTAACAGCGTGAGTAGTTGGTTCATGTTGTTTTTGTTTTTAAAAGAGGGCTTACTTAATTTTAAACTAATTTAAGTCGAGCGTTGAAAAAATTAAAGGAGGTAAAAAAATGAATCCAATTATTGAAGTGAAAAATTATACTAAAAAATATGGAGACTTTGTTGCGGTTGATAATGTTTCTTTTAACGTAAAAGAAGGAAGTATTTTCGCATTTCTTGGTCCAAATGGTGCAGGAAAGAGTACAACCATTAATACGTTGGTTACTATGATGGAAAAAACATCAGGAACATTATTAATAGATGGAAAAGACGTATCAAAAGAAAAAGATGAAGTGCGAAAAACGATTGGCGTAGTCTTTCAATCTCAAACATTAGATGAAAAAATGACAGTGAATGAAAACTTAAATATGCATTGTGTCTTTTACGCTATTCCCAAAAAAGATGTCAAAGATCGTATTCATTTTGTATTAGACTTGGTTGATTTACTTGAGTGGAAAGTTAAAACTGTCTCAAGTTTATCTGGTGGGATGAAGAGAAGAGTCGAGATTGCTCGTGCGCTATTACATTATCCAAAAGTTTTATTTTTAGATGAGCCAACCTCAGGTCTGGATCCTCAAACAAGAAATAAAATGTGGGAATACATTACGAGACTTCAAAAAGAAAAGAATATCACTATTTTTTTAACAACCCATTATATGGATGAAGCAGAAATTTGCGATCATGTTGCTATTATGGATAATGGGAAAATTGTAGTCGATGATACTCCTGCAAACTTAAAACGTCTGTATACAAAAGATAAGGCGATTATACAAATGGTTAATCCAGAAGCATTTGAGAAAGTACTAATAAGAGAACAGCTTCTGTATAAAAAAGAAGGGAATTATTTTTTTGTAGAGGTTGATATAGACGCCATACAACAGTTCCTAGATATTGTGCAGCCATTCAAAAATGACGTAAAGGATTTAGAAATAAAAAAAGGAACATTAAATGATGTCTTTTTAGAAGTTACAGGCAAGGAAATAAGAGAGGAGACGTCAGAATGAGAACCATTACAGCGCTTTGGGTAAGAAATATACGTGGTTTTGTAAGGGATCGAGTTAAACTTGTCACTTCCCTAGTTATTCCGTTTTTCTTCTTATATGTCTTTAGCTCAATTTTTAAAACAGACCAAGTCGAGGATCCAACGGCATTTTTATTGGCGGGGATTATTGTAGCAACTGTTTTTCAGACATCATTGAACATTGCTACATCTACAATTGATGACACGGTTTCAGGTTTTATGAAGGAAATCTTAGTTAGTCCAACGAGTCGTTTTCAAGTAGCCTTAGGTCAATTATTATCAGCTGCTACAATTGCAACTGCTCAAGGAATTCTTATTTTAATTATTGGCTTTTTTACAGGATTGAGATTTGAAAATTGGATAACAATTCTATATGTTTTATTTGCTTTAATGTTAGTCGGCTTAGTTTTTTCAGGATTAGGCTTATTTTTAGCTTCAATGGTAAAAAGCTCTTCTACCTTTCAAGTTGTGCAGCAAGCCGTTGTTTTACCTTTTACATTCTTATCCGGTGCCTACATTCCGATAGATTTCTTACCAAGTGTGCTTAAATTTGTTTCTTATTTTAATCCTATGACTTATACAACCGCCTTTTTCAGAACAATTATGTTAGAAAAAGGAGGATTATCTCAAGAAGGATGGTTGAAATTAGGATTAGCGTTTGATTTAAATGGCTTTATTATAACGCCATGGATGAGTGGGGGTATCATCGCTATTTTTGGAGCTTTATTCCTATATTTAGCTACAGATTCGTTTGTTCGTGCTGACTTTAATAAAATTTCTCGTAATCCATTAGCTCGGAAATAAGAATAAGTAAAACCGCCCACTAAACGTTTAGTGGGCGGTTAAGTTATAATTAGAAACCAGATAAATGAAACCAATTAATGGTAACCTGAGAAAACAATAGTAGTGTAATCCGGTACATGTATAGATAAGGGAGTTGTCCCAGATAAGAAAGGGAGCCTCTTTTCTTCTAATTCTTCTATTCTATTCATTTCTCCAGATAAATAGGTCTCTATTTTTTGGCGAGTTGTCTTTAATCGTTGTAGCAATCCACCATAACGATTATCTAGGACTTCCCAGCCAAATGGTTTATAGGTAGTCATCCAAATCGTTTGGTGGCAATCGCGTAAATCTTCAACGGCTTTAATAATTAGAGGCAAACGAGAATGGGCAAGTTCAGTTAATTTAGTTCTCTGATTATTTTTGTAGGCTTCAATTAGTTCAATTCCAAAGGTAGATTTTACTTGTAAAACAGTCGCCAAGTATTCGTAAAATAGTAAATTTAAGTGAAGAATATTTTTTGATGTATTTAGTGAAGAGGAAAAACTAGTTCTGATTTTTTCATAGTGGGCTACTAAATCTCTATCTTTTTGATACTGCTCAACATGTGCATCAAAAAGACCTAATAAAGGGTCTTGCCAAAGCAAATATTTCGATGGGTTTGCCATATAATGATTCATTAACTCAACGCCAGGCACTTCGTCTAAATAGCGAGTTGCTATCATTTGATCGTATAAGTTTGGATGAACACAGCTAGCAAAACGAGTAGCAACAAATTCTTCAGTAACGAATTTATTGTACGTGTGTTCCGCATACCACTGCATAATTGGCAAAGCGTTCCAATGAGATGTTTCCTGACCATTATCGCCCCAAGTAGTGGCCATTATTTTTTTAACACCCATCTCCTTGCACGTCATCAAAGCTGGATTAAGAGTCTTTAATGATTTTCCATGATTAGGAGTAAGAGAATCATAAATATGAATGCCACCTGCAAACATTATGTCATCAGCAAATAGACGATGGTTAATCAGACGTTGCTTATAATTGGTAGGTTCAAATTCACCGTAGTCCCAGTAAACATATGTGATATCTTGAGGCATAGTAGCAGCTTTATAAAAATCAATTTCTGCATTTACAGGATAGTAACCAGACAAACTTTTTTTATCTAATGTGTGGTAAATAAAATCACTCCAAACAAGAGGCTTCATTTCTATCTCTCGACACATTTCCACTACTTTATTTAAGTGTGCTTTGATTAGAGTGTACCGGTCAGTGTAATCGTGGGTATTTAAGTACTGACCCAGACCTACACCGTACGCTTCATCCAATCCGATATGGATTTTTTCAGAATGGAAACTATCTTTTATACTTTCTAACATCTCTAGAATAAAGTGATACGT
>NZ_JBATXB010000082.1:0-8568 GCF_049673005.1 Carnobacterium sp. | reverse complement strand
TTCTACTAGTGTATTTTTTTACAATCTTTGTCAATTAAATTAATTAAGTAGACGTTTATTAAAAAAATAGGTGCCTTAAAAATAAAAGAAAAAGTAACTAGTAAGAGATTTTCATCCCTTATCAGTTACTTCTTATCACATCTTGGTTTTAATTGAGTTGTGTACTCTAGCTCTTTGGATAAATTCAAAAGTATCCTCGTGGCTTTTAGCCTCTTGCGGTAATTTTTCATTTCTCTCTCAGAGCTGAACAGAGTTCGCAACATGTTGGTTTTATAGTGTGCCGAATAAACGGTCGCCCGCATCACCTAAACCAGGTAAAATATAACTATTTTCGTCTAATTTTTCATCAAGAGCTGCTGTATAGATGTCAACATCCGGATGTGCTTCTTTCAATGCAGCTACCCCTTCAGGTGCTGCTACGATACAAACAAATTTAATTGAACTTGCACCACGTTTTTTTAATGCATCAATTGCTGTAATAGCTGAAACACCTGTTGCTAACATTGGATCTACAACTAACAGTTGACGGTCCTTGATGTCTGAAGGCAATTTAATAAAGTACTCAACTGCTTCCAACGTTTCATGGTCTCTATACATTCCAACATGTCCAACTTTTGCAGCTGGAATTAAATCTAAAATACCATCAACCATTCCTAAACCCGCTCTTAAGATAGGTATGATTGCAACTTTTTTTCCTGCTAATTGTTTTTTTGTTGTTTTAACTAAAGGCGTTTCGATTTCAACATCTTGCAGAGGCATGTCTCTTGAAACTTCGTATGCCATTAAACGCGCAATTTCATTCACGGCTTCTCTAAAATCTTTCGTTCCTGTATTCTTGTCGCGAAGAATTGTAACCTTGTGTTGAATTAATGGATGGTCTATTACATGAAATTTTCCCATAATCTTCAGCCCTCATTTTCTTTAGATTTCAAACAATTCTATTGTAAAGGAAATACTGTTTAAAGGCTAGAAAATTATCCATTGTTTTTAATTTAGTTTTAGCCCTATCTACCTATATATCTTACCCGATAAGGATTAGTTTATATTTTTACATTTTTTGCAAGAAAAAAAGTTGATAAGATTCTTTTATCTTATCAACTGGGGATTATTATTATTCTTTATACAAAGGATTCTTGCTAGTTAATTCTAAAACTTCTTGTTTAATCGCAGGTCTTTTATCTGGAGTATCTTTTGTTTTTAAAGTTGCTACAATTAACTCTGCTACTTTTTTTGAATCTTCCTCATCAAAACCGCGGGTAGTAATTGCAGGCGTTCCGATTCGAATACCACTTGTTTTAAATGGACTAAGTGTTTCAAACGGAATAGTATTTTTATTTACAGTAATACCAACCTCATCTAACATATTTTCTGCTTCTTTTCCATTTAGTCCAAATTGCGTTACTTCTAATAATAATAGGTGATTATCTGTTCCTTTACTTACTAAATGTCCAACTGATTCATTAAAAATAGTTTCCATTGCTTTGGCATTTTTAATAATCTGTGCTGCATAGTCCTTAAATTCAGGCATCATCGCTTCTTTGAAGGCAACAGCTTTCCCAGCTATTACATGTTCTAATGGACCACCTTGAATTCCAGGAAAAATTGCGCTATTAATCACTTTACCATATTGCTCTTTGGCTAAAATTAATCCTCCACGTGGTCCCCGTAATGTTTTATGTGTTGTAGAGGTTACAACATCAGCATATGGAACTGGATTTTGATGCAATCCTGCAGCTATTAAACCTGCAATGTGTGCCATATCAACCATTAAATAAGCTCCAACTTCATCTGCGATTTCTCTAAACAAAGAAAAATCAATTTTTCTTGCATAAGCACTTCCACCAGCAACAATCATTTTTGGTTTATGTTTTAAGGCTTGATTTCTTACTTCTTCGTAATCAAGTAATTCATTTTCTTTATCAACACCGTAGGCAACGAAATGATACGTTTTCCCACTAAAGTTAACCGGTGAACCATGTGTCAGATGTCCGCCGTGTGTTAAATCCATTCCTAAGACTGTATCACCTGGCTCTAAAAAGGCATTAAAGACAGCCATATTCGCCCCTGAACCAGAATGTGGCTGAACGTTCGCATATTCCGCTCCAAAGAGTTCCTTTGCACGTTCAATTGCTAAATTTTCAATAACATCAATATACTCACATCCACCATAG
The DNA here is from genome assembly GCF_049673005.1 of Carnobacterium sp. Lineage (GTDB taxonomy): Bacteria > Bacillota > Bacilli > Lactobacillales > Carnobacteriaceae > Carnobacterium_A. The sequence continues at coordinate 6,397 of NZ_JBATXB010000082.1, read as the reverse complement.
TATCTTTTCCCTGGGTATCCTTCAGCATACTTATTCGTTAAAATACTTCCTTGCGCAGCAAGTACTCCTTTTGAAACAAAATTTTCTGATGCTATTAGTTCAATATTTTGTTCTTGTCGTTCTTTCTCTTGATCAATTGCGTCAAATACTTCTTTATCAAACTCTCTAAAATCCATTTTCAACCCACATCCTTAACTAGTTTAGTTTGAATTCACTATTGTTGTTCACTACTGTTAGACATTTCTTCTGTAAAATAATGATTTGCGGCCGCCTTTTCTAAACGGTTCATATACGCTCCACCTATTCCGTTTTTATCATAGGCCTCAGCTAATATTACGGTTACTGGTGTCTTTTCAAAAGAACGAAGACCAGCATATAGAGATTTAGCTGCCGCTATAGTACTATCTTTTTCGCCCAAAGAATATACCGCAGTTACAGTTCCTTTATATTGATTTATTCTCTCTTCGTTAGCTAATAATCCTACTTTTTCATCTTTATTTTGGTAATAAGCAATAGCCTTTTGCCATTGTTCGTCTGCACCATTCACAATTACAACGGGTTCATTAGGTGCATAATGCGTATATTTCATACCCGGCGCTTTAGGACTTTCATCTTTAGTAACAAAGTGTTGATCTAGATATACGTTTTCCAAAATAGACTCTAAATCTTCTTTTGTCAGTGCTCCTGGTCTCAAAATCGTTGGTTTTTTAGGATCCGTTATATCTAAAACAGTTGACTCTAATCCTAATCCAGTTTCTCCACCATCTAAAATACCCGCAATTTTCCCATTTAAATCATGGTAAACGTGATCAGCTGTTGTTGGACTAGGTTTCCCTGATGTGTTTGCACTAGGTCCAACCAACGGAACTCCCGCTAAGTTAATCAAAGCTAAAGTCGCTTCGTTATCTGGCATTCTTATCGCAACACTTGTCAGCCCACCCGTTACAGTTTTAGAAAAGACTCCTGGTTTCGTTTTAAATATTAACGTTAAGGGTCCGGGCCAAAATTTAGCCATTAACTCTTTTGCCTGTTCTGAAACTTCTTCGACGTACTTTTCTACTTCATCAACAGAAGCAACATGGACAATTAAAGGATTATCGCTTGGTCTCCCCTTTGCGGAATATACCTTTTTTACTGCTGCTTCATCCATTGCATTTGCTCCTAGTCCGTAAACTGTTTCTGTCGGAAAAGAAATTAACTCCCCTTGTTTTAACAACTTTGCTGCTGCTTCAATTTCATTCAATTGAAATCGTTTGGTGTTCAAAAAAACACCTCCATCTTTTTATTTCGTTATTTGCCACATGTCCTCTATGCTTATTGTTGAAAGAGATTCTACTTTAATTGCATTTTACTTTAAGTAAACGGTCTTGTCCGCTCATATCTTTTTCAATTGTCACATCTGCTGTTGGGAAGGCTTTTTGGAAGAGCGTTTTCACTATATTTCCTTGCTTAAATCCAATTTCTAAAAATAGTTGTCCATTTGGTTTCAATATAAATGGAATCTCTTTGGCTAATCTTTGGTAAACTGCTAATCCTTCATTTTCAGCGAACAAAGCTAATTCAGGTTCATACTTTAATACTGAGTCATCCATGTATTTTTTTTCGTCCCTACCAATATAAGGAGGATTCGAAATAACGATATCAAATTTTTCAGATTTAACCGGATCTGTTAAATCGCCTAATAAAAACCTTACATTTGCTTTAAGATTTTCTCCATTTTCTTTAGCTACTAATAGAGCTTTATCAGATAAATCAATGGCTGTCACATCGTCTTGTGGACGCTCTTTCTTTATCGTAATAGCAATAACTCCAGTACCAGTCCCAATATCGACTATTTTCAACGGTTTTTCTGGTACACTTTTTAAAAATTTATCGACTATTTCTTCTGTTTCTGGACGTGGAATTAACGTATCCGAATTCACCTTAAATTTATACCCATAGAACCATTCATAGCCTAGTAAGTACTGAATCGGAATCCCTTTACTATGGTTTTTAACATCCATCACCCATTGCTTTTTTATTTCTGTAGAAATTTCTTGGTCTAAATGCAAAATAAAATCGGTTTTAGACCACTCGAGACGCTCCCTTAATAAAATTTCAGCAGCTATCCCTTCTTGACCAGCTCCTTCTAAAAAAGAAGAAGCCCATTTTAGGACTTCTCTATATGTTTCATTAGTGATCATTTTTTAATTGCTCCATTTTTTCTGTTTGATCATGCAGAATTAATGCATCAATAATTTCATCAAGTTTACCACCCAAAATTTGTTCTAATTTTTGAATAGTTAACCCAATTCTATGATCAGTCACTCTACTTTGAGGGAAGTTGTACGTTCTAATTCTTTCTGAACGATCTCCAGTACCAACGGCAGATTTACGCTCCGTATCGATAACATCTTGAGCTTCAGTTTGAATATGATCGTATACTCGAGCTCTTAAAACTTTCATCGCTTTTTCACGGTTTTGAATTTGTGAACGGCCATCTTGCATCGCTACGGTAATCCCTGTTGGCAAATGAGTCAACCGCACTGCCGAAGCCGTTTTATTTACATGCTGTCCACCGGCTCCACTTGCATGGTAAATATCTACACGAATGTCTTTGTCGGCAAGATTCAATTCCACTTCTTCTGCTTCTGGCATGACAACTACTGTTGCAGTTGATGTATGAATACGGCCTTGTGATTCAGTAGATGGAACACGTTGCACGCGATGTGCACCATTTTCATATTTTAATTTAGAATACACATTGTCTCCAGTAATCATGATTGTTACTTCTTTATAACCACCAATACCAGTAATATTCGCGTCTAATACTTCTGTTTTCCAACCTTGAGCATCTGCGTATTTTTGATACATACCAAATAAATCGCCAGCAAATAAAGCTGCTTCATCTCCACCGGCTGCGCCTCTAATTTCCATAATGATATTTCGATCATCATTCTCATCTTTAGGAAGCATTAAGACTTTCATCTTTTCTTCAATTCCTGTTTTTTCTTTTTTTAAATCTGTTAATTCTTCTTTTGCCATCTCGGTTATTTCTGGATCTGAAGTTTCCGATAACATCTCCAAAGTATCTTCGATATCTGCCTCAACCTCTTTGTAGCGACGATAAGTGGCTACTGTTTCACGCAGACTGGCTTCTTCTTTTGTTAACTTCATTAAACGTTTTGTATCGCTAACCACATCAGGATCGCTCAATAATTCATTTAATTCTTCATAGCGTCCTTCGACGCTCGCTAGTCTATCAAACATGCTTAATTTCTCCTTTATTTATCGTTGTATTTCTTCTATATTTGTCCTTAAATTTTTGGACAGAAATACAATCGTTTTTAAATTCCATCGTACTTGTTATTTCTTATAAAGGGGGATTAAAATAGTGCTTACGACAAACTGGGAAATAGCTTTCATTTCCTCCTATTTGTATTTGTTCCCCTGCATAAACAGGTTTACCGTCTATCAAACGCATATTCATAATCGCTTTTCTATGACAGTACCAACAGATTGTTTTCATTTCTTCAATCTTATCCGCATATAAAAGTAAATACTCAGAACCTTCAAACAATTCATTTTTAAAGTCATTTTTAAGTCCAAATGCCATTACTGGTATACCCAAGTCATCCACAATTTTAGCTAATTGTAAAATATGTGTCTTCTTCAAAAACTGTGCTTCGTCTATTAAAACACAAGCGGGATCAAAATCAAGTTTTTGAACGAGTTCAAAAATATTTGTATCATCAAAAATAGAAATACCTTCTCGTCTCAATCCGATTCGGCTTGAAACAATTCCAACTTCGTCACGATTATCTAACCCACTAGTCATGATGACAACGGGTTTATTTTGCTCTTCGTAGTTATAAGCAACTTTAAGTATTTCGATTGTTTTACCACTATTCATCGCACCGTATTTAAAAAAAAGCTGAGCCATAGTTTATATCCTCTTTTCTTTCATAGGAATCTCTTTGAATTATACGGTAATTTTGGGGATAATGCATTAAATTTGTAAAAGAAAAATAGAATAGGGCTGATTTCTCTTGTTATTCCTATTTGCTTTTGCTTTTTTATTTAGTCATGAATAGATGAATTTAGCGAAAAAAGATTTTTTCTTATATAATAGAAGTTGTTACGGAAATTTAATCTCTTATCAAAATAATTATGCTAGAATAGCTAATAGGATTATCAAACCATTTCATTTATTATTGGAGGAAACTCAATTGAGCATACGAAACAATCTTGCTATAGCGGTAGGAAAAACAACCAGATGGGGACTGCACACTTTTCTTAAAGGTGGAAGTAGTTATCCTGGAATGTTAACCCAGAAATTAGACCCTACTGTTTTAGGGGCTTTATCTAAAGATTATGAAGTAGTTATTGTGACCGGAACGAATGGGAAAACTTTGACTACGGCTTTAACTTATCAAGTTTTGAAACAAAAATACCCTGATATCATTACAAATCCCACTGGTGCTAATATGTTGCAAGGGATTATTTCAACATTTTTGCAACATCATTCTTATAAACCAAGTTCAAAAAAGAAAGTAGCCATTTTAGAAGTTGATGAGGCTAGCTTGGTTCATGTAACAAAATATGTAAAACCTAAAGCAATCGTATTTACGAATGTCTTTCGTGATCAAATGGATCGTTATGGTGAAATTTATACGACCTATCAACTAATGCTAGATGGAGCAGCATTAGCCCCTGATGCTTTAATTGTTAGTAACGGAGACGCGCCTATTTTTAATTCGAAAGAAACAGTGAATGAACGGATTTATTTTGGATTTGATCATTTACCAGATGGGGAAACTCAGGCTCATTACAATACAGATGGGGTTCTTTGTCCTCATTGCCATAACATTTTACAGTATAAGTTTATTTCTTACAGTAATTTAGGTAAATATTATTGCCCTGAGTGTGGTTTCCATCGCCCTGATCTGACCTATCGAATGACAGATATCCTTAATATGGATCACCAGTCTTCTCGTTTTGTTATTGATGGCGAACAATTTGAAATCACTATAGGTGGACAATACAATATCTATAACGCACTTGCAGCTTATAGTATCGGTCGGATTTTCGATGTTTCAACTGATCAAATCCGTGATGGATTCCACTCTTCTAAACGCGTTTTTGGTCGTCAAGAAGTGATTCAAGTAGGCGATAAAGAAATTACCGTTAATCTTGTAAAAAATCCAGTAGGACTAAATCAAGTTTTAGACATGATTGCTCGTGATCCAGAACCATTCTCTTTAGTTTCCATCTTAAATGCTAATGCAGCTGATGGAACAGATACCAGTTGGATATGGGATGCAGACTATGAAAGTGTATCAGAGATGGCTATCAAACAATTCACTGTGGGTGGAGAACGAGTTGATGATATCAAAACCCGTTTAGAGGTTGCCGGTATTCTGCCTGAAAACTTACAAGTTATTCCAGAAATCCCAGACCTAATTAACAGTTTTAAACAAGCACCTACTAAAAAAATTCATGTTTTAGCAACCTATACAGCTATTTTACAATTGAGAAAAGAATTAGCTAATCAGAACTATATTGAGGGAGGCATGTAACATGATTGAATTAACTGTCTGTCATCTTTATGGGAACTTATTAAATACTTATGGAGACAATGGCAATTTATTGATGTTAAAACATCGCGCTAAACAACATGGTATTTTATTTAATGTTGAAATCATCAGTCTTAATCAATCTTTTGATCCTTCTAAATATGATTTAGTTTTCTTTGGAGGAGGACAAGATTTTGAACAACGTATCGTTTCACTAGATTTGCAAACAAAAAAATCTGATCTTTCATCGTACATTGAAAACGACGGTGTCATGGTTGGTATTTGCGGGGGCTTTCAATTGCTAGGTCATTATTATGTTGATGCGGCTGGAACAAAAATTGAAGGCGCTGGAGCACTTGATTATTATACGCTTAATCAAGTTAACAATCGATTTATTGGCGATATCGTAATTAAAAATGAAGAATTTGGTGAAACTTATAAAGGCTTTGAAAACCACAATGGCCGAACTTTTTTAGGCGATCAAGTCAAGCCTTTAGGTATTGTCGAAAAGGGTCAAGGCAATAATGGCGAAGATAGAACTGAGGGGGCACATTATAAACAGACCTTTTGTTCTTACCTTCACGGACCTCTTTTAGTTCAAAATATTCCACTTACTGATCGCATTATCAAACAGGCTGTTAAGAAACGTTTTCCAAAACAAGCAGAAGAATTATTTTCTTAAAGAGGCTAGGACATAACTAATTAAAACTTAAAAAGAGGCTGGGACAAAAGTCCCAGTAAGTAAGAAAAAAAAGAAATCTTTACTTCCACTTTTTATGTGGATAAGATTTCTTTTTTTATAGTTTTTTTTGTAGCAAATTAATGGTTTAAAATAAACAAAA
>NZ_JBATXB010000081.1:0-4961 GCF_049673005.1 Carnobacterium sp. | reverse complement strand
TATTCCAGCTTCCTTTCACTTGCTTTACTGCATAATAATATTCGTAATAAATATATCGCTAATAACTGGTTTTCCTAATGATTTATTGATTTGACTAATCAGTTCTTGTTTAAGAGCAATCAATTCTTGATCTTCTCCGAAAACAGTCTCTGACGTTTGTTTTCTTAATACATTAATAATAGCATTTCTAATTTGAGGCGTTTTAGCGACAATAACTTCTTGAGAATCTTTTTCGTCGCTATAAACCGCTAATTCAATTTTAAGAAACTGTTCTTTTTTGTCTTTTTCAGACGTTAAGTTAATTAAAAATTCCTCCATCGGGACCGTTGTTTCTACTACTTTTTCTTCACTCAAGTTTTTCATAAATGCTTGAACTTTACCTGAAGTGAAACCAAAACTAATCACTCCACCAATAATTAACGTTGAAACAATAACAATGACTGGAAGGAGCCAGTTTTTTTTTTTCGTTTCATCTGTCCCTTTTCCATCTGACCTCTTTTTCATTTATCGCTTAGCCTCCTGACTATCGTAAACAATAACAATGTTTACTCTTCTGTTTATTGCTCTATTTGCATCTGTATTATTGGGGACACTTGGTGTGTATTCTCCATACCCCTTAGCAGATAAGCGTTTTGGATCAACTTTTTCTTGTTCACTTAAATAACGTAAAACCGATATTGCTCGTCCCGAAGACAACTCCCAGTTATTAGAAAAATTCGAATTTCTTATAGGAACGTCATCGGTATACCCCTCAATAACTAAATCATTTTTTAAAGAATTGACTAATTCAGCCAATACACTCAAAGTTTGTTTTCCTGGCTCAGAAACATCTGCACTACCTGAACTAAATAAGACTGATTCTTGGATATCAACATATACACCATCTTTATCCATTTCAACGGAGACTTTTGAAGTCATATCATTCTCTTCTACATAACCCGTTACTTTTTCGTACAGTTCTTCTATTTCAGGATTAATTGCTTCTTCTGTTGGAGAAGCCGGTGGCTCTTCAACGATGGATGTTGAATCTGTTAGAATCGTCGTTCCTCCGCCTCTTCCATTCAATGCCATTTGGAGCGATTGAGAAGCTTCTAAAAACTTGGCTTCGCTCACACTAGACATGGAGTACAATAAAATGAAAAAAGTTAATAGCAATGACATTAAATCAGAAAATGTAACAATCCATCCACCTGAACTCTCGGCTTTCTGTTCTACCTTTTTTCTTCTAGCCATCCTTACTGCTCCTCACGCTGAAGTTGTCCAGACTCTTCTAAGACCTCTTCTTTATTGTCGTCGGGCAAATAGCTTCTTAATTTTTGCTCAATAATACGTGGGTTTTGTCCAGCTTGAATCGCTAATATTCCCTCCGTAATCATTTCACACATTTGCATTTCTTTATCGGTTTGTAATTTCAAGTTCGTTGCTATTGGCAAAAAGACTAAGTTAGCCATAAAACTACCATATAGTGTTGTCAATAAAGCTGTTGCCATACCAACCCCTATCGCGCTCGGGTCATCTAATTCACCAAGCATGATAATTAGTCCAATAAGTGTTCCAATCATACCAAAAGCTGGAGCCAATTCTCCCCACTTAAAGAAAATCTCTTGACCTTCACGGTGTCTTTTTTCAATATTATCAATTTTAATGTCTAAAATTTCTTGAATGTTTTCTGGATCCATTCCATCAATAACCATTTGTAATCCCGTTACAACTAATTCATTGTCTTCCTCTTTTAAGTCGCCTTCAATAGATAAGATCCCTTGGCTTCTAGCTTTTCTAGAATATTCAGAAAAACCTTCAATTAATTTACCATAGTCTTTATTAGGATCCATCATTAAGTTCTTAACCACCGATGGAATTTTTTTCAACGTTTTTAATGGGTAGCTGATGAGTAAGGCACTAAAGGATCCACCTAGCGTAATAATTAGTGATGGAACATCTACAAAACTTGTTAAATTTCCAGAAGACGTTATAGACCAAACAATTAACGCAACCCCTAAGATAAAACCGACAAATGGTACTATATTTTTTTTCATTGTTCTCCCTCTACAAAACCGTTATGTATTTTTCTTTTAAAAGCAATTACCTTTTCTACAATTTCAGGTTCTTTTTCTATCACCCTTAGTTTTTTTCCATCTGTTAAAGTAATAATTGTATCGAAAGAACGGTCTATTCTATATATTAATTCACAATTCAAGTAAAACTCTCTTCCTGAAACATCTGTTAAAGCAATCATCTTATATCCTCATTTCTATCACTGAAAATAGAAAACAGACGCTCGAATACGCAAATAAAGTATTCGAGGTTATCTATTTCTTAATGGATTATCTCTTCAGATTAATCAATTCTTCTAGCATTGTATCAGATGTTGTAATACTTCTTGAGTTTGCTTGATACGCTCTGCTTGTAACAATCATATCTGTAAATTCATTGGCCAAGTCAACGTTAGACATTTCTAAGAAACCTGAACGAACAGAACCATATCCTGGATCTGAAGGATTCCCTAATGTAGGTTCTCCTGAGTTAGCTGATTGAGAATACATATTGCCACCTTGTTTTTCAAGTCCATCTGGATTAGAAAAACTTGTTAAGGCTACACGGCCTAAAACATAAGATTTTTCATTGCTATACATACCTACAACAAAACCATCTTTATCAATTGTATAATCTTGTAAACTTACTTCAACCGCTGGATTGCCAACAGATAATTTATCGCTTATTTTTAATGGTGAAGGAGTTTTTCCTAAACTATCAATTTTAAAATTTTCATCGTTTTCATATGGTGCTCCACCTGAAAAGCCCATAATACTAAAACCTGAACTTGTAACTAAATTCCCTTCGTAATCTTGGTAAAAACCACCATCACGTGTATAGAATGTTTGATCACCGTTTTTAACCGTAAAGAATGAATTATCGCCATTTTCAATTGCAAAATCTAATGGTCTACCAGTTGATTGCAATGAACCACCAGACATAACTGTATCAATAGAACCAACTTGCACACCAAGTCCAACTTGTTGAGCATTTGTTCCTTTCTGTGCTCTAACATTCGTTTGACTAATCATATCTTCAAAACGAACTCTTCCTGTTTTGAAAGACGTTGTATTAACGTTGGCAATATTATTCGAGATAACGTCCATTTTTGTTTGAATATTTTTCATTCCGGTAACACCTGAGTATAAAGATTTTAACATGTTGCTTCCTCCATTCAATTAATCCGTTTATACGAATTAGTGGCTTTTAGCCGCTAGCAGTTTATTCGTTAGTTCGTTATTATTTTTTTAGGTTCTTCAGTTGGTTTCGTTTCCTTAGGCGGTTCAAACTCTTTCGTGCTTACTTCTAAAATATCATTTAGATAATAATTATTCCCATTTAATTGAATCGTTGCAAAACCTTTATCGAAACGGACCTTTTCAACTTTTCCTGTTGCAAAGGTTTCTCCATGTAACACTTTTACTTCCTTACCCATTAATCCAAAAGCTTGCTGTTGTTGACTCATCAATAACCCTGAGTCGATTTTCTCAGAAATTCTAGTTAATTGATCCAACATATTAAAAGTCGCTAGTTGAGTAAGTTGGTCGGTTTCTCCACCGCCACTACCGCCACTTTCACCAGGCATAGGGGGCATTTTCATTGTTGCCGCCATAATCTGTAAAAAATCATCTGTTGTGATTTCATTGCCTTTTCCCTTAAGCGGGGCTAAACTCTGTACTGAACCAATATGAAAACCACCTGGAATCGTCATTCTTTTCCTCCCTATTCTAAACTAAAATACTCAATCTACCTGTCTTCCCCTGGGCTTCTTGTACTCCTTGGGCTGGCACACTCTCACCAAATGTTCCTCTAGTCGCAGGTCTTTTTAGTTGATGCTCTTTTCGGTGTTGTCTTTGGTCAAAATGAGAACTATTTTGATCTGCCGTTGTTAATTGAATGGTTACTTCACCTATTTGGATAGAATGCCGATTTAAATTATCCGATAACTTTGGTACGCCACCAGTTAGTAGCTCTTGTGTTTTTAAATTGTCTACAATAATCTTTGTAGACAACACACTATCTTTTAACTCAAGAGAAATTGAAATGTCTCCCATACCTTCTGGTGAGAGGGTAACTTTCGCACTAGACTGTCCTTTAGTTTGTGCTTGTTCGATTTCGTTTGAAATAAGTTGATTCACTTCTTGCGTTACTTTTTGTCTTATCGAATCTTGAGTAGCGCCTTTAACGAGAATCGGTTCAACACTATTTTTTTGATTCATAACTGTGGAATCTACCTTAACCGTTCCATCGGTATCCTCATCAATTAATGCTTTTTGTTCTGCTCCGTTGCTTATTACTGGCGTAAGTGGCGTTTCTTTTCCTTCTTTAACGACAGTTTTAGCTGAAAACAATATCTCTTTACTAAGTTGATTGTTTAGTATTGAAGTTTCTTTTTCTTCTAGCGGCAATTGTTTATCTAAACCAACATTTTTTTCTGTTTCAGTTGTTTTTTTTATTTGAGACCAGTCTTTTGTCAATAGACGCGGTGTTACTAAATCATTAAGCTGAGTATTATTGCTTGCCTTATCTGTTTCACTTACGATAGTATAGTAACCATCTGAACTTTCCTCTGCGTTTATCTGTTGATTTAACCCTTCGGTTTCACTAGTTGCTAATTGGAATTGATCCGATAGATTCCGTTGAGTATGGTTTACTGTTTTATCTTTTATTAGTGTGTTTGGTACTTGAGTAAAGGTTTCTTCTTCAAGTGACGAATCTAACGGTTTAGTGATACCAGTTTCTTTTGATGCTTCATTAAGTCCTGTTGCGACAACTGAAAACTGTTCGTGTAAAAGTAGCTAGTCTTTTCCCCCATTTTCAGTGCCTGTCTCATTTATCATTTTTATGTATTCTGTGTTCAACTCTTCATTCGTCTCAGGTAAACTTATTTTTAAAGTTGCCATTACGTCTTTTTGAATGGTTGCCAT
>NZ_JBATXB010000080.1:0-9047 GCF_049673005.1 Carnobacterium sp. | reverse complement strand
CGGTATCGATTGCTTCCAAAAAAATTGTAGAACACATTTCTTTGCAGGTTAATGACAATCAATTTGTTGGGTTAATTGGGCCGAATGGCTGCGGGAAGTCGACTTTATTAAAAAGTATTTCAAAAATCCTCGAGCCTAATGTAGGAATCATTACTCTGGATAACGAGACGGTTCAAGAACTGTCAAATAAACAGCTAGCAAAAAAATTAGGGGTAGTAGGACAATTTCATCAAGTGAATTTTGATTTTTCTGTTCGTCAAATGCTTTTGCTTGGACGGTCGCCACATAAAGGATTGATGGAAAGAGACAACGCGTTAGATTATGAAATCGTCGAACTAATTCTTCAGCAAATGGACTTACAAGAACTCGCTGATAGAAGTTTTTTATCCTTATCAGGTGGAGAAAAACAGCGGGTTATATTAGGTAGAACGTTGGTGCAACAACCTAAATTTTTAGTTTTAGATGAGCCGACCAATCACTTAGATATTAAGCACCAGTTGAGTATATTGAAAATAGTCAGGGATTTGCCTATTAGCGTATTAGCAGCTTTACATGATTTGAATTTAGCTGCACGCTTTACCGATTACTTGTACGCTATGAAAGATGGACGGATAGTTAAACAAGGAACACCTGAAGAAGTGATAACAGAAACAGTTATTTCCGAACTTTATGAAGTCGATTGCCGTACGTATATTAATCCTATCTTAGGGAAACCAACCATTGAATTTTTATGAAATACTAAAAAGATGCAAAGCAAATAACTTGTGTCGGATGTTCTAGTCCTTGTAAACGAATGAGGAATAATGATGAAAATGAAGAAAAAGCAAAAGAGGTAAAACTACTCTTTTGCTTTTTTTATTTCACCTAAATATAGTTATGGATTACAGTGTTCTCACAATTGGTGATTAAGCTTTTTCCTGCTCAAAAAATTCTTTTTTTATTTGAATAAACCGAGTGAAATCGTTCAAAAGGATAAATAAAGCTGCTCGATTTTCAAACTCTTTTCGTGTTTTAGGTAGCTCACTATTTCTAAATTCATTTAATAAGGACTGAATATCTTTCTTTAAATCTACAACAGGATTGCTTTCATGCAATTGTTCTGCAGTTTGACGAAACAAACGTGCTAAAATGATAGTTTGTTTTGTAGGTAATGAACAGGCTCCTAGATCTGTCGACATTTCCGCTAATACTTTGACTTGCTGCTGACGCATATCAAAGTAGTGAATGAGGTAATCTTTATCCGGACTAAATAACTGATTATTGTAGTCTGTATAAGCCATTTTTTCTGCGATTTTTAAATCTTCTGAAAGCTCATTTAATAAACATTCGACTTTTTTGTTTGAATAACCGTTAGTCAAAATTAAATCAAATCCAATTAAAATTTGCTTCATTTTTTCTTCAATGTTAGTCCTTAAAACAAGTAATTGAGGTTCTTTCGAAGGCATATATAAATTAAATAAAATCGCAATTCCCGCACCGATAACCATTAACAAAAATTCATTTGTAAGCCATCCAATTGAGGTGCTTTGTTCCACTAATAAATGAGAAACAAGTACAGAACAGGGCGCGATACCTACTTCTACGTTTAACTTATAGGCTAAAGGAATGTAGATTAGAAGATACAGTCCAAATACAAGGGTACTAAAATCAATAAATTGAAAGAGTATAGTTGCAATAGTTAAAGCCAGAATGGTAGAGCTCACCCTTTGAAGTGCAATACGAACGGATGATTTTTTAGTGTCTAAGACACTTAGAATAGCGATGATACCTGCTGAGACGCTATAGTCTAATTGAAGTAGTTGAGCTAGAAAAATAGCAATTGTTGTAGCAAAGGCTATTTTTATTGCCCTTAAAGAAACAGTCATAGGTACACTCCTTTTGTTTTAAACCAACTTTAAGATAAAAATTAAGCCTCTTTTTTATAAATTAACTTTGATTTGATTAAAAAAACTTCACCTCTACTAATGAGTTGCACAACGATGGATCTTCTTACTGGTATTTAAAAAAACGAGAAAAAAGTAATTCGAATGAAATACAGTACGATAAGATGAGCAGGATAAAAAATATAAAAGAGTTTTTTGTTTTGTTTGCCTCTTCTACCGTTATAGAGTTGAATTGGGATTAAAGAAAATACTGCGGTAAAATTTAATAAAAAGATTAGTGCATTTAAGCTGTTTCTTAATAGAATATGATCATGAAAATAATAAAATATGAAGATACTCATGATACCTATGATGGAATAATCAACATGTAACAGTTCGCTGAAAAATAAGGCTAAAAGAAGTATAATCCATTTACTATCATTGGTTTTATCAACTCTATCAAAGAAAGTGATGCACAATAAGCCAATGAATAGAGTGAAATATATGTTTTGGTGTGAAGTTTCTAAATAAACTCCTGCACTAGCTAGATCAAAAGGGATTTCAGAAATCAGAGCGAAAATTCCTATTTGAGAAATGTATTTTTTTAGATTACTAGTATGAAGGAATCCTTCAACAAGAAGAAAGGCAAAAATGGGGAAAGAGAGTCTTCCTATTAATCTTAAAATAAGATCGACTTGAAAAAGAAGCGAATAAGGGCTAGTTGTTAAAGGTCCATTTGCTGTGAAAGCTGATCCAAGACCTATTCCATAAGTTGATAAGTAGGGTTCAATCAAAAAAGCACCAATATGATCGAGTAACATTGTTAGAATAGCTATCCATTTTAATGTACTACCTGTAAAAGATAGTCTACCTAGTGTATATGATTTTTTCATGAATTCGCTCCTTTTATTTATCAGACGGTATAAATCTGTACACATATATTTAAATTATAGCACTGCGCAATGATTAAGAAAATAAAGATAAAAAAAGAAGGAGCAAAAAACTTGCTCCTTCTTAGTCTAATTAGAAAGGTATGGCTATAAATTATCGATACTACTAAATGTTTTAGTTTCTTTAGGTTCAACGGACTTTAAAATATACTTGTTATAAACCTTGTCAATGACAAGTGCAATAGCGTTATCACCAGAAACATTTGCTGCAGTACCAAAACTATCTTGGGTAATATAAAGAGAAATAAGCAGATTTCCTAATGAACCAGTTGGATCAATGCCAACCATATAGACAAACGGAATAGCACTCATAATAGCGCCACCTGGTGCTCCGGGTGCAGCAACCAAAGCAACACCTAGAGTAGCAATAAATCCAGCCATCATACCAAAGCCATGTGGCATATCAAACATTAACAATACAGCAGTGACACAAGAAGTGATGGTTACAACACTACCCATAAGATGAATCGTTGCACTTAACGGAATAACAAATTCTCTAATTTCTTTTGATACACCATTCTTACGTGCACACTCCATATTTACTGGGATAGTAGCAGCAGAAGATTGTGTGCCTAAAGCAGTAAAATAGCCGGGCAATTGATTTTTTAATAATACAATTGGATTTTTACCAGTATAAAGTCCTGCAAGGATGAATAATACCACTAGAAGTAAGATTTGTAAGCTGATTACAACGACAAATACTCTCCAAAAGACGGACAGAAGTGAGAATACTGCACCACTATAACTTAAGTTTAAAAAATTTCCGAAAATATAAATCGGTAAACCTGGAATAATAATCGTTTTTAATATTTGAGTAATAATTTCACCGAACTCAGTAAAAACGTTGTACAGAACTTCGCCTTTTTTTTCTTTACGCAACCAAGAGATAAAAACACCGAATAAAAAAGCAAAAACAATTGCTGATGTCACACTGAATAAGGGCTCTAAAGGTAAAGTAAATAAGGGTGCTAATTCAGTACCGTCTGTTTGAACCGTTTCTCTTACAGAAGCATCAATAAATAATGGGAAAAGATTTGACGCTAAAAAGTAAGCGATGAATCCACCAATCAAAGTATTTGAGTAAGCGAGCAAAACATTGAGACTGAGTAATTTTCCAGCTCCATCTGTAAGGTCAGAAATACCTTTGATAACATAACCAACAATCATTAAGGGAATAATAAAAGCTAATAATTGACTAAATAAGGCCGATAAAGTAACGGGTATTTGAAGTAAAAAGTCGGGTATAAAGGTTAATTGTCCCACCAAAACTCCCAAGCCGATGGCAATTAATAATTTTGGTACAAGTCCAATTCTAAATTTCTTTTTTGTGTTCATACTACTTCCTCCATTCCAACCTAATTCTTAATAGAATACTATTTAAATCGTCATTTGTCAAAAGGAATTCAAGGTTTTAACTATCAAAAAATAGAATTCAAACAAAATAGTTCGTCTTTAGTAAGTTTATTTGCAGATTAGGTTGCATTTATTTTTTCTAGAATTTCTATGGTTTTTAGATAATCTGGATTTGGACTTCCGTCTAAATTCTTATCTGAGAGAACAAAACCTAATTGTTGATAGAATCGAATAGCAACATGACTCCAAGTTTGAGTATGCAAATATGCGGGAGAGGTACTTTCGAGTTTTTTTAATAGTATAAGGGTATAGTTCATCATCGCTCTTGCCAATCCTTTTCCTTGGTATCCTGGTTTTACAGCGACCCAGTGGACTAGTGGATAACGAGTTCCATTAGGGACTTCTTTCCACCAAGCCGTGCAGGTTCCTACTTTTTCTCCCGAAGAGGTCACGACAAATAACATTCGTTGCTTCAGCTCTGTTGAATACGGACTAAATTTTTTTTTGAAGTAGTCTACTGCTTGACTCTCCTTTTCGAATTCTAAAACCGCTGTTTCAATAGTTGCCCAGTCTAATTCATCTCCTGGTTGGTAAAACTCAAAGTGAAACCCTTCAGGTAGCGAAGGTTCTGTGATGGGTATGTTTTGTGGAAGATACATCCAAATTTCCGCATAGGGGATTGTTTTATCTAACAAAAAATCATTCCTTTCATATGTATAAGTATTTTTAAGTTACTGTACCATTCTATTAGTCTGAAGTTAAGTACAAAAGCAAATCTAGCCAATAGAGCGTTAATAATAAATCGGTTATGTAAAAGAGGTTTCTTAAATCTATGTAAGGGTATCTTCTACGGGAATAGGCATGAAGGAATCGTTGCAAACGTTTTCTCTCGATGCTATGATTCATCTATACTCCTTAGTTGAGAGCACTAACTCATACAGCAGGGAAGTCTTAACAGGTAAGAAAATAAAATAATCTAAGAGGAGACAAATAGGATGAATACACTAAAGAAACAACTAATTAGAGAATATAAAGAACTAGATTCATGTACGTTATCGGATGCTTTTGATGAGTTGAATCTAAAACAAGGAGGATGTATTCTACCCAAACAGATGATTAAAAACACAACCATTTGTGGACAAGTTTTTACGGTAAAGTATGTCTCTAAAAATGAAAAAGAAAGGAAGTTTGGAACTTTTTTAGAGGATATTCCAGCAGATAGAATTGTCGTTATCGACAACCAAGGAAGAATAGATGGAAGCGTCTGGGGAGACACAATGGCACTGTATGCTCAAAAAAATGGTGTAGGAGGTGCAGTATTAAATGGCGTTTATCGTGATGTCGGACCTATTCAAGATCTTGGATTTCCTGTATTTGCAAAGGGCTGCTCTAGTAAGAGCGGTAAGGAGTTGGTCAGGGTCGAGGCGACTAATGTAGCGATTGAAATGGATAACGTTTTAATTGAGCCCGATGATTTAATTTTTGGAGACGAGTCTGGTGTGATTGTCATACCATTTGAACACGTAGAAATAGTATTAAATAAAGCTAAAGAATTAAAAAGGATAGATACTCGTTTTGTAGAAAATTTAGCAAATGGCTTATCTTATAAAGAAGCAAAAACTAAAGCAAACGATAGGAGTCTGAAGGATGAGTAATTATGCGATGAAACAGTTGGAAAAATTGACAGTCTCAACTACTCCACCATATGATCCATTGCAATCTTTTGTAAGAGACAATCATATAGCTATCAAAGGATTAAGCGGTAAATCACTATCAAATTATGTCTTTGGTGCAAAGGATGTTTTTAGAATTAAGGGGAGTACGTGGGGGAATGGCCATCCTGATTGGCTTCGCTACAGTGAGCCAGATAGTTTTACGGCGAGCGCAATCACAAAATTGTTAGATAATGGTGCTGATCTTGTTGGAAAGACGGTATGTGATGAACTTTGCTATAGCATAAGTGGAGAGAATTGGCATTATGGGAGTCCTTTAAATCCAACAGATACACGTAGACTGACAGGAGGCTCTTCAAGTGGTTCCTGTTCGGCAACAGCAGGTGGGCTAGTTGATTTTGCGATTGGCAGTGATTGTTTAGGCTCTGTACGAGTTCCGGCTTCTTACAATGGAATTATCGGTATTCGACCAAGTTATGAACGAATTCAAAACGATGGAGAGGCGCCTTATTGTAAGAGTATGGATGTTTTGGGTTTTGTAGCGTCAGAAAAACAAGTGTTTCAAGATGTTGCTACAGTGTTATTGGGGGAAGATTCTAATAAAGGCAAGTTTACCAAGTTGTATATTGTTGATGATGCATTTGAAATGGTTGATAAAAAAGTGAAAGAAGCTTTTGATGGCGTGATGAATGAAATCGGAAATAAGCTAGGTAAAGTTGAGCACATAACGATTGCCGAAGAAGGATTAGATTATTGGGTCAAAGAAGTGTTTCAAGTTATCCAAGGATACGAGATTTGGGAAAGTTATGGAGGATTTATTAATGCCTATCGTCCTCGACTATCTCCGGGACCTAAAGATCGTTTAAAAAAGGCTTCTACGATTACTAGAGAAAGATATTTAGAAGCAAAAGAAAAGAAGAAAGAATTCCTTCAACGTATGGAGACGTTACTGTTAGATGGGGCTGTCCTCATTACACCTACAGCCTCTTCTATTGCTCCAATGAAATCTGCAACGCTAAAAGAAATTGATCGTTTAAGATCACAATCGTCTAACCTACTCTGTATCTCACCACTTGCTGAAATACCTCAGCTAACTTTGCCTTTGCTTGAACAAGATGACGTTCCTTTAGGAGTGACTTTAATGAGTGCGAAGCATACAGATCGAGCGCTCATTGATTTTGGGCTACAATTTATGAAGTAAATACTAGAGGGAATACTTAAAGACACTAGCGATAGAAGCAAACCTCGCTAGTGTCTTTGTAATATGTTGATCGTTTTTTATGTTGAAGTAAGTTTTTAACGCAAAATGGGAGCATAGTTAACTTGCTTGGTTGAAGATTCCAGACTAAGATAGTTGCGGTAAAGTGTCTTTGTTAGGTATATTGTTGTTATAGACAAAGAATAAGAAATGAAAGCATCTTTGAAAAGAGGTATAGTATGGATACATCGATTTTAAAGGTTTCTAATCTAACAAAAAAAATCAAAAAAATTCAAATTATTAAAGAGATTAGTTTTGATATTAAACAAGGAGAAATAGTTGGTTTTCTAGGGCCTAACGGATCCGGGAAGACAACAACTTTAAGGATGATTGTTGGTTTATCAAAGCCAACATCAGGAGAAATAACTATTAATGGGTATTCCCTTAAAAAAGATTTTGTAAAAGCGATGTCCAATGTAGGATGTATAATAGAGGGTCCTGATCTTTATGATTATATGAGCGGATACAAAAACTTAGAACTGTTAGGAAGTATGTCAAAAGGAGTTACCAAGAAAGATATAGATGAAGCTGTTGAATTAGTCGGTATGGGAAAGCGTATCCATGATAAAGTAGAGGTTTATTCTATGGGAATGAAGCAAAGAGTGGGTTTAGCTCAAGCTTTAATTCACAAGCCAAAACTATTAATTCTAGATGAACCTACAAATGGACTTGATCCTCAAGGGATACATGAATTTAGAGACATTGTAAAAAAATTAGCCAAAGAAAAGGGTATCTCGGTGTTGATTTCATCTCATTTGATTAGTGAAATTCAGTTAATGTGTGATCGTGTAAGCATTATAAATAACGGAAGCGTTATTAAAAATGCTTCTATACAAGAAGTTCTATCTACTGGTGAAGTTGTTTGGACAGTAGATGACCCAAACAAAGCTCAATTCGTTCTTAAAAATACATTTAATTGTAATTCGTTTATTGATGGGAAAACAGTAAGAGCGTTAATTGATGTAAACTTGCTTTCAGAAATAAATAAAACGTTAATTGAGTCAAATTTAAAAATTAACTACATCGAAAATAAGAAAAGAACATTAGAAGATTTATTTTTAACAATTACAGATCAAAATAAAAATGGGTAAGGATGTGAGAGCATGATTTCATTAATACAAAATGAAATAATGAAAATTTTATTAAAGAAAAAAATGATTTTAATTATTCTTTTACTTTTAATTTTTGTTAGTTTGCTTTCATATGGACAAAAATATTCTTATGATAAAAATATACAAAGGTTTGAAGCGGAATCTGGTGGAATAGAATACGATTGGAAAAGTCTAACGAATCAACGGCTTGATGAACTTGAGAAGCGTAGCCAAGATGAATTTATACCAGAAGAAGTTCGGTCATCTGTTGATAGAGAAATACAGCAATTGACCTATTTTATAGAAAATGACATTAACCCCATAACTCCTACAGCATCCAAATTTAATGTTCAATTTGCAGAACAAGGCATGACGCTTTTTATTCCTCTTCTTGTTGTTATTTTAGCTGCAGATTTAGTCTCAAATGAGTTTTCAAAAAAAACGATTAAAGTTTTACTTACCCGAGCAGTTCCAAGATGGAAAGTATTATTGAGCAAGTATGTTGCACTCATCATGATGACAACAATTTTAGTATTCATCATTGGTGTACTAGCTACTACAGTATCTTATTTATTTTTTCAACAGTGGGGATTTAGCGAACCTATTATAACAGGTTTTAATTTGATTAAGGGAGAATTGAATTCGGATTCAACGATACTAATCTCTCGATTCCAGTACACATTATTGATTTATTCTCTAGTGTGGTTTGTATCAATTGTGGTAGCGTCCATTACACTATTGATTTCAGTTGTAGTCGAGAATAGTCCATCAGCCATAGGGATACTGATGGCAGCTTTAATCGGTGGTCAATTTTTACAATTTTTCTTATCGGATTGGAAATTAGTTCAGTATTTCTTTGT
>NZ_JBATXB010000079.1:0-8797 GCF_049673005.1 Carnobacterium sp. | reverse complement strand
ACTGTATAATATCCATTAAGGAACAACTCCTGTTCTATGTTTTTAGTAGGTAAAAACAGTTTAACACAGGAGTTGTTTCTTTTTTTTCGTTTCCAACAATTACTTTACACTAACAGCATTTATAGTAAACAAAAAATGGAGGAGATAGGTTTGTTTATTGGGATAATAGGTTTTCTTGCTTTTGGAGTTGGAATTATTTGGTTAATCGCTTCTTTTTTTACTAAGAAAGGTTTTAAGAAGCCTTTAATTACTATAGGTGTTGGTTTTGTTTTATTTATAGTTGGAGTAGTTATGGATCCAACTACTGAAGAACAAACTGAAGGAAGTACTGTAAAATCCAGTGAGGTCATAAAAGATACAAGTGAGGAAGATTCTGAAGCTGAAGCAAAACAAGAACTAGATGAAAAGGATAAACAAGAAAAAGCTGAAGTAATAGCAAAAAAAGAAAAGGAAGAAGCTGAGGCTAAAGTAAAAAAAGAGCAAGAAGAAAAGGAAAAAGCTGAAGCTGAATCGGTTAAGAAAGATGAAGAAGAAAAGGCTAAGGCTACTTCAGAATCTATTGCTGCTGAAGAATCAAAAAAAGAGTCAGAAGTTCCAAGAGAACATAAAAATGCTCTTAACAATGCTTATGATTATTTAGATTATACTAGCTTTTCAAAAAACAAACTTTATGATCAATTGATTTATGAAGGATATCCAGATGATGCTGCACAATACGCAATCGATAATGTAAAAACTGATTGGAATAAAAACGCTCTTCAAGCAGCTATAGATTACTTAGATTACACTTCATTTTCTGATCAAGGTCTTTATGATCAATTGATTTATGAGGAATTTACAAGTGAACAAGCGCAATATGCTATGGATAATTTACCGTAACAAATAAAATAAAAACACCACTCTCCCCGACCAAAGTTTGAGTGATGTTCAACCAAAAAAAACAACCTACATTAGGTCTCTTTTCTATGTCCTATTGTAGCATAAAATAGGAGGAACATAAATGCCAGCATACAAAGAAAATAGTACATGGACTTCGAGATTTTACTATAAAACTAATTCTGGTGAAAGAAAACAAAAAATACGTAATTAACACAAAAATACTACCGTTTTTTGAAGATTTACCTATTAATCAAATCGATTCATTGAAAATAAGGAAATGGCAGAATTGGTTATTAAAGCAAGAAACTTCTCAAGGTAAAAAGTTAAGTCAAACTTATATTAAGACTATTAACAATCAAATTTCAGCTATTCTAAATTATGCTGTTAAATTTTATAACTTACCTTCTAATCCTATTCATAAAACTGGCAGCATCGGTAAAAAGCATGCTGATACAATGCAATTCTGGACATTAGACGAATTTAATCAATTTATTGAAGCTGTGTCAGATAAACCAACAAGCAAAATAATTTTCAATTTGTTATTTTGGACCGGTATTCGTTCTGGTGAATTACTAGCTCTTAATGGTAAAGACTTTGATAAAGTTAACTTAACTCTCAATGTAAACAAATCTTATGCTAGATTAAACCGTAGAGATATCATATCCGAACCAAAGACTCCTAAGTCTAAAAGGGTTATTTCATTATCTGAATCTTTATTTGAAGACTTAGATGAATATATAAACAAAATATATGATTATGATCCAGAAGCAAGGTTGTTCCCTGTTGATAAGTTTTATTTACAAAATGAAATGAAACGCGGGTCCAAGAATGCAGATGTTAAAAAGATTCGGACACATGATTTAAGACACTCTCATGCATCATTATTAGTTGAGATGGGTTGTTCTCCTATTCTTATTCAAGAGAGATTGGGCCATGAAGAGATAGAAACAACGCTTCGAACATATAGTCACCTTTACCCAAATAAACAACAAGATATGGCCAAACAAATGAACGATTTAAAAATTAAGTCCAAAGTAAGTCCAGCACAATAAAAAAAGCTGTTAGAACGTTGATTTAACAACGCCTAACAGCTTTTTCATTTCTATTCCCACTCGATAGTTGAAGGTGGCTTACTTGTTATGTCATACACGATACGGTTAACGTGTGCAACTTCATTTACGATACGAACAGATATCTTTTGCAAGACATCCCATGGAATACGAGCAAAATCACTTGTCATACCATCGATTGAAGTAACAGCACGCACACCCACAGTGTAATCATACGTACGACCGTCACCCATAACTCCAACGCTACGAATACCAGGTAACACAGTAAAGTATTGCCATACATCACGGTCAAGTCCAGCTAATGCAATCTCTTCACGAAGAATAGCATCACTCTCACGGACGATTTCAATTTTCTCTTCAGTCAGTTCGCCAAGTACACGAATACCTAATCCAGGACCTGGGAAAGGTTGACGCCATACTAAACTTTCTGGCATACCTAATTCAATTCCTAATTCACGTACTTCATCTTTGAATAAGGTGTTTAATGGTTCAATTAATTTAAACTGCATGTCTTCAGGAAGTCCACCAACGTTGTGATGTGATTTAATGGTTTCAGCAGTATCTGTTCCACTTTCGATCACATCTGTATAGAGAGTTCCTTGAGCTAAGAATTCAATGCCTTTTAGTTTTGTTGCTTCATCATCGAAAACATAAATAAATTCATTCCCAATAATCTTACGTTTTTGTTCTGGGTCACTAACACCAGCTAATTTATCCATAAAACGTTTTTTAGCATCTACTCTAATAACATTTAAACCGAATTTACCTTCTAAACTAGCCATAACTTGGTCGCCTTCGTTTTTACGCAATAAACCGTGATCAACAAAGATACACGTTAGTTGATCTCCGATAGCTTTTTGCAATAAGACTCCAACAACACTTGAATCTACTCCACCTGATAAAGCTAATAACACATTTTTAGTACCAACTGTTTCACGAATTTTCGCAATCTCAATATCGATAAAATTACTGATACTCCAAGTTCCTTTACAGCCACAAACGGAAAAAGCAAAGTTCTTAAGCATTTCATTTCCTTGTTCAGTATGGCGTACTTCTGCGTGAAATTGGAAAGCATGGAAATTTCTTTTTGTATCAACCATAGAAGCAATTGGACAATGAGGACTAGTTGCTGCAACTTCAAAGCCTACAGGAACTTGTGTGACTAAGTCGCCATGACTCATCCAAACCGTTTCTTCTTTTGCTAAACCTTCAAATAAAGGTGCAGAAACATCCGTCATTTTAATTTTTGCTTTTCCATATTCACGATTTGAACTGGCTTCTACTTTTCCACCTAGTGCGGTTGCCATCAATTGCATTCCATAACAGATTCCTAAAATAGGAATCCCTAGCTCAAAAATAGCGGGATCAACAGAGAATGCACCTTCATCATACACACTCATCGGTCCGCCTGAGAAAATAATACCTTTTGCATTCATCTTGCTCAGCTCTTCAGCTGTTACTTTATGAGAAATCAGTTCAGAAAATACGCCAAATTCTCTAATGCGTCGAGTAATCAATTGATTGTATTGACTTCCAAAATCTAGTACAACAATTTTTTCAACATTTGTTAAATCAGTAGTTATTGCCACACAGTTCACCCCATCTATTTTTTCTTTTTTACAGTTCGTTATCTATTTTAAGTATAATTCTCTGTTACGCTTCATTGTATCGACTCTGAGTAAACAAATCAATATGTCGAAAACGCTTTTCTAAATTTTTTTTAATATTTCCTAAGCAATAATCGATCAATATAATGATTCCCACTCTTATGAAGGATTAAATCTGCCCTATTTCGAGTCGGCATAATAAATTCCGTTAAATTTTTCAAGTTTACTGTTTTCCAAATTCCTCGTGCCATTGTAAATGCATCTAGGCGATTACCTTGAGCATAGGGAAAATAATAGTTGCTTGGATCCGTAAATGCCGTGTCTAATAATGTGCTAAATCTCTCTAAATACCATTTTTCAATTTGGTCAGGTTCTGCATCTACATAAATAGAAAAATCAAAAAAATCACTAATATAGATTTGTTCATTTGCAGGCAATTGAAGAATATTAATCCCTTCTACTATTAGAATATCTGGTTGATTCAATAAATGAAACTCATCTTCAACGATATCATAGATTTGATGTGAGTAAACAGGAGAAACTACATCCTTTTTCCCATTTTTTACATCTCCTAAAAAAGCAATCAACCGTGCCATATCATAGCTTTCAGGAAAACCTTTCCGATTCAATAAATTCTCTTTACGTAACGTTTCATTGGGATAAAGAAAACCATCTGTCGTAATCATATCTACAGTCTTGTCCTTATAGACACGAGATAGCAAAGTCTGTAACAAACGTGCGACTGTACTTTTTCCAACAGCCACACTTCCTGCTATTCCAATAATGTATGGTTTCTTTACAATTTTTTGCCCTAAGAATGCATTTTTTTTTGCTTGTAAGTGCTCATATTGACGAATGTAAACATCCAGAAGTTGGATAATCGGTACGTAAACTTCCTCGACATCCAATAGAGAAATACGGTCGTTTAAGCCGGTTAGCTCTTCTAATTCTTGATGGCTCAATGGAGCAGCAGTGTTTTTATTTAACTCTTTCCATTCATCACGTTCGATAATATGGAATGTTGCTGATTCTTTCATGCAGCGGCCCTCCGTATTCTTTTAAACTTCTGTCCAATTATAACAAATAATCTGTACTATTTGTAGTTCTCTCTAAATCAAATTTAATTTAATGCGTTATCTTAAAAGAAACTTAACTAGTCATGAATAACGAACTTAGTGTAGTATGATAGTGTTGGAGGTCTAGTGTCTCTGCTGTTATTTGCTATTTTATAAAATATGTATTACTAATTATGGGAGGATTTTATATGAAAGATGATGTAAATAAAAAAATGGTTTTAATTTGGGGAGATGTTGTAGCTATTCAAAGTTTAATCTTAGCTATTTTATTTTCGAGTTTCTCAACAATGGGTGCTTTTTTCTTAGCACCAATAGATGATAAAAGTAAACAGCTTTTCTTCGGACTTGCAGGTGCCTTGATAGGATTTGTACTCTCGAGTATCTTTATTAAACCAAAACGCGTTATCACAAATCCAACCAATCATGATGAACCAAAGAAAGAAACAACTAGACACCAAGGAGTGAGCAAATAGTGGATATCCTTTTATTCTCTCAAATGGTTGTTGCTTCTTTATCTGCTTTTCTATTGTATACCTTTATTGGCTTTATACCAGGAACAGATGAGACTTCCGTTCTTGTGCCTGTATCATTAGCTCTAGTATTAGCGGGAACACCACCTATTATTATTTTAACTTTTTTTATTTCAGCTATTATTACGTTAAATTTGACCAATGCTATGCCAACCGCTTTAGTTGGTTTACCAGGCGGTGTGTTATCTAGTCCTATGATTGAGCATGCTCTTTTTTTGAAAAATAGAGGATTATCTGCTGTGACGATAAAGAAAATGGCTGCTGGCTCATTAATAGGAACGGTCATTTCCATTCCTATTTCACTTGTTGTTGCTAATTTATTAGCACCATATGGTACAATCATTCAGCCTTATGCTCCATTATTATTTGTTATTGGTGCAATTTTTTTATCTTTAATCGGTAAAAATAAAATTCTCGCTTTGTTAAGTATTATTCCTTTAGCATTATTATTTCAAAGTTTACGCTATCTTTATTGGGGCTTGGAAGTTGTTCCTAAAGAGACGAATATTACTACTTCCTTCTTTTTAGGAATTACAATTGGCCCGCTTATTATTTCGCTATTTTCATTGTTAACTAAAGAAGGTCAAGAAAGTATGTTAACCAATCAACCAAAATATATTACACTCTCTGAAAAACAAACGAGCAAACAAACATTAAATCCATTGAAAATACTCTCAAAATCAGAGATAAAGTCTGCCTCTTTTGCAGCCTTAGTTTCTAATTTTTTCTTTGTTTTAAGTCCTGTTGGTTTAATTATTTTATTTGGTGGAGCAGTTGGAAACCGCAAGAAAGATTTAGTTGAAAAGGCGACAACTAGTATTACAACCATGAGTGCGCTGGCTCAGTCAACCTATTTATCTGGTATCATTATTCCTTTAATTGCGTTAGGTATTCCATTATCTCCTACCTCTATTGGTCCTGGAAATGCCTTATTTAATGCTCCTCCTGTTTTTACTGTAGATAACAATTTACACCATATATTAAGCAGAAGTGAGTTTATCTGGGCTATTTTAGTTGGTGCTGTTATCGCAAGTTGTCTTTCTTATTTTGTTATTAACCGTTATGCTGAAGTGATTTCTCGTTTTGTCTTGACTCGGATACCCCATGAAGCTGTTCTCGGATTATTTATTTCATTTATTCTACTATTGGCTTACATGGATGCTGGACTAATTAATATTTTTGGTGTTCTATTAATCGGTATTGTCTGTGGTTCATTAAACAAAATGGGCGTTAATTATGGCATTCAGTTTATGACTCTTTATGCTGCACCTTGGATTATTGAAAAACTAGCAAACTTATAAAAATCAAAACCATTTAAAAAGGAGGTCTCTTATGAAAGCGACCGGTATATCAAACGGAAAAATCATTTTAATGGGAGAACACTCCGTTGTCTATGGCGAACCTGCCATAGCTATCCCTTTCTTTGCTACTGCCATTGAAACTACGATTGAAACTACGAACGGACCTGTTTCGTTAGACTGTTTTTTTTATAAAGGGCCCTTATCTCAAGCTCCTAAGCGCCTTTTAAATTTAGTGACGGTTATTATTGAAACTGTAAAAAAACTAGATAAACCACTTGAAAATTTTGATATTACGATTAATAGTACGATTCCTGCCGAAAGAGGAATGGGTTCTAGTGCTGCTGTTGCTGTTGCAACCATACGTGCTTTGTTCCATTATTTTGAGGAGTCTCTGTCAAATGATGTTTTATTAGAATTAACAAATATTTCTGAAACTATCGCTCATGGAAATCCAAGTGGTTTGGATGCTGCAATGACCAGTGGCACTTCTCCTCTCTACTATATCAAAGGTCAAAAATTCGAATTCTTTCCACTAAAAGTATCCGCGTACCTAGTCGTTGCTGATACTGGAATAACTGGTCAAACAAAAGAAGCTGTTGAAAACATTGCACTCTTGTATCATTCTGATCCTAAAAAAACAGACGATTCAATAAAGCAACTAGGTCAATTAGCTAAAGAAGCTAAACAGGCTATTCAACAAAACAAAACGAACCAATTAGGAGTATATATGACTCAAGCTCATACCTTACTTGACTCTCTTGGTGTTAGCAACACTATCTTAAACACACTTGTCCATACCTCATTAGAATCAGGAGCACTGGGTGCAAAATTAACTGGTGGTGGTCGAGGTGGTTGTATGATTGCTTTAGCAAAAAATAAAGAGCATGCTTCTCAGTTATCTGATGTTCTTTTAAATGCCGGTGCTAAACATACATGGATTTACAACATGAGAAAGGATGATTAAGATGACTGAGAAAAAAGTACGCGCACATACGAATATTGCTTTAATAAAATATTGGGGGAAAAGAGATGAGAAACTTATCTTACCAGCTAGTAGCAGTCTTTCTCTAACGTTGGATGCTTTTTATACCGACACTTCTGTTGCATTTGATTCCTCAATTCAACAGGACACTTTTTACTTAAACGGCGTTTTACAAAACGACGTTGCTACTAAAAAAGTTAGCCATTTTTTAGATTTATTCAGAAAACCTGCCGGCATTCATTCTCCTGCACTAATAAAAAGTACTAATTTTGTACCCACTGCAGCTGGATTAGCTTCTTCTGCATCTGGGATGGCTGCTTTAGCTGGAGCTGCAAATGAAGCCTGTAACCTTCAGTTAACAAAGCGAGAATTATCACTCTTTGCTAGAAAAGGTTCAGGATCAGCAACACGCAGTATTTATGGAGGTTTCGTTGAGTGGCAAATGGGGACTTCTTCAACTGATTCATATGCCGTTCCAATCGACGACGCTGATTGGGATATTGGAATGCTAGTCGTTGTTGTGAATAGTCGTCAAAAAGAAATCTCAAGTCGTGAAGGAATGAAAAATACCGTTAAGACTTCTCCTTTTTATTCAGGTTGGCTAGAAAGCACTGCTAAAGACTTGATCGAGATTAAGGATGCTATCTACTCGCATGATTTCCAAAAAATGGGCGAAATAACTGAAAGCAATGGAATGAAAATGCATGGTACAATGTTAGGTGCCAATCCTCCTCTTTCTTATTGGGAGCCAGATAGTGTAGTTGCGATGCAACTAGTTCGTCAATTGCGTCAAGAAGGTCTTCCTTGTTATTTTACAATGGATGCTGGCCCTAATGTAAAGGTTCTTTGCCGCTTAACAGATAGCGATAAAATAAAAAAACGATTTGAAACTCACTTTGACTCTGACCAATTAATTATTGCCAAACCTGGTGAAGGGCTTAAAGTTTTGTCTGAGTAGAAAGCAACACTGAATAGTAAAGGAGGAAATGAGTCATGATAGAAGTTTCAGCACCCGGCAAGCTTTACATTGCTGGTGAGTACGCCGTGGTTGAACCTGGCCACCCAGCTATTATTGTAGCAGTTGATCAATTTATAACCGTGTCCCTTGAACAAACAAAAAATGTTGGAAGTATTACATCTTTCCAGTATGGCAATTTACCTATTTTATGGAGAAGGCACAATGATCAATTGGTACTAGATAAACGAGAAAATCCTTTTCATTATATTTTAGCCGCGATTACATTAACGGAAAAATACGCAAAAGAATTAAATAAGTCATTAGCATTTTTCAGTCTAACAGTGGACAGTGAATTAGATAGTTCCAATGGTCGAAAATATGGACTAGGCTCTAG
>NZ_JBATXB010000078.1:0-18848 GCF_049673005.1 Carnobacterium sp. | reverse complement strand
TTGGCCGAACCGCCGTTCACAGTTTATTGTTTTACTTTGTTCAGTTTTCAAAGGTCTAATTTGTTTGCGTTGTCGTTTTGACAACTTCTAAATATTACCAGATGCTGATTAACTTGTCAACACTTTTAAATATTTGTTTTTCATTGTTACCGCCATGTATCGTTGCGACATCTACTAATATAACAGGTTGCCAAACTCACGTCAACTGTTTTCTGAAAAGAATTTATTTATTTTCATCCAATATAAAATATGCAAAAAGAATTCCGCAAAATTCTTAAAAACTAATTATTTTTTATTTTGAATCTAACTATCTCATAATATTTAAAAGCATAAATATTCATTCTAAAAGAGTTCATACTTTCTATTGTAAAATCCATTCTTCTAATAGCTATACCTAGGAAATGGAATCAAAAAAACTTCCAAAAATTTATAATTCAAAAGGAACAGGATGAAAAATGACCTGATCCTTTTGAACTTACAAATAGCATAAAAGTTTATGTTTATTAATTATTACGCATTGCTGGAAACAATAAAACATCGCGGATTGATTGTGCGTTTGTTAAAAGCATAACCAGACGGTCAATTCCTATTCCTAGCCCACCAGTTGGCGGCATACCATATTCTAAAGCTTCTATAAAATCTTCATCTATAGGATGAGCTTCATCATTTCCTTGTTCCCGTTCTTTTCCTTGTGCTTCAAAACGTTCTTTTTGATCTATAGGATCGTTTAACTCGCTAAACGCATTTCCGTATTCATTTCCTACAATAAATACTTCAAAGCGATCAGTGAATCTTGGATCAGCCGTATTCTTCTTTGCTAAAGGAGAGATCTCTACTGGATGACCAAATATAAATGTAGGCTGAATTAATTTATCTTCTACAAACACTTCAAAAAATTCATTTACTACATGACCAAATTGACTATGATCTGGCAGTGGTACGTTATGCTCCTTAGCAAGCGAAACAGCTTCTTCAGCGGTCATCTCCTGCCAAAAATCTACCCCTGTCTGCTCCTTAATTGCATCTACCATATGTTGACGTTTCCACGGGCTAGCAATATCAATTTCTTGTTCATTGTAAACAATATGTCCAGTTCCTACAACTCTTTCAGTAACTGTACGAATTAAATCTTCTGTTAAATTCATTACATCATCAAAATCAGTATAAGCCGTGTACAACTCTAACATAGTAAACTCTGGATTATGCGTTGTGTCTATCCCTTCATTACGGAATACTCTTCCAATTTCATAAACTTTTTCCATGCC
The DNA here is from genome assembly GCF_049673005.1 of Carnobacterium sp. Taxonomy (GTDB): domain Bacteria; phylum Bacillota; class Bacilli; order Lactobacillales; family Carnobacteriaceae; genus Carnobacterium_A. Next base: position 17,583 of record NZ_JBATXB010000078.1, on the reverse strand, counting down.
GCCGACTATTAAACGTTTTAAATGTAACTCTAAAGCAATACGTAAATATAATTCCATGTCCAAAGCATTATGATGCGTGATAAAAGGTCGAGCCGCAGCTCCACCAGCAAGATTATGCAACGTTGGTGTTTCTACTTCTAAATAGTCTTTCGCATTTAAGAAAGTACGGATTTCTCGAATGATCTCACTTCGTTTAGTAAAACGATCAAAACTTTCTTGGTTACTAATTAGATCTAAATAACGTTGTCTATAACGTTGTTCTATATTGGTTAGTCCATGATATTTATCTGGCAAAGGTCGCAAAGCTTTCGACAATTGTACAATTGAAGACGGTTTAACGGTAACTTCACCTGTATTTGTTTTCATAACAGTTCCTGTAACTCCGATGAAATCTCCTAAATCAGCGCTATCAAATGTTTCATAGTCTTCATCGCCTACCGCATCTTTCCTTACGTATAATTGAATTCTACCCTTGCGATCTTGCAAATGTGCAAAACCAACTTTTCCTTTTCCACGCTTCGTCATTATTCGACCTGCTATTGTAACAATTTCTTCTTTTTCAGCAAGCTCTTCTTTTGTAAATTCATCATAACTTGCATGTACCTCACTAGATAAATGTGTTCTTTCAAAACGTCCACCGAACGGATCAATTCCGCGTTCACGTAAATGAGTCATTTTTTCTCGTCTCACTTGTAATTGATCATTCATTTCTTCATGTATTTCTTCATGGCTCATGTTTTTCACTCCATTTCTTTAGTTCATCCATTTGTTTCGTTGTCTTCTTAATAATGCCAAGAGCACACAAAAAAAGCAAGTGAATTAGAGAAGTTCTCACGTATTCCCTAACTTGCTTTCTTATCTACTTTTTCTTTTTCAGTTTATTCCATAATTTATATATATATATTTTATTAAACCTTATTTCTTCCAATAAAGAAACCTATTTCCTTTAAAAATACCTTATTCTTCTTCATTAGGGAATAAAGCTGTCGAAAGATAGCGCTCACCGTTGTCAGGAGCAATCGTCACAACTTTTTTGCCCGAACCTAGTTTTACAGCCACGTCTATCGCACCTTTTATCGCTGCGCCTGAAGAAATCCCAACTAGTAGCCCTTCCAGCAAAGCAACTTTACGTGTCATTTCAAAAGCCTCTTCACTTGTAACGTGTAACACGTCATCATATATAAGAGTATCTAATACTTTTGGAACAAATCCAGTTCCAATACCTTGGATTTTATGCGGCCTAGGTTCCCCACCACTTAAAATAGGTGACTCAGTAGGTTCTAAAGCATATATTTTAGTATTCGGGTCAGCCTCTTTCAAAACTTTCCCTACACCTGTTAACGTTCCGCCTGTTCCAACAGTAGCTACAAAAGCATCTAATGATTCTCCTTCAAAAGCCGCTAATATTTCTGGACCAGTTGTAGCTGCATGAACAGCGGGGTTAGCCATATTCTCAAATTGTAACGGCATAAAATAACCCGATTGGCTAGATATTTCTGAAGCTTTGGCGATTGATGCTTTTATCCCACCAGCACCCGGCGTTAGGACTAGTTCGGCTCCATATGCTTTTAACAATTTACGTCGTTCAATGCTCATAGTGTCCGGCATAACAAAAACTGCTTTGTATCCTTTCGCTGCTGCAATCATCGCTAAACCTACACCAGTATTCCCACTAGTTGGTTCAACAATTGTATCTCCTGGATTTAATTTCCCTTCTTGTTCAGCAACTTCAATCATATTTAACGCTATTCTATCTTTTATACTTCCACCAATATTTGCTGATTCTATTTTAACATAGACGTCTGCCGCACCAACCGGTACAATTTTATTCGACAACTTTAATAGAGGTGTATCTCCAATTAAATCTGTGATACATGTAACTTTTTTCAACATTATACTGTTCCTCCTTAAAATTACTTCAATATAATAATTTTAAGGTTAATAAGCTATGATAGCAAGCTTAAACCCTTTCGCTACTTTTCAACAATTTTTAATAAACGCTAATATAAATAACTTTAATAGAGAAATAGAGGCTGAGACAAAACTAATCCAAACTCAAAAAAGGCTTGAAACCAATTCAGAAAACATTGATTTCAAGCCTTTTTAAAATTTTATCCGCCAACTATTAATCTCTATCTACTAGCTTCTGCTTTCAGACTTTCTAAATCAGCCACATTAAAATGATATTGATTTCCACAGAAATGACAACTTGCTTCAGCACCTTGATCTTCTTCAATCATACTGTTAATTTCTTCTGTACCTAATGCTATTATCGCAGTTGAAAAACGTTCTTTTGAACACTCACACTTAAATGATACAGGCATTTTTTCTAAGATTTTAACATTTCCCTCACCAACTAAACGATTTAAAATGGACTCAGGATTTTCTCCCTCATCCATTAATTGAGAAATCATTGGAATAGAAGCCAATCTTTCTTCCAACGCTGTAATTGTTTCATCAGTAGCACCCGGCATAACTTGAATCATAAATCCTCCAGCCGCTTTAATAGAGTCATCTGTATCAACTAAAACACTAAGTCCAATTGCTGAAGGAGTTTGTTCTGAATTAGCCATATAGTAAGTGAAATCTTCCCCTAACTCCCCGCTGACCAAAGGAACTTGTCCAGAGAACGCTTCTTTCATCCCTAAATCTTTAGTTACCGTTAGCGTCCCTTGTGTCCCTACCGCTCCACGGACATCTAATTTCCCAACTTCGTTTAAAGGTAGACTTATTTTCGGATTAGCTATATAGCCTTTTACTTCACCTTTCCCATTACTATCAACAATTATATGTCCTGCTGGACCATTCCCTTCAACTTTCACAGTCATTTTTTCTTTACCTTTTAAGGTAGCCCCAAGTAAGATACCGCCTATCATTGTACGACCTAAAGCTGCAGATGCTGCGCTCCAAGTACCGTGTCTGCGCTGAGCTTCTGACACCGCTTCTGTTGCATCAACCGCATATATTCTAACTTCCCCATTGTAACCTAGACTTTTTAATAAATAATCTGACATTTACCTAACCCCTTTAATTTTTTTAATATGCTTACTTTAAATCAGACTATTTCCAAAGTAAAGTAAGTATGTTTATTAGGTACTATTGAATAAAAAAAAGGAGCGCACTTACACGCATCCTTTTTTATTTATAAATTAATGATTATCTTTATCATCATCTATTTTATTTTGAGAATTTCTCTCTTCATGACTATCTTCTTCAACGCCTAATTCTTTTTTTACATCTTCTACAATTTCTTCAGCACTTTCTGGTGCTTCATGTTTTTTCGCTTCTTTTTCTAAACGTTCAGCTTCTTTAGCTTCTCTAGCTCGTTTAATCTCTTCAAACGTTTTTCCTTCTGTTTCTTCATGAGGGAATTCATTTTTAGAAGATTTTACTATTACGGGCATTTCACCTGTTTCAAACAAGCTCTTAATTGTTAATTCATCTAACGTTTCTAGTTCAAGTAATTTTTCAGCAATTAACTTGTGTGCATCTTTATGCTCTTCAAGAATTTGACGAGCTTGATCATGTGCTGCAACAATTATGCTACGAACTTCTTGATCAATTTCAAATGCTACTTGTTCAGAATATGCTTTAGTTTGACCGTAATCGCGTCCAACAAACACTTGATGATTCCCTTCGTACTGTACAGGACCTAGTTTGTCACTCATTCCATATTCCGTTACCATACTTCTAGCTAAAGCCGTTGCTTGTTGAAAGTCATTGCTTGCGCCTGATGATTGTGAGTCAAAAACTAATTCCTCAGCTACACGCCCGCCTAACAACCCAACAATCTGTTCAGTCATCTCTTTTTTAGTCATTAAGAATCGATCTTCTTTAGGAAGCATAATAGCATATCCGCCAGCTCTTCCGCGAGGAACGATGGTTACTTTATGAACGACACGTGCGTCACTTAACACCATTCCACAAATCGTATGACCCGCTTCGTGATAAGCAATCATTGCTCGTTCAACTTTACTAATAACACGATTTCTCTTAGCCGGACCTGCGATAACCCGATCTTGAGCTTCATCTAAATCTAATGCATCAATTGTTTTTTTATTGCGTCTTGCCGCTACTAAAGCCGCTTCATTCAACAGATTCTCTAAATCAGCACCAGAAAATCCTGGTGTCTGTGTTGCAATAACTCTTAAATCTACTTCCTTACTAATTGGTTTGTTTTTAGCATGAACTTTCAAGATAGCTTCTCTGCCTTTAACATCTGGATGTCCAACCAGAATCTGACGGTCGAAACGACCCGGACGTAACAATGCAGGATCTAAAACATCAGAACGGTTTGTTGCAGCAATGACGATAACTCCTTCATTACCTGAAAAACCATCTAATTCAACTAATAATTGATTCAATGTTTGCTCACGCTCATCATGTCCGCCACCCATTCCTGCGCCACGTTGACGACCAACTGCATCAATTTCATCAATAAAGATAATAGATGGTGCAGTTTTCTTCGCATTTTCAAACAAATCACGTACACGACTTGCTCCAACTCCAACAAACATCTCAACAAAGTCTGAACCAGAAATAGAATAAAACGGTACGCCAGCTTCGCCAGCCACTGCTTTAGCAAGTAAAGTTTTACCTGTACCAGGAGGTCCTTCTAATAAAACACCTGCTGGAATACGTGCACCAAGCTCAGAAAAACGTCTTGGATCTTTTAAGAATTCAACAACTTCAACAAGTTCTTCTTTTTCTTCATCTGCACCAGCAACGTCAGAAAAGCGTACTTTATTAGCTTTGTTATCAGATTCTTTTGCTTTAGACTTACCAAAATTCATCACGCCACGTCCGCCTTGACCGCCGCCACCTTGTCCACTTTGTCCCATCATCATATAGATAAAGAAGACAAAAATCACTAGCGGTAAAACAGAAACTAGCAACGTCACCCAAATACCTGAAGATTCTTCTGGTAATGGCGCTACTTCAATTTTATTCTCTTTTGCAAGAGAATCGATTTCACTTACTGTTGAATCATTTTGCAAAACAGATGTTGTAAAGTTTTTACTAGATGTTTCAGTAGATCCAAAAATATTTATATTTGAACCAGATTCTTTTTTCAAAGGTTGAGCTTTACGATATTCCCCAGTAATCTTATACACGCCGGCATTGGGTTGAATTGTGAATTTTTCTACTTGATTTTCTTCTAATTGCGTTACGAATTCACTAGCCGGAATTTCAGTGGTTTGTTCACCAGATGAGCCACCTGTTGCCCAGGTCACGATTCCAATAATCCCTAGAAATACGATTGCATAGAAGACTCCATTTTTTAAGAGTCCTTTTTTCATTGTTGCCCTCCTTCTACAAATAAACCTTCATAGTTTTGTACTTTATTTTTAAATTTCAAGATTTTAAATCCATCTAATCATATCACATTTGACCTTCGTTGACCATTTATTTCTACTGATAAATTTCAGGTTTCAAGATACCAATGTAAGGTAGGTTACGATACTTTTCATCATAATCCAAACCATAGCCAACTACAAACTCATTCGGAACTAAAAACCCTACATAATCAGCTTTTATATCGACTACTCTTCCTTCAGGCTTATCTAGTAAAGTGACAATTTTAATAGATTTCGCTTTACGATATCGGAACATTTCCATTAGATAACTTAGTGTTCTCCCACTATCGATAATATCTTCCACAATTAATAAATCTTTGCCTTCAACATTTGTATCTAAATCTTTAAGAATCTTAACTTCGCCAGAAGAAGTAATCCCTCCTCCATAACTTGAAACATCCATAAAATCCATTTCAAGATAAACATCCATCTCCTTAATAAGGTCAGATAAGAATGGAGTAGCTCCTTTTAATATTCCAATAACTAATGGAGTTTTATCTTTGTAGTCTACTGTTAACTGTTTTCCTAATTCTACCGTTTTCTCTTCTAACCGTTCTTTAGAAAACAAAACGCGTTCAATATCATTTTTCATCATTTTTAAGTTCTCCTTTTCAATACATCTCTTTTATTCTTGGTAAACGAGTATGTATTGTATTTTATCAGTTTCACGCGGAATAGACAATCTAGATTCCTTATAATTTAATAACCAAATTATTTCACCCAAAGAATCCGTTAATACACTTACTTCATCACGCATTTTTATAGGTATTTTTTGATCAATCAAAATATCTTTTATTTTTTTGCGACCTGTCTGCATACCTTTTAATGTCATTCGATCTCCTTTTTTTCGGTGTCGAATAACTAATGGCATGACTACTTGGTTGGGATTAATCCATATATGCTTATCTTTTTCGTAAGGTGAAATAACATGCGCATCTCTTTTAAATAAACCTACTCTTGCTCCATCTTCTAAAAAAACCCATTGTTCAGGAAACAGCTTTTTTTGACTACAAGTAGTTTTTACTTTTTCCGGGTTAGTTTTTTCTAAAAACAATTGCTGGTATTGACGCCTAGCCTTCCAGCCTTTGGGTAAATCTAATTGCGCATTTGATTTAGAACTAGTCATTAATCCTACTAACTCTTCTACTTGTTTTCTAAGTGTTTCGACCGGCTGAAATTTGTACACTTTGTTCAATAAAATATACTTTAAGACTTGTCTCTGAAGTCCTGGTTCGAGGCTTAACAGGGTTGTTTTATCAATCTCATAAAAAACAGAACTACTTTCTACTAAAACTAGTTCACTTTTTTCTTGAATAACTTTGTTCGTTATAGATAGAATATCAGATAAATCAGAAGAAAAATCTTTAAAATGAGTTAAAACTTGATCATTTTCAAGTTTTAACAAAGGGACTATTCTTTGTCGGTAACGATTACGAGTATACATTGGATCACTATTCGTCTCATCTTCATAATAAGCCAATTGATGAATTTTGCTATAAGCATAAATATCTTCTTTCGAATAATGCAACAATGGTCGAACAAGAACACCTGGTCCAAATTTCCGCTGATCTTTAATACCTACCATACCGTCTATCTGCCCACCGCGCACTAATCTCATCAAAACTGTCTCTAATTGATCGTCTGCATGATGAGCCGTAAGAAGATGAGTTGCTTTGTTTAATTCCATCATTTCTTCAAAAAATGTATATCTGAAATTACGAGCTGCTAACTCTATCCCCTTTTCAGGGTGTTCTTCTTTCTTCCAGCTGCGACTAAAATAAGGAATCTTTTTTAAGTAACACAGATTTTCTAAGAAACGTTCTTCTTCAATAGAAGAACTACGCAATTCATGATTGACATGAAGAACACCATACCAAGGACGCAGAGAATCAGGTAAATGTTGGATTAAGTCCAACAGTACCATAGAGTCAACTCCACTGGAAACAGCAATTAATATACGATCTGAGGGTTTCCAAAGAAGATGACGTTTGCAGTTTTGCGTGAAATCAAAAACCAAATCCATTTTTTAATCCCCTCGTGTTTTGAGTTTGACTCTCTTGCTTTAAGATCGTTTTATTAGCTACTTCCTATAATATAGCAAATAAGAACAAATATAAAAAAGGATAAGTCTCCTTATCCTTAGTTTTTCTTTTTAGTTACGACGCCCGCCTCGGCCGCCACGTTTTCCTTCAGTACTTCTTTTCAGTATTGTTAAACGATCATCACTATCTTTTAAAAATGATGACATCAATGAATCAAAATCATCTTTTTTAGGTTCTACAGTTTTCATTCCACGGCTATTGCTATTGCCTCGTGGATTTTGGTATCCACCACTACGAGGAGCTGCACTTTCGCGACGCCCTTGGTAACCACCTGTTTTTTCTGGAGTGCTTGAAGCAGGTTCAACTGGCTTATCAACTGCGCGTCTAATAGAAAGACCGATTTTCCCATCGTCTCCAATAGACATAACTTTTACAGTGACTTCTTCTCCAATTTTTAATACATCTTTTATATCTTTAATGAAACTATCGGATACTTCACTAATATGAACTAATCCTGTTTTTCTGTCTCCTAGATCGATGAATGCACCAAAATTTGTAATACCTGATACTTTTCCTGATACTTTATTTCCCACTTCAATTGACATTAAAATTGTTTCCTCCTTAGAACTTGTACGCCCATTATAGCATGCTATTTGGCGACTTCAAACAATTTATTGCTATTTAACGATTTCTTTACAAATAGTCGCTTATTTTGTTACTATCTAAACCTAATTATAGTTTTAACACTGTGTTTATCTATCTTCTTGTATTTTTTTTTCTTTATCTTTTGCTTTTTCAATCACTTTTGCCGCATTATCTTCAGGTAGACTAAAGATTATTTCGTTCTCTTTAGATAAATAATATTGACTTCTAGCTAACTTGGCAACATAGTTTTCGTCTTCTAAACGTTTAATTTGAATTTGAAGCTGTTCTTGCTCTTGTTTCGTATCTTTTAAAGTAACTTCCGCTTCTTGTTTCTCTATTTCCATTTTTGAAATAGATTGTACATTAGTATAAATCTTTAACGACAAAAAAATAATAACAATTGAACCTACTAATAAAATGATTGTCGCTCTTACACGTCTCTTACGTCTTATTTTCTGTTCACGATGAGCCTGAAGAGTCTTAGCTTTTGTATAGTCGTTTTGTAACCTAGCAACATTTGTTGGTTCTTTTTTCTTCATAAATTTCCCATCCTTTTGCTACTATAATACTAATTAGATTATAGCAAGAAAGCGGATGCGTTGTCTAACATAATTGATAAAAATAACGATTACTTGCTTTCATCAGTTTTTGATTTCTCACTAATGATTGTGTACATTTCTTTAGTCTCTTCTTTTTTTGTTGACTCAACAATTTTTTCTATCTTTACAATCATTGTTTTGTTGCCAAAACTAATTGTTAATTCATCTCCAACTTTTACATCTGATGATGATTTTGCAACTACTCCATTTACTTGAATACGACCCTTATCTGCAACTTCCTTAGCTATTGTCCGACGTTTAATGATACGTGAAATTTTTAAAAATTTATCTAATCTCATTCTTTCTCCCTCATTTCTTCTGCTTTTATTTTATTCCATAAGATTTCTACTTCTTCGATACTTGCTGCTTCAACTCCGTCAAATACATGCGGATGACGTCTTCGCAATTTCTTATTCAATGTTTCTAACACTTCTTCTAAAGAAAAATAGCCTGAGCGTTCTCCTAAATTAGTATGATACAAAATTTGCATTAAAATATCACCTAATTCTTCTACCATATTTAAATCGTCCTCATTTTCAACAGCCTCTATAAATTCTTTTGTTTCTTCTTTTAAATAAGGGATTAAACTTTCATGCGTTTGTTCTTTAATCCAGCTGTCACCATTCTCTCCAGTGATTTTGTCAATATAGTATTGTACCGTTTGAAATGATTTCATTTGATCATCTTTCGCCAAAGGTGGGACATACATTGAAGTTAGATTATGAACCCCTTCCATACGATCAATTTCAACAAGTGGCAACCAGTCAATTTTTTCTGCTTTGCTTCCAGCTGCATGAACCAAGGCCACAATATGATTATCTGGATATTTTTCAGTTAGCGTTAACTTAACATCACTCGCAATATATTGATTAAAAACTTGCATAATAATAATATGTTGCCCGACCTCTAATTCGTCTTGTTTTAAATCCAATGCATCAACTAGTTGAAATCCTTCTATCGGATCTATTTTAACGGCTTGAAACAAATCATCTAAAAAACTTTTCCCGCCCTTAATCTCAATTTGGATTCCTTGTTTATTATCAAGTAAGAGTTGAACTGATTTTTCCGCAACCATTGGATGCCCTGGAACAGCATAAATAATATCTTTTTTAGCGGCTAACGCAATTAATTCTGCTGAAATACTATCATAAACCTCTTCGAATTTGCCGCTTTTTTCATAGACTGTATCGAATGAAATAAATTCAAAACCTTCTTGCTCTAATTCCGAAACAACAGGATGCAATTTTGTACGTAAATAAACAGGAATCCCACTTTTTAATAAATGGTAAACACCCATTGGCAGTTGCTCTAAATCACTAGGGCCTAAGCCAACTACACTAATTTTTCCCATTTACTTCACCTCTTTTCTTAGTATTTTTTTGCCAAATGGCAAAGATAACCATTCTCGGATTGTTAAGACTTTAAATCGGAGCAATCCGAATAAGAATACACTGATTCCTACTATTATTCCTATTGAAGTTAATGCAAAAGCATCCATTCGATTTCCATCATTAAAAATCCAGTTCTCTATATAGTGTGTTATCAACCATACTGTTATTCCCATAACTAGACTAATCAAACTTATTTTTAAAACAAATCTTTTTTTAGTGAGTTCTCTTTTCAAAAGTCGTGGTAATCCAAAGCGGATAACAAATAAAATGAGCCCTAAAGATAAAACTGTAGCTAGGCTTGCACCTATTGTACCAAATTTTGTAACAAAGAGATGGTTCGCTACCCATTTCATTACCAAACCCATTATTAAAGCACCCATTATTAAGTAATGATGGTTTTGACTTTGTAAAATTGCATGATATGACCCTATCAAAGAAGCAAATAGGATAGCTAGCATGTAGATCCTCAATACTCCTACTCCAAAACGATCCCCAAATAATAATTGATTGATATAAGGCATCAAAACTACTAAACCTGTTGTTGCAGCTACTGAAAAAGTCACTGTCATTCGAACCATCGAACTAGCTGATCGCAAAAATTCCAGTTCTTTTTTTTCAGAAACTGCATGGCTCAATACTGGAATTAATGTTGTTGAGAAAGCTGTTGAAACTATCATACCTAATTGAATTAACGGTTGCCCTCTATCATAAATCCCTTTAGCGTTTTTGGCTAATTCTGAAGACATCCCTGCATACGTTAGTCCTTTATAGAGAGTAAAAGAATCAATCAGCTGCAACAATATTAATAATGCACTAAATAATGATAGTGCTATACCTTCTGTCGTAAACCGCCTAATTAGAGTCCTATAACTCATGGTTTCAGTTTTTTCATCATTTAGATATAAAATAGTATTGTCCGCTCTTTCTCTTTTTTTTATCACTGAGAAAAATAAAATTAAGCTAGCCGCAAGCCCAGCAATCCAGGCACTGCTCATAGCTGCTGTTCCCATTTGATAAACATTCCAGTTTAATAAATTAAATAGATACGCCGCTATTAAAATGACCGTCACACGAATAGTTTGTTCTACAACTTGTGAAACGGCTGTTGGCATCATACGAAATGTTCCCTGAAAATAACCACGAGTCGTTGTTAATATGGGTACTAATAAAAATAACCATGAGACAGATCGAATAATAGGAGTCAGTAGGGCATCTCCCATTCCTTTAGCTATCCAGTCTGCTTTAAAAAAAATTAGAGAAAATAGAAGAATCGAAAAAACAGATAATAAAATAAAAACTCTTTTGATTAAATTGATTTGTTGCTTATTTGTTTGCTGCTCCGCAACAAGTTTTGATAAAAAAACTGGTAATCCACTTAATGCTATCGTCATGCCTATTCCGTAAATGGGATAGACTTGTTGGTACACATAAAAACCTGTATTGCCTACGCTATTTTGAAAAGGGACTCGATAGACTGCACTAAGAACTTTTGCTATCAAAGCTGCTAAGGAAAGAAGTACCGCTCCATTCATCGTTTTTCTCATTTGTTGATTGTCCACACAGAAACCTCACCTTTCAAAGTGCAGTGTATCATTTTTTTAGTTTCCAGACTTCTCTCTGCGATAAGTTGCTATAACTTTTGCAAACTTCTGAAGATAATCTAACCACTGGTAAGTGTGCGCTTTTCCGATTTGTATGGTTACATAGAATTTATTCTTTTTCGCATTCATGTTTGCTTTTAACGGAACTTCGCCAAGCGCTCTGAATACTTCTTCCGCAGGTAGAGTACTTGATCCAGATTCAGAGAAAATTAATTCAATCTCTTCATCAGAACGTCTGATTGTTTCAATTAATGCCCGTTCGCTATATAGCTTAATTAGGCCAATAACTAATAAATCAGCAACTTCATCTGGGTATTCACCAAAACGATCAATGATTTCATCTTGCAACTGTACATATGTTTCTTCATCACGCAACTCACGGATTCGTTTATACACTTCAATTTTTTGACGCTCATCTTCAATATAAGTACCTGGCAGATACGCATTTATTCCTAAATCAATTTCCACTTGTGTTGTTTCTTCTTTCTGCTCTAGACCACGTTTTCGAGCTACCGCTTCACTTAACATTTCTGAATACAAATCAAATCCGACAGAATCGATAAAGCCATGTTGCTGAGACCCTAATAAATTCCCCGCTCCACGAATAGATAAATCACGCATAGCAATTTTAAATCCTGAACCTAATTCTGTAAAATCTTTAATCGCTTGCAATCTTTTTTCACTGACCTCATTTAGAACTTTATCTGCTTGATACAAAAAATAAGCATAAGCTACTCGGTTGCTTCGTCCAACTCGGCCTCTCAACTGATAGAGTTGAGATAATCCCATATGATCTGCATTTTCAACAAATAGAGTGTTCACGTTGGGAATATCTACTCCAGTTTCTATAATTGTCGTAGTAACGAGCACATCATACTCCCCTTCAATAAATTGAAAGAGCACATTCTCCAACTGGTTTTCAGTCATTTGTCCATGAGCAAATCCAATTCGAGCTTCAGGAATCAATTGCTTTAATTCTTCAACTTTCTTTTCGATAGTTGCTACTCGGTTATGCAAATAAAACGCCTGACCGCCCCTTGCCATTTCACGCTCAATAGCTTCACGAACAGCTCCAAGATTTTGTTCCATAACATAAGTTTGAATAGGATAGCGATTAGCAGGTGGTGTTTCAATAACCGATAAATCGCGTACACCGAGCATAGACATATGCAACGTTCTTGGTATAGGAGTAGCTGTCAAAGTTAAAACATCAACTTGAGCCTTTAACTGTTTTAATTTTTCTTTGTGTTTAACTCCAAATCGTTGTTCTTCATCTACAATTAATAGACCAATATCTTGAAACTCAATATCTTTAGATAGAATTCGGTGAGTCCCTATTATAATATCTACTTGGCCTTTTCTTATTCCTTCAATTGTTTCAGCTTGTTGTTTTTTTGTTCTAAATCGGCTTAATAAACCAATTTCAATCGGAAATTCTGCAAATCGTTGCTTCAACGTTTCGTAATGTTGCTGAGCTAATATAGTTGTTGGCACTAAAAATGCCGCTTGCTTACCTTCTTGAACAGCTTTGAAGATAGCACGCATAGCTACTTCGGTTTTTCCATAGCCCACATCTCCAACCAGCAAACGATCCATCGGTTTCTTGCTTTCCATATCATGTTTAATCTCAGCTGTACTGCGTAACTGATCAGGAGTTTCTGTGTAAGGAAAAGCATTTTCGAATTCCTGTTGGTAGTCATTATCCGAAGGAAAAGAATAACCAACCTCCTGTTCACGGGCTGCATAAAGCTCTATTAATTCATCTGCTATATCTTCAATTTTACTAGCAACTTTTTTCTTCGTTTTAGCCCATTCTGTTCCACCTAATTTATTTATTTTTGGTGTTTTAGCTTCTGAAGACACATACTTTTGTAATAAGTTTAATTGTGTAACAGGAATAAATAACTTAGCTTCATCTTTATAGATTATGGACATATAGTCTTGATGTATGCCATCAATCGTTAACGTTTCCATTCCTGTATATTTACCAATCCCATGATTTACGTGAACAACAAAGTCACCAGGATTAAGTTCATTGTAACTTTTTAGTCTCTCTGCATTTGATAAAGTTTGACGTCTTGGTGTTTTTTTCGTTACCTTATTAAACAACTCGCGTTCAGTCAGCAAAACCAATTTATCGGTTGGTAGCTCAAACCCATTTTGAATTGTTCCTTTTAAAATCTGAACCTTTCCAACTTCAATTTTTTTCGGTTTAATAACTTTACTAACAATTTCAAAGTCTTTAAAAATTTGCTGAACTTTTTTTGCTCGTTCATCCGTTGGCACCATTACGATAACTGTATTGTTTTGCTTTATCCAGCGATCCATTTCCGTTTTCAATAACGGCATTTGTCCAAAAAATTGTTGTGTATTGCGATAGGAGAAAGGATGGATTTCTGAAAAACGTAGATTTCCCATACCTTTTTGGAAAAGCGAAAAATATAACAGGTCCTGTTTAATAGTTTTAATTTTAGTACGAAAATCATTAGAAACAACTTGTTCTCGTAAAATACGATTTTCTGAAAGTTTTTCTGTAATCCATTCTGTTTCCTCTTTTATTAATTGTCGTTCTGTTTCCATAATGCGTGGGTATTCATCTAAAATAACAATACTTTTTTTGCTGATATAATCTAAAATACTCGTCGATTCAGAATAGATATAATCAGTAAATAATGCCAACTGATCTATCGGTTCGCCCTTGTCGAAAGCATCCATAACAGGCGTAACGTATTGTGTGAATGTCTGTTTCGCATCTGCGTCTTTTAACAATTCTATATTAGCTGCTACTGCTCTTGAAAAATTTGGAGCAGCACTTTGAAGTAAATCATGAGTGTAAAGTGTATCAATAGCTGGCAAAATAGTTATAGACTCAATATTTTTAATTGAACGTTGGTTGTCTGCATTAAAGAAGCGCAAAGAATCAACTTCTACATCAAATAAATCAATACGAATAGGATGTTCTTCCGTAAGAGGATATATGTCAATAATCCCTCCACGTATACTAAATTCTCCTGGGCTACCAACAAGTTGTTGTCTTATATATCCCATATCTACTAGTTTTCGTGCCATACCTGATACGTCTAATTCGCCTCCTAATTGTACCTCGAAGCGAGCATTTTCCCATATTTTCTTTGGAGGCAATAATTTTCTAATTCCAGCTAGTGGGACAATAACTATTCCAGGTTTTCCAGAAATTAAAAAATCTAGAGCAGCCACTCTCTCTGTCCTTGCTTCCGGAGATGAAATAGACATTTCCGCATAAAGCATTTCCTCCACTGGAAACAAATGCAAATTTTCTTCAGCGATAAAACCTGAAAAATCTTCTAATAATTGTCGAGCGTGAAACAAATTGTGTGTAATTAAAATAATTGGTCGTTTCTTTTTTTCTAAAATCGTATGTGTAATTAGAGTTCTAGCCGAACCTGCTAATCCTGTAACTAACTGAACTTTTTGTTCACCAATTCCTGCTAACAAGCCCTTTACGTCAGGCGACTCAGCTAAAAATGTATTGATATCTCCCACTATATAGACTCCTTTTTTTGTTTTCAGATGATAAAAGAAGCTCAGATTCTTACTGGGCTTCTTATTCATCTATTCTATTTTTTATTGTATTGGTTCATTGCATCAATAAAAGGATGCCCACTGACCCAGTAGTCTATAGCGGCTGCGCCGTCTTTAATCGTAAAACCAATGATTTCTTCTTTCTCTTTTGAAAATCCACTTAAAACATGATTTATTACGGTTTGATCAAAGAATGGACGGTCGATACCTATACGGATACGATTGAAATCAGATGTTCCAAGATGCTGTATTAAACTTTTTATTCCATTATGTCCGCCCGCGCTACCTTTTTGTCTTAATCTGATTTTACCAGCTGGTAAATCTAGGTCATCATAAACAATCACAATATCCTCTATTGCTACAGCGAAATAATCCATTAACGATCTAACCGCACGACCAGAATCATTCATAAAGGTTTGAGGTTTAACTAACAAAATTTTTTCCATTCCGATAAATGTCTCTGTATAAAGAGCTTCAAACTTACTTTTGTTAAAGGTTAATTTTTTTTGTCTTGCAAACTCGTCTAATACCATAAAACCTATATTATGCTTAGTGTTTGCGTATTTCACTCCAGGATTTCCTAAACCAACAATCATTTTCATATCACTTATTCTCCATTTTTTTAGTATTCTATTATCAGACTTTGTCTTGGACCGTTTAAGAATTGTACGCAAAAAAATGCCGCACGAAATTATCTCCGTCCAGTACTATTTTTCCAAGTATACCACATATCGATTTACAATAGAAAAAATACTTGTTTTATCTTTCTACAAGTATTTTTCATAAGCATTCACAAAACTCTCTTCTTACCATTAATTTGAGGAGTGAACTACTTGATTCCGTCCATTTCTCTTCGCTTTATATAGGGCCAGATCTGCTCTTTCAACAATAGTGTCTCTTGTATCTCCTGTCTGGAAATCAGATACCCCTACACTAACTGTTACACCATCTATTTTTACCCAGTTAGCTTTTTCGATACTTTCATTTATTTTTTGAGCTACTTCAAACATTTTTTCTTCTTTTAAATAAGGAAGAATGACTATGAATTCCTCTCCTCCATACCTAGCAACCATTCCTTCAACGGGAATAAGCTCTTGAATCATTTGAGCAATTTTTATTAAAACACTATCTCCAATTAGATGTCCATATTGATCATTTATTTTTTTAAAATGATCAATATCAATCATAAATAGGCAAAAGGTAATTTTTTCGTTAGCTGAGTAACGTACTATTTGTTCCTTCATCTTCATTTCAAACAGTCTTCTATTTGGAATACCTGTCAATTGATCAGTATTTGATAGATTGACTAGTTGTTCATTTACTTTTAGTAATTCTTGCTGTTTACTCTCTATTTCTTGATAGATATCCCTCAGTTTTGTCAATGCTGATTCTTTCTCTAAATAAGCTTGTTCCATTTGGAATTTTGTATTTCGTAGTTCTAATTCATAATCCAATCGTTTATTCATAGGTAGAAGAACACAATCGATTATTACTTTTTCATTCTCTTCGAACTGGCGTGCACTCATTAAATATGGAGCTTCTATTCCGTCTTTATTTTTCAACTTAATAAAAAATTCATTTATTTCTTTTTCAAGATTGATTGTTGGATAAAAATAAGAATGAAATAACATACGATTAACCGGTTTTAAAAACCATTCTATATGTTTCCCCTCAGCTTCTTGCCTCGTAAAGCCTAATTGTACTAAAAAAGTCTCGTTCACCTCAATCACGTATGAATCATGATCAAGGACGAGGTATCCGCAAGGTGCATTTTTCAACCGCTCTTCCCTATTCATTGTCCTTAGACTCCATCATTTAAATAGCTTTTTATCATTCCAATGGTTTCCTCTGGATTACTGATATGTGGATAGTGTCCTTTTGCATTCATCACATGCATGATACTATTTTCCAGATGCTCATTTAAGTACTCTCCTATTTCTAAAGGAACAATGCTATCTTCAGAACATTGCATAATAAGAGTTGGTATTTTAGATAAGGATAATTTTTTTCTACAGTCAGAAAAAAAAGTTGCTTCTGCGAATTCCCGTGCCATATTAGGATTATTGGAGTTAAACGTTTGCTCTAGCTCTTTAGTTTGAATAGTATCTTTCCCTTGATGCATGCCTATTGGTGCCATATAACTTGCCCAACCAGAAAAATTCATTTCCATCATTTCTAACAAATCATTTACATCACTTTCATCAAAGCCACCTTTATATCCATCGTTTGTGTTTAGGTAACAAGGCGAAGGTCCAATCATAATTAATTTTTCGAAAAGACCTGGTTTTTCAAGTACTGATAATAAACCTATCATTGAACTAACGGAATGTCCTACAAAGATTATTTCTTTTAAATCTAATGCTTCTACAATATCTAAGACATCTTGT
>NZ_JBATXB010000077.1:0-15999 GCF_049673005.1 Carnobacterium sp. | reverse complement strand
GCACGGTTGCCATCTGTTTTGTTTTCTACTACTAAAACAGGCATATTACCAGATGTGATTCCACCCATTGGGCCAACAGCATCAACACTGTGACAAGGTAAGAATGAAACTTCTCCTTTATCTAACATTTCTCTAGCTTCTTCTTCAGTTGAAGCCCATTCTTCGAAAAGCATAGCTCCGACACATGAACCTTTCATTGGGTCAGTCATGTTTTCATATTTAATTGGTGGTCCAGCATGCAATAATACTTTTCCATTTAATTCTTTGATAACGGATTTAGCGGGTACAACATCTAATAAAAATGGAGAACCTGCTACAATTTTGTCAATGACCGCTTGGTTCGCTTCGTCAATTGTTTTATAATTCATTTTTTATAAACCCTCCTATATTGTTCTACAAACTTTTTCGTTTTATTTAGCTACGTAATTATCTAAGAAGTACAAGACTTTTTGAAGTTTTACATCTCCACCAGCACTTGGTCTCCAGTCAAATTGAACAGCTTTCCCTTGGTTTTCTTCGATTGCTTCTGCAAAGCTCTTCAGACCAACGTTGATTACGTTTGGTTTTGTGCTTAGCAAATCTAAAACAGCTTGAGATGCTTTTGGCAATGGAGCGTTTGTTGCTTCTTCAACTACTTTGAATCCTTTTTCTTCATCTTTCACTGTGTGTCCTAGTAAACCTAAAGCTGTACGAACAGCTTTGTTGTTGCTTGAACATACAATAACGCCAGCTTCTTCAAGGATTTGTTGTTGACGAACTAAGTTTTGCGGATCAGCTGATGTTCCAACGACTGTTCCTAGAACTAATAATTCGCGTCCATCTTTTTTAGCATTTTCTTTAGCTTCTTTAATAGCTGGAGCTAATTCAGTAGCCATATCATCATGAGCACCGTAACCAAGTACAACGTCTAACAAAATAACTGCTGTTTCTGGGTTATCTCCGGCAGTCTGAATCATTTCAATTCTTTTCTCAGGATCAATCATTGGGTGAGGTTTTCCTTGTGTGTACATGTCATCCCCTAAGTCAATGATTTCATGTCCTGCAGAATTTAGAATAAATCCATCTTCATGAGTTAAGCCTTCTTCAAGGTTTAAGCCATCAGCAATCAACATTCCTGCTTCATTAGCTAATGTTCCACCTGAATAGTACCCTTTGATTAGCGTTTGTTCTGGTTTTAATTCAACAGAAGGAATCTCAACTGTTTCATCTAATGCTTTAATTTCTTCGCCATTTAATAGAGCAACCGCTAATTTAGCCGTTTCTTCTAATGTGTAAGCATGGTAAAGATCTTTTTCATGGTACGTTGGTTTTTCACCTAAGAAAATAGTGACAACTGGTTTAGAAACTTGTCTCAATAAACCAAGCACTTTATCTCTGACAGATTTTGCAGGTGGCTTAGAAATAACCACGATGACATCTGTATTAGGATCTTCTTCTAATGCTACGATTGTATCTAGCATAGTAATTCCGCCAACTTCTTCTGATAAATCACGGCCACCAGTACCAATAGCATTGGTTACACCTGCACCTAATTTATCAATAATCGTTGAAACTTCTTGAATACCTGTACCTGAAGCACCAACAATACTGATTCTTCCTGGTCTAACAATGTTTGTAAATGCCATTGGAACACCATTAATGATACCTGTTCCACAATCTGGACCCATCATAATTAACCCTTTTTCATGAGCTTTTTTCTTTAAACGAACTTCATCTTCAATCGATACATTATCACTGAATATGAATGGGCTTAATCCTTCATCTAAAGCTTTTTCTGTTTCAAGAGCCGCATACGTACCAGGAACAGATAGTAAAGCAACATTTGCTTCTTTGCCTAGTTTCATAGCCGTTTCCCATGTGCGTGCTGATTCAGTTGTATCTTCTGATTCAGTTGTAGCTTGAGAAGCTAAGAATTCATCTACTTCAGTTAAAACAGAATCCATTACGTCGTCGCTTTCAGCGTCTACAACAAGAGCCATATCATTAGCAGTAGCTTTTGCTAGTTCTGGTGTTTTCAAGCCACTTCCTTCGAATAAATCTTTGTTAGCTGGTGTTCCCATCATGATCGATACTTTTTTAACACCTTCAATTGTATTTAATTTGTTCGTTAACAACATTAATACAATCGAGTCTTGATAAGAATTTTCTTTAATTATTGTGTGCAACATTTTGATTCCTCGCAATCTTTTTAGTTTAATTGAACAGTTGACGTATCCTTTAGCCAGCATTCTTAAGTTGAAAACTTAGTTTCATTATTCATTTATTGGTTTCCTTATTGAAAGCAATCATAAAACGTTTGGTTCTACTTTCTTTCAATACGACTTCGTTTTTTTTAAACAAGACCATTTCTTAACTAATGAACTAAATTAACCTCCTTTTCGAAAAATAGTGATTGTTAATAGTCGACTAAGATAAAAACAATAAGCACATGATGCGTTCTCTGAAACCTGTATAAGAACTGCGCTAATAGATTATTTTCTTTGCTGTCAAAGGAAAGGCTTACAGTACATAGTATAACGTCTTTTTAATGCAATTGCATTGTACCATGTAGCTAAGAAATACACCCTTATATTGTCCTATATGTATAATTTTGACCTTAAAGTGGAAAAAACATCCATATGTGAGTATTTCTTTGTTATAATTTTGTTTTATAAACTACTCGTTTAATCTGAATTTAAGGAGGTTTCCTATTGATGGAACCAGAAATTTTTTCTTTTGCTACTTATTCTTCTCTCACATTATCAGCATCTCTTTATCGAGCAACGGACAACTTAAAAAATGAAACCATTCTTTACTTTCATGGAGGTGGACTAATATGGGGTGACCGTGATGACTTACCAGCTGCTTACGTCAACTCCTTTTTAAACGCTGGATACAATCTTTTAACAGTTGATTACCCGCTAGCTCCTGAAACAACTCTTCCTGATATCTATAGTTGTGTGGTGGATGCGGTTAAATGGTTTACTGGTCACTCTGATACCGTCTTACACTTACCCACTAATAACTATTCTTTATTTGGACGTTCAGCTGGAGCTTATCTTGCTTTACTGGTTGGAAGTGACTTAAACATAGAAAAGAAGGCGAACAAAATTATTAGCTTCTACGGGTACTCCTCTATTCAGGAGCCTTTCTATCTTTTGCCGAGTAAACATTACCAGACTTACCCAAGTATGCCTAAGTCATTAATTGATCAACTTATTCAACCTAAACCCCTTGCCAAAGGTACTTTAGAAACGCGTTACGCTATTTACCTTTACGCAAGACAAACAGGAAGATGGCTAGATTTACTTCTGCCAGATAAAAAAAATCAGAATCAATTTTCATTGACTGACGAAGAATTAACAGCTCTTCCACCAGTTTTTATTGCTCAAAGTAGGACCGATCAAGATGTTCCTTTTCAGCAAGGTGAAAACCTTAGTAAAAAGATTCCTGATTCTAAATTTAGTATCATCGAAAATGCGAACCATAATTTTGATGGAGATCCTAAAAACGAAGAAGCTCTTGCCGTTTATCAAGAGGTTATCGAATGGTTATCACTCTAGAAACTTAAGGCACCTTAAAAAAGTCCTCAATACTCGTTTTTAACACGTGTATTGAGGACTTTTTTTATAGCCATTTAAAATCTACATACAACAAAACACCAAAAATCGCAGCGGCCACTAAGGTGTAAGGAATTAATTTAATTAAAACTCTTCCTTCAGATCCCAAAATCCCAGCTGTTGTTGTCCCTAGAATAATGTTTCCAGGTGCAATTGACGTTCCAATACCACCTCCTGCTGTTTGAGCTCCTAAAATAAACGAAGTCTTCAAGCCAATTTGTTCAGAGACATGCAACTGAAATTCACTGAAAAGAATATTGGAAGTTAAATTGCTTCCGGTCATAAACGAACCCAACAGACCAATGAATGGAGCGATAAAAACATACTTTTCTTTCAAAACCTTAGCAATACCTTGAGCCATAATAAATGTTTGTCCCGTTCCTGCCATTATACGAGAAAGACACAACAGAGAAAAAATAGCGATACTTGGCGAAAGAGTCTTAAAAATGGTTTTAGTAAATAATTCCCCCAGACAAGATTCTTCTATCAGTCCGATTTTTCTATAGTAGCCATACGTGACTAAACAAGTAACGAATAATAAGACGCCCACGTGCGTAAGCGGTGTCAAAGGAGCGTAAGATGCTATAGCAGGATTAATAAAATTATAACCAGTTATTGTTCGATTAAAACTAGGGCCGAACTCAACTGAACTCAATAACTCTCTTAGTGGGGTAAAGAGTAAAACCAGTAAAGACAGAGCGGTCATCAGTGTATAGGGCAATAAGGATTGACTAATGGTTGGTTTAGTTTGTGTCTGAAGTGAGCAATCATCGTTTAACCGAACCATAATTTTGCTTTTATTGATTCGCCAAGGTTCGTGATACAGAGCTGTTTTGGATAGCAACATTAATGCGACTAAAGAAAAAATACTAGGAAGAACAACTGCAAGTTCGGGCCTAATAAGTGAAAAAATTAATTGTCCCATTCCTTGCACCACTGAAAGAACCGTCAAAGCTAAAAAACCTTTTTTTATCGCTCGCTTCTTTCCATATTTAAAGGCAATAATTAAATTAAATAAACTCGTTAAGATAAACAATAACAAAGAAGCATAAATAGTGGTTTGAAAGATGAGCGATTCTTCAACTATACCCGTCTGATTAAGCAATGCTTGCCAACCAAGAGCTAATGTTCCGAATGTTCCAGCCCAACTATGTCCGAGGAGTGGAATAATAGCGGCGTATAATGGAGCAACTCCCATCTTCAAAAGTAGCGGTGCTACAATTAAAACGGGCACTCCAAAACCTGTAATGCCCTGTAAAAAACTAGCAAATGAAATACCAATCATAAAAATTCGGATCAACTCATTTGGTGCGAGAATTGTAAATAAGCGATTCAACACATCAAACGAGGTTGCTTTTACTCCAATTTCATAGAGTAGAATGGCTGTAAAGATAACCACGATAATGCTGATTGAACTCCAAGAGGCTTTTAATAATTCAACCGATAATACGGCCCAATTCGCTTTAAAAACAGTGACACTAAGTAATCCAGTGATGCCTAATGTAACAGGTGCCGCTCTTGAAGCTCCCCATTGGAAAAAAATTAAGAGAATCAATAATAACGCAATCGGAATCATACAAACCGTCCAGAAAAACAAATTAATAGGTATAGTCATATTCTCTACTTCCCTCTTCATCATTTTTTTTGTCAAGATTCAAGATTTTTACCTGCATGCAGATTATCTTTTATTCATTTTAACTTCTATGTATTGAATGGTGATGGTTAGTAATCACATTTTCTGGTATAATTTATGTAATGCATTTTAAGTCTAGCACGGATCTTTATATAAATCATCATCGGATTACGCTAAAGTATAAAGCGTTTTCTATCTCGACGAGCTAACCATCATTAATTTTCTCTGCAAAAGAGATACAAGGAAGTGACCGTATGAAATTAACAGTTAAAGAAGTACTTGGTTTCGATTCACTTAAAGAAGCAATGGTTTTAACCAAACATGCTGGTTTATCAAATAATGTAACGGGTATTATGGTTGTAGAAGGACCAGATATCGAAAATTGGGGTCGCGAAGGCGAATTGTTGTTGAGTAGTTATTATGCCTTAAGAGACCTTTCTTCGAGTGAGCTAAATGTATTTTTCACTAAGGCCCATCAACTCAAGATCAGTGGCTTAATCATTAAAATTGATCGATTAGTCGTTTCCATACCTGCTTATATCATTGAATTGTGTGAAAAAAATGAACTCCCTTTAATTCAAATACCTAAACAGACTCAATACGAGCCAATCTTATTAGATGTTATGGGAACAATTATTAACAACAATATCCATTTATTAGAAAAGTACTATTCTTTGCAAAACCATTTTACAAAAATGGCTCTAAATGAACCTGAAATAATTGATATTTTATTGGTATTGAAAGAGTTAATCAAAAAACCCATTAGTTTAAAAAATACGTTGAAAAATGAGTGCATCAGTACTGATCCACTTTATAACGAAGTTACATCTATTCAATCCATCGCTTTAAACAAACAAAAGTATATGAATTATGATTACACTAGGCGAAAAGTTGCCTCTGAAATGTTAGAAAAAAATAGCCTTTACACACAGCTTGTTGTCCCTATTCCTAACTTAAAAATTAATTCTTATGAACTAATTATCCATGAAGTAGAATCACCAACTCCACATGAAGATTTTTTAGCCATTGAAAATACTATTAGCTTTCTTCAAATGGAATTACTGAAAAAATACGCTGTTTCTCAAACAACCTTACATTATAAAAATAGCATTATATCAGATTTATTAAACAATAGAATTGAAGATAAAGAAGAACTTAATGAAAAAATTAGGAGTTTGAAATTGGTTGATGGATCTAATTTCCGTATCTTCATTTGTCATTTACCCACCATCTCGTTAACAGCTGAGATTTCAGATGAACAACAAAAGAAGGAACGCCAATTTGCTTATACTTTTATTGAAGATACGAAGAAATATTGGCCACAACACGTATACTTAATCCGCAATCATAAAATTGTTTTTATTTTGGATACTGAAAAAGACTCTGAAGAAACGATTAAGAAGAACTTGCTTTCTAGTATAGAAACAAGCAAAAGAATGCTTTCTATTAATGAGTTAGACATGTCCATTAGTTTTAGTTATACCGGCGATCTGTCTCATTTAAATTCTTTATACAAACAAGCCAAAAACACACAGAGAATTGCAGCTTTATTTGGCGAAGAAAATGCTCTGTATAGTTACCATGATATTGGTATTTATCAATTATTTTCTGATTTGAATCATTTAGATCAATTTGAAAAGTTCATTCCTAAATCTCTACTCATATTGAATAAAAATCAACCTGAACTAATTGAAACGTTAAAAATATTTTTAGATAACAATCAAAATTACAAAGATACGGCTGATACTCTATTTCTTCATCCTAAAACAGTCCGCTATCGTTTAGATAAAATAAAAAAATTAACCTCTATCCAATTTAATAATGCAGAAGAATTGTTGCAAATTAATGTTGGTTTACGGTTATTAAAAATGATGGCAAAATAATAAATAAAAGACAAAAAAGAACTCTGCCACTAGTTGGTTGAGCTCTTTTTCTTTGTTTTTTATTCTGAATAGGATTTAAAATAGGTAGGATTTATAAACGTGAATTGCTTATGCTCATACTCTAAATGATGATTTTCTTTTAGTTGTTTTATTATGCTCCCTACTGTTTCCCTAGAGCACCCACTTATATCCGCTATTTCATTAATGGTAATCGGATAAGGAATTTCGATTAATTTAGGCGTAATATGCTTCCCTAAGTTCTCCATCAAAAATAGTAAGGTATTGATGATGCGACTTGTAGCACTCGAAACAGCCAAATATTGAATTCGCTTTTCTTGTTGACGTAAAATGACCGATATCTTTTTATAAAGAAATACCAACTGTTCTGGATTGTACAAAGCTTGTTGTTCGAAACTATCTGTTGGTAAATAATACAATTCAATATCTGTTGCTGCATATGCAGAATAATGATAATTTTCATCGGAGAACAGGCCTCCGTAAGGGAACAATGTATCGGGGTTATTGTAATCGATGTATTGAAAAGAAGCACTTTTATCGAACCGTTCTATTCTAACAAGTCCTTTTTTTAAATAAAATAATTTTTCGCGTTTATCCCCTTCATCGAATAAAACTTGACCCTTTTTGTAGCTTCTAAGATACAAGTGCTTTTTAAGACAATTGAATTCTGATTCAGTAAAGTTTGCAAAGACGGGTTTAAAGCGTAATTCATACAACTGGTTCGTATTCATCTGTTTGGTTGGCATTTGATTCGCTCCTCATTGTGTCAAATTAACTAAATGAACAAATAAAAATGGGATATGTTGTTTATGCATCTATGCATTTATTATAGCATAAACGTATAGTAAGCGCCTGCTTTTACCTTAACTTATGTACCTATTCTTTAAACTAATTTTTTAAAAAATAGTAAAAGCACCTTAAAATAATCCATTATACTAGCTGGTTTATTCTAAGGCACCTTATTTACTTATTTGTTAATCGATTTATTATTTTGTAATAATTGTTCCGCCGTTACCTTCTAACACGTTTTCAACGTTTTCTAAAGAAGTGATCATCGCTTTACCTTCTGGGTAATTTTCAACAAAAGCAATTGCAGCTTCTACTTTTGGCAACATACTGCCTGGTGCAAATTGATTTTCTTCAATGTATTTTTTCATTTCAGCAACAGTCACATTTTCTAATTTCTTTTGATCTGGTTTATTGTAGTTTACGAATACATTGTCTACTCCAGTTAAAACAACTAACAAATCAGCTTTTACTAATTCAGCAAGCTTTTGAGAAGCAAAATCTTTGTCAATTACAGCTTCAATACCCGTCAATTCACCGTCTTTAACGATCACTGGTACTCCACCGCCTCCAACTGAAATTGTTACAACTCCACTTTCAACAAGTTGATTTACTACTTGATATTCTTGTATGCTAACTGGTTTTGGCGATGCAACTACTTTACGCCATCCTCTTCCAGCATCTTCTACGAACACTGAACCTGTTTTATCCATCTCTTTTTTCGCATCTTCTTCTGTTAAGAAAGGTCCGATTGGTTTTGTAGGATTTTTAAACGCTTGATCGTTTTCATCTACGACTACTTGAGTAACAATAGAAACTACTGATTTGTCTATTTTACGTTTTGCTAAGGCATTGCCTAGTGCATTTTGCATCCAATAGCCAATACTTCCTTGTGTCATCGCTACGCATGTATCAATCGGCATTGCTGGATTTTTTTCACTATCTGTAGCCGCTTGTTGCAATAATAGGTTTCCTACTTGAGGACCATTTCCGTGTGAAATGATTAAGTCATCCCCATTTTCAATGAATTTCACCAAATATTCCGCAGTATTCACTAGTGCCTCTTGTTGTGCAGCAGCACTTGCATCATCTGATAAAATAGCATTTCCACCTAAAGCGATTACGATTTTTCTCTTTGTCATATTATCCATCCTATCTCTACTAATATTTTTTAAAATAACAACGTTCTTTCACATTATATGCGGAAGCGGATTCATTTACCAGCATTTTATTTTTCCACTAGATAAAAAGCATAAGGATATTTTGATTCCTTATGCTTTAAAACCCTTATTTCACTTGTTTTCTTTTATACTTTTGGAATAAATAAATTACCTAAAGTAGCTGCCATAATTGCTTTGATAGAATGCATTCTATTCTCAGCTTGGTCAAATTGGCGAGCATGTTTGCTACGGAAAGCTTCATCTGTTATTTCCATAGCTGTAATGTGATGATCTTTTTCAACTTGTTTGCCGTAAATCGTTTCAGCATCATGGAAAGCAGGCAAGCAGTGTAAGATGATCATATCTTCTTTTCCAGTAGCGCGAACCATATCCATATTGATTTGATAAGGCGTCAATAGTTCAATTCGTTCAGCAAACTTATCTTCTTCACCCATGGATACCCAAACATCTGTGTATAAAGCATCCGCATCTTTAACACCTTTTTTAACATCATCTGTAATCATGATTTCGCTACCAGATGTTTTAGCGTATTCATTAGCCATATCTACTAATTTTTGTTCAGGGAATAATGATTCAGGAGAAACGATTCGTATATTCACTCCTAATATTGCTGCCGTTACTAATAAACTATTGGCAACATTATTGCGACCATCTCCAACATAAGCTAGCGTAATGCCTTCAAGGTGTCCAAAGTTTTCTTTTATTGTTAAAAAGTCAGCGATCATTTGTGTTGGATGCCAGTCGTCTGTTAAACCATTCCACACAGGTACACCTGAAAACTCAGCCAATTGTTCGACCGCTTTTTGGCTAAATCCTCTAAATTCAATTCCATCAAACATACTGCCTAACACACGAGCAGTGTCTTCTACTGATTCTTTCTTACCTAATTGGATATCGTCTTTTCCTAAATATTCAGGATGAGCGCCTAAATCAATTGCCGCTGTAGTAAAAGCAGCTCTTGTTCGTGTTGAAGATTTTTCAAATAATAAAGCAATGTTTTTCCCCTCTAAATAATGGTGAGGAATATTTCTTTTCTTCAACTCTTTTACGTGCTCTGAAAATTCAATTAAATACATTAATTCCTCTTTAGAAAAGTCTTTTTCTGCTAAAAAACTACGTCCTTGAAAGATTGGTTTTGTCATGTTATTTTCCTCCTATTGGTTAATTCTTAAACATCGAGTTACTCGTTCTTTTTTTGTTTGAAACGATTAAATATCCTCACGAACAAACGGCATTGTCATACATCTTGGGCCCCCACGACCACGGACTAATTCACTTCCTGGAATTTTAATTAATCTTAATCCCGCTTGTTCCAACAATTCATTCGTAATGGTATTGCGGTCATACACGACAACGACGCCTGGTGCTATCGTTAATGTGTTTGATCCATCATTCCATTGTTCGCGAGCTGAGTCTACAAGGCTTCCTCCGCCACATCTTAACAACGTTACTTTTTCTAACCCTAAAGCTTCTGCTAATACTTCATCTAATTTTTTACTTTCCTTTTCTTCAAGGACAACTTCTCCATCTTTACCCGGTTTGATAGAAATGACACGTAGTCCTGCTTCGATTTCTGGGTGAATAGTAAATTTGTCATAATCAACCATTGTAAACACCGTATCTAAATGCATAAATTTACGATGCTCTCCAATATCGAATCCCAAAATTTCTTTAAATGCACCAGCTTTGAATACCCGTTTTGCTAATTTTTCAATGGCACGAGAATCAGTTCGCTGTGAAATACCAATAGCTAAAATATCTTTAGAAAGGACTAATTCATCTCCACCTTCGATTCGATCTTCTTCATCACGTGAGTAAAATTTATCTACTTTATCTTTGTATTCTGGATGGTAATTAAAGATAAAGTCCCCATAAATTGTTTCACGGTTACGTGTTTCAGCAAACATCTTATTGATTGTTACACCGTTAGCCATCGTTGCGAATGGGTCACGTGTAAAATAAAGATTGGGCATTGGATCAACTAAAAATGGGTAATCGCTCTCCAGTTGGTCCGCTAAAGAATTATCAAAGTGAGCTGTTTTCAATTCCGTTTTTCTAAAACCTTCCATTGTTTTAAGAACCATATCGAAGGTATCTAATTCCACTAACTGTTCCTTTACAATGTTTTTAACATTTTCAGAAACAATTTCCGTTTCTGACAACCACTGATCAATAAATGCTTCTTTTACATTTCCAGCATCAATGGCTTCTGCAGCTAGCTTCTCTAAATAAACAACTTCGACTCCTTCAGTTTCTAATTCTTTAACGAAATTATCATGTTCTGCTCGAGCTCCTTTTAGATAAGGAATATCATCGAATAGTAATCTATCAAGGTAGTCAGGCATTAAGTTTTCCATCTCTTTGCCTGGACGATGCACCATAACTTTTTTTAACTTACCAATTTCTGACATAACATGGATGGGATTATTCACTATTATTTCCTCCTCTTGTTCTTATTTACATCCTTATGATAACGCTAACAATTGAATATGAAAACTCTTATCACTCATACGAAATGTCGATTTCGTCGCATTATTTTCATCCTCTTTTATATATATTCTTTATACAGTATAATTGTCCAACAATGAGTGTTTATGCTGTATATTCATCTTTTTTATACATTTTTTATAATTTTAAAAAGATGGTTATTATTGGTATTATCGAACCAAACATTAAAAAGAGATGAGAAAACGTTGATAAAATAGTCTTTCTAACAAAAAAACGTGTCGCAGATTTCAACGAATCTCTAGCTTCTTTTCAAAGCGTTACAGTTTATCCATCCTGTATATTCACTCTATTTAGATTGATACGCATCACTATCAAAAACACCTTTCGCGATGATCGTATCGTAGTATTTTATTAACACACATAGGAGATTTTGATGGCGTATATGCGTTTGTGTTTTTAATTCAGACGAGTTGGGCCGTATTTTGAGTCCACTGGTCCAAATAAAAAATAAAATAGCCCAGTCAAGGTAGTTAAAACCTCAACTGAGCTTTCCCGTATTTAGTTTGGACGAGTTAGGACCGTTTACTGATCCACTCGTCGTTTTTTTGTTGCTTTATTCGTCTTTAATAGATTCAATCAGGAATTCTACCTGACTGATGCTAGAAAACAAGCCATATTTGTAGTCTTTTCCGTCTTGAATCTCGTTTATTCTGTTTATTGGTAAATAGCTTTAATTGGGTCCATTTTAGCTGCGTTAACCGCGGGCATGATGCCAAAAAACAGTCCGGTTAAAATAGATACAGACGTTGATAATAGAATCGTTTGCATCGTTAATACTGGTTTTAAGTCCATAAAACTACCCGCTAAAACGGCTAGCCCATATCCAGTCATTAGACCCAATAAGCCACCTATAAACGTAATAAAAGCTGCTTCAAGAATAAACTGAAATAAGATTGTGCGAGGTTTGGCTCCAATAGCACGACGGATACCTATTTCACGTTTTCGTTCGGTGACAGAAACGTACATAATATTCATCACACCAATTCCACCTACTAATAAAGAAATAGCTGTAATGGCCATCAAGAAATTAACAATGCCTGCCATGTAACTTTCCATTTCTTGTTGCATTTCTTCGTTTGAGCGATCTTGTTCAAATGTTCCTTGTTCATCAGGGTAATTTTCACTTAGTTCTTGAATTATAGTATCCGTTGCAGTGTAGCGATCGGTATTCTCGTCGAATTTAATTTTCAAGCCCATAATGGGTTTGTATTTCGTTAAATCGTTGTAAGAAGACCGGGTCACAACCGATGATGAAGCAGTCATATAATCATCTCCTCCACCAGTTAGTGGTGCAGACTCAAAATCATAAGGTGTTTTGATGCCAACGACTTCGTACATATATCCACTAAGCGAAATAGCTTGCCCAATCATCTCTTCTGGATTATCGATTGCCAAACCATAATCAAAGACATCATGAGACAAAACGATAACATCATGATTTGCATCTGCTGCAGTGAGATTTCGCCCATACAATAAAGTACTATCTTCAGTGTAGGGAGTCAATTGAACCGATGACATCTGTCCGAAGTAATCAAAGTCAGCGTTGATTGTTTCAACAGTGCTTCCATACCCCATACTTTCTCCATAGTCAGGCAAAACAGATGCTACACCACTTGTTTTTTTAACTCGTTTCATGTCAATTTTTGAAAAAGCAAAGGTTGATTCCTCATAATAGGTTGGATCCTCAGACATCGGCATGACGTATTGAATCTTTATTTCATTTAGATTAGTTGAATCAGCTAACGAAAGGGTTTGTAACCTAATCCCCTCACCTAAAGCTGCAATCGTTACAACAGAAGCTATCCCAATAATAATTCCCAACATTGTTAAAAATACTCGCAGTTTATGAGCTTTTAAACTTAGGAATGTACTAATTAAAACATTGCGAATCATTGGCTCATCACCTCTTCTTCAAAACAGCCATCTTTCATATAAATAACTCGTGAAGCATAGGTCGTCAAATCTCTGTCATGTGTCACCATCACAATTGTCTTGCCCTCTTCGTTTAGTTTTTTTAATGTATTCATGATAACTTTGCCTGTTTCGCTATCCAATGCTCCAGTTGGTTCATCAGCCATAATCAATAAAGGATCGTTAACCAAGGCACGTGCTATTGCTACGCGCTGTTGTTGCCCGCCAGATAATTCCGTCGTTTTATCTTTCATTTTTTCACCAATTCCAACCAACTCTAAGTAACGTTGAGCTTTTTCTTTTTTCACTTTTGCTTGGTGGATGCCTTTATAGACCATTGGCAATTCTACATTTTGTTGCACATTCAATGAGTCAATTAAGAAAAATTGTTGAAAAACAAAACCAAAAAAGGCATTACGGTAGTCTGATTTTTTATTTTCATTTAAAGAAGAGACATCCTCTCCTCGAAAATGATACGTTCCAGCAGTAATCCTGTCTAAAAATCCAATGATATTCATCAGCGTTGTCTTGCCACTGCCGGATTTCCCCATAATCATAATGAATTCACCTTCATAAATTTTTAAGTCTAGCCCTTTTAAAACAGTCGTTTCTTGCTTTCCACGTTTAAATGTCTTCGTCACATTGCTTATTTCGATAAGAGGTTGAGTTGTTTTTAATTTCTCCATTATATCATCCCCTACTCTTCCACATTCACAGAATCCATTGCTTCACTAGTTGGTGTTTCATCGAGCAATTGACCTTCTTCAACGGGTATTTTTGATGAAACAATGATTTGGTCTTCAGCCTCTAATCCACTAGATATTGCCGTATTTTCTCCTTCTTCATCACCTAGTTGAACAATTCGTCTAACAACTGTTCCGAAATCATTCACTAATACATAATGAACCGCATCCCCTTCATGAAGAATGGCTTTTGTGGGAATAGTGACAGCTTCTTTTCCGATATTAACCACTGCTTGAACATGGTATCCGTTTCGTATCCCTTCCAATGTGTCTAAAGAGAGTTTGACTGGATAACTAGACATGGTAGACGGCTGTCCATACTCGCCTTCTTCAGCACCATCTTCTGTTGGATTTAAATCAATAAAATCAACTTTTCCAGTGACTGTGTAATCATTAGATATAACTTTAATATCCGCAGTTTGTTCCTTTGTAAGTTTTCCAACATCTTTTTCATTTACTGTTCCAGAAACATAAAATTCATCTGAAATAAGTTTTAAAATGGGTGATTCAGCATCTTTTACTTCTGGAACATACACTTTCCCTTTAAATGGAGCTACAATACTTTTGTACTGTTGTTCTTTTAACGAAGCGAGGTTATTATACAATTCTGTTATTTCAGCATCTAAATCGTCTGTACTCATATCCATCTTTACTTCTTCTAGCGTTTGAGTACGCTCTTCTTCAGGTAGCTTATTCCAATTTTTGATTGCTAAATCTCTTTTATAAATAGCATTTGAACGTTGAGTTTCCATTCGAGCAACTTGGTTCGTTGTATCGCTTAGTTGAGTAGCCACTTCCGTATTTTCGTATGTATAAAAAACGGTTCCTTTTTCTACTGTTTCTCCATTCTTCACTTGTAGATCGCCCATAACTCCATAAGCTTCTTCTTTGCTAAACTCTTGAGATTGTTCTGGTTTTACCGTTCCATTAACAAAAACTTGTTCCATACTCGGTACTGTAAAATAATCAATTTCATATGGATCCTCAAATTCTTCTACAACTGGTTCGCTTGAAAAAAAGATTTTTTGTGAAATAATTCCTATGACGACAATTCCTACTACAATTCCGATTGCTGTTCCTAATTTCTTTTTCATATCATTTCTCCTTAATTTTAGATTGTTCAAACAGTAACAATTTTTTATTTTAAGCCCTTCTATTCACGTAAACGTTCTTTTCTTATTATGCTAGTATCATACCCCATTCTTCCTTTTATTTCTATCGTTATATTACCAAAATAGGAAATAAAAAAAGAAGGAAGATAAGCCCTAAAAAATGGGTCATCTTCCTCCGTTTCATCTTATTTAGCGTAGCATTATTTTACTTCAAATGCACTTTCGCCACTTGTTAGAATATCTTGTGTAGCGCCTAATGAACCTTCTACTAGGTTTTCAACAGCTGTTTCTGTATAGAATGCGATATGAGGAGTATAGAATACGTCGTCTCTAGCCATTAATTTATTAAAGACTTCGTCCTCAATTGCTGCACCTTTCAAGTCTTTGTTAACAAAAGAATGTTCATGTTCATACGTATCTAGAACAGCGCCCGCTAGTTTATTGCTTTCTAACGCTTCAAGCAAATCTTCTGTATCAATAATTGTTCCTCTGGCCGTGTTAATCAAAAATGATCCGTCTTTCATTTGTGCAAACAGTTCTTTATTAAATAAATGGAAGTTGTCATCGGTTGCCGGCATATGAATAGAAATCAAGTCAACTTCTCTTACCAATTCTTCAAGTGTGT
>NZ_JBATXB010000076.1:0-2297 GCF_049673005.1 Carnobacterium sp. | reverse complement strand
ATTTTATTTTAACAACATTCTTTTTGCACCTTTGAAGCCCATGGTAAATAGGCCTCCAAAGGTATATTTTTTTGGTTTGGTAGGTGTGTTAGAAGGTATTCAAAATAAGTACGTGGGTTTAAGCCGTTGGCTTTTGCGGTCTCTTGAATACTCAAGATTGCAGCGTTTGAACGCGCTCCACCAGTAGTTGCCGCAAAAAGCCAATTTTTTCTTCCCATTACAAGAGACTTTATACCTCGCTCTGCTAAATTATTGGTAAGTACTAAGCGACCATCTTTCAAAACAGTCTTTACTTTAGTCTCTTGCTTCAAAGCATAAGAAATAGCTGTCCCAATTTTCCCTTTAATCATCGGATTAAGAGTTTTAAGCCACTCGAAAAATTCATCTAATTTTGGTTTAATGAATTGTTCTCTTTTACAGTGTCGTTCTTTAATAGACAGCTCCGCTAATTCCTTCTCCTTTTTAAAGATGACATCACATTTTTCCACCGCTAACCGTGACGTACTCTTCTTTTCTCCTTCTATAGCTGGAAGGGCATCATAAAATTTTCTTCTTACATGAGCAAAACAGGCAACGGATGATACATCGATTAGTTTACCATAAGCAGAAAAGCCATCAGAATGAAGATAACCTCGGTATCCTTTTAAAAAGGCTAAGGGTACTTCGCTACTTCGAGAGGGTCCATGCTCATAAATATGTATTTTCTTATCTGCGTATCTTCCAGAACTAAATAGCCAGACATAGTCTTTTGTTCGCTCACTATCTAGTACTTTAAATGTTGTCTCATCCGCATGTAAAACGTCTTCTTTCAAAAGATGCTTCTTCATTAATCGAACCAAAGGTTCAAAATAATATTCTGCCGTCTTTTTATGCCAATTTGAAATGTTCGTTCTTTTAATCTCAAAGTTCATCAATTTCCAATGTGACTCTTGACGATAGGTTGGGACCTTTTGTTGAAATTTTTGATAAATAGTTTCCGCAATTAAAGAAGCAGAAGCGAAAGAGCCGTTTAGTGGGGCTTTCGGTACTTCAGCTTTTACAATAGATGTAGCTCCTGACTTTTCACAAGTTTGACAGGAATAAGCATAACGAATATGACGATGATTTTCCAAGCGAGCAGGAATGTAAACAACCTCTTCACGTATGACTTCTTTTCCCATTTCTTTCATAACAGAAGTACAGTGAGGACAAGTACAATTTTCTTCTCGGTATAGATGTTCAACAACTGGTAAGTGAGCAATTTTTTCTTTTTGATATCCTTTTTTCTTACGACGAGAGGTAGATGTTACTTCTATTATTTCCTCAGCACTTTGATCACCAGTCTGCTCTGGCCAACTAAAAGATGGATCATTCTCAAAAAGATCAGTTTGGTTGGGATCACTATTATCGGGAGATAAACTTTCTTTTTTGCGTCCAAATAACTGCTTGAGAAGATACTGGTTCTGTTCACGTTGAAGAGCCAATTCTTCATTGACCTGCTTAAGTTGTTGCGTTAACTCTGCGAGACTTTTAGCCATCAATTCATTTTGCTGTAATGATTTTTTTAATTGTTGTTCCAACATTATTGACATAACTGATCCTCCCTTTCCGTTTTTTTAATAAAATAATTATAAGTGATTTTCATCAAAAAAACTAGCCTGGAATAGAGTTTTTTCTCCAATCCAGCCTAGTTTTTCTATGTTACAATTCCTTCAGCCGCAGGCTGAATCGTGACTTTCTGTTCAATTGACAATCCTTCTAGTAGCCATCGTAGTTGTTGAGAGGTCAATTGCTTAACTTCTTGTTGTTTACTAGGCCAGTTTAAACGTCCATTTTCAAGTCTTTTATACAAGAGTAAAAAACCATCACCCTCCCAATACAAAGCTTTAAACCGATCTTTTCTTCCTCCACAAAATAGGAAGACTGCATCATCATAGATATTCATATCATATTCTTCTACGATTGTTGCAGCTAATCCATCAATTTGTCGACGCATATCGGTTTTTCCACAAACAATAAACACGTTCTTCACCTTGGTAAAATCAATTACTTTCATGAGCACTCAGCTCCGATAGGATAATACGAAGAGAATCTGCTTTAATTTCTTCGTATAAAAATAATTCTGTTCGGGAGAACTTAACCCGAGCAACTAATGTAGAGGGAGAAGTCTTAGGCTTAAAAAGTTGTGAAGCTGAAGATTTAGAATCATTGGCTAATGTAACTGGGACAATATCTTGTTTTGCTTTCATTAATAAAACCTCCTGTAAACACTGAATTTGTTTAATTTTATCAAGAGGCTATCTATTTTGAAAGATACC
>NZ_JBATXB010000075.1:0-5620 GCF_049673005.1 Carnobacterium sp. | reverse complement strand
GTACCGTTTGATTCCTTAAGAAGAATGTTAAATTGTAATGAAAAATCTTCAAATTTACAACGGTATTTATCTAATTGGTCTTGTCCACATGAATTGCTTCCTAAACCATTTTGACGAGAATCAATATTTAGTACTAAATAATCACGTTCCTTTAAATCAATTGTATGTTTAGCCTGCTCAAGATCTTTAGTCTCATATCTAGAAACGCTATAATCAAATGTTTCCTCCGTTTTTATCAAAACTGTTTTATCCTTATTTGACAATCCTACCCAATCGCAGTCCATATGGTTTCCGTTTTCTTGTGGCTTCACATAGTTTACAAATAAATCATCAACCGAACTTTTGAAAACTCCTGGGTAAGCAGCTTGACAAGAATCCGAATAATTTTCTAAAGGTCCAAGACCTCTCCAAGAAACCTTGTCAAAATCCTTCGCTAAGCGAAGTGAGACTCCTAATCTAGGTAACATCGGAGGAGCAAGCATCTTGCGACCTGAAGCAATCCCGGTGATGGTATAGTTGATTTCCCCAAAATAATCAACTTCATATTTATAGTCAAGTTCATAATACCAAGCACTATTAGTCGTACCATAAAATGAATTCACTCGCATCTCGAATTTTTCTTCATTTATTTCGCAATCAACTTTACGAATAGATTCATGTGGCAAATGCATAAAGTATTTATTTTTGTAGTCTTCTAAAATATACATATCGTTATCGATTGGCGCTCTCCAAAAATTCATTTCCGGACCTTTCTCGATAATTTCTTTTTCATTATAAAAAGCTTGTAGTAGCTTTCCTTTAACTTTATCAAAACGAACACTAAAGTTTTCTCCTACTACTGTGATATATGCTGTCTCTTCATTAATCATTAATTTTTCTGCTCTTTTTTCAGATAGTGTAGCTTTTCTTTTTTCTTGGTGCCAAGTAAATACACTCCTAGTTACTTCAAACCCTTTCTGTGCCCATAAATTTTTATCGTTTAACTGATAAATAAAATGAACCGTATATAAAGCCCCTGGTTTAAATGCTATTTCTGGATAGTCAATCCTTACCGTAGAAGTACCTCTTGCAGGCGTTTCGGGTATATCCTCTTGTCTTTCTTCAATTAGATAATCATCTTCGTAAAACCGGCAAATCAATTGATAACCCGTTAATGCATTAAAATCTAATCTGTTAGTCAACTTATATAGGCCAGACGATTTATCTATACTTTTTGTTTCAATGGGTTCAATAACCTTTTTATATTCTATTAAACTCGTTGAAGGTGTACGATCAGGCATTAACATTCCATCAATACAGAAATTGCCGTTATTAGGATCATCTCCAAAATCTCCACCATATTTATAATAAATTTCTCCAGATTCTGACACAGTTTCTATCCCGTGGTCAAACCATTCCCATATGAAGCCACCTTGAATGTGATCATACTTATAGAAAATATCTTGGTATTCTTTTAAATTACCTGGTCCGTTACCCATTGCATGAGCATATTCACAGAGAATATGTGGTTTTTTTGTATTTGTAATCACTTTATCCATTGTTAACTTATCATCTGTTCTTTCTAGCCAAGTGTACATCGTTGTATATACATCACTTACTTCTGCTTCAAAATCTCCTTCATAATGAACCAATCTTGTTGGATCTGTTTCTTTAGCATACTCTGCCATTTTTCTGAAATTATATCCAAACGATGATTCATTCCCAAGCGACCACATGATAATACAAGGATGGTTTTTATCTCTTTGGATAGTGCGTTTAATTCTATTAACATGAGCTTCTTCCCACTCTGGATTATCAGATATCCATTTGTAGTCCTCAGTTAATTCAAAACCATGGCATTCTAAATCCGTTTCATCAATTACATACATACCGTATTCATCACATAAATCATAAAAGAATGGCGAGTTAGGATAGTGAGCTGTTCGAATAGCATTGATATTGTGTTGTTTCATTAAAATAATATCATTTTCGATACTTTCTCTAGATGTTACTCTTCCTTCTGTTGGGCTATAATCATGTCGGTTCATTCCCTTTAATTTAATGGCTACACCATTAACTAAAAAACAATTTCCTTGTACTTCAATCTGTCTAAAACCAACTTTTTGACTAATGACTTCAATAACTCGTTCATCTTTTTCAACGGTCATTAATAGTTCGTATAAATAAGGGGATTCAGCAGACCATTTTTGCGGGTTTGCTACTATTTTTATAAAACTATTTTTACTTTGCGCTTCTTCTTTAAATAGACTACTTCCTTCATGATTTAATAACTCATACGTGATTTTTTGATTTACATTCTGAGTAAATGTTGGATTGACTATCAGGGTAGCTGTGTCAAAATCCTTTTCAAAATAAGTTCGAATTGCAAAATCATACAACCCTTCTTTTGGACGCGTTGTAATGTCAACATCACGGAATATTCCACTTAACCACCACATGTCTTGATCTTCCAAATAGGTTCCGTCAGACCATTGGAAAACCCGAACGGTTAGTGTATTTATACCTTCTTCTATATATTCTGTTAAATCAAATTCACTCTGGATTCTCGCACCCTTACTATACCCGATAGATTGGTCATTCAAATAAACTTCAAAAGCAGAATCAACCCCTTGGAATCGTAAAATATACTGTTGGTCCTCTTGGATAGATTTAACTTTAAAAGATTTTCTATAGATACCAGTAGGATTTTCAGTTGGAACAAAAGGCGGAATAATCGGGAAATTATACCATAAATCTGAATAATGCATTTCTCCATATCCTTGTCTTTGCCAATTTCCAGGAACTTGTATTTTATCCCACTTATCAGTCTTACAAGATGTTTTGTAAAAATCTTCTGGACTATATTCTGGTGCTTCTAAAAACAAAAAGTCCCATTCACCATTTAAATTTTCAACATATCTTCCTGTGTCTTTTTTTGTTTCATAGTCACTTCTTCCTACAAAACTCTTAAAATCTGCTCTTGGTTCCATTCTATTTATACTATCTACTTTATTATTTTCCCATTTTTTTAGTTTTCTCATCTAAAGCACCGCCTAATTTTTTTTCATAATTCATGTAACAAATATAAGCAAAACCTACAAAAATAATAACTCCTAAAGCATTATATAATAGTGTGAATATTGGATTTGCCGCTCCTTCTGCTATGAATCCTGTTTTAAAGTAATCCATTAGTGCAAATGGAGAAGGAAGTATTGAAACAACAAATGCAAATATGAAGAATACTAAAAGCATACTGCCAATTACAATACCTGTTTTTTGGTTCCCCATTTTAAAAGATCGTGGGATATCATCTTTTTTTATACGCATGCTAATATATGCCCATAATAAGAATAAGACTGGAATCAATGAAGTTGCTGCTGTCATATTAATCAATGTTTTCAAAAAGGTATCAATCGAACCTACCCCTAGAGCTGGTACAATCATTAATACTGTAACAATGATTGCTTGTACCAAAAGTGCATTTGTTGGGTTTCCTTCATTATTTGTTTTAGAAATCCATTTACCAAATATTCCTTCTGGTATCTCAGAAAATAAAATTTTAGCAGGAGCAGCTGTCCAGAGTACCAGTGAACCGACTGAGCTAAGTAGCATAATAAAGCCAACAGTACGAGTAACTCCTACCGTTATTCCATAGTGTGCTCCTAATATAGCAAAAGCATCAAATAAAGCATTTGAATAATTCCCTTGAAGTGTTTCACTAGGTAAAATCATGCCTACTGCAACAGCTCCTAAGGCATAGATAACGCCTATTGATAAAGCTGCAACAACAATTGTCTTCATAAAGGATTTGTTTCCGCCTTTGATGTCTTTAACATAAACTCCAACTGCTTCAGCCCCACCAACTGCTTGTAAGATCCAAGCTACTGTTGTTAAATAGTTCCAGTTCATGTTCATTGTCACAGATTCACTTGTAAGCCTTTGGGCAGGTTCCTCCCCAAAGATAAACACAACTCCTAAAGCTAAAATAATAAAACCTATACCCATAAATATTCTTGCAATTCCTGATAAATCTGTTACTTTTGAAATCCAAGATACTCCCTTGATTGATACATATGTTGCTAACCAGAAAAGTATTATAGATAAAACTGAAATAAGAATCGTTGCATTTATTCCTCCAAATATGTTATATCCTAAAAATGTATAAGATGCATAAATCAATGTCTGAGGAAGTAAAGAGACAAAGAAAAATAAATTAACAAAAAAGTAAGACCACGAACCCAAGAATGCCCACTTTTCTCCCAGAGATGTGCGAATCCAACTGTATACTCCTGATTCAGATTCTGTATTGGCCGAAGCAAACTCACCAATCATTAGTGTAAAGGGAAAGAAGTAAAAAATTGTTGCAAATAAAAATGTTGGAACAGCAAGCAAACCAATACTGGCACTTGCATTAATAATGGTTCCAAAAGAGAATACTGCTGTAAATGTCATTAACAAAAATGAAATCGGTCTCATTTTACCTCGTGTTTCATTCATTAAAAAACCTCCTTTAATATCTTATCTTGTTATTAGCAGTCATCTATTGGTTAAAATAAATCCATACCCTTTTTTGACTACGCTTTCATTTTAATGCATACTTTGTTATTATGGAATTAATGAATGTTGTCTATGTTTAACATTATGTTGTTTTTTTAGGAGGAATTTATGTTTGATTCTGTAGGAACATTTTTAACAGATAAAAAACTTAACACTGAATTTTTTGTTTATGAATGTGGATACGAAGACGTAAAAGTAAGAGAACCTTATCAATACGAGGCTATCGATTATTATTTAATCCATTTTATCTTAAAAGGGGAAGGACATTTCTATATTAATAATGAACATATTGTATTAAAAGAGAATCAAGGATTTATCATCCCTCCAAATACAAAGAATAATTACTACCCTTCATCTGAGCATCCTTGGAGTTATCGTTGGATTGGGTTTAAAGGATCAGGTTGCAAAAATATATTTAATGAATGTGGCTTATTGCTTCCTAACCAAGAAGAGTCTATTTCTAATTATATTTATCAATTTACAGATACTTATCAGATGGATCATCACTTTAAAAATGTTTTTAATTTTTCTGAAGAAGATAAACCCTACTCCGCTCTAGGTGAAGCTTATCAAGTGATTGATTTACTTTCTTCCCAATATAAAGAAGAAATGGTTCATCGTTTAAGTGAAGCTGAAAAATATGTTGAAAAATCCATTAATTTAATTCAACAAGATTATACCAACCCAAATTTTACTATCGAGTACTTATCTA
Source organism: Carnobacterium sp. (assembly GCF_049673005.1). Taxonomy (GTDB): domain Bacteria; phylum Bacillota; class Bacilli; order Lactobacillales; family Carnobacteriaceae; genus Carnobacterium_A. The sequence goes on along the minus strand of NZ_JBATXB010000075.1, from coordinate 372 downwards.
ACACTATCAAAATTGAAAGAACTTATTTATTCAGATTATTTAAAAAGTATAAATCTATTAGTCCTAAAACTTATCTAATTCAATACCGTTTAAATAAGTCTGCAGAATTGCTTAAAAAAACGAGTTATTCTATAGAAGAAATTGCCTATCTCGTTGGTTTTAATTATCCTAGTCACTTCTCAAGACAGTTTTCTATCTACAAAGGTATGTCACCATCTAACTATCGTTCTCAATTTTATACAAAATAAACTAACTATCGTAATGCAAGGACATGACTACATAGTCTATCTTGATATTTTTTAATCATTCGATACCTAATAGTCATTTAGTTATGAGAAATAAAACAAAGGAAATATAAACGAGTTTTTATAG
>NZ_JBATXB010000074.1:0-25977 GCF_049673005.1 Carnobacterium sp. | reverse complement strand
ATTAAAATTTTGTTGAGGTGAAAACATGAGTAAAAATGTTCAGTTATTTGACGGTCTTTCAGACAAACAAGTTAAAGATATCCTAACCTCCATTCCATCTAGAAAATATAAAAAAAATCATATTCTCGTTTTTGAAGAAGATCCCATCGATCGTGTTTATATTATTAAAAGTGGTGCATTAAAAATTTATAGAACCTATGAAGATAAAGAAATCATCCTTGACTTTGTCAGAAAACATGAAGTTATTGGGGAAGTAGAACTTTTTTCCAAAAGTCCTGCCTTGTCTTCTGTTGAAGTCACTGAAGATGCTGAAATTTATCATCTTTCTCAGGTTGATTTTATTGCTTTGATCTATGAGAATAAAATAATATTAGAAAATATTTTTCGTATTCATCACCAACGTTTTGAAACATTGAATAAACAAATAAGAAATCTAACTTTCTACAGTGTTCATACTCGCGTTTGTCGTGTTTTATTGGATTTCATTAAAAATAATGATGAATCCACCGACTTAACGATAAAAAATATCAACCAGAGTATAATTGCTAGTATGACAGGTGTTACACGCGAATCTGTCTCTAAAGCATTTAAAGATCTGCAAGATGAACATATCCTATCCTTACAACCAAAAACTATTACAGTCCTTAATTTAGAGAAGTTACGAGCCTATGCAAATTTTGATTAACCTTCTATCGCCTTGCCTTTATATTAGATTAGAAAGCGCTTTCTAGCCATGAACTATCTAACAGCATTACTGTGAACATGATTACTCCTTTTTAGATAACGCTTTCATAACACTTATCGTTTTTATTCTTTATCATGAGTATTAACCACATAAGAGGAGGAATTTATTTATGAGTTTTCACATTAGTGCAGAAGAAGGACAAATTGCTGATATCGTTTTATTACCAGGAGATCCGCTTCGTGCAAAGTATATCGCTGAAACATTTTTAGAAGACGCCGTTTGTTACAATACTGTTAGAAACATGCTTGGCTATACAGGAACATATAAAGGGAGAAAAGTTTCTGTACAAGGTACTGGAATGGGAATGCCTTCTGCAGTCTTGTACATTCATGAATTAATTAATGATTACGGCGTTAAAACATTGATACGCGTCGGAACTTGTGGCGCAATTCAAGAAGATGTGCACATTCGTGACGTTATTGTTGCTCAAGCTGCAGCAACTGACTCTTCACTTATCTTCAATGATTTAGCTCCAATTTATTTCCCACCAATTGGAAACTACGGCTTAATCAGAAGTGCTTCTGACCTTGCGACTGAAAAAGAGATGACTGTACACGTTGGGAATATTTTCTCTTCTGATACATTCTATCATGAGACTAAAGACACAATGAACAGTATGACTAAGCTAGATGTATTCGGTGTAGATATGGAAACAGCGGGTCTTTATTACCTTGCTTCTAAATTCCATGTACGTGCTTTAAGCATTTTAACAGTCAGTGATCACTTAATTACAGGTGAACAAACAACTGCTGAAGAACGCCAAACAAGCTTTGGTGAAATGATTGAAGTTGCTTTAGAAGCAGCAATTAAATAAAAAGTATACAAAAGTAGCCGCTATACATTTCTTCCTTTAGAAGATACGTATAGCGGCTTATATTTTCATTTGAGAAGATGAATCGCTTAAATTGTCTTGTTCGTTAGATAGATAAGTTATAAGTTATAAGTTATAAGTTATAAGTTAAAGTATACTACTACTCTTAATAATAAAATAACCTTTGCCACTAGACGACATCTTCATCTACATATGATATGATTACCGAAACTACTTGTTAATTAATTTAAATTGGGGAGAACATTATGAAAAAATATATTATTACTACTGAGAGTGGATCTGATATTTCGCCTCACCTTGTTGAACGTTATGGCATTCATGTTATTCCCATGCATGTGACTATGGGTTCCGAAACCTACGATGACGGTGATTTTGATGCAGAAGATTTATATAGGTATTACGAAGAGACGGGAAAATTGCCGAAAACGTCTGGTACAACTCCGCAAGATTGTACGGTTGCTTTTGAGAGCATTTTCAATAAGCACCCTGATGCTCATATCATTCATATCGCCTATTCTGCTGTTACGACTGTTTCTTATAACTCTTGTGTTATTGCAGCCAGAGAGCTAGAAAACATTCATATTGTTGATAGTAAAAGTTTATCCGGTGGGCTAACAGCTATCGTTGTTGCAACGGCTAAGTTTATTGAAGCTAATCCTGCTATCACTCCGGAAGAAATAATAACTTTTGTGGAAAAAATTAGAGAGAAAACACATTGCCTTTTTCTTCCAAACTCTCTTCTCTATCTAAAAGCTGGAGGAAGAGTATCAAATGCAGCCTTTCTTGGTGCATCTTTGTTGCGACTTCACCCAACCATTATTCTAGAAAATGGCTATTTAGTTGCTTCAAAAAAATACAGAGGGTCTTTTGACCGTTGCCTTAAAAACGCTATTAAAGATTTTGTGACTAATTTTAATATTGATCCAGAAACGCTTACTATTGGAGGAACTGCCGGATTAAGTGATGCTCACAAACAACTTGGTGAAGCTACCTTAAATAGATACGGCTATCAAGATCCACAATGGTTTCTAGCAGGTACCGTTATTTCTAGTCATGGTGGACCGGGGGCGTTTGGCATCATCGGTATTGAGAAAGATTCATTCTAAATTTATGCTCTTTTTGATTAGCGACTCATATGAACAGGCAGAGATTCTTTTTTATAAGCGAATGCAGCTTATTAGAAAAATCTCTATTTTTTTATATCTAATCCTAACCACTTCCTTTTCCAACTTATTTAGACATCATTGTGGGCTAGTCAGGTATCCTGTTAAGTAGAACGAACGAATAAAAACAAAAGAATGAAACAATACATCTCATACTACTTGCCACTACACGACATCCTTGTATTCATATGATATGATTAAACTAACTACTTGTTAATTAATTTGAGTTAGGGAGGTCACTATGACAAAATATATTATTACTACAGAAAGCGGATCTGATATTTCTCCACAGCTTGTTAAGCGTTATGGTATCTACGTTATTTCAATGCATGTGACTATGGGATCTAAAACACTCGATGATGGCAGCTTCGATGTTTCAGATATTTATCGTTTCTACGATGAGACAGGAACTTTACCTAAAACTTCTGGCTCAACACCACAAGACTGCACAGTTGTATTTGAACAAATATTTGCAGAGCATCCTGATGCTCACATTATTCACATTGCTTATTCTGCCGTTACAACTGTTTCTTATAACTCTTGTGTTATTGCAGCTAGAGAACTAGAGAATATTCATATCATTGATAGTAAAAATGTATCTGGTGGATTGACTGCTGTAGTGATTGCAACTGCTAAGTTTATTCAAACTCACCCTGATAGCTCACCTGAAGAGATTGTATCCTTTGTAGAAGATGTAAGAGAACGAACTCGGTTTGTCTTTCTTCCACAATCTCTTCTTTATCTTAAAGCTGGAGGAAGGGTTTCAAATGCGGCATACCTCGGAGCCTCATTATTGAAACTTCATCCAACTATTATCTTAGATAATGGCTATTTAGTTGCTTCAAAAAAATATAGAGGTTCTTATGAACGTTGTTTGAAAAATACCGTTAAAGATTTTGTCACTAATTTTAATATTGATCCAGAAACGCTTACTATTGGTGGAACTGACGGTTTAAGTGAGGCTTACAAACAACTTGGTGAAGCTACCTTAAACAAATATGGCTATCAAGACCCACAATGGTTTACAGCAGGTGCTGTCATTTCTAGTCATGGTGGACCTGGTGCGTTTGGAATTATCGGGATTGAGAAAAACTAACCTTAACTGCCAAATAAAGTTCTATTAGTTTAGTAATGAATATAAAAAGATAGGGTTCCATCTTAATAAGTTCTTGTAGCTTATTAAGATGGAACCCTATCTTTTTTAAGGACTATTGATTTGATATATCAACTTAATGTTTATAGCGCAAATTTTGCTCAATAATCTAAAATATTAACAAAAAGTCCTTTAATTTTAAATTAACTATGTTAAAATAGATGTAATGATATATCAACAAAGGGGTGAAACAATGACTCAACCACTTTATCGAATAATTTACGAAAGTTTAGAGAGCGCTATCAAATCTGGCGATTTTTCAGTAGGTAGTCAGCTACCTACTGAAAAAGAATTATCTGAAACCTATCAAGTAAGTAGAATAACGTCTAAACGTGCTTTAACTGAATTAGAACAAGACGGTTTTATTTCACGAATCAGAGGCAAAGGTAGTTTTGTAAGAGACCCTATACAAAAAGGAAAAAAGACGAATCAAATTCTGTTTATCTTACCTTTTATAAATGATCTTTACCTTGGAAATTTTACAGAAGGCATCACTCCAGTTATGCAAAAAAATGGTAGCGATATCTTAATGACTACACTAGATTATTTGAAGCAAAAAAAACCAGATGAAATCATACAGGAATTTGACGGTATCATTTATTATGTTCAAAATCCAGAGAGCTATTTAGACTTCTTAGCTGAATTATCTTTTAAAGATTTCCCTGTTATTCTGTTAGATAAGAAAATGTATGATTTACCTTTCCCTGCTGTTATTTCTGAAAACGCCAGCGGTGGTTTTGCTGCTACACAACTTTTAATTCAGCAAGGCCATACAAAAATTGGTTATTTATTTAGTCAACACCATCATCCACAATCTGTCAGACAACGGTATTTAGGTTACATTCAAGCAATTAAAGACTCTAAACTTGACTTTCTGACTCCAATTGATGAAAAAAAAGCAGTCAACGATTCTTTAATTGAGTATATTACCGAATACAAAATAACTGGTTTGGTTTGTGAGAATGATTTAACAGCCATTACAGCAATGAATTTATTAAAAGAAGCAGGATTTTCTATACCAGATGATTTTTCTATCATAGGATTCGATAACCTTCAAGCATCTAGCCTAGTTGTACCAGCTTTAACTACTGTTGCCCAGAATTTTAAATTATTAGGCGAAACAGCTGGCCAATCTTTAATTGATTGGATTGAAAACCAACAGATACCTGAAGATAGTAAGATACCCATAACTTTAATCAAACGACATTCAACAAAGGAGATTAACAAATGAATATTAATCAGATAGATACTAGACACGGTACAGCTAATCAACATAGTTTTTCACACGGAAATTGCCTCCCTTATACAGGTGTGCCTTTTGGAATGAATTATTTTGGAGTACAAACAACCGATCAAAAGGGAAGCTGGTGGTTTCATCCAGAAGATAGAACTTTCCAAGGTTACCGTTTAACTCATCAACCTAGTCCTTGGATGGGTGATTTTAGTCACCTCCTATTGACTCCAGTCAGCGGAATAAATGAAAAAAGAAGTACATTTGATATCCAGAGTTCTTATCGACCTGAACAAAGTACGTTCTCACCTGCACAAATTGAAATTGAACAACTACGCTATAATATAAAATCTAGTCTTATTCCTAGCATGTACGGTGGAATACTAACTATAAATTATCAACAAAAACAAAATGGATTAGTCTTAACATTACCAGGACGTTATCAAATCAAACAACTAAATGATAGCGCTGTTTCTTGTCAGATTATTAATTTCTCGGGTTCTGAAGATAAAAACTTTACGTTCTATTTTGTTTTACAGTTTGACGAACCTTTTGTACTTCCATTAGAATCTGTAGAAGGAAAAGACGGTTCTGTCTTACTTTCTTTTGGAGATATAAAAAAACAAACGGCTCGTATGGGAACTTCTTTTATTAGCGAAGATCAAGCTCTTTTAAACTTAAAGCGTGAAGAACAGTTTACTTCGCATACTTATCTAAAAAGTAGTACATCTGAATGGCAGAGTTACTTTGATCGTGTCCAAGTAGAACATACCGACTCGAAACATACAGAAACGTTCTATCATAATTTGTATCGAATGTTTCTTTTCCCACAAACTTTTTATGAGATCGATGCAACTAATGAAAAAATCCATTACGACACATTAAATAAAGAAATAAAAAAAGGAAGTCTTTATACAAATAATGGATTCTGGGATACGTATAAAACCGTTTATCCTTTCTATTCCCTTATAGCTCAAGAAAAATACGTTGACATGTTAGAAGGTTTTTTAAATAGTTTTGACGAAACGGGTTTCCTTCCAAAATGGTTATCCCCAGACGAAAGAGGCCTGATGCCTGGTACGCTCATTGATGCGGTAATAGCTGACGCTGCGGTAAAAGGAATTGCCGAACATTTGATGGAGCGGTTCTTAGAAGCAATGAAGAAAGCTGCGACGATTCAAAGTGAAAATTCTAATTACGGTCGTCAAGGAACCTATGATTACTTAGAATATGGATACGTCCCAAGTAACCATCACGAATCAGTCAATCACACACTTGATTATGCCTATAGTGATTTCTGCATTAGTCAAGTAGCTGGAACATTAAATAAACAAGAGGATAAAAAATTGTATCAGAAACAATCGTTAAATTATAAAAATATATTCGATTCTGAAACAGGATTTATGCGTGCAAAGGATAAAAAAGGAGCGTTCAGAGAGCATTTCTCAGATATCCGTTGGGGACAAGATTACGCGGAAGGAAGTACATGGCAAAGTAGCTTTGCTGTCTATCAAGATTTCGCAGGATTAATTGATCAATACGGTTCTCCAAAAAAATTCGAGAAAAAAATAATTGAGTTATGCAATCAAGCTCCTAACTTTAATGTTGACGGCTATGGTTTTGAAATCCATGAAATGAGTGAAATGGCCGCTCTTGAATTCGGCCAACTCGCTATCTCGAATCAGCCAAGTTTCCATTATCCATTCCTGTTTAGTTATATCGGTAAACCAGAGATGGCTAAGCCACTATTGAAACAACTAATGACCCAAACATTTGACGCCTCTCCAACAGGTTACCCAGGAGATGAAGATAATGGCAGTATGGCTGGCTGGTATATTTTTAATAGTTTAGGATTCTACCCAGTCACACCAGGTTCAGGAGAGTATGTTATCGGCATGCCTTTAGTAAAAAAAGCTGTACTAACATTATCAAACGGAAAAGAATTAATCATTAAAGCTGAACCAAATTTACCACAACAACAATTCATCCATCAGACCAAACTCAATGGCGAACTGCATGAACCGCTATTCTTTAACCACCATGATTTAATGGACGGCGGCGAGATTGACTTCCAACTAGGAATTGTGCCTAACCCTAAAGACATAAGCAACGATTCCTTGCCTTATTCTTTATCTAAGAAAAAATAATAAAACGCTGTTTCATCTAAAAATACGAAAAACAAGGCTTAGACAATATGTCCAGCCTTGTTTTTCATTCTACTTTTTTTGATTTTCTAGTTACTTATGAGTAAAAAGCCTATTCTCATCTAGTTAATTTAGAGGAGATTCACGGAATTCTTTTGGAGTCATTCCAACTGTTTTTTTAAACTTCTTTGAAAAGTAAGTCGTATTATTAAATCCAATCATCGATGAAATTTCATTAATATTGTACCTTGGAACAAGTAACAATTGTTTCGCCTTTTCAATTCTAAATTGATTTAGGTATTGTGAAAAACTCATTTTTGTTTCTTTTTTGAAAAGTTGACCTAAATACATAGCATTTAAATATAACTGACTAGAAACACTCTTTAACGTTAATTCTTCTTGGTAATTATCTTGAATAATTTGAATAACTTGCGAAATGTTTTCGCTATAAGAGGATTGCTGCTTTTCTTTTTTTAATGTTGCTACAAGTAAAAGCTCTAAATCATCAATATGGTTTACTTGATTTATTTTTTGAATGACTTCTAAATATTCATCATCTTCAAAAAGCAAAAGTTCACGGCGAATATTCATAAACAATAAAAACGCTGCTTGTCGAACTTTTTCCGGAGACATTTCTGAGAGTTTTATCTTTTGAAAGATTTCTTTCAATGTCGCCTCTGATTCACTCAGTTGGTTATTATGCAGGAACCAATTGAATTCAGATAAACTTAGTTCTTGATCTTGTTTAGAAATTTCATCTGAATAAATAATTCTTTTCTGATGATTGTAAAACTGATGTACCTGTAAATTGCTCTTCACTTCTTGGTAACTAGTCGGTACTTCCTCAGTAATAACTTCTGACTCACCTACACTTATCCACCAATTATCCCTTGGAAAATGATTTTCTATATACTCAAAAAGATTGTTTTCTAACGCTCCTTTAGACAGAATGATAAACAAAGAATCATCGCCCAAATTCTGTTGAATATAGAAATAATCTACTTTCTTTTTTAGCCATTGATCAAGTGAACGTGTCGCAAGACGATCAATTTGAATGACGATTACCGTCCACTTATTATCTATACCAAGCAACTGTAAAACTTCTTCTTCACTTTTTTCTTCTAGCTCTTCACTTAACCATTGGGCAAGTAAATTTTCTTGATATATTTCCTGTTGATTCTTTTGATCAACTTGTTGTTTGATTCGTTTTTCTACATTTTTTAATGTATGAATTAATTCTTCTTTGTTAACGGGTTTCATTAAGTAATTAACTGCACCTAATTTTAACCCACTTTTCAAATAAGAAAACTCTTGGTAGCCGGATAAAATAATAAATTCAAATTCATATTGTTGCTTTTGTGCAGCTTCAATGAATTCTAATCCATTTATCTCTGGCATAGTGACATCCGTTATGACTAAGTCTATTGGTTGGTTTTCCATAATAGAAAGTGCATCGTTGGCACTTTCAGCAGTAGCAACCACTTCAAAACCTAGTAGTTCCCAATCTATTATTTTCTTTAAACCCATCGGAATCATGTATTCATCGTCAACTAATAGTACTTTGTACAAGATTAATCCCCTTTTCTAACGACAGCATAATGGTTAAGCCGCCAGTTTCGTTAATGGATAGTTTCATGTGGTAGTTTTCTCCATAAAATCCTTGCATCCGTTCATTCACATTCTGTAACCCGATTGATTCGTTTAAGTGCACGTAACGAGTCTCCAAACGTTCCTGAATAGTAGTCAGTTTTTCTAGTGTCATTCCCTTACCATTATCCTTTATCTCTATTTGAACTTTATCTTCATTCATGTATGCTTTAACACTAATCACATTATTTTTACGTGTGAAATTAATGCCGTGTTTAAAATAATTTTCAATTAAAGGTTGAATAACAAATTTTGGAATAACAAAATTTTCTAGACCCTCTTCAATTTTAATATGATAAGCAATTCGACTTGGATACCTCATTTGATAAAGATAGGCGTATTTTTCGCAAAAATCGAGTTCATCTTTTAGTGTAGTCACTTTTTCTGAACTAATATTGTTTCGAAGGAGCGTTGAAAAGGCATAGACAACATCTGACAACTCTTCGTTCCCTTCACTTAATGCTGACATACGAATATATTCTAGCGTGTTGTATAAAAAATGCGGATTAATTTGTGCTTGCAGAGCCCTCATATGAGCATCTTGCTGTTTAATTTCTAATTTATAAATATCATTCACGTATTGCTCAATGTTCTCAAGCATGTGGTTGATTCCTTGCGATAACTCTCGAAGCTCAAACTCCGTTTTTTGAGTATCTATCCGAGTACTCCAGTTTCCGTCTGAAGCTCTATCCAATACGTCTGTTACTATTTCTAACTGATAAGAATATCTTTTAAATGTTCTAATTAGAAGAAACAACAAGAGGGCATCTAGCAATAAGACACCTAACAATAATGGTTGAATATCTATAAACGATTGTTTCAAAACAGCTGATTTATCAAGTGTCACTAGGACACGGTATTCACTACTTATCTTTTGCGTAGAAAAATAATAGTCTTTGTTTAATTGTTTTGTTGGCAACTGTGAACCTGCTTGAAGTTCATTAGAAAATAGTAACTCCTGTTTTTCCTGCTTAGGCTTACTTAAGCCATCATCATGGTACGTGTACAATCGATTGGATAACCCAGAGATAAGATAAACTGAAAGTCCATCAAATGAATTCAAGCTCTCTAGACTCTCAGCAAAATCTGATTCTTTAAAGCCAAGAAACATATTGCCATTCATAGACCCCTGAGTCATGGGCATCACAATATAAAAAGCACCTTCAGCTAAACGTGGTGTCCCTTGCTTAATGCTTCCTTCTTTTTTTTGTACCGTTGATTCTAAATATTCCGGAAAACGATTAAGAGAAATATAAAGAGAACTTAAATCATCATATGTGGCATACACTGATTTTAATTCTCTCGAAAACAGAGAAAAATCATCACTATCAGACTGTCGAGTATAGATATAAGATAAATACTCATCAATTGGTTTAGTCAGATAGGCTGTAATATTTTCAGTTTTATCAAAACTACCAGAGAGTTGATCTAAAATGATTCGACTAGATGCTCTTTTGTCATTTAACATCCGTGTAGTGCTTTGCGCTGCTTCTTGAATAGTCGCTTCAGCTTGATTACGATTTTGTTCATAAATTATCCAACTTATTAAAAGTGTAGCAAGGGTTGTCAAAAGGATCATAAAAAAAGCATAGTTCCTTAGCAAACGGTTCATTAAGCTACCTTGCGAAAATACAATCCCAAACTTTTTTTTCATTTAATTCGTTCCTCAATTTTAATACGCCAATTCTTAGTAGCAATAAAATTCCAAATAACAAGCATCCCTATCGTACCAAATAAAATTAGCCCTTTGTACTTCCAGGTAATTCCTAAAACTACCGCACTTCCAATAATCATTTTTAAGAAACTAGGGAAATTTGAAAGACTAGAACTAAAACTTAACCTAAATAATTGGGGAAGAGTCATTTCATAACTACCGTCAAATATTAGAGCGTACATAAAACTAGAGAATAAATACAACAAGACAAAAATTAACATAAAATCGATAACTAAAAATAAAAGACCTTTAATTTGTAAAGCGAGAAAAAGGTTATAGGCTAAAAAAGCAGCCATCCCTACAGTAAGTAAGAAAAGAATATTTCCTCGCTTAAAATTATTTTTGAACAACAGCCAACTCTCTTTTAATGTTATTTCTCTATAATCAAATTCATATTTAATAAATAATTCACTCACAACTTTTAATGCTGGTCCGATTCCCAATACTATCCCACCGGCTAATGTATACAACCAAAAAAAGAAATTAAGTTTCATTATTACCCAAACCCGTATAAATAAATTCTCCAAGACTGTTCCTAACATGAAAATCCTCCTCTGTTTAAATCCAATCTTAGCATACAAGAAATATCTCTCTATTTAAAGTCAATCTTTCTCCTCTTTTTCTAGACACTCAAAGACACAACGTGTTATTTTCATAAGCTATTCAACTCATTTTTGGAGTTATTTCTTACGACAAACGTTTCAAATGGTCTAAAGTGAAGGTTATTTAGTTGGTAGGTTTCTTTTTTATAATTACTAAGAATCGTTTCTCCAACATTCGGTTGTTTTGTTAATTGAAAATCAACCCATTCTTCACTCATGTTAGCTGCAACAACCCATTTTTCACCTTCATAACTACGTTCATAAACAATTATTTGAGGATGATCAGGGTGAAGGAGTCTAAAACTACCAGATACAACTAAAGGATTTTCTTTTCTAAGTTTGATTAGTTTTTGATACGTGTAGAAAATAGAGTCCGGATTTTCTAACGCTTCTTTTACATTTATGTTTTTATAATTTTTGTTTACTCTCATCCAAGGTTTCCCTTTAGAAAAACCAGCCTGTTCGGTTCTATCCCATTGTACAGGAGTACGCGCATTGTCTCTTCCTTTTTTATTTAATGCCTGTAAAATCTCTGCTTCACTTCTTCCCTCACTAGCCCATTCCTTATACATCATCTTCCCATCAATATCATCGATATCAGCAAAACTATTTATCGTTGAATTTGTCATACCGATCTCTTCCCCTTGGTAAATATAAGGTGTTCCCTTCAACAGATGAAGTAAGATAGCAAACATCTTGCTGCTTTCCACTCGATAGTCTGTTTCATTTCCCCAACGAGAAACAATGCGAGGCAGATCATGGTTATTCCAAAATAAACTATTCCAGCCATCCTTCTCTAAAGAATTTTGCCATTTTGCAAGGGCTCTTTTTAAATCTATAACAGTAAAAGGCTTGATCATCCATTTTGATGTCCCTGGAACTTCATCAAGCACCATATGCTCGAATGAAAAGACCATAGATAGTTCTTTTCGTTCAGGATTAGAATACAGTTTGGCACTTTCAGGTGAAGCACTCCAGGCCTCGCCTACTGTTAAAATGTCCTCATTACCGAATGCAGAACGGTTCATTTCTTGGAGATAATCATGAAGTTTTGGGCCATTCACAGTTATCATTTTGTCAGGTACTTTCCCTATCAAATCAACCACATCCAAGCGGAAGCCTCGCACTCCTTTTTGTATCCAAAATTCCATCATATCCCATATTTCTTGTCTCATTTTTGGATTTTCCCAGTTTAAATCGGGTTGATGTTTACTAAATAAATGAAGATAGTATTGTTCGCTTGCTTCATCGTATTCCCATGCAGATCCGCCAAATCCACCTGGAAGTTCATTAGGAACTCCACCATTAATTGAGTCTCGCCATACATAGTAATCACGGTAAGGATTATCTTTGCCTTTTTTTGCTTCTAGAAACCAAGCGTGTTGCTCACTGGTATGATTTAAGACAATATCCATCATTACTTTTATCTTTCTTTTATCTGCTTCAACTAGTAACTCTTCCAAGTCTTCCATGGTGCCATATTCAGGATTAACAGCTTTGTAATCACTGACATCGTATCCATTGTCAAAATTAGGTGATTTAAAAATTGAACTAAGCCAAATAACACCTATTCCTAATTCTTCTAAGTAATCTAATCTATTTATAATTCCAATAATATCTCCAATACCATCCTTGTTTGTATCTTGAAAACTTCGTGGATAGATTTGATACACTGTTTCATTTTTCCACCAATTCATCTACTTCGCCTCGTTTTCACTTAATTTATTTCATACCACTTTTAAAAACATTCTACTAAAATAAAAGAAGCAGAATATTCCGAAAAAACGGATTCCTGCTTCTTTTTAATCATTGTGACAGGTCTATATTTCTCCTACTCGTATACGTACATCCTCGATAAAGGACGATTGCTTGTTCAGATGAACCTTACAATAAAGAAAAATGAACGTATTCTATTTCAAACTATCCTTTAATCCATAAACCTCAACTTCATATATTCTAGCTGCGGAATCAGATCCTTGTGTTGGTTTTTTGACAATTAATTTCACATAACGTGCCTCTGCTGCTGCAAATGAATGAGTACTATTAGCCGAGGTATTTTTTATTGTATTCGATACTTCACTAAATTCTGTTCCATCTTCACTCACTTCAATAGAATAAGCTTTTGTATTCATATCTGGACCTTCTCCACCAGCTTCAGCGTGTGCGATACGAACTTCACTTATCGTTTTCGTTTCACCTAGATCAAGAGTTAGTTCATGAGGAGGATTTCCAATTGCAGCCCATTTAGTATCTAGTTTCCCGTCAACTACAAATTCAGGTGCCTCAGCATCATTAACGAAAGAAGATGCTTGGGTAGTTGCGTCTTTAGACAACAACGTCAACCCTCCTTTTGCTTTATTACTAATTGTAATAAACTCTTTTCTTTCAAGTGGCATTTCTCCTGATTCGTTTTTAGCCGTTAATGTCACCGTATACGTTCCCTCTTTAGCATAAGTTACAACCGGTGATTCATCTGTGCTTGTTTCACTATCTGCTCCTTCAAATACCCAATTCAGACTTTCTGTGTTTGAAGATGATGTATTTGTGAACGTAATTGACTCTCCTGGAGCGGCTACTGTTTGAGATGCTGTAAAATCTGCTTTAGGAACGCGATTATCTGGCCATTTTAATGTAGCCATATCTGAAGCTTTGCCTCGTACACCAAAATGATCTACTGCAACAACCTCAAAATCTGTTTTATTTGTATCATCATTTCTTTCTAATGCATTAATATAGTGATTTGTTGACGGTGTTGCACCCAAGAAAGAACGTGATTCATCTTTATTTACACGATAAATCTCATAGTAAGCAACATTATCCGACTTGTCTTCATTCCACGATAAGCGTATTCCAGCAAAGTTGCTTTCTTCTTCATCAAATAATGAATCTTCTATTTTAACGCCGTTAACTTGTACATCTGTTTTTTCAACCTTTGGCATGACGGCTATTTGTCCTAAATGCAATTCATAGTTACTACTTGTAGTTGAAGACGCTATTTCATATGAAATGGATGTAATTTCTTTATCTGAAACTTTCTCTAGATTGTAGGATACTTGAGTCCAGTCATTTCCAACTGGTTTATCTGCTTTTATAACTTCTTCTTTTCCGTTTTCAAAACCAAGAACTAAATTAAGTTCTGTCTCAGTTGATGCTTTTGCAGTAGTTGTAAAGCTTGTCTCTTTATCTAGTTGTAATTTTGTACTATATAATTTCATCAAACTTGTTTGATTTTCTTGCATGTTGCCTCTTAATTTTAGTGAATTCCCTCCATTATAAGCATCTGCATAGTCTATCGTAGCAGCTAATTCATTTCCCTCACTATGCTCAAAAACCCAGCGGTACGTTGGTAAAATATCTTGCATACTGCGATTGTTCCAATCCATACTAGATACTTTATCTCCTTCGATAAAGTAATTGTACCCATTTCCTAGATTGAAATGACTAATAAATGGCAAACTAGTGATGGCCGTTTGTTCTATAGCATAAGTAGAAATCCCGGGCCATTCTGTTCCTTTTGAGGGTACACTCTGAGTTGGATCGCCTTTAGCGTTAACCCAAAACGTACTTTCTCGATTTTGGAAATCATCTGAATCACTTGCTGAGGTATGTGTCCAACTTGGAACATAAAGTCCCAGTGAAGTGTAAGGATTTCCTCCGTCATCGGTAAATAAATCCCATTGTACAGGTGTCATATATCCATTTTCTTGTAAATCGATTCCTGCATATAAGTCATATGGATTAACGTTTATTTCTTCAGCTTTTTCTTTAGAAGCTTTTAACAAGTCCTCTTTTGCTAATTTATCTGTGTTCCACCAAAAATTTAAGAACATACTATCAGATAACGGTTTCATTTCTGCATCAACTAGGTAAGCCTTATTTTTGTCTGTTAACGCATTTTGCCAATCCATTTCCCCTTCATTTGTCATAGAGTCATACCACATAACTTCGAGTTTTTCTTCTGACTTTTGTTGAAGTTCAGCAATAAGCTCTATCATCAAATCTGCGTGTTCTTTAGTTAATCCTCCAGCAACGTCACCATCTGACTTTTCACCTTCAGCCGCTTCATCGAAACTAGTTACTTTTGTATCCGTTTCTTGATTAATAAACCATCCATCGAACCCATACTTGTTAGCTACTTCAATCAATTTATCCGTAATCGGAAATTCTCCATTTTCATCTTTTTCTAAAAAAGTATCTAACCAGTCAATTTTCCCGGCATGGGCTGTTTGTGGAAAAAAGATTGTTCCCAAAACTGGAACGCCATTTTTATGAGCTGCATCAATTACGTCTGCACTAGGTGGAACGATAATCCCTTCACCTGAAGATCCTCCCCAATAAATTAACTGATCGATGTATTGCCAATTTGAAAAGACGTTCGCATCAAATGTATTAATTCCGCGTGGCGAATTCCCACTTGTACTGCTATTCATTATCGAAAGTGCTGCTACTTTCATTTCAGGATTTTGTGTTTCATTTGATTTAGGTAATGTTTTTTTATCTACTCGTTCTGCTAAAGGTTCTGTACTCACATTATATTTAGCATCTGGATCTTTATCAAAATCCCATGCTAATAAGTCTTCTGGAAACCAGTAAGAGGATTCTGGCTGATTTTCCATCGGCTCATTTAGTTTACTTTCTTCTGTTTCAGAATAAGTTATGGAATTAGATGATGATACCTCATCTGAAGTACAACCTGCAACACCTAAAGCTGCAGCAGCTAAGAGTAAAATGGATGCTGATTTCTTATATTTAATAGTATTCATTAGTAGTCTCCTCTTATCATTATCGTTTTATATAAAACTAAGTACTGATTAATTTAATCATCGATTGTCTGAGCATTAGCCGTCTAGCTAATGATGAAGCACACACACGGCCTATTCAACTAAACTGACTACAAATCTATGTTTTTACTTTTCTTTTTAGTATTTATGAATTAAAAAAGAATAAGGAAGCCCCTTTTATACGTAAAGTGAGCCTTGTTAACTTTACTTTACAAAAAAGAACTTCCTTATCGTCTCTACTCTACTAAAGTTTTAAACTTCATATCGTATAGTCTTATTTAGCTTCTTTCAAAAATTCATCGTATTGCCCTTGCATTTCGTCTAAAACTTTTTCATAGCCAGCACTTTCTAATCCTTCAATTAGTTTAGGCAATACTTCATCCGGATTAACTGTTCCAGTATTTAAACTGTCTAAATATTGATTCATGACGTTACTTATATTTGTAATTTCTGTTTTAACATTTTTTGTATTAAAGTTAAATCCTAAAATAGGTGAAGCAATTGACTCTTCGATTGATTTGTCACGTTCTGCAATCATTTCGTCTGTGATTGTATCTTGTGTGTATAAAATAGCGTTATTTCCAGTATTCCATGCAGACATGTGTTGATTTGGTTTGTAGCCGTCTAATAATTTAATTTTATCTTCTGATCCTTCTACTTTCTCCCATGCTTCCCCTTCGATACCGTATATTAATCCGTTCAATAACTCAGGATTACTATTTATCAAGCCTAATACTTCAACGGCTTTTTCTTTATTCTTAGAAGAATTTCCTACTACAAAGTTAGCCATTTGTGCTTGAGAAGTTGATTTCAGTGGAGTAGTAATTGCTTTTGAAACCAATTCTTGTCCTGCAGCATTTGTTAAAAGAGTATCGCCGTAATCAAAAGGTCCTTGTGTTTCTCCACGCATGAACCACGTGTTGCCTTCTAACGGGAAACCAGTGTTACTTGTTGCTGCATCAGCTGGGATTAATCCTGCTTTATACCAGTTATGCATTGTTTTCAATGTCTCAACATAGTCTTTATCATTATATTGATTCACTATTTTTTCTTTGTCTCCGTCTAGATTAATAGCAAATGGCATTCCATTTCCTAAAGGATAGTCGTAGTTGCCTTGAGCTTTAAATCCTTGTCCTATTGCAAAAGCTGCCACTGTAGGCTCTTTCTCATGGAACGCTTTCAAGACTTCTTCTGCATCTTTATAAGACTTAACATCATCAATAGATAGATCATGTTTATCTAAATAAGCCTTATTAAACGTTAATACTTGTTGTGCAAAAACATTGGCATTAACAGGAAATGCATATAATTTACCATCTACTAAATTCCCTTTTATATACGCTTCATCCAATTGGTTGTAGGTTTCTTCGGCATATTCAGGCATTAATTCTGTCAAATCAGCAAAAGCGCCTTTTTGTGCATTTGCCACATAATTGTCCGCAAAAGCAATATCATAGGTTTCACCAGAAGAAATCATTACGCTCATTTTTTGAGAATAATCACCCCAACCGATATAATTTATATTAGCTGTTACGCCAGTTTCTTCTTTAATGATCTCATTGGCTTTACCCATTAATGTATCATAATTTTCAGGTTTATCCCCTATTTGATACATTTGTAACGTTACCTCATCTTTATCATTTCCTTCAGCCTTAGAGTCTGTACTGCCACAAGCTGCCAACGTTCCTGCGAGTATCATTGACACTCCTGATAAAGCCATTTTTTTCCACATATTCATTATTTTTTCCTCCTATTTTTTATTCTTTAACTCCGCCAATTGTTAAACCTTTTACAAAATATTTTTGGAAAAACGGGTAACTAATCGCAATTGGTAATGTAGATAGTACAACAATTGCCATTCGTGCAGACTCGCCTGGAATTGAAGCTAATCCCCCACTAATTTGAGCTCCCGCTCCTGCATTCTGAGTCAAGTACTGAATATTGTTTTGAAGCTTGATTAATAAGTATTGAAGTGGCACTAAACTATCGCTTTGAATATAAAGCAATGCGTTAAACCAGTCATTCCAAAATCCTAATGCTGCGAATAAACTAATCGTTGCGATTCCTGGAACAGCTAAAGGAAGAACAATCTGTAAGAAAATTCTTAATTCCGTAGCTCCGTCGATTCTAGCAGATTCGATTATTGATTCAGACACTGATCGTTTAAAGAACGTTCGCATAACTATAATATTGAAAGGACTAACAGCCATAGGCAGGATCAGTGCCCAAATGGTATCTTTTAATTGTAGTAAGTTTGTCATAACCAAATAATTTGCAACCATTCCTGGTGAAAATAGCATTGTGATTAAGCAAAATACTGTAAAGAAACGACGAAACGGAAAATTTGAACGTGAAATTGCGTACGCATAAAGTGACGTTGCAGTCGTATTCATAACCGTTCCCACTACCGTTACTGTAACAGTAACAAATAATGCTTGAAGAATCTTTTCCTTCATCTCTCCAAATAAGAATGTGTATCCAAACGTACTGAACTCTGATGGCCAGAAACGATACCCATTAGTAGCAAGTGCGGCCTCATTGGTTAAAGAAATGGATATGACAAAGATAAAAGGAAGAACACATGAAATAGCAAAGATGGCAATCATAATATTAAAAAATAGGTTCGTTGGTTTATTAAAGCCATGTATTTGAACTTTTGAAATTTTCTTTTTCTTAAAAGGTTTTTTATTTATACTGTCTTTTTGAACTTCATTCGGTTTCATATCTATCTCCTTTCTAGAATAGTGCTGATTCGTCATCAAAACGACGAGCAATTGCATTAGTGATCATCAATAATACAAAACCAACAACAGACTGATATAATCCAGCAGCAGCGGTCATACCGATGTCACCTGTTGAAGTTAATCCGTTATAGATATACGTATCTAAAACAGCCGTTACTTCATAGAGTGCTCCAGAATTTCGTGGAACATTATAGAATAACCCGAAATCCGCACGGAAAATATTTCCTACCGCTAAAATAGTTAGAATGGATATTAAAGGAACCAGTTGTGGAATTGTAATATTTTTTATTTGTTGCCACTTGCTTGCTCCATCTATCATTGCAGCTTCATAATATGTAGGATCAATTCCCATTACCGTTGCAAAATAGATGATACTATTGTAGCCAATTCCTTTCCAAGTACCAATAAATAGTAAAATCAAAGGCCAGAATTTTGGTTCACTATACCAGTTAATTGGGTTACCACCGCCATTAACGATCATCTGATTAAAGATTCCTTTATCAGGACTTAAGAAAGCGTAAACAAAATAACTAATAACTACCCAAGATAAGAAATATGGCAAAAGCGACATTGTTTGGTAAATCTTAACTAAACGTTTATTACGCAATTCACTCATTACAACCGCAAAGAATACAGAAATGATAAGATTCAACGTAATAAATCCTAGATTATAGAGTACCGTATTTTTTGTTATCAGAAATGCGTTATTAGAAGAGAATAAAAATTTAAAATTATCAAGTCCTACCCATGGACTTGCTTGCAAACTAGCTAAGAATCCATCTGGAGAAATTTGGAAGTCTTTAAACGCTACTACGTTGGCAAAAATTGGAATGTAGAAGAAAAATATCATCCATACCATACCAGGTATTGCCATGATAACTAATGCTTTGTACCTCCAAAGGTTATCAAAAAGTAATTTTGCTCCTTTTTTCTTTTTCATCGAATACCTTCTTTCATTTCTTATTCTATATTTATTTTAGCGCTTTCATTTAACTAACTAAATAAACAAAGTATAGGTTAAACAGAACAAATCATAGCACGAATTTAAAAACACGGGTGACCTTATCTTTTTCATTTAAATAAACTAATTCTGGATAATAAAAAGCCTATTTACTAACTGATGGATATCAGCTAGTGGATAGGCTTTAAAATACAACTATTTATTCTTAGCATCTTCGAATATAAACTACCTTCTTTACTGCTTTCGGTTATACTCGCATTTCCTGTAGCGATAACACAATCGACCCTACTCCAAAAGCGGCAACAAGAACTCCACTAATCATACCCACTATTGGAATAATTCCTACTGTTGCTAGAACTATCAATCCGAGTAAAAATACCCAAAATGCTTGTCCGTTAGACCATTTAAATCTATTTTGAGCCATTAATCCAAAATAGGTCGAAAGAATAATAGTTGAAATATAAATAGATATACTGTAAAGAGATAGTACAATAAGACTCAACGGTATCCCAATTACCGTAAACATCAATACTATAGAAACTAGCGGAATAAACACTACGGATAATGCCCCAAATCCTAACGTTCTTAGCGGATTTCGTCTGATTTTATCGGCTAAAGTTGGCCAGAAATTTGGTTTAAGCCACTTGATAACTAACCAAATAATCAAAGCGGCTAAGATACTTAGAAATGCTCTGATTAAGGCGAATGCAGTAAATAGTGTCTTAGTAGATTCAGAAGGTTCGTCATCAATTTCTTTCCATGTTGTTTCACCTATAACTTCTGATCCATTTAAGAAATTAGCTTCCTCTTGACTACTATAGTTTAAATCCCCGCCAATTTTCCCACCAATTGATAAAAACTCACTTGAAGTGGATAAATCGCCCTCAATCAAACTATTTTGATAAATTTTACCTGCACCAATAAAGGCATCTTTTTTTATGATTGCACTCTCTTCAAGGTAAATTGACTGTCCTGCTATGAATGCACTACCATCAATTTTAGACTGAACGTTTAGTGTAGCCCCAGCTAAATAAACCGTATTTTCAACACGACCGTTTATAGTAATACTGTTTCCTGCTACAAATACACTTCCTTTAACTGTTCCATTTATAGTAGCATTTTGACCGGCTATAAATAAATCCCCATCAATTATTCCATTTACTTCTATATTACTAGCTGTAATAAAAGTCGTTCCATTTATATTCCCATCGATGCGGATATTATCCCCTGAAAGAAAACTTGTTTTTTCTAACGTTTCATTTGATTCTATAACAACATTGTCTCCAGAAATACTTTCTGCTAATACTTTACCAAAAGGAAGAGTTATAAGACTAACTAAAATCAACGATAAAATGGATAGCTTGAACTTTTTATTATTTCTTAAATCCAACATAAGAACACCTCTCTTTAACCTATTTTAAACAGGACAGACTAATCATTCGTTTTACATCAGATTGCCGAAGAATGAGTAGAATAAGTTAGTGAGTCTTAGTTATTCTTTAATTTTTTTTACTATCGTAGTAAAACGGACTAAGACAAAAGTATGTTGTGAACTTGAGCAGAAGTCTCTCTGGAATATATTATTTTATAAGCAAATAATGGCTTACCCTATATCTATATTATACTACACCACTAATTACAACCGTTAAGATTTAAAGCCTTTTTAATGGTACTCAGTTGAATTAAAACAGTCCTGTTAGTCAATCTAAATAAGTTAAAAAAACATTTTTTTGTAGACATAAAAAAGAGTCGCTTTTTACGACTCCTTTTTGGTTTAGTGAAGGGTTAACGGATCGTGTATTCTCTCTCTTATTGCTAAACTCATTTTTAGTTTAATGCTCGCTACTCTTGTTCGTTTGGGTCGTTTTGAGCATCAGCATGCGTCTCGTGTACTGTACCTGGAATATGATCGGGTCCTGCATAAATCGTATACAATTTTAACGGTTTATCACCCGTATTCATAATGTTATGCCACATATTTGCAGGTACGAAAACTGCGTCATCATCTTTTACTATTTGTTCAAAATCTAAGTTATCTTCAGTTGGACCCATTTTACATAAGCCTTGTCCTTCTTCAATTCGAATAAATTGATCAATCCCATGATGCACTTCTAATCCGATATCATCTTTAGGTTGAATAGACATCACTGTTGCTTGTAACTTATCACCAGTCCAAATAGTCGTCCGGTACGTATCATTTTGAACTGTCGCCTCTTCGATATTCACTACATATGGTTTTTTCCCATTCATTTCATCACTAAGTTTCATTTTTCCATTCCTCCTAGTTAAAATTAACAGCCATTTGTAACCCTTACCTGTTTAGTCTATGCCTATTCAATATAAATGCAAGAAATAACCTCTTTAAAAAAATTGTCCATTTGAATTTAAATAGACTTAGATAGTAAATAAGTTTTCTCCCAAAATTATCCAATTGTATTCGTAACTCTCTACCTAATCATTATGTTAGAATACATTATACCTATCTTAGATTATAAAGAAGGAGTTTGAGTGAATTGAAAAGATGCGATTGGTGTGAAGGAAATACTCTTCAAATGGATTACCACGATAATGAATGGGGAGTTCCTGTGTTTTTAGATACTATTCATTTTGAGTTTTTAGTATTAGAATCGATGCAGTCGGGATTAAGTTGGCAAACAATTTTAATGAAAAGAGAATCTTTCAGACAGGCTTTTGATTATTATGACTGCAAAAAAATAGCTGAATATGATGAAGATAAAATAAATGAACTGCTTAATAATGCAGGAATCATCAGACACCGTAAGAAAATTGAATCCGTTATAAACAATGCTAAACAATTTTTAGTTATTCAAAAAGACTTCGGTAGTTTCAGTCAATATATTTGGAATTATACAGCTAATAAAACACTAACCAATCATTATAACTCTTCAACTGAAGTTCCTTCTAAAAGCGACCTTTCTGAGTTAATTAGTATTGATTTAAAGAAAAGAGGATTCAAGTTCTTAGGTCCAGTTACTATTTATTCTTATCTTCAAGCAGTCGGGATTATCGATGATCATCTAAATGACTGTTTTAAGAAACAATAAATAGACTCTAATAAATGAACATTGTCTCTTTTCAAGAATAGATTTCTATTTAAAATAAATTTAATTATTTTTTAAACTCACATACGCAAAGCTAAAGAGACTGGATGTAACTAATTAAAATTCAAAAAAGACTTGAAATCAATTCAAAACATTGATTTCAAGTCTTTTTGTTCGTTTAATTTTAGTAAAAAACTCTCTATTCAGCCTTTTTTTAGCCTCTTTTAGAATAATTTTTTCAATTTTATAAAAAAAGATAGCATTAAACTCCAGAATAAGCGTTATAGCCGCCGTCAATTGGAAGAATAATCCCATTAACGAAACTTGAAGCTTTCTCATCTGCTAAGAACAATAATCCACCTATCAATTCTTCTGGTTCACCAAAACGTCTCATTGGAGTCCCTGCAAGAATTTTCCCAGCTCTCTCTGTTGGGGAACCATCTTCATTAAATAATAGAGCTTTATTCTGTTCGCTTACTAAGAACCCAGGTGCGATAGCATTTACACGAATATTAACGTGAGAGAAATAAACGGCAAGCCATTCGGTAAAGTTACTTATTGCAGCTTTTGCGCCAGAATAAGCGGGTATTTTTGTTAAAGGAGTAAAAGCATTCATGCTTGAGATATTGATAATATTTGCCCCTGTTTTGCCAATCATATCTTGGGCAAACACTTGTGTAGGGAGTAAAGTCCCTAAGTAGTTTAGATTGAAAACAAATTCGATTCCTTTTTGATCCAAGTCAAAGAACGTTTTTACATCTTTCATCCCATCAAACTCATGGTATTCAACCTCTGTTGATGCTTTAGGGCTATTTCCACCGGCTCCGTTAACAAGAATATCTACTGTTCCCAAGTCTTTGTTGATGGCTTCTCGGGCTGCTTGTAAGCTATCTGCATCTAGAACATTGGCTTTGTATCCTTTAGCTATTCCACCGCTTTGTACGATTTCATCTGCGTATTTTTTTGCTGCCTCTTCATTTAAATCTAACAAGGCTACCTTTGCCCCCGCACGTGCAAATTCTTTTGCGAAATAAGAACAAAGAACGCCACCTGCTCCTGTGACAATAGCAACTTTCCCTGTTAAATCATGTGTGAATGGTGAAGTCATGCGAATTCCTCCTATTTAATCTATCGTTTTATTTTTTTCCTTTTTCTACAGCTTCCCATAGACCGTTCAGATAAGTTGCTCCAAGAGCACGGTCATACAATCCATATCCTGGTTTACCTGTTTCTCCCCAAATCATACGACCATGGTCTGGACGTATTGAACCAGTATACTGATGATCACTTAACGCTTTTATCACTTTGTACATATCGATAGAGCCCATTTCTGATAAGTGAGCAGACTCTTCGAATGATCTTCCACCAACTAGTTTCACGTTGCGTGCATGAACAAAGTTAACACGCTTTTTCTCAAGCGCTTTTTCTAATATAGCAACGGCATCGTTTTTAGGGTCTGATGCGAATGAACCCACGCATAAAGTAGCCCCATTGTATTCACTATCGTATAAGTTAAAGAATCGATCTAAAGCCTCGCCATTCGTAATAATACGTGGAAGACCAAAAATGCTATATGGAGGATCATCAGGGTGAATGGCCATTTTCACTCCAGCTTCTTCTGCTACAGGCATAATTTCTTTAATGAAATAAGACAAATTTTCCCAAAGTTGTTCTTCATCGATCGTTTTATATTCATCTAACAAGGTATTCATTTCTTCAGCAGTATAGCTTTCATCCCAACCTGGTAAAGAAAGAGTTCTTGGATCCATCTTATTTACCTCTTCTTCATCAAAAATTAAAGCATGAGAACCATCCGGTAAAAGATAGTTTAAATCAGAACGTGTCCAGTCGAATACCGGCATAAAGTTGTAACAAACTACTGGAACGCCTGCTTTGCCTAAATTCCGAATCGTTTCTTTATAGTTTTCAATATACTTATCTCTTGAAGGTTTTCCTAGTTTAATGTCTTCAGGAACTGGCACACTCTCAATAACAGAAAGTTCTAATCCAGCTTTTTGGATTGTGCTCTTTAATTCTTCAATCTTTTCTAACGGCCATGCTTCTCCCGCAGGAATATCGTAAATAGCCGAAACAATCCCCTTCATGTCAGGTATTTGTCTAATGTATTCTAATGAAATCGGGTCTTCTTTTCCGTACCATCTGAATGTCATTTCCATTTAGCCATCATCTCCTAATGTAGTATTAATCTGATTTATTTTATGTTTTTAAAATAATTTTTCGCATTAAGGTAACAAATATTTTCAATCAATTTTTTCAATACTTTATCATCATTCGGTATTTTGCCATTTTCGACATTTTCACCAATATAGTTACATAATATACGGCGGAAGTATTCATGCCTTGGATAAGAAACAAAACTACGCGAATCGGTTATCATTCCCACAAAATGCATCAATAAACCATGGTCCGCTAATGTTTCCATTTGTCTTACCATGCCTTTTTCAGTGTCGTTGAACCACCAACCAGCACCGAATTGAATTCTTCCTTTTATACCATCCTCATTGTTTTGAAAATTAGCAACCGCGCTTGCAACAACAGGATTGTATGTTGGATTTAAATTGTAAATAACCATTTTTGGAAGCTTCTCTTTTTTAGCCATCGCATCCAACAAATGGTTTAAAGAATAGCCCACATCCGTTTGATCTTTAATAGAATCAAATCCTACATCTGGTCCCAATAAATTAAACATCTTATCATTGTTATTTCGAATAGCTCCAAAATGGATTTGCATAACCCACTCTCTGTCATAGTAGCACTCAGCTAAATCTACTAATAAGCGAGTTTGGTACTTAGCGATTTCCTCATCAGAAATCTTTTCGTTAGAAATCGTTTTCAAAAATATGATTTCAATCTCATCATCTGTTGAGTCAAAATAGGATACTGTACTGATTCCATGGTCAGAGGCAACACACCCTCTTTTATCAAAATAATCTATCCGTTGTTCAAGAGCTGCCATCATTTCTTTATAAGTTGTTACTTTAGTAGAAGTACAACTATTGAGTTTTTTCAGAAAATCAATAAATTTTTGTTCCCCTAATGCAAAAGCTTCGTCTGGTCTAAAAGATGGGGCAACATGAACAGTAAAGGAGTGGTCTTCCTTAATTTGATCATGGTATTCAAGCGAATCCGTCGGATTATCCGTTGTACCAATAAATACAACATTCGATTGCTCGATCA
>NZ_JBATXB010000073.1:0-5795 GCF_049673005.1 Carnobacterium sp. | reverse complement strand
AAGCAGCTATTACTACAAAAGATAATGACTTACTATTTAAAACATTAAAGGAATTGCAACCTCATCATTGGCTAGAAGCGTACAGCGACAGATAAGTTAATTTAGATACATGAAATTCCATAGAATAGTGTATCTTGAATCTTGATTAATCAAAGTTTTTTTAGTAAAAAAAGGATAGAATTTCATCTTTTTCAAGGTGAGATTCTATCTTTCATAATGTGTCCAGGCTGACCAAATAATAATTTCTTTTGTATTATTATCAACAGAATAAACAATTCGATGCTGAATATTTAAGCGTCTTGAGTATTTATCCTTTAAATTTCCAATCAATTTTTCATATGGAGGTGGATTTTGAAAAGGATTATTTTGCAAGACAACCATTAGTTCTTTAAATTTTTTATCTAAATGAGAAGATTTCAAATTCTTTAAATCTTTTGTAGCAGATTTTGCTAATTTTACAGAGTATCCCAATCAATTTCCTCCAATGCAACGAACTCATTTTCTTTTTCACGTTGTTGGATCACATCAGCTACTCCAGAAGAGTGAAGATATAATGTTTCTTGAATAGCGTCCCAGTCTTTTTTACTAATCATAACGGCTTCGCTATCTTCGTTTTTACCTGAGATATAAATAGGCTCATTAGTTTTGTTAACATCTTTTAGTAATTGATAAAAGACTTTCCTAGCTTGGCTAGGGTTTACAATCGACATAGATTATTCCTCCTTTTTCATCCATTATAACGTACCTAAAAACGTACGTCAACGGATATTTAGGTCTTCCAAATAGAGGTTATGTTATTTCATAGATCATTAAAAATATGACTACTTTATCTTTAATCTATGTCTGAGTCCTTCTATCCGATTTCCTAGCAATCGATCTGCCAAACGAATTTTCAACGTAACATATAAATAAAATAATCCACCTATAGCTGCTGAAATTCCCACATTGAGTACTGCCCCTACTCGATTTTCAGGATCAAATAGTCGATATATACTTATTTGAGTAATAAATACGACTATAGACATTGCGAAAGTAACCAATACAATCAAACCAATTTGTTTCGCTAAAGGTTTAATAGCTAGAGGAGCTAATTTATTTAAGGTTAGAAGCATTATATAAATGGTTACACCAAACCCAAGTATATTTGAAAATAACATTCCATGAGTTTGAAAAAGATAGAGTAACGGAAATTGAGTGCCTAATTTAACCATTAATCCTATAAAGAGTGCTGTTAGGGCTGATTTTGTTTAGTTAGCAGCTTGTAAAGTAGAGCCTAATAAAACAAATAAACCTAAGAAAAGACTCATATAAGAGGACCACTGTAAAATACTCGTTCCAAATGCACTATATCCGTAAAATACGGTATAGAGTGGCTTTGAAACAACAGCCATTCCAATAACAGCAGGGAACATAATGAAAAAGAACAATTAAATATTATTGCTTGACACATGAAATTCTATAGAATCATGTATTGACTGAATAAACCTTCAACACTTTTAAAGTATTGAAGTTCTTTTTTAGTGAAGATAATTTCTATCATCTTTCTACTTTCAACGAGTTAAAAGTGTATACAAAGTAGATACTTTTCTGGTATAATGAATAAAAGAAAGGAAGGGATTTTAATGATTAAACTACCCGTTAAGCAATGGGGAAACAGTCAGGCAATACGTTTACCAAAAAGCCTATTAGAAGCATTGGAAGCAGAAAAAGATGATGACTTAAACGTAGAAGTTATTAATCATTCGATTGTATTAACCAAAGCCGAAAAAGAGGTCACGTTTGAAGAACTTTTTAAAGACTACAATAAAGAAAAATTCACTACAGAAATACAAAGTTTTTCTCCTGTAGGAAATGAAAAATGGTAAAACAAGGCGATATTGTTAAAATAAATTTAGATCCTAAACAAGGACATGAACAACAAGGATACAGACCTTATATTTGTTTAAGTTATCATGGTGTCAGTGACTATGCTAATATAGCGGTCTTTGCTCCAATATCAAACACAGAACGCAACTATCCTTTATATGTTCCCTTAAAAGGTACGAAATCTTCAGGAAAAGTTTTGTTAGATCAATTAGTTACCATTGATTACAACGCAAGAAAATATAGTTACATCGAAACTGTTCCAGAAAAATTGATAGATGAATTATTAATGAAAGTAAAAGTAATCTTTCAAAAAAATGAAAAGATAAAGTGATAAAGAAGTTGTAACAGTGAAAATTATCATTTAGCAATGAAGGCTATTAACCTTTAAAAGGACTCTATCGCTTAAAAAGCAGTAGAGTCTTTGTTGCTATTACTTAGATTGATCTATCAATACAGTATAATAAAATTATTCTATAAATGTTATTTAAAAATTATTTAGAAAAGGAGAGAACAACCACTTTGAGTATTAAAAAAATTATTTTTATTCTCGATTCAGTCTCTTTTAAGCAAGTACGGTTTCTATTATCGTTTTTTTATCCGAAAATAGACTAAATTATTCAAAAATTAAAAGACGTCAGAATGTGTTCCGGTTCGGACAAAAGAGACAAGATTCTCATCCGGATAGAATTTATAGATTAAGAGCCAATCGCTGTTTCGTCCAGAAATATGACACTCCCAACAATTGAGATACTCTTTTGTTGGTTCTAGTAGATGTGCTCGGTA
Organism: Carnobacterium sp.; assembly: GCF_049673005.1. Classification (GTDB taxonomy): domain Bacteria; phylum Bacillota; class Bacilli; order Lactobacillales; family Carnobacteriaceae; genus Carnobacterium_A. The sequence goes on along the minus strand of NZ_JBATXB010000073.1, from coordinate 3,146 downwards.
TTCTTCTTCGGGCAAAGGAATCTCTTCAACAATCATTTTCATTGCTGTTTTAAGTTTTTCAAGATTTAAGTTGCGTTTTTTTAACCGTTTCAGATCCTTTTTAAATTTAGTGGTCTGTTTCATTTCTAACATAGACATTAGTTTCCTAAAGCATCCTCAAAAAGATCGTCAACAGAAGCGTAGCGTTTGCCTGTTCCGTTTTTGACCTCTTCATCGGATTCCTTAACTGCTGTGAGTGTTTCATTATTGAATAGGGCTTTTTTTGGTTGGAAAGGTAATCCATTTTCCGCAATTACTTGTCTGAAAAAAACGTTAATCGCCGTACTGGTATCCATTCCTAGGCTATTTAAAACCTCTACAGCTTGATTTTTGACGGTTTCATCCATGCGAACTTGTATGAGAGATTTTTTTACTTTTGTTTCCAAGTCAATCGCCTCCTTATTTAGTTCTATTATATGCTATTGTAATGCATTTGTAAACACAACAGCATGCCGAAATGTTATATATATATAACATACTTAAAAGTATGTATTGAGAATCTTGATTAAACAAACATCATACAGGTAGTCGTTTAATCTACGATTTCTACTATAGTCGTACCCCAGCCTAGATAATTTCCTATTGTAAAATAAAGCGCATAGACATTAATTAAAAGACAACAAGCACAGGCGAAGTAAACCAATTTATACAGAGTATTTGCTTTCTTATTTCTCTTTATAATGATAGGTGCCATAATTAAGCCTATCGGTGGGATCAAACTCCTCATCAGAGCAAGAACTAATAAGATTAGACCCTCATCTTTTTTGCTTGTACCATGAATACAGGCTAATTTTTGATAATTATTTTCTATTTCAAGTTCGTTTGTTTCTATTTTATTTTTAAGTTCTTTATTTTCGCTGGATTGTAGAATGAAGTTAGCAGTGGCTAACTTCATTCTACAATCCAGCAATTAATAGATTTATAATATAATTAATAAATTAACTAATACATGAAATGACATAGAATCGTGTATCCCGAATCCTTTTAAATCAAAAGGTTATAGTTATTATTATAATCGTTATTTAAATGCTATACAAAAGATAATTTTAAAATTATAATCATTTATAAAAGGGGATTATTTTATGAAGAAAAGTTTAGTTGATTTAAGTTTTAATGGAGGTGCTATTTTGAAAAAGCTATCTTTACTCTTACTAGTTTTAACGATCCTTTTCCTCATTCCTTTTCTTGTAAATAAATCGAAACAAAGTAAAATTCCTACTTTAGTGAATGTATCAGGTACTACCTACGTTTTAACGCATGAACCATATGAAGAAGTTACACAACCTGATGAAAGCTACTCGGTTCAGAAAAAGGTAGAGCGATATAGTTATCCTGAGAAAAACTTAGAATCTAATTATTTAGAAGTAGGAACCGAAATTTATTTACCCAAAAAAGCAACTGAATCTATTATTATTTATGAAAAAGATGGTAGCTTATATGTTGCAAGAGAAAATCTGAGTTATAAATAAAATAACAATTAAAAAACATATATTGATACATGAAATTGTATACAATCATGTATCCCGAACCCTTTAACAGCAGGGTTCTTTTTTTATGTCCTCCCTCAATACACGATTGTACTTTAACCAGCGGTGTAATCGCCTATTCTTTTTTGTGAGAGGAGAGGGCTTTTAAATGAGTTACAACGTCCAACCATTACGGAATCAACAACAAATAAACGACTTTTTATTCTGTTTAAGGCGCAATAAAAACGCAGAACGGGATGTTTTCCTGTTTTTGATTGGCATTAATAGCGGTTTGCGCATGTCGGATATCGTAAAATTGAAGAAACAAGACCTGATTTCCTCAAAAAATCCCCGAATCGTTGAGAAAAAAACAGGGAAAACCCGTATTTTGTATTTGAGTAGTCTGCAGGACTTGATCCAAGACTACACAAAAGACCTCGCAACAGACGATTATCTCTTTCCAAGCACGAAAGGCGGTCATTTAGAAGTAAACACCGTTTACCAGATGTTTCAAAAGGTCGCCAAGCTCTTAGGACGAGACGATATTGGCACGCACACGCTTAAAAAGACGTTTGGCTACCATTACTAGAAAAAACCCAAAGACGTGGCCACATTAATGGAAATCTTCGGTCACAGCAGTGAAACGATCACGAAACGCTATATCGGAATCAATGAAGATGAAATTAGTGAAACGTTGTTGAATTTCAGACTAGGATTTTAGTTATTATTTACGTTTAGCACTTATATAACAACTGTTTATTTGTTATATTTAAATTGTTATTTAAAATAGGTTATTTGGAGGAGTTTAATTTGAAAAAGTTAGTCATTATTTTGGGTTTCTTTGTTTTTTTTAACGTTAATGGTTAAAAGTACAAGCTGAAGAAGTACCTCTACCTGTACAATCACAAGAGTTTATTTATGATATGATTCAGGGTGGAACACAGCTATTTGAAAGTGTCAGTCCTGAAGGAAATCAACTAATCATAGAAGTATCAGAAATACCAAATTATTTACGAGCTGTTAATAATGGGAACTATACTATTTCAGCATCTATGCCAGGACATTGGAAAGCTAGCTACCAAATTTCAGTTAATAGTAATAAAATTACAAGAGCTTATTCGCCTTCTATTTTAGCTTATGCAGGAAGCTTTACTAGTGCTACACTTAAAGTAGATAGTCCAATTCAGACTACTTACTACCTGAAGAGAAAATTATTTTTGGTCACTACCTCAATAAATTTAAGAGCAAAGTTATTGTCTGATAAAATTTCTATTACTTATTGATTATCCTAGATATTCAACATTAGTTGTACCCCAACTAAAAATATCGCCCAGAATACCATAACTAATAAATAAATTAAAAGCTATACAACAAACACAAGCTAAGTAAACCAACTTATATAATGTGTTTGTTTTTTTATTTCTAATTATTAAAATAGGGGAAACAAGTAAGCCTAGAGGTGCGATTAAGAAACTCAGAAAAGAAAGAACTAATAACATTAGCCCTTCGTCTTTTTCATTTGTACCATGAATAAATTTCAACTTTTGATATTTGTTCTCAATTTCAAGCTCATTTGCTTCTATTTTATTTTTAAGGTCTTGATTTTCTTTTAGTAATTCATCAATGGATACTTCATAATAG
>NZ_JBATXB010000072.1:0-3837 GCF_049673005.1 Carnobacterium sp. | reverse complement strand
ATTTTTGAAATACTTTTTAATAAAGTCGACTTCCCGCAGCCATTCGGCCCAATTAACCCAACAAATTGATTGTCATTAACCTGCAAAGAAATGTGTTCTACAATTTTTTTGGAAGCAATCGATACCGATACATTATCAACCGTTAATTTCATTTTTCATCCTCCAAACTCATAACCTTTTTTAACAAAAATATAAATAAACAATGGAGCACCAATTAACGAGGTTAATATACCAATCGGTAACTCAATCGATGGTAAAATAATACGAGACAAAATATCAGACCAGACCATAAATAAAGAACCCGAAAAAACGGATAACGGTAAAAAATAACGGTGATTGGAGCCTACGATTCCACGGATAATATGCGGTATAATCAATCCAACAAAACCAATCATCCCACTATTTGCAACAATGATTCCTGTTAGAATTGCCGCAATAACTAGATAGAGTTTACGATAAAAATTTAAATTAACTCCAAGCGTAATCGCTGCTTCATCACCTAACAACATAATATTTAACACCCGTTCTTGAGTTAGAAAGAACACAAAACAAATCAGAACAACTGCCGCAATTAAAGGTAGTTTAGACCAGCTTGCTCCTGCCAGACTTCCCATCATCCAAAATGTAATCGAGCGAATTCCTTCTGCATCATTGGCTAGATAGATGATAAAATTGGAAAATGCAGTAAACAACGCATTCAATACCATTCCAGATAAAATAAGCTTAATAGAATTAACTTGCCCGCCTACATTGGATAACAATAAGACTAAAAATGCCGCCGTCACTGCTCCTAAAAATGCCCAAAAAGATAAACCTAATTGAGCTAGTATGCTTGTTCCACCAAAACCAATCATTATGGCAAACGTTGCTCCTAGAGAAGCACCCGATGAAATCCCCAAGATGTAAGGATCAGCAAGCGGGTTTTGGACCGTTGTTTGCATCACTGCTCCAGCCAATGACAACCCCATACCTGTGAGCATCGCCAATAGTACTCTCGGGAAACGGATTTGCCAGATAATGTTCTCATAAGCATCAGAAGATAAATTAGATAAATCACCCATTAGTCCTCCTGAAAGATGGTTGATTAAGATTTGAAAAGATTCAGTAAGAGGTACCGCAACTTGTCCGACCGTAACACCAATTCCTATCGAAAGAATGATCAATACAGTAAATAGGAGTAAACTGATATAAAATAATTGACGTTGCTTATCGATGCGGCTCATCCCTTTCTTCCTTTCTGGCTAGGCATTAATTTGTTGCGTACACTTGGGTACTAAGTTCTTCCATCCCACTCAAAATTTGATACCCATAACTCCAAAATTGATTGTAGTCGACAGTATAAATACGGTCTTCTTTAATAGCCGTTAAACTTGAAAGGGCCTCATTCGCTTTTAAATCAGCTAGACTCTCTTTAGGATCACGCCCACCAGTATAATTGACTAGCAACAAAACGTCTGGATTAGCTTCTAACAAAGCCTCCACACTAATTTCACCCGTTGTGTCAGAAAAGATATTGTTTAGCTTCATATGACTCAATGCATCATTTAAGTACGTATCGGTTGAGCCACTATAACTGTTCACGTTCGTACCTTCTGCATCAAAGATGTACGCGTAGTCCATTGTTTCTTGGTCAGCAGGAATGGATTCGACTAGTTTATCCATCCGTTTTTGTATGTCATCTGAAAATTTTTGAGCTTTTTCTTCGACGGTAAATAATTGGCCTAAATTCTTAATATCTGTATATAAATCATCAAAAGTAGCTTCACTCGTTGACGTTGCTTGAATATACGTTTGAATACCTAGTTCGTTTAATTCTTCAACCGTACCGGTTCCCCACTCAGCACTTGCAAATAATTGGCCTCGACCGATAACAATATCCGGATCAGCTCCCACGACCAATTCTTTTCCTACATATTCTTTAGATAGAACTGGAATTTTAGAGAACTCTTCAGCAACTGTTTTATCGCCTTCACCATATAGTGCTGCTACACCTACCATATCTTCTCCTAATCCAAGTTGAAGAAGCAACTCTGCTGTTCCTTGGTTATTGGCAACGATGGACGTTGGACGAGATTTATAGGTTATATCTTTTGCACTAAATTCTGCTCCATCTGAGGATCCCGTATAATTCTCTAAGGTTAAGGGGAATGCTGCAGAATCTTTATTCGTACTCGCCTCATTATTTGTAGAATCGGTTTGTCCACACGCACCTAGCATTACTGTTGCCATTGCCATTAAACCCAGGCAGGTCATCTTCTTTAATTTACTCATTTTTTATTCCCCCATTAATCTATTTTTATTCAGTTGTGTATTGTTCCCAAATCTTCGCTACTTTTGGTTTTAACTTATCCGCATAAGTTGATACCGTTCCTATCGCATCGGCCTTTGGATCAATGTATAATTTTGCCGCATTGACAGCATTAATAGCATCGTGAAAAGTTCCTGCTATCAAATGAACCTTACCGGAATAACTTGCCGCATCTCCTAAAGCAAAAATACCCGGGATTGCTGTTTTAGTTTGCGGTGTTGTTTCAACATAATACTCATTGAAAACTTCTAAGCCAACATCATTTTGCTCAAACAATTCATTTTTCTGATTGAAGCCATGACAGACAATCACTTCATCCACTAAAATCATCTCTTCTTCAGCCGTTTCTTTATTACGAATGGTTATTGCCTCAATTATTTTGCCATCTGCACTAAGCTTTTTATCTACTAAATCCGCTTGCAGTTTACACTTCACAAGACCACTTGTTACTCTTTCAATTTCTGATTCATGAGCTTTAAATGCTTCTCTTCGGTAAACCAATGTAACTTCTTTTGCGATTGGTGCTAAAGTATTTGCCCAATCAATCGCTGATTGCCCGCCACCAGAAATAAAGACTCTTTTTTGTTTCAACGCTTCAAAATCAGTAACAGCTATCTGGACGTTTTTTAATGGTTCTCCTTTATTAGTAAAAAAAGGAGTAGGACTAGGATCTAGAGTACCATTACCCATCGCTAGTAAAATTGTTTTCGTTAAATACGTTTTGCCTTTTGTCGTTTCCAGTTGGAAATTTCCATCTGCTCTTTTTTTTAAGCTAGTAACTTTTTCACCATTTCGTATGGTTGGTTGAAAAGTTTTGGCTTGATTAACTAAGTGTTGAATAAATTGACCCGCAGGCATTGGTGGAATTCCACCCACATCCCAGACAATTTTTTCAGAATATAGATTTAACTTTCCTCCTAAATATGGCTGAGCCTCAATTATCTGAACGTTCATCGCACGCAATCCTGAGTAAAAAGAACTATACAGTCCCGCAGGTCCACCGCCGATTATTGTTACATCGTATACTTCCACAGTCTCTTCCTCTCTAAAAGGCTTCTATTTATCTATCGAGTCGTTCATTACATCCGAAATTCAATTATTAAACGACTTATATAATTGAGAATGATTTTCATTATCAATTATATGATTGTTCTGAGTCAAAGTAAATAGTAATGAGAAAATATTCACAAACGCGCACCAAATCATTTAAATAGTCATAGGATATAAAGAGAGTTTACAAGTAGAAACCCTAAAAGGGTATTTACGAATTTCTTTCATTATACTAAAAAAAGAGGACTGCCATAAGGCAATCCTCTTTTTTGTATAATTTGGTTTCTTAACGTTTTGAGAATTGTGAAGCTTTACGAGCTTTTTTAAGACCTGGTTTTTGGCTTTCATAAATTATTAGATTAAATCTACTTTTAAAAGGCTAACTCACCAACAAAGTAACTTGTTACAATTCAAATACGTTTTATTGGGTTTTATCTATAAGAAGGTCAATTAGATTACCAAATTCAGTAATGCATGGG
>NZ_JBATXB010000071.1:0-16356 GCF_049673005.1 Carnobacterium sp. | reverse complement strand
TAGAAAGTTTCCAACAATTCTTAGTGGATTATAAATTGGAAGATGAAAATGGTGAATTACATGAAGTTACTCCATTTATCAATAGTATTTTCCATGACCAACAAACACAAAGTTTTACAAATATCTTCCATCAAGTAGGTCAAGGCAAAACAGCTGACTCTGAAATGTTATTAGAAAACTCATTATTCGGCTTACCTCAAGGTGGAGCGTTTACTCAAGTTGGAGGCAGCAATACTTTCCAATCTTCTTACAATATTTTAGAATCTGAAAAAGGCTATACCAGTGCTGTCTTGCACGGAAACGTCGGTTCGTTTTGGAATCGTGACAATACCTATAAACAAATGGGTGTTGATTACTTCTTTGATTCTTCTTATTATGACTTATCTGAAGGCAACACGTTGGAGTATGGTTTGAAAGATAAATTATTCTTTAATGAGTCTGCTAAATATTTAGAACAACTGCCACAACCTTTTTACTCTAAAATGATTTCTGTTTCAAATCACTTCCCTTATCCATTAGATGAAGCGAACGTCGATTTTAAACCAGCTCAAACAGCGGATGAAACGGTTAATAATTATTTTGTAACAGCTCATTATCTAGATCAAGCCGTTGAAGAATTCTTTAACTATTTAAAAGCTTCAGGGCTATACGAGAACTCTATGATTGTTCTTTATGGAGATCACTACGGGATTTCTAATTCTAGGAATAAAGCATTAGCTCCATTACTTGGAGAAGATCCAGAAACGTGGAATGGATACAATGATGATATGATGCAACGTATCCCATTAATGTACCATATTCCAGGAACAACGAACGGGAAGATAAATGAAGAATTTGGTGGACAAGTTGATATGCTTCCTACCATGATGCATTTGTTAGGTGTTGAGACAAAAGATAACGTTATGATGGGTACTGATTTATTTTCAACTGAACATGATGAAACTGTCGCGTTCCGTAACGGAAATGTTGTCACTCCTAAGTATACGCTAAATGGTTCTGATATTTATGACACAGCTACTGGACAACTTATTGAAGAACCTTCAGAAGAAGTACTTTTAGAACAAGAGCGATTAAAAGAAGCTGTTTCGACTCAATTAAGCTTATCCGATAGTATTTTGCATAGTGATTTATTGCGATTCTATACTCCAGAAGGACTTAATGAAATTGATGCTTCCACTTATAGTTATCAAAATCAGTTCGAACGAATGACTAAAATCAATCGTGAGTTAGGAGATAAGGGAACTAGTCTTTATCACTTAAACGGAGAACGATCAACTACAGATCTATATGAGACAAATGCTCCAGAATTGATTGAATCAGCACCAAATGATAGTGAAATAGAGATAAACGAATAAGAAATAAAAAAGATATAGAAAAACACACTCCCACTACTGAACAAAATAGTTCATAGTTTTGGGAGTGTATTTTTTTGAGAGACCTTTTGTCCCAGCTTTTTTTCTCTGTCTATACTTAGTGATTCAGCAAGTTAGGTGTTGCTTTTTTATCCACTTCATTTAACCTACTGTTGATTCATCATCTCTTGTAATAGCCCATTGTCATCATTACTATCAAGGGAGTCAAATTTTTCATTCTCCATTTCAACTCTTCCGTTTATGTCTCTTGTATCGTTCTCATTAGGTACATCAGTGTATTTTATAGTTACTTCAAATTGATACCGTTGAGGATTTTCTTTATCTTGTCCAACACTAATTTTATCAGTCTTTAATTTGTCGTTGGCTTGTTCTGCTTCAACCGAGTAATTAAAGCTTACGCCACTTATATTAAAAAACTTTTCATAACCATAATCAGTAAAACACGCTCCATAATGATTTTCTAGATATTGATCCAAATCAATGTTTTCACTAAAAAATACAGAAGTTTCGTTTGAATTTTGATTAATAATGGTAGCGTTATCAGCATCATATACCTTTAGTAATAAGGTTTCATCAGATGCATTTAAGGTTTTTTCTAGAACTGTCTTGATAACTTCACTATTTTTTTGTTTTCATTGCTTAGGCCTTCATCAGAATTATGTTCACAGACAAATAACGTAAAGATAGCGGTAAAACATAAACTGTATATTAGGTTTCTTAAGTCATTCATAACAATCACTTCTTATCTTTATCATTTGAACCAAATCTTGCAATTAAGAGTGTAGACAGAAGTAAAATTATTCCTATAGCGATAAGAATACCTGATGGAATAAAAGATATGTAAGGGAATTGGCCAGCAAACTGATAAAACTGTAATCCAATAAGAATAGATATAATCCCTTGAATAAACACTACTGTTAAATTATTCTTCATTTTCATCATTCCTTTCTGAATTCTATTGGATTACAGATGTATGACTATTGCTTAATTAATCTTGTTTTATGATTATAGTACGTTTTAGTTGGTGCAGCATCAACCCTTACCCAAGTGCCAGTGGGGCTTCCATAAGGATGTCCCCATATATTTGGTTGTGTTACTTTATATACTTTTTTAGCATAAACTTTCCAATTTCCTGCTGAAGGAACTCTAAATGACGAACCAACACCACTTGTAGAACCAAGACCTAAATCAGCTGAAACAGAAACTGCTTTCCACGCAAAAGATACACTTACACTTGCTGATGGGCCACCATTTGGATTCCAAATTAATAGATCATCAGTATTCCGTTTGAACCCCATAGTCGGTTTACCTCCAGCATAGCCTTTAAAAGAAGCATATTTAACTGTTGAGGCATCATATTTATCATGTTGTGGAGTTCTAGGCATTGAAATTAAATCAATATTTTGGCGTAGTTGAACTTCAATTTCTTTTTCTTGTTGTTCAGTTGAAACAATACTTGGTGTAGACATTTCAGCCATCGCTACTTGATGAGCAATCTCTTTAACAATAACATCAAGTTGGCTTGAAGCGTCGCTTTCTATTGATTCTTTAAAAAAATCAGAAATATTTTCTTCTATATAGTTTTGTGGGTTTTCAATGTGGTTTATGAACGCAACTTGTTAGACAGCACTTACCTTTGAAGAAACAGTAGTAATAAGGTCAACATCCCTACTCTAATAACATACCAGTTCTTTTTCATTTCAACACTTCTTAATAATATTTAAACTAGATTTATTATCTTTTTTTTAAAAAAACTTTTAATCTTCTACATAGGTATTATATGATTTTACGACTACCTAATATAAGATAAAATCATTGCGGATCTATTACAGCTCCTTGGGTAGTCTACAGTTAAAACTTTAATTGATTTTTTAATCTAATACGCTAAATCTATTGCTATAAATCAAATTAACGCATTTGTAATCGGTTACAAATGGAGTCTATAAATAAATTAACCCTTTGTCAATATAAAAATGAAGCTGGAACAGAATAGTTCATAGTTTTGGGAGTGTATTTTTTTGAGAGATCTTTTGTCCCAGCTTCATCTTTTTAATTTTCTTTAAGCGGAAAAATTAATGTAAATACTGTTCCCTTACCTGGAGTGCTGTTTACTGAAATAGTTGCTCCGTGTAAGTTCATTAGTTGCTGAACGATAGCTAACCCTAGTCCAGATTCTCCATATACTGTATTTTTTCTAGAGACATCTGCTTTGAAGTAACGTTCCCAAATATTTTCAACTTCTTTAGCCTCTATACCAATACCTGTATCTTCAACTTTGATTACACTCCGTTCATCTTCCATTCTTCCTACAAGCCTGATTTCGCCATCTTGAGTGAATTGAATAGCGTTTTGCGTAAGATTGACCACTATTTGAACAAAGCGGTCATAATCAGCGTAAATTTCAACTTCCGGAGAACAGTCAATTATTAACTTGTTTCTTGAAGATTCGGCTTTCAACGATAGTTGTTCTACAATCATTTCAAGTGTTTCTTTTGCATTGAAATAATGTTTATGAAGATAAATTTGATTGGATCGAATCTTTTCATAATCCAAATTTTCATTAACTAAACGAATTAACCGCTTGCTTTCGTTATGCATTAGCTCTAGACTACGTTTTTTTTGATTGTCTGGAATCATATCATGTTCTAGTCCTTCTAATAAACCATTTATGGTTGTTAACGGTGTCCGCATTTCATGGGCAACATCTGCCATGAACTGTCTTCTTCTATTTTCTTGAAGTTCAATTTCTTCTTGAGAAGTTTTTAACGATTCCGCCATCAAATTGAAGTCTGCTGCTAAGTCATCAAATTCATCTTTATTATTGCTTTCTAAATGAATATCAAAGTTTCCCTCTGCTACCGTATGAGTAGCCGTTCTCAGACGATTAATTCGATTAACTTGATATTTTGCAAACATTAAACTGAGAACAACTGCTCCTAATGATGATATTAAAAATGCCGTAAATAGATTATTTCTTAAAGCAGCCAAGGTTGCTTCAATTCCACTGATAGGGGAACTTACTGCTACAAATCCCGAAAATTCATTATTATTTTCATTAAAAAAAGGGAGATATACAATGGCCAATTGACGGTTGTTGCCATAAAAATCTGTTTGGCGGATGGTTAGTGAAATCCGTTCTCCATTTGCTAATTTTTTAAAATCTTCTTTTGAAATTCCACTAGTATACGTTTTAGCTGTTTCAGGATAAATCATTGTGTCGTTACTATTAAAGACCGTTAATGTAACTTCTTGATTTTTTAAAATTAATTGTCCCGTATCGAGTTGATTTTTTTGTAAATCTCCAGATATCAAAGCTTCTGCATAGCCATACAATTGAATTTCAGTATTTTTATAGGTTGTAGTCTTTGAAAACTGTAAAAAAGAAAAGCCCATAATAACTACCATTGCCATAATAACGATAAAAAAAGCTGCCATCTGTTGATAAAAATATCTGAATTTCATTAGCTAATTAACCTCGTTATCATCAAATTTATAACCTACTCCCCAAACCGTCTGAATAACTTGAGGACCTGTTTTATCAATTTTTTGTCTTAACTTTTTAATATGTGCGTCTACTGTCCGTTCGTCTCCAAAATATTCGTAATCCCAAATCATTGTTAATAATTGTTCTCTAGAGAAAACTTGTTTAGGATTTTTGGACAGCGTATATAATAAATCAAATTCCTTTGGAGTTAGTCCTTCAATTTCTTTGCCATAAAGTATGGCTTCTCGAGTTTTTTTGTTAATTTTCAAATGCTTCGTTTTTATTTCATAATTTTTTTCTTCTGGAGCCGTCTCCTTTTCTATTAATTTTGCACGTCTAGTTAAAGCTTTTATACGTGCGATTAGCGTTAGAGGGCTAAACGGCTTTGTGACATAATCATCTGCTCCCATCTCTAGTCCTATAACTTGGTCGCTTTCTGAATCTTTTGCTGTCAACATAATAATTGGAATCTGCTTATTTATTTTTCTTATTTCGAGACAAATTTGCATACCATCCATACTAGGCAGATTTAAATCAAGAATAACTAAATCCCATTGTTCATTATCTTTAAGGAAAGTCTCTAGTCCTTCTTTTCCATCTTGAATAAATAGAGAATCCCATTGTTCTTTTTGAAAGAACATATCCATCATTTCACAGACAGATGGATTGTCTTCTATCATCATAATTTTCATATTAGCCCTCTTTCTTATCGGTTTTAGCTTTAGTCTAGTATACACTTATTTTCAATGTAACTGAATAGTCAGCTTTCATAATAAGATATTTGTCAAAAATAAAAAGAATGAGACATTTCGTTCCCACTCTTTTAGTACAACCTATTCTTTTCAATATAAAGTACTTTGCTCCAGTTCACTTTTCTCTGTAGCTAGTTTATTTCTAGGACCTTGTAAAAAATCTATTTCATTTACAAGCATTTCTACTACGAATACTGTTTCTTCTTCTTTATTTTGATAAGATCTAGACTGAATATGTCCAGTCATTCCAATTAGATCACCTTTTTCACAATAAACTTGAATCAACTTAGCTACTTGTCCCCATGCTACTATAGGAATAAAATCTGCTTGTTGACCTTGATCATTTTTAAATTTTCTTTTAACCGCTATTGTATTATTTAAAACAATTTTCCCATCTCCCACTTCTTTAACGTCAATTTCTCTAACAATTCGGCCGACTAAATTCAATTGATTCATTTTAAATTCTCCTTTTAATTTAGTTTATTCATTTTTATTATCTGCTGATTAAATCCGTTTTCGTTTTTTGTTTGAAAAATAAAACAAAAAAAGAGTGAAAAAGGTTTAGACCTCTCTCACTCTTTCTTATATAGCTTTATCCGTTAATAATAGTTGGTTTAGTAAAATAACTAAAAATATGACCCCATGTTGACATGTCAAATATAGCAAAAGGATTTCCATCCCCAATTATTCCATAACCCACCATTGCTCCAAGAATTAAAGCGATAGCAACCACAACAATGACCAATAATATTTTCAGTATAAACGTCCCCATTTGTGCGGCAATTTTCCCTTTTGTCATTGTGTCACCTCTTTTTATTAATTAATTTAAAATCTAAATTTTTTCTTTGTCATATTTTCTAAAAGGATACCCGTTCCCAATGCTACAGAATCTAAAGGTTGTTCAGCAATAAATACTGGAACTTTTAATTGTTCAGCAAATAGTTGGTCAACACCGTCTAGCATCGCACCACCACCAGTTAAAATAATTCCTCGATCAATAATATCTGCTGATAACTCAGGTGGGGTTTGTTCCAATACATCTTTTGCTTGTTGAACAAGCATAGCCATTGATTCCGCAGTTGCCTCTAAAACCTCGCTTGAATTGATAACAATCGTTCTAGGTAAACCACTTACCATATCACGACCTCTAACATCCATTGTGTCTTCTCGACGACCTGGGAAAACTGTTCCGATTTCCATTTTAATAGACTCGGCTGTTCTCTCACCAATTAGTAACTTATACTTTTTCTTAACGTATTGAGTAATTTCATTATCCATACGATTTCCAGCTATTTTTAAAGAACGACTTGTTACAATTCCGCCCATTGAAAGAACCGCGATATCAGTAGTCCCTCCACCAATATCGATAACCATATTTCCACTTGGTTGAAAAATGTCCATTCCAGCTCCAATAGCGGCTACTTTAGGTTCTTCTTCAAGAAAAACATTTTTTCCGCCACTTTTTTCAGCCGCTTCAATAATAGCCTTTTGTTCAATTGCCGTAATGTTTGTAGGGCAGCAAATTAAAATATTAGGTTTTGATAGGAATCCTTTTACATTTAATTTATTGATAAAGTGAGTTAGCATAGCTTCTGTAATATCAAAGTCAGCAATTACTCCTCCATCTAAAGGACGAATAGCGCGAATATTGCCTGGTGTACGCCCAACCATTAAGTAAGCTTCTTCGCCAACTGCTAAAACACGATTTGTTTTAGTATCAATCGCTACTACAGAAGGCTCATTTAGAACGATTCCTTTTCCTTTTACATGTATTAATACATTCGCCGTACCTAAATCTATTCCTATGTCTTTCGCCATTATTCAGTTCCCCTCTCAAGCTCTAGTTCAAAATCAGTCAAATTTATATTTTTATCTCTCTAACATATAATTATAGCACGTTTAGGGTTAATCGGAAACGTACAATTAAAAAAACAAGCCCTATCCATTGAGAAGATGATTTAACGGCTAATACCTATTAAAAAAAAGCTAGAATACATCCATTTAAGGGTATGTATATTCTAGCTTTTTTATTAATTAATTAATTAAATAAAACACTTAACTCTTTATCTTGTAAGATAGCAGTATTCGTTTCATTTATTCTTTCGATATCAGCACCTAATGCTTGTAATTTTTTATGAAATTGATAATATCCACGATCAAGGTGCTCTAAACGTGTTACACGTGTGTATCCTTCAGCAACCATTCCTGCAATAATCAAAGATGCGGCTGCTCTCAGGTCTGTAGAGGCTACTTCGGCCCCTTGTAGCTTAGCTGGTCCATGCATCACAAGCGTTTGATTTTCTATAGTGAATTCTCCGTTCATACGACGAAGCTCTTCCATATGCATAAAGCGATTCTCGAATACAGTTTCTTTCATCGTACTCATACCTTCAGCTAACGATTGGGCAATTGTAATCTGAGCTTGCATATCTGTAGGAAAACCTGGATGTGGCATTGTTTTAACATCTATTGCTTTTAATTTATCTGGACCTATCACTCGTATACCATTTTTTTCTTCAATAAAAGTAACGCCCATTTCTTTTAGTTTAGAAATCAAAGGTTTGTTGTGTTCTGCAACAGCATCTTCAATTAGAACATTTCCTTTTGTAACTGCAGCAGCTACCATAAATGTTCCTGCTTCGATGCGATCAGGAATAATGCTGTGGTCTGTTCCAACCAACTCTTTTACTCCTTCAATACGGATTGTTTCTGTACCTGCCCCAACAACCTTAGCTCCCATACGATTCAAGAAATTGGCTAAATCAACAATTTCAGGTTCTCTAGCTACGTTCTCAATCGTCGTTGTTCCTTCTGCTAGTGTTGCAGCCATCATAATATTTTGCGTTGCTCCTACACTCGGAAAATCTAAATAAATATGAGCACCAATTAGTTTATCTGCAAAAGCTTCAATATAACCATTCTCGATATGAACTTCAGCTCCCATTGCTTCGAAGCCTTTTAAATGTAGTTCAATCGGTCGTGTACCAATTGCACAACCTCCAGGTAAAGCTACTTTAGCGTGCCCTAAACGTGCCAACAAAGGACCCATTACTACAATGGATGCTCTCATTTTGCTTACGTATTCGTATGGGGCTTCAAAGTTTAATTCTCCTGAAGCGTCTAGAGTGATTTCTTTGTCGGTTTCATTAAAGTTTACGGTTAGGTTTAAGTGACGTAGGACTTCATTTATTGTAAAAACATCTGACAAGATGGGAACGTTGCTTAATTTGTTTTCGCCTCTACTAGCCAAGATGGTTGCTGCTAAAATGGGTAAAACAGCATTTTTTGCGCCTTCTACTTTTACTGCTCCTTCGAGACGTTTGCCGCCACGAACAATCATTTTCTCCATGATTAAATACCTCCGAAGTTTCTGTTGCTATGCACTGTGTTCGTTGCTCTAAAAATTTACAGCAATCTTGGACAGTATAGCACACATTACCTACAAGATTCAAATTCCAAATAATTTTGTTTTAAAACAAGAATAGTAAGTTTCTAGACATCAAGATAAACTCAATGAAAAATGAACTAACTAAATAGCCGATTGCAATAGAAAAAAACAAATAAAGTAACCGCGCTTGTTTTACATGATTCTTTTTTATCCACTTTTCAATCAACAATCCTTTTAATGCCCAAAAAGTTATAAGCGTAAAGAATATATGCGATAGCAAACTAATTAGTGCCTGAATACCTATAAAATTCATTAATTTGTGCTCCTCTTACCATTATATTAACACAGTCTTTTATTAAAAGAAATTTTCACGAACTTAAATTTTAACCTGACAGAAAAAAATAAGAAACCCCAGCTCTTGCTGAAAGTTTCTTATTTTTTTATTTTTTGTGTTTAGAAACAGAAATACGGTTAATTGCTTTACGCAATGAAATTTCTGCTCTTCTTTGTTGCTTACTGTTGTGAACAGCTTCTGCTTTCCTTATCGTTTCCTCGGCTCGTTGCTTAGCTGTAAAGGCACGTTCGACATCGATGTCTCTCGCTCTTTCAGCACTATCCGCGATGATCGAACAAACATTGTCTCGCATTTCCATAATCCCACCGTTTACCGCTATCACGTTTTCTTCGTTTACTGATACACGTTCAATTCGGACACCATCAATTGTTAGAGGAACAATAATGGGTGTATGGCCAGGAAGAATACCTAATTGTCCGTCGATAGCTTTTACGATAACACGACTTGCACGGTGATCATAAACAACACCAGCTGGGGTCACAATTTGAACTTGTAATTCCGCCATTCTCGTTGCCCTCCTTTACTAGTAACCAGATGCTTTAGCTTTTGCCACTACTTCATCAATGCGTCCAACGTTACGGAATGCATCTTCTGGTAAATCATCGTATCGACCTTCTAAAATACCTTTAAACCCTCTAATCGTTTCTGATACCGGCACATATGAGCCTGGTATTCCAGTAAATGCTTCTGCTACGTGGAAATTTTGTGATAAAAAGAATTGAATACGACGAGCACGAGAAACAATAATTTTCTCGCTATCTGACAATTCATCCATTCCAAGAATAGCAATAATATCTTGTAGCTCACGGTAACGCTGCAATAGATGTTGAACATCTGTTGCAATCTGATAATGCTCTTCTCCAACGATTTCAGGTGCAAGTGCACTTGATGTCGAAGCTAGTGGGTCAACTGCAGGATAAATCCCTTGTTCAGTCAATTTACGTTCTAAGTTTGTTGTTGCATCCAAATGGGCAAAAACAGTTGCAGGAGCAGGGTCAGTGTAGTCATCAGCTGGAACGTAAATTGCTTGAATAGACGTTATTGAACCTTTATTGGTTGACGTAATTCGCTCTTGTAACTGTCCCATTTCTGTAGCTAATGTCGGTTGGTACCCAACTGCTGAAGGCATTCTCCCAAGTAGTGCTGAAACTTCAGAACCCGCTTGAGTAAATCGGAAAATATTATCAATAAATAATAATACATCCTGACCAACTTCATCACGGAAATATTCCGCTATGGTTAATCCAGTTAGCGCAACGCGCATTCTAGCACCAGGAGGCTCATTCATTTGGCCAAACACCATAGCCGTTCTTTCGATTACACCAGAATCTTGCATTTCAAAGTACAAGTCGTTTCCTTCACGCGTTCGCTCTCCAACACCAGCAAACACTGAAATACCACCATGTTCTTCAGCAATATTATGAATTAATTCTTGGATTAGAACTGTTTTACCTACACCAGCTCCTCCAAACAAACCAATTTTACCACCTTTTAAATAAGGAGCTAATAAGTCAATTACTTTGATCCCTGTTTCTAATATGGACGTATTGCTGCTTAATTCATCAAAAGAAGGTGCAAATCGGTGAATAGGATCGCGGCGGACATCTTCTCCAAATGGTTCCTTTAAGTCAATTGTTTCACCTAAAACGTTAAACATTCGTCCTAAAGTCTCTTCACCAACAGGAACACTTATTGGACCTCCAGTATCGGTCACTTCCATACCACGTTGCAAGCCATCTGTTGACTCCATAGCAATCGTCCTAAGTACACCATTACCTAATTGTAAGGCTACTTCTAAAACGACTGTATTTTCTTTTTTTGAATCTTGTTCTTCATTACCTGTTGTACTTCTTCTAACTATTAGAGCATGGTTAATTTCTGGAATTTCTTTGTTTACAGGAAATTCTACATCGACAACCGGTCCAATAACTTGAACAATTTGACCACTACTCATTCTTTTCCCTCCATTCATTACTTTATTCTAGTGCGGATGCTCCGCCTATGATTTCAGTAATTTCTTCTGTAATAGCAGCTTGGCGAGCTCTGTTATAGTGTACCGTTAAATCGTCAATAATATCTTTGGCATTATCGGTTGCACCTTTCATAGCTGTCATACGAGCTGCATGTTCTGCAGCTTTAGCATCTAAAATCGCACCATAAATCAAACTTTCTGCATATTGAGGCAACAAAATATCTAAAATTTCTTCTTTTGAGGGCTCATATAAATAATCACTTTCGTATTCCACTCTCTCTGCAGGGTCAAGATCATTAAGAGGCAGCATTTTATCTGCACGGTACTCAAAACTAATTGTATTAATATGATGATTATAACAAACGTATAATTCATCGAAAATAGCATTTTTGTACATTTCCGTGGCCGTTCGAGCAATACCTCGAACCTCCTCAAAGGTTGGGTGATCACTGATATCATTTAATTCATAAGCTACATTCATTCCTCTTGATTTAAAAAAATCTCCCGCAGTACTGCCAACAGCCATGAAGATATATTCATCAGGAGAATTGTGGTCTCTTTGAATCATATCAATGGTCGCTTTGATGACAGAACTATTGTATCCACCAGCTAATCCTTTATCAGAACTAATGACAATGTAACCTGTTCTTTTTATTGGACGCTCAATCAACATATTATGAAAATCAATATTTGAAGAAGAATTCGTTCCGATTAACGCACTATCTTCAAGGATGGATAATTGAGTATGCGCTAAATGGGTAACGATCTCTCTAATTTTACTTGAATAAATTTGGAAGCCTTTTGCTTTTTGTTCAGCTTTAGATAATTTAGCTCCTGAGACCATCTGCATAGCGTTTGTAATTTGGCTTGTCTTCTTAGTTGATGCAATTTTTTTTGTGATATCATTTAAAGATTCTGCCATTCCTATTCACCGTCCTTACATCGTTTCTGGAATGTAGGTTGAACTATCTGATTCAACGGCACTCGTGAAAAAATTGTTTTTAAATTCAGTGATAATTGAGTCTATTTTATCAGTATCTGGCAATACTTTCGTTTCATTAATTTCAGCTATAATTTCTTGATGTTGATTATCAACAAAGTCATTAAATTCTCTTTCAAATCTTTCGAGTTCATTTGTTCGAACTGTATCTAAGAATCCGTGAGTTAATGCATAGAAAATCAAAACTTGCTTTTCAACACTTATTACTTCATGTAATCCTTGTTTCAAAATTTCAACAGTTCGATGTCCACGATTTAATTTTGCTTGAGTAGCTGCATCTAAATCTGAGCCAAATTGAGTAAAAGCTTCTAGTTCACGGAAACTGGCTAAATCTAAACGCAATGTACCCGATACTTTTTTCATCGCTTTAATTTGTGCTGCTCCACCTACACGAGAAACAGATAATCCGGCTGCTATAGCTGGTCTGATACCCGAGTGAAATAGGTCGCTCTCTAGGAAAATTTGACCATCTGTAATAGAAATAACATTCGTTGGAATATACGCAGAGATATCGCCAGCTTGTGTTTCAACGATTGGAAGAGCTGTGATAGAGCCACCGCCCAATTTATCGTTCAGTTTAGCTGCTCGCTCAAGCATACGTGAATGCAAGTAGAAAACATCTCCTGGATAAGCTTCTCTACCTGGTGGACGACGTAGCAACAAAGACAGTTCTCGATAAGCTGCTGCTTGTTTTGTTAAGTCATCAAAAATGATTAATACATGTTTTCCGTTGTACATAAATTCTTCTGCCATTGCTAATCCTGCATATGGAGCGATGTACAATAATGGAGCTGGTTGAGATGCACTTGCCGTTAAGACAATAGTATAATCCATTGCTCCGTGTTTTTTTAATGTTTCAGTTTGAGAACGAACGGTTGATTCTTTTTGCCCGATTGCTACATAGATACAAATTGTATCTTTGCCTTTTTGATTAATAATGGCATCAATACAAAGACTGGTTTTCCCAGTTTTTCTATCTCCGATAACTAATTCACGTTGACCACGACCTACTGGTACTAAGGCATCAATAGCCTTAATTCCTGTCTGCAACGGTTCAAATACAGATTGTCGATCCATTACTCCGGGAGCTGGGTTTTCAACTGGCCGTGTTTTAGTTGTATGGATATCACCTAGACCATCTACGGGCTGTCCTAGCGAGTTAACAACTCGACCAATCATCGCTTCCCCGACAGGAACTTCCATGATACGTCCTGTACGTCTAACAATATCTCCTTCAACTATCCCATCAAATTGTCCTAGTATGATAATTCCAACATCATTTGTTTCTAAGTTTTGAGCCATACCATAAACGCCATTAGAAAATTCAAGTAGTTCTCCGGCCATTGCGTTCTCTAATCCATAAGCTCTAGCAATACCATCTCCGACATAACTTACTGTTCCAACTTCATCAACAAACAATTCACTGCTGAAACCTTCAATTTGTTGCTTAATGAGCTTACTGATTTCTTCAGCTTTTAACCCCATAAATTTTCACCTCTTCAACTTTATTCTTTTAAGCTATTTAGTCATTTGTCTTTTTAATTTTTCTAAATTAGTACGGATACTGCCATCAAAAACCGTGTCTTCAATTTCTACTACGACACCGCCTATAATTTCATTATTTTGCACTTTATTTAGTAATATTTTTTTTGCATTAAACCTTTTACTGAATACTTCTTTCAATTTTTCTTCTTGTTCCTTTTGTAGTGGGACCGCCGTAGTCACTTTAGCCACTACTGTTCGATTTTCATGATCGTGTAAAATCTCGTATTCATGAATAATAGATAACATCTTATTCATTTTCCGAAAATCATAAATCGTTTGTATAAATTGTTTTACCTCAGGTATGAATGTTTCTGTCATATCTGATAAAATTTTCTCTTTATCCGTTTGTACTACATCTCGATTATTAAAAAAATCGCTCAAATTCTGATTTCCATAATAAATTTGGCGTACATCCATTAAATTATCAAAAACAACGTCTTCAGTGTTATTCTCAATTGCATTATAATAAAAAGCTTTAGCTAATTGGCTAGGATTCATATTGCTATTTAATCTCATTTGTATCGGCCAACCTTTCAAGATACTCATTGATCAGATCCGCATGTCCTTCATTTGTTAATTCTTTACTGATTAGTTTCTCAGCAATCTGGATAGACAAGAGACTTACATCATTACGAACACTTGCCATTGCCATTTGACGCTCGTTTTCAATTTCTTTTTTTGCATCTTTTTTTAATCGTGTCGCTTCATGTCTTGCCGCATCCAACATTTCTTTTTCTGCACTTTCAGCAGAAACTTTAGCTTTATTTAATATAGTGGCCGCTTCAGCTCTTGTCTTATCTAACTTTTCCTGACGTTCTGCAGCTAGGCGTTCAGCTTCGTTTTTTGCGATTTCAGCATTTTCTATGTTACTTGCAATATTTTGCTCACGTTGATCCATAATACTCATCAACGGTTTCCATGCAAATATCTTTAATAAAACCATCAATAATAAAAACGATACTAGTACAACAATTGTATCTCCTGCAGTTGTTGCTCCTAAAACTAACTGTTTGAACATTAATTTCACTTCCTTATCTTATTCAGATTAACTTATCGCGAAAAAAGCAGAGATGCCTACGCTATCTCTACCTTTTACCATTTATTTAGCTAATGTGTCTCGGTTTTTTCATTCGATTTATTAGCTAAATACTAGAATAAAGGCGATAACAACTGCCATAATTGGAATAGCCTCAACTAATCCAACACCGATATACATTAATGTTTGTAACTCACTTTTCATTTCTGGTTGACGTGCAATAGATTCGATTGTTTTTGCGATTACTTTACTTGATCCAAACGCTGCCCCGATTGCTGCTCCCGCGATTGCTATTGCTGCTCCAATTAAACCCATAATAATTTCCTCCTAATTTTCAACTAATTAATTTTTTATTCATGTTCGACTTTATGAGAGATATATACCATCGTTAAAGTAGTAAACACAAAAGCCTGAATACTTCCAATGAATATAGAGAAACCTTGCCATACCATTTGTAGAGGTATACCGACAATCCATGTGAAAATACCATAACTTTGAGTTAAAGTAGCGATTAAGCCTATTAAAATTTCTCCGGCATAGATATTACCGTATAACCTTAAAGCTAGTGTTAATGTATTTGTAAATTCTTCAAATAATTTAATGGGCAATAAAAAGGGAACCGGCCTAATAAAGCTATTCATAAAATAGTTTTTAAATCCTTGTTCTCTTACACCAAAGTAGTTAGATAAAATAATGATCATAAAAGCTAATGATAAAGTGACTATTGGATCAGCTGTTGGACTCTTCCAGAGCTGTTGCCCATTCACATTTAAGATTAATGGCAATCCCATCATGTTTGAAACAAAAACAAACATAATTAAAGTAAAACCTAGCAGGCCAAATTTATCCCCTTGTTCTTTCGACATTGAACTAGAAATAATATTTCTAACAAAATCGACCACCCACTCAATAAAGTTTTGCTTACCGGTTGGTTTAAGTTTCATGTTTCTAGTACATATAAAAGCTATTGAAAAAACAATAACACAGGCCATAACAGTCGTGATCATGTTTGTTACATTAAAACTTAAACCAAATAAATACAGTATTGGAGATTCATGTTCCACAACGTTCACCTCTTTTCCACGTTTGATTTATATTTTCTTTATACAACAGAACCTGCTTACTTAAAAATCGAGCCATTTTATTTCTCGAAATTTTTAAAGCTCAATATTAATTCTACCATACATTTTGAATTCCCCTATAAAATAAGACAATTTTTTATGTCTGTTTTTTTTATAGTGATGATGAAATTCTTCCTATTAAAAGGTCGTGTATTGTTTTATTAGTTATTTTTCATTGAGGTTTGTTGACAGATGCTATCTTACCACCATTTTGTTGGAATTACAAAACATTGTGAAACATAATTCTATTTTCATGTAAATTTCATAGTTTCGTTTTCATAATGCACTTAAAAAGTAGGCTATTCCTTTATTTAGTTAGTTAAAATAGTT
>NZ_JBATXB010000070.1:0-11423 GCF_049673005.1 Carnobacterium sp. | reverse complement strand
CACGTTCGCTAGCATTAAGCGAATCTGTTCTCTTTGTCCTCCTGGAAAAACATCAATCATTCGTTCAATACTTCCAGCCGCATCTGAAGTATGCAGCGTGCCTAGAACTAAATGCCCAGTTTCAGATGCCGTTATAGCTGTAGAAATGGTATCCATATCTCGTAATTCCCCTACGAAAATAATATCAGGATCTTGTCTTAAACTTGCACGAAGCCCACTTTTAAAGGAAACGGTATCTGATCCTACTTCTCTTTGTTCGATAATGGACTGTTTGTGTTCATGCAAGTATTCAATCGGATCTTCCAACGTAATAATGTGTCGGTTCATTGTTTGGTTTACATAATCAATCAATGCAGCCAGTGAAGTACTTTTACCACTACCAGTAGGGCCGGTGACCAAAAATAGCCCATGTGGCTGTTGCACTAATTTTTTAGTGATATCCGGTAAACCCAAGCTATCTACACTAGGAATTTCTTTTGAAATAATTCGAAAAGCAAGTGACAGAGTATCACGCTGATAGAATACATTTACACGAAATCGAGCAACTTCAGCAATGCCATACGAAAAATCAATCTCTCGCATTTGTTCAAGCGTCTCATACAGTTCTTGACTTAGCATCGTTTCAGCAAAAGATTTTGTATCATCTGAAGTAAGATAAGCCAGCCTTTGAGGAATTAACTTTCCATCAATTCGAAATACTGGTGCAGAACCTACAACCAGGTGAACATCAGACGCTTTTTTTTCATAGGCAGCTATTAATAATGTGTTTAATGGCTCAATCATCACTGTCTCCTTATTCATTAATCGATGCAACCCGTAAAACCTCTTCCAAGGTTGTCTTTCCAGCTTTTACTTTTATTAACCCATCGTCAATCAAGAAACGAACGCCTTGTTCATTGATGTGCTGTTTAATTTCTTGAATAGACGTCTGATTCATCATCATTTGCTTTATTTCTTCTGTAATCACGATTAATTCATGGATCGCCATTCGTCCACGGTAACCGGTATGACGACACACATCACAACCCTTTGCGAAGGTTATCGTCTCGATGGTTTGATTGCGACGTTCAAATATTTCTTTCTCGACTAGTGTGGCTTCTCTTGTCTCTGCACAATCTTTACAGATTTTTTTGACAAGACGCTGAGCTACGACACCGCTTATAGCTGATACAATTAAGTACGATTCAATTCCCATATCAAGCAAACGCGGAATCGTTTCAATGGCACTATTCGTATGCAATGTACTAAACACTAAGTGACCTGTTAATGCAGCACGGACACTATTTTCAGCTGTTTCTTTGTCTCGAATTTCTCCAACCATGATAATATTTGGGTCTTGCCGCAAAACAGAACGTAAGCCTGCAGCAAAGGTCAACCCAATCTGTGTGTTAACTTGAACTTGATTGATACCCTCTAGTTGGTACTCAACGGGGTCTTCAATTGTAATAATATTGCTTTCTGGATGATTCAGTTCATTAATCGAACCATATAAAGTCGATGTTTTTCCGGAACCTGTCGGACCTGTTAACAAAATCAGTCCTGACGGTTGAGAAATTAATTTCCGATAGTCTTCTAAAATATCTTTCTCTAAGCCAATATCCTCTACTTTTCTAAACATATTGGAGATATCTAATATGCGCAATACAATTTTTTCACCGAAGATCGTCGGTAAGGTTGATACCCTTAAATTGACTCGTTTGCTCAACACATTTGTACTAATACGGCCATCTTGAGGCAAACGCGTCTCCGTAACGTTCAAACCCGCTATAATTTTGATTCGAGCAACTAACGAATTCATTAAAGCTTTCGGTAAAGGTCGTTCATTTCGAAGCAACCCATCTACACGATAGCGAACAGAGACGTGGCGTTCTGTTTGATCTAAATGAATGTCTGATGCACGCAATGATACACCCGTTTCTAATAGTTGATTAAAGATTCTTACTGCAGGAGCGTCTTCACCCTCAATGTAGTCAATATTTACTTCCTTTGAGTCATACAAGCGATTGATAGTCTGTAATAAGTCGTCTTGTGTCGCGATGACTGGTTGAACTACATAACCCGTTGAAAATTCTATCTCCTCTATGGCATAAAAATCCAAAGGGTCATTCATTGCCACAATCAAACGCGTATTCTCTTTTCTAAGCGGTAGCAATAATTTTGACCGTGCAAAATCTTTTGATACAAGCTCTAATACAGAGAGATCTATCGGATATTGGTACAAGGACACACTTTCAAGTTTTAACTGAATCTCTAATGCATCTAGCAACTGTTTCTCAGTAATGTACCCTTGATCAACTAATAAGTCTCCTAATTTTTGGTCTCGCTTTTTCACACTAAGTGCTTCTACGATTTGCAACTCTGTTACGAGCCCTGCTTCTTTCAATAAATCTCCTAATTTTTTCTTTCTAAAATCTGCCACATTCTCGCTCCTTTCTACTAGTCTTCAACGATTGTTCCTGAATTTATAATATCTTCTGGCTTTGGATCAGTAGTTGTACCTGATGAACCAAATGGGAAACCGGTTGTGTCAATAGGCTTATACGAGAGACTAGCGCCTCCTTTTATTTCAAATGTTTTTGCTATTACAGAACCATTTATTAAATAACCACCATCTAAAGAAACTTCTGCATTTGGTGCAATAAGCATCATATTGGAAGGTCCGCCAGGTGTACCGCCTGAATAACTTACTTCATCACTATCTGTCAGAAAAACACCATTTATATTTGTATTACTTATCTCCACATCTTCATCTTCTCCAAGAGATATAATGTTGGAGTTCATCTGTGTAATTCCTTCAAAGTCAGGCGAGCCACCTTTATAAATAAATAGAAGTTGTTTACTTGGCCCCGGTACGTTTATTTTTGACGTTTGCCTAAACTCGATTTCATCGTTTACGACCAATGTAATCGTACCCTCTCCTACAATATCAAGATTGCCTGACATAATCGATAAATCATTGACCAAAATCGTATAATTCCCGCCCATTGGATTAAAACTTAATGTTTTCCCGGCACCTATTTCTATTTCATCAAATCTTATATTCTCTTGAACTTCAATTTTATAGGTATCGATCATCCAACTGTTTATAAATAAATTGCCATTATCTTGAACTTTATGCTGACTCGAATTATCCTTTTGGATTATTTTATCTGGTAATACTTTAAAATCATTTGGATTGTATTTGGTTGCTTTAACTCTATTCAATAATCCTTGATACCCTCCAAAATCAATATCTTTTTCTCTAGCTATATTCTTTTTAAATCCATTCGCATTATTTTTTTTATCTATCAGTTTTTCAGCAGTTGTTGTACTAGGAAAATAAAATGTCGTCTCAGTTAAGTTTGGTCCTCCTGAAATTTCAATAGATTTATCTATTACCGAGTTTGTATGTATATCTCCAGTCAATTTACCACCTTCACTAATTTCAATATCTCCTTTTGTTAACAAGACTGCATTAGCTGGAACTGCTGGTAATCCTCCACCACCTGTGTTTTTTTCGACCCATTTTACTGTTAGCGGTTTTGTAACTGTTCTTTCTTTTCCGGCTATTTCTCCGGTAGAATAGATTGTATAATTTTGCGCATCCACTTTTTTAGTAAGAATAGTTGCACTAGGTGTATTGCCTAATTGCTGATCAAATTGTACATTCGACTGACCATTTTTTTTAGTTAGTATAGTAGATACTTCATTGTAGAAAGCACTTTCTGTTGCATTTTTATTATAAGCAGCCAACACTTCTCTCTGAATCTGATCATACGCAGCAACAGCTCCGGCTTCTGCTACATAATAAGCAGACGTATCATCACGTGTCGCATCACTTAATCGATAGCTACCGATTGTGAGTGTACCGATTGCAATACCTAATACCGATAATACTAAAAGAACCATTAATGTCAGAACTAGGCCGCTGCCTTTTTCTTCCTTACGAAGTTGCTTGATACCCAATTCTACCCACTCACTCTCTGAAATATATTGTTGTT
The DNA here is from genome assembly GCF_049673005.1 of Carnobacterium sp. Taxonomy (GTDB): domain Bacteria; phylum Bacillota; class Bacilli; order Lactobacillales; family Carnobacteriaceae; genus Carnobacterium_A. Next base: position 7,443 of record NZ_JBATXB010000070.1, on the reverse strand, counting down.
TGGTACTCTTTTGGTTGGTTTGTTTTTTCGGATATACTTTTTAATAGAATGTTTATACTTTTTTTTTCTGGTTCAGAAGACACAGTAAAACTCTCTACATCTTCCGCCAAAATTTGGTTGGTATCCTTTAACAGTTGCGATCCGTTTTTGCTGAACGCCACAACGTTATCAATCAAAAGAGCTTCACCTGACTCAGAAATTTTTATAGAACTATATTTTTCACTACGGATATCTCTAGACATAACTGAAAGTGCGTAAGCATAATCATTTGACTGGCTAGCAGAATAAGATTGTGTCGTATATTGTTTTTGCCCAAACATGTGTACCGCACTTGCCAATGCAAGTACCACTGAAAGTAATGCAATACTGGCTAGTAGTTCGATAAGAGTCATTCCTGATTCACTTTTCAACTCAATTTTTGTTCTTTTCTGCTGTTTTGAATGATAGCCGCGTTTCCATTTGCGCATAAATTTTTCCTCCTTTGCTTTCGGAGATCTCTACAGTACCTTTATAGAGATTTTCTGATTCTTTAGATATTTTTGATACAATAGTAAACCCAGCTTTCGTACTTGCATCCTTAATCAGCGTCATAGTTTCATTCACACTCTTTGTGGTGGAATAATATGTAAGCAATTCAATTTGTTCTTGTGCAATAAACGTAGCTTCATTTACGGTATCGGTCTGATTATTTGTTTTAGCTGCTTGAATAAAAAATGACATAAACGTCGTGATGATAAGCGATAGGATTAAAATAGAAGCCAAAATCTCGACAAGAGTCATTCCGTCTTCTTCAACTAGTAAACGTTTCATTTTTTTCTTATGCCAGATTCCCATAGTATTCTTCCTTTTTTTAAAGATTTAGTTGCTGCATATTGTATAAAAGACTATCCTAACTTAAAAAAAGTGAACGAGCTCACCTATTAAGCTAGTTTTCATTTATAAAAGGCTTAAAACAAGCGTTATCCCTTAATAGCTACTATACAGTACTCAAGAGAAAAATACAGCGAAAATAATAAAAAAAAGCTTTCAAACAAAAAAATGAAACGGCTTTCAAAAATAAGCGTTCGATCAATAAAGCAGATAACGATTTCAAGCGATTTCTAAGCTAAAATTATTCTGTTTTAAAATAGTCGTTCTTCAATTGAATGTTTATTCCCATAAAAAAAAGAGCTAGTTTTTTCTAGCTCTTAAATCGTTAATCGTTTTGTAAGTTTATCTTACCATCGCTAATGAACCCATTGGATCCCAGGGTTCTAATTCAATAACCGGTTCATCTAATGCTTTTAACCACTTATCGGCAACGTATTTTTTATCTACGGCTACTTGGTAGGTAAACTCATCGAACCAGTTGTCGCTCATTGAGAAAACGCCTTTTTTACCAGGCTTATCGCCCCAACTATTTTCAACTTTCCAAGTTAATGGGTTTCCTTCATCGTCTAAGTTGACTCCGACTAATACCATCGCATGCGTTAACAGGCTCTCGCCATAATCCAACCGTTGGGCTTTCGTCATGTTCAACCCTTCTCCAAGAGTCAAATCATACTGGTAGGTGTTCTCGTCCATAATCCCTGATTCTCTTTCAGACATTTGACCAACATCACAACCAAACCAAACAGGTTCACCTGCTTTTATTGAATCAATCGCTGCTTGTTTTAAGACTTCAATCGGCGTGTTAATGTAGCGGATCGGCTGACCTTCTTTTACTGTCCCTAAGTACTTAACGGTATAGGCTTTGCCGTAAGGTTTATCACTTGTTGGTGCATTTAATAAACTAACCAAACTTGTTAAATCCCACCCAACGTATTGCTTAAAGAATTCTTGTGGCGTTATTTTGGCAATCCGGTGAAAAGCCTTATCTTTATCCCGGTAATCGTAAGTGAATTCTTCAGGAACTTCACCTAGTGCTTTAACTAAAACAGAATAGATAAAATACAACATTTCTTCTTTTTTAGCAGCTAGTTCTTCAGCTGTTTTTCCTTCATTATGGCCTTCACGCAAAACGCTCGCAAATTCACGTAATTTAGCTGTTAGAATTTTATTTAAAACTGCCGTATGTGAAGAATGGAATGTTTCTGGCATCACTGATTTAGGAACGGCTCCGTACTTTTCTAAAATGCCCGAAAACATATCCCATTGTCCGCCATCTTGAACAGGGTCCATTAATAAATGCGCAATAATTCGTGAGTTTTGTGCTTCTTCTACGGTATCCACTATGCTATCTAAGAAATAATTTGCTTTTTCTAACTTGTCCCAAAACAAGGTATAGTTTTGAGAAAACTCAAACGTTTCAACATTGAGTCGTTCCATCGTTCCAACACGAGCGGTATTTAAAGCCGCAAACATCCAGCAGCGTCCACTGGCTTGTTGGTTCGTTATTTCTCCACGTTTTGTTTCTTCTGAAAAAGAAAAAAAGTGACGTCTAAGCAAGTCGTTGTCTAAAGAAGCGGTATTGATACCAACTTTAGCAATGGCTCCCTTAATTACTTGATTCTCACGATTTCCTTCAAATCGCGTTTTGTACTGCGTTAATAGGTCTGTATGGATTGTCAAAAAATCTCCTCCTCATCTTTTCTTAATCTCTATGTTACTCTTCTTTAATGTGATTTACAATTTGTTTTAAACACCTTTTTTATTTAACGTCTGATTTCTCTTTATGAAATAGTCCTTTTTTATTTTTGCTAAACTCATTTGAACGAATATACCCGTTGCCACTCCGGCACTATCAATCACCGCATCACTCACCATTCCACCTCTACCTGGAACGAAAGTTTGGTGCAGTTCATCTGAAAGAGCAAATAAAACACCCAATACGAGCGCTAACAGCATAGATTTTCCTCCACTTATCCCACTAACTTTAAAAGCATTAGCAGTTAAAAAGCCTAACACCAAATAAATAAAGAAGTGCGCATTTTTTCTCACAAAATGGTGCAGATCATCAGGAGCAAAATAGCGAAGAAACACGCTGGATAACGAATAGAAGAAAAAGAGGACAACTAAAAGGATGAGGACTCTTTTAAGAGTGATTCTTATTTTTTTATAATGAAGGAACTTTAGAACGACATAAGCTAGTCCAATGACCATCAGGATCTGTAAAAATTTAACGACTTGAATCGTGACGTAGATCATCTCTTGACTCAAATTAAAGGATTGACTCGCTGGTTGCGACGAAAGATAAAAGATAGACGCCATCCAAAAAAGAACCGCTGCCCATGCTATCCATTGTTTGTTTGATAATTTTAGCATTGATTCACACCCTTTTTTACTATTCCTATTAGTTTACAGCTTTTCATTCATAAATACAGCTATTTTAACGTCTAAAACAAAAAAACCTCGACACAGACAAGCGCTGCGCCGAGATTTGGTTAGTGAAGTGGACTAGATGACTTCAAAAATTTCTGTTTCAATTCGTTCAGTGTAGCGCGCTCCAACGACTGACGCACATAAGTCGACGCCTTCACTTTGGAACAATTTTAAGGCGCTGATACTTTCCATTGCTAACTTAGCGTTCTCAGCTGTTAGCGTTAAAAGCGGGTCTTTCACGCTCATTGTTTTTGATTTCCCCAAACTTGTATTGAATCTTAATTCTAGTACTTTTGCCATAATCATTTTCCTCCTTTAATTTTTTGGATAGTGGATAAAGTGTCTTTCGTTAACGCTTAGCGTGTATAGCGGTATTCTTCAGCAACCACTGTATAAGAAGAAGGTAAGGCACTTACTTGCTCTAACGCTGCTGTAAAACCTTCCACTTGTTCTGGTGTAACTCCTTGAATCGTATCTTCGTAGTTGCGTTTGATGATTTTCTCATTCACTGCGTCCTCGAAATGAACCGCGATTGAGCCTTTATTCCATTCTTTTGCCATAATGTGTAGCCTCCTGTAGTTTATTTTTGTAAGGTTTGTCATGACTGCTTACACCCCTAATAACGTTTCAGCTTTTTTATGTGTTACCCAGCTGGTTTTATATGCACCAGAAAAGGTTGCAATTTCTTCATCATGCTTTTACGCCACTGATAAATAGTCTTACGGCTGACTTGATTCTTTTCTGCAATCTCCGTTACCGTTAAGCGATAAATGATGGCATCAATTAAATAAAATTGTTCTTTTTTCGTTAAATATTCGAGCATCTCATAAATTAAATCCATTTCAAGACACTCCTTTTCAAATTGTGACTGTCTATCCGGATAGTTTTCTTCCATTAAGACTGGCCAACTTGATTCGTTCAATGCCTTACGCCGTTCCTTTCTGCGCAAATCTTTAATGTGCCACTGGATTTTTGTAAACGCAAAACCACCAAAAGGATAGATAAACGCTTCATTTTCTGGGTCTTCCGGAAACGTTTCATAGGCTTCGACTAACTTCAATAAACCTTGCTGCACAAAATCATCGTAATCAGGATGGGTTCTTTGAATTCCTAATCTTTTTAAGACACCAAATACAATCGTACTGTGGCGATCAAAAAACGCTGTCTCATTTTCAGTCATCAGTTTTCTTTCCATCTCAATCATTCCTTAACAGAGTGTTACAAGGCCTTGTACACTCACAGAATAAGTGATAATCTACGCTGCAACAACGCTTCAAATCCTTGGGAATCTTCTAAGAAATCAGATAAAAAGCATCTTTTATACGCAAAAACATTCCGTTTGATTTATTTTTTCACAAATGAATCAATTAAATAAACAAACAAGCATAAATAATGATGATTTCTAGCCGTTATTTTCATAATTGCCACATTTTTTACTCTATACTAGCTTTTTTAGGATCAAGCTTATCCCCTTCTTATCAATGGTTAAGTACGCTTTTAACTAGAATTTAATGAGAGGATAATAAGATTTTTCTCATTAATAAAAAAAAGAGATTTCTTTCGTGAATTCGGTTACAATACACTTGTAATTCTATATAAACAAGTCCAATAAGAAAGTAGGAATGTTAAATGGTAGAGAATTTCGATCAGTTTCAGGCGATAAATACATATAAAATATGGGAAAAGGAATTTATTCAATCATCTAAACATCAGGTTAACCAACACTTAACCAAAGATGCCTTTCTGTTGCGTGAAAAACTGATAGACAACAGCGAATACGTCCAAAAGAAACAACAACAATCGTTTCGTTTTACCCAAGCTGTACTTGAAGAAATCGCTGATAGCTGTATTGAATTCAACCACATTGTCCTGACGAATCAAGTTATTTACGTCAAAGACATTAGTGCTTTAAAATCTACCCCATTTAACACGCTTATCTTTTATTTGAACCGCGATCCGGTAAAATCAAAAGAAACAACTACTGAGATTATGAATCGTTATTTTGAGACCAATCTCTTACCATACGATTACATTAAGTTAGCTGGAAAGTGTATTGGTATAAATAAATGTTGTCCTTATGTTTATAACGGAATTGCTTATGTACCAGAAAAAGGACCAACGAATGCTCATGTCAGCTGGTATGCTATGCATCATGTTATTCATGCTACTAAAGAAAATAAGTCCACTGTAACCTTTCTACATTTTAGGAATCAACACGAACTATCTTTCGAGTTCGGCAAAAAAGGCTACGAAAAACAACTGGAACGCGTTATTAATTTATACGCGCTGCAACAATTATTCAAACAAAGAATGATGACTGATTTTAATTTAATGGAGTGCACACCTACTGAAAATGAGTTAAATGTGATTCATAAGCGATTACAAGTTGCTGCACCGTTGCTTTTAAAATCGTACTCGTTTCAACAATTCTTAAACTACTTGCTTTTCTTTAAAGTTCAAGAATTGCTGACAAAGGTGCTCGGTGAAGAAAATCCATACATCGAAGACATTATGTCTACTTTTAAAAAGCCACCTTTCCTCTTTCGTTTCTATAAATAGCTTTTTTAGGAGTCAGAAAATAAAAAAAAACCGAAAACACTCTAACAAGTGTTTTCCGGATTTTTTGTCTGATACAGTCTATTCTTTTAATAAGTAGTGGCTTTATAGTTTACCTTTTTTAAACTTTCATTGATAAACACTTGATGTGCCGAAGCGCGTTTGTTTACTGGAACATCCTCTACCATTTCGCCAACTCTTAAACACAGTTGGTAAAAAGTCTCGGCATCTTCTTGTGTTTCAAATTCATAAGTATGGGCTAATTCTCGAGTATCAGCATAATACAAGACCACTTCTTTGTCTTCTCTATATCCGCTAAAATACTCTGAAAAGTGTTCAAGATCTTTCATCCTTTTTCCTCCTTATATTATTCCGTTCCATCAGATTGCAATAAAGGTTTAACAATTTATTAAGCGGTTACATTCCGTTCGTTTTTTTAAACCTTTATCGTTTTTATCATACCTCTTATTTTTTAAATATACTAGTGATTTATTTCATTTGATAGCAAATTTTAAGGCAATTTTAACCTAACTTTTGTTTTTTATTCTAACCTTTTTAATTCATAAAAATGTGTTTATTTAGGAGTAAATACTCTTGCTCACTGTATCCTACACAAAAACAGACGAGTGAGGCATTATTCTCAGCAACTCGTCTAGTTCTGTTCTTTTTTGGATGAGTAACAGTAATAATCTTTCTCACTTCTCTTTTTTATTTTTTTTTAGACCAGTTGGCCTTTATTAATCACTCACTCGTCCAAAAATTACGCAGCAAGAGTCGGAGTTCGTTGGGCTACTTTATCCTACACAAAAACAGACGAGTGCTGGATTATTCTCAGCGACTCGGCTAGTTCTGTTCTTTTTTGGATAAGTAACAGTAATAATCTTTCTCACTGAGCTTTTTTATTCTTTTTTAGACCAGTTGGCCTTTATCACTCACTCACTCGTCCAAAATACCGCAATAAAGCTAGTATTTCGTTGGGCTACTTTATCATACAAAAACAGACGAGTGAAGGATTTTTCTCAGCGACTCGTCTAGCTTTGTTCTTTTTTGGATAAGTAACAGTAATAATCTTTCTCACTTCTCTTTTTTATTTTTTTTTAGACCAGTTGGCCTTTATCAATCACCCACTCGTCCAAAATACCGCAATAAAGCTAGTATTTCGTTGGGCTACTTTCCTACAAAAACAGACGAATGAGGAATCATTCTCAACAACTCGTCTAGTTCTGTTCTTTTTTGGACAAGTAACAGTAATAATCTTTCTCACTCAGCTTTTTTATTCTTTTTTAGACCAGTTGCCCTTTATCTATCACTCACTTGTCCAAAAATATCGCAGCAAGGTTCGGATTTCGTTGGGTTACTTTATCATACAAAAACAGACGAGTGAAGAATTTTTCTCATCAACACGTCTAGTTCTGTTCTTTTTTGGATAAGTAACAGTAATAATCTTTCTCACTTATCTTTTTTATTCTTTTTTAGACCAGTTGGCTTTTATCAATCACTCACTCGTCCAAAAATTGCGCAGCAAGAGTTGGAGTTCGTTTGGTTACTTTATCCTATAAAAAAAAAAACGAGTGATGAATCATTCTC
>NZ_JBATXB010000069.1:0-10564 GCF_049673005.1 Carnobacterium sp. | reverse complement strand
ACTAGATTTTAAGCTGCATTGATTAGTCGATTTAGTATAGCTTACTATAACGTATAATGTTTAAAAGGCTCATTTATGAAGACTGAATAAAGACGGGAGTGTGTTTGTTGAAAATAATTTCTGCAATGGATTCAATGAAAGGTTCTTTAACCAGTATTGAAGCCAATCGTATCATTAAAGAAGTCTTTCAAGATGAACAAATTGAAGTTAAAGAAATCGCTATTGCTGATGGAGGAGAAGGGACAGTTGAAGCATTTGTAGAAAATATAAATGGTGCTTATGAAAATGTAACTGTCCATAATCTAATAGGAGAACGAGTTGCAACTACTTTTGGTTGGGTAGAGGAATCGAAAACAGCAATAATTGAATCAGCTGCTACTACGGGTATTCAATTTGTGGATTTTACAGAAAAGACACATCCTAAAAACACAAGTTCAATTGGTGTAGGTGAAATGATTTTAAAGGCTTTAGATAAACAATCTAAAACAATTATTATTGGGCTAGGAGGAACAGGAACTGTTGATGGTGGGATAGGGGCTCTAGCAGTTTTAGGAGCTTTTTTTTATAACACTAAAGGAGAAAAACTTGAACCTCTCGGAAATAATTTAAATCAGATTTCACGTATTGATAAAAAAAAATTAGATCCACGTCTGAAAAATACGACCATTATCGTCGCTGCTGATGTAATCAGTACACTGACGGGATCAGATGGTGCAGTTCATATGTTTGGATTACAAAAAGGTATTTTACCAAGAGAGTTAGATTTGTATGAACAAGCAATGGAAAGCTATAGAAGTATTCTTTTAGAGAATAAAGAGGATCAACCTGGTGATGGTGCAGCTGGCGGAATAGGCGCAGCATTTAGGATAATACTGAATGCCGAAGTAGTTTCTGGTATAGAATTAATTGCAAAACAAGTCCAATTAGAAAAACTGTTAGAAGATGCTGATTTAGTTATAACTGGAGAAGGAAAGATGGATAACCAGACGTTGCAAGGAAAAGTACCGATTGGAATTAGCCGATTAAGTAAAGAATTTGGGATTCCAACAATTGCTTTTGTCGGAGAGTTTACCGGGGACCCTTCCGCATTTAAGGAAGCAGGTATCCAAAGTATTATACCCGTTATCGATTCTATTACGACGATGGAAGAGGCTATGCAAAGTGCTGGAGAAAATTTGAAGAGAACAGCTCAACGAACGAAAGAGTTGATTCTTCTTTTACATGGAACTCACTAGAACAATCCCTCTCAGAAAAATTGAGAGGGATTGTTTTAAGTCTATTTAAGATCTAATATAAGGCGGTTGAAATACTACTCAAAACAAGAATTTCATCTTTATCCTTGTAACTTCTCAAGTGTGACTAATTCAGTTAAGAGGGTGTAACGCATTTATTTAGTGTTTCTTTGATAGATTTTATGACATCGTGTTCTTTTATTCCTAAAGCAACCATCGTTTCTGCCGGTTCAATATATAAATCCTCGGTTTGAAGTTTAGACATGACAGCCATATGGATGCCATGTTCCAATCCGTTTTCAGCAGCTTTTCTATCCATTTCTTCATACATTGGTCTCATTTGTTCATAGTCAACAATGGGAACTTGAGTTGTTTCAGTTTGCCCTAAAGCATCAACCATCATTTGATAAAAATCTTGAAATTTCATATTTAGCGCTGCAATAGCATACGTGTGACGGTGCTGACCCTTTTCCATTGCGCCAACAGCTGCTTCAGCTACTTGTTCAACAGTAACCATAGTTGTTCCGCCTTTTAGAGCTGGAAAGACAGGTCTGCCTTTTATTTGATCCGTAAACATTTTCCATAAAGGCATTCTTCCAGGCATAGTTCCAAAAATATAAGGCAAACGTAATGAAGTAACCGTCATGCTGCCTTCACCCTCTGCAAAAGCTACCTCTTCTTGCAACAAACGTGTATTTGGATAAGCTTGATTTCTTAAATGATACTCAGGCAAACGCTCAGCAAACTCGGCAAAATAAGAACCAAACAGGACAAATTTCTTTATATCGACTTCTTTAGCTAAACGGGCTATTCTTTGTGTGGGAAGAACATTTGCTTCATAGAAAAACTTCATAGCCGGTTTTTGAGGAGTTGTACGTTCGTCAGCTCCGGCTGCATAAATGAAGCCTTCACAATCTTTTAATAAGTCACGTATTTCAGTATCGGATAAGTCATTCATGTTCCCTAAATGACACTCTACCTCAGTAGGTAATAAATCTTCTTTTGGCAATGGAGGCAATGCAATTGTCTTAACTTGATATCCTCTAGATAATAGTTCTTTAATTGTGTAATAACCTAAAAATCCTGTACCACCTAAAACAAATATTTTTGACATGATTAGCTCTCCTTTTATTTTTTATTTCACATTTAGACTAAGTCTTTTCAAAAAAATCATTAGAAAAAAACCTACTACTAATTGTATAATAAATTATACATCAAATGAATGCGGATACACTACTTGTTTTTTATCTGAAAATTTCAAAGGAAGATTTTTCTAAGAGAAAAAAATTATTAGTGATTTATTAGATTAAGAAGATAGAGGCAACACTTTTTCTGTTACACTATATAAAAGGGATTCTTTTTTCATCATTTTGTAGGCGGTTTCTTTTTTAGGGAGATAAGTAGGAATGCTGAAAAGTAAGTACTTACCTAGATTTAAATAAGAAAAGTAACATCTTTTGTTTATCAAAATTGAAGGAGGATATTTATGGCACTTAGAAAAGATTTTTTATGGGGCGGGGCTACGGCAGCTAATCAATGTGAAGGCGGCTACAATAAAGGCGGGCGAGGTCTAGCGAATGTAGACGTTGCACCAATTGGAGAAGATCGATTTCCAGTAATTGCAGGGAAGAAAAAAATGTTTGATTTTGATGATCATCATTTTTACCCAGCCAAAGAAGCCATCAATATGTACGAGCATTATAAAGAAGATATCGCGTTATTCGGAGAAATGGGTTTTAAAACGTATCGTTTATCTTTAGCCTGGAGTCGTATTTTTCCATTAGGAGATGAAGCGGAACCGAATGAAGAAGGATTGCAATTCTACGAAAATTTGTTCAAAGAGTGTCATAAATATGGGATTGAACCTTTAGTTACTATCACACATTTTGACTGCCCGATGCATTTAGTCGAGAAATATGGTGCTTGGCGGAGTCGGGAAATGATTGGTTTTTATGAAAATTTATGCAACGTTATTTTCCGTCGCTATAAAGGACTCGTAAAATATTGGTTGACATTTAATGAAATTAATATGATTTTGCATGCGCCGTTTATGGGAGCAGGATTGTATTTTGAAGATGGCGAAAATGAGGAACAAGTAAAATACCAAGCAACTCACCATGAACTTGTAGCGAGTGCGATTGCTACTCGCATTGCGCATGAAGTGGATCCAGAAAACCAAGTGGGCTGTATGCTTGCTGCAGGTCACAACTATCCTTACTCATGTAAACCAGAGGATGTTTTTGCAGCACAAGAAGCTGATCGTGAAAATTACTTCTTTATTGATGTTCAATCACGTGGCGAATACCCATCATATGCTTTGAAAAAATTAGAACGTAAGGGAATTACTCTTCAAATGGAAGAGGGAGATTTAGAGTTGCTAAAAGAAAATACAGTAGATTTCATCTCCTTTTCATACTATTCTTCAAGGGTAGTATCAACGGATCCTAAGATAAATGAAACAACAGAAGGCAATATCTTTGCATCTGTTAAGAATCCATATCTAAAAGAAAGTGAATGGGGCTGGCAAATAGATCCATTAGGGTTAAGAGTTACGATGAACTCGTTGTATGATCGCTATCAAAAACCCTTATTTATTGTTGAGAATGGCTTAGGAGCTATCGATGAGCCGGACGAGAATGGGAATATCGTTGACGATTATCGTATTGACTATTTAGCGTCACATTTAGCCGCAATGAAAGATGCGGTTGAATTAGATGGTGTCGATTTGATGGGTTATACGAGTTGGGGCTGTATTGATTTAGTCAGTGCAGGTACCGGGGAAATGGAAAAAAGATACGGTTTTATTTATGTTGATCGAGATAATAAAGGAAACGGAACATTAGCTCGTTCTAAGAAAAAATCTTTTGATTGGTACAAAAAAGTGATAGCAACAAATGGAGAAGATTTATCATTTTAAACAATAAAGACTAGTTACTATAAAGAAAAGAAGAACCGGCATACATGTTGTATGTTGGTTCTTCTTTTTTACTCTACAATTAATTAACGCAAATTCTCATATAAGGCAGTCATCCATAAATCAAAATTTTCTTGTTCTTCGTATTGCATGACATCATACATTTCAGAACTAACGACTTGGAATTGCTTCTTAAAAGAAATTAAGTCAAATTCTTCCATTTGTAAATCTCTTTTTACACGGCTAAAAATTTTAGCGAAGTCTCTGCTACTGTATCCGATATCTCTTCTCTTTAATACAAGAGGAAGTCCTTTTTTCGTAATTCCCATTGCTGTAGCAGCGTTGAAAGCCGCTTCTTTAACTGCGAATACGCGATCACTAGATGCAAGTTTTGTTAAGATATATCGAGATTTTTGACAATCGTATTTTGCTAACTCGTTAACAGCTGATAATCTAAGTTCCCAATCATCTTTTGTAGTAGCTTGTATTTTTAACTCTTCGATATTTACTGGTTCTGCTTGGATAATTTTCATAAATGCGTTGCCTCTTTCTGTTTCTTTCTTATTACCATATTATAGAGTCTGATTTACTATTACAAGGTTATTTCGATTAAATAGCGAATTTCTAAAATGTTTCATAGACACATAATCCACAGGCGCCTAGAGCGCCATTTATTGGACGATAAGGTTTGAAAATTCGCTTTGTAGGATTTTGAAGGTCCACTAGTGAAGTATTGTCTTCAATAGACTGATTTAAGTAGGATGCTAGTTCAGGATCACTAAATAGCTCGCTATGAATATAAACAATTTCTGAATCCATCATCATTAATAAGTTGTTAATAGCAATAGAAAAATAAAGTATGGCTTGATTAATTAGTGTAATAACACCTTCATCGCCTAGTCGATAAGCTTTGATAAGTGTATCTATAGAAAGCTGCTCTTTTTTGGAAACTAATTGTTTAAGGAAAGTATGTGGTGTGTTTTCGTAAAGTAGCTTAGCTTTATTGATTATCCACGACTCACTCGTATAGGTTTGAAGACACCCTCTCTTCCCACATTCACATAACTCACCGCTTGGATTAACAACGGTATGACCAATTTCACCGATTAAATGATTCTTATCCGCATATATTTCTCCATTGTACATGTAGGTATTGAACATGCCTCGACGGACATGGAGGAAAATGAAATTCTGATCTTGTTTATCTTCACCAAATAAACGCTCTGCAATAGCCATGCATTTCACATTGTTTTTCAAAAAAATAGGGATTTTAATAGATTCTTTAATATGTGTAAAAGAGAAGTTAGTCCAAAAGGGATTGTTTGTTTTTATACTTTCGTTAAGTGAGTCGTAGTGACCCGGTACTGCAATACCAATGGCTGAAGGATGGTAGTCTTCACATTGAGTAATAAATTGAGTTAATTCTTCTGAAAAAAGTGAATCGTTTAAGGTTTTGTTATTGTTCCAACTATCATAAGAGATAATTTTTTCTTTTATAATCGTACCAATATTATCGCTTAAACAAAAAGATAAAAACTTTTCAGATAATTCGACGCCAATATAATAACTGTAGTCAGGCGAGATAGTCAATAGAATTTTTTTTCGACCAGGTTTATTAGTCGTTTCGTCTTCTCCTAATTCATGAATATGTTTTTCTAAAATAAGGTTGGTTGCTATCTCGCTTATCGTAGCAGGTGTAATCGCTAATTTTTTTGAAAGATCAATTCTTGAAATAGGTCCAGTGGCATAAATTTTATCTAAAATCCTCTTTTTCTGTATGCCTTGTTTCTTTGGTAAGTACATAGTGTTAGCCTCTTTCTTCGCTGTTTTTATAGATAAAGTGATTGCTAGTTGATTTACTATATAACAGAATTATATGTTTTTTCAAGTAGCGAAGGACTGTATGACTAGTATACCTTAATAATTATTTTTTGTAACGATTAGTGAGGTTTTTTGTATTAATCTAAATAGTTGTTTACAAAATAAAATTAATAATATATACTTTATTTAATAACAAAAAAGAATCAAATAATTAAATGATAGGGCTTGCACTCGATTGTTTAGTTATTAAATATAATTAATAGGAGGAGTTTTTATGTCTGAGTCAAATAGTTTTATTGAAGAAAAGTTAATGCCCATTGCATCAAAGTTGAGTGCGAACAAATATTTAACAGCTATTCGTGATGGAATTACGCTAGCAATGCCATTAATCATTATTGGTTCAATCTTTATGGTTATTGCAAGTTTTCCAGTTCCAGGTTGGGAAGCTTGGTTAGGGAAAGTTGGTGTTGCAGGTTATTTATGGAAAGGTGTTAATAGTAGTTTCGGTTTAATTGGCTTGGTTGCCAGCTTTGGGATTGCTCAAAGTTTAGCTAGTCAGTACAAAGTAGATGGCGTTGCTGCCGGAATCATCTCTATGGCATCGTTTGTTATGGTTACACCGTTTATTGCAAGTGAAGCAGGCGAAGGGTTAACGGTTCGTTACCTTGGTGCCAGTGGTTTGTTTGTTGCTATCGTATTAGGATTATTTACTGCATTTATTTATCAATGGTTTATCAAACACGACATTCAAATTAAGATGCCAGACAGTGTTCCGCCAGCTGTGGCAAGAAGTTTTAGTGCTATTATTCCTGGTGCGGTTATTATTACATTTTGGTTAATTACTTATGCTGTTCTCGACATGATGTCTTGGCCTAACTTACACGAGCTAGCCCAGGTTGTCTTAGGCGGGCCACTTGGGTTATTAGGAAATAATATTTTTGGAACAGTGATTGTTGCTGGTTTAAACAGTTTACTATGGTTTATTGGTATCCACGGTGGAAACGTTGTAAACTCAATTATGCAACCAATCTGGATTACTAATTTAGCTGAGAATACTGCTGCTTATCAAGCAGGAACTGAAATGAAAAATATTATCACTGTTGCATTTATGGACAACTTTGTTTATCTCGGTGGTGGTGGAGCAACAATAGGTTTGGTATTGGTACTTGGTTATATTGCTCGTAAAAAACAGACAAGTAAACAAACAAAAATATTAGCTCCGATAACTGTTGTTCCAGGTTTGTTTAATATAAACGAACCAACAATGTTTGGTGTTCCTGTCGTTTTAAACTTTGCTTTATTAATTCCATTTATCCTTGCACCAGCTGTTAATGCGATTGTAGCGTACACGGCGATGGCAACTGGACTTGTGCCTTTAACAAGAGTTGTTGCATCTTGGACAATGCCACCTATTTTAAGTGGATTCTTAACAACAGGTAGTATAAACGGATCAATTTTACAAATTGTACTGATTATATTAGATATTCTCATTTATCTCCCATTCTTCTTGGCTCTTGAAAAACGTTTTAAAGCACAAGAAGAAAATGCACCACTTTACTAAAAAATGAAAGGAAGTTATTAAAATGGTTAAACGCTTAATTAGTGCCAACGCTACAGAAATATTATCAATGAGTGCAACAGAATTGAAGCAAAGTATAAAAGCAAGTGAGGGTCGTGTGATTTTATCTGAAAATGTGGCTCCTCGTGAATCATATATTGGAGACATTACAAATTCAGAAATGGCACGCGCATTTGGGGCAGATTTGATTCTTTTGAATGGAATTGATGTATTAAACCCTGATGTTTTTGCTATCGGAGAGTATGAAGGATCGTTTGTTAATCGATTACATGAGTTAGTTGGTCGTCCAATTGGAGCTAATCTTGAACCGGTAGATACGTCTGCTGATATGTTAGAGCAAAGAGAAGAAATTGCTTTAGGTCGACAAGCGAACGTTCAGACTCTGAAAGAAATTGAAAAATTAGGTTTAGATTTTGTTTGCTTTACGGGTAACCCAGGAACAGGTGTAACAAACGCTGCAATTTTAGAAACAGTTAAAAATGCAAAAGAACATTATTCAGGATTAATTATTGCAGGGAAAATGCATGGTGCAGGAGTTGATGAAGCAGTAGCTGATCTTTCAGCTATAAAAGAATTAATTGCGGCTGGAGCAGATATTATTCTTACTCCGTCAATTGGAACCGTCCCTGGTTTTGATAAAGAAGAATTGAAAGAAGCTGTTAAGCTAGCTCATAAAGAAGGTGCTTTAATCATGACAGCTATTGGAACAAGTCAAGAAGGTTCCGACGTAGACACGATTAAATATATGGCTCTACAAAATAAAATATGTGGTGTTGATATCCAGCATATTGGTGATGCCGGCTACGGTGGTTTAGCTCCTGTTGAAAATATCTTTGCAATGAGCAAAGCGATTCGTGGGCAACGTCATACAGTATCGATGATTTCACGTTCAATAAACAGATAATATTTATCTAAAAAAAGTCTTTGACAATATTTTTTTGTCAGAGACTTTTTTTATTAGTTAAAAAATATCATTCTTAGAGTCCTTAATCGCTCACAATGGTACTTTTTTTGTAAAAAGGTTAGAATAAAGAAAGACTGATTGTTGCTGATTTATGATAGATAAGACTACTGTATTTTTTATTGAATTAAATAGAAAAATGTTGAAAGCGTTATTAAGGATAAAAAGTAAAGGGGAGAGCCATTATGACAAAGTTAAATGAGAAAAGAGTGGAAGAAGAGAGACGTGATGAGTTGATGGCTATTTTGAAAGAACGGTTTAAACATAACATTACACGACATGAACTTCTTGAATGGGAGAAAATAGAAGCAAAACTCAATGAAAATCCTGAAAAAATCTGGTCACTCAATGAAATGGAAGAGACGGGTGGAGAACCTGATGTGATTGGGTATGATGATGAAAATAAGGACTATTTGTTTTGTGATTGTTCACAAGAAAGTCCTAAAGGCCGTAGATCTAGTTGCTATGACTTTGAAGGGTTAGAGTCTAGGAAAAAGAATAAACCAGATAAGAATGCAGTTGGAATGGCAGCAGAGATGGGAATAGAATTGTTAACACCGGAACAATACACTGCACTTCAAGAAAAAGGAGTGTTTGATGCGAAAACATCTAGTTGGGTTAAGACACCGATTGAGATTCGAAAACTTGGTGGTGCTCTTTTTTGTGATTATCGATTTGGACAGGTCTTTTTATACCATAACGGAGCAGAGTCATACTATGCTGCTCGAGGATTTCGTGGATTATTAAGAGTGTAAAAGTATTGTCTAAAACAAGGAGTGAAAAAGGGTGAGAATAAAACAAGGATATGAAAAAATAAAAAAAAGTATCTGGTTGTATCCTGTTGCTTATAGCATACTAGCACTAATGTTAGCAGCAGTCGTTGTGCTTTTAGACAATGGCTACTTGTTTGATATGAGGCCGTATTTACCTAGCTTTTTATTAACAAGTGGCAGTCTTGCAAAGTCAGTTTTAGGAGTTGTTTCTAGCGCTTTTATTACTATTACGACCTTTACTTTTTCGACAACGATGGTTGTATTGAGTATTTATATGAGCGAGTTCTCGCCTCGTGTAGTTGAAAATTTTCTTTCAGATGAACGAACAATGAAATCATTTGGTATATTTGTTAGTGGGTTTATTTATAGCATTACTTGTATGCTATTTATTAGAGAAGAGTTTCTGACTAAACCGATTCTTTCTGGGACAATTGGAGTTATCTATATTATTTTTGGTTTATTTAACTTTATCTTGTTTATTAATAGTGTTGGAAAATATATCCAAGCTAGTAACTTAATTAATCGATTGTACAGTCATGCCCAAGAAGTCATTGCAACGTATAAAAAAGAAATCAACCAATATGAATTTGTTTCTAAAATAGGTGTTGAAGCGCAAGGACCCGGATACCCGATTAAAATGGGACAGAACGGATATATCCAACAAGTTGATTATGAGCAACTATTTGAACTAGCTAAACAACATACTATCGTAATCAGATTGGATAGGATGATCGGCCAGTTTGTAACAAATGATGCAGTGATAGGAGGATTATTATCTGAGTCCCCCAAGGCTGAATCTTCAGAAATTATTGATGAAATGCATGAGCTTATGCTGGTAGGAATGAGACGGACAGAAGATCAGGATTTTAATTTTTCGATTCAAAAAATTGTCGAGGTAGCGTTAAGGTCTTTATCACCAGGAATAAACGACCCAAATACTGCTATTTTTTGTATTAATAGTTTAGGATTATTACTAGGTGAATTGTGTACTCTAAAAGAAGGGTACGTTGTTATGAAAGAAAAAGGATCAGAGGCAAAAGTTTATCGAGAGACGTATAACTTGGATAGAATGTTACGTGACACATTTCTTCAAATCATTCACTATGGTCAAGGGGATGTTTATGTGATGTTAGCGGTATTAAAAGCCTATTATCATCTAACAAATGAAGCTCGGGGAGAAAATAAAGAAATAGTTAAAAAACAAGCGAAACACCTTTTTGATCGCTTGCTTAAGAAATATGAAGATTCAATGGAAATAGAAATGATGACAGAGGCCTATGAAAA
>NZ_JBATXB010000068.1:0-33453 GCF_049673005.1 Carnobacterium sp. | reverse complement strand
ACGATGCTTGAAGCTCATTAAAATGACTTGCTAGCGAAATTACTTTCACTTTGTTTCTTTTGGTTCGACCCTTGGTCGAACCGCCGTTCACAGTTTATTGTTTTACTTTGTTCAGTTTTCAAAGGTCAATACTTTTTGTTTTGACAACTTCTATATAATAACATTAAGTAGAGTGCTTGTCAAATGTTTTTGAATATTTTTTATTGTCTTTACATATTTATTCAACTGTTAACCAGCTGATATGTTCAACAACTTTTAAATAATAACACAAACAATCAATTCGCGTCAAGCATTTTTTAAAGGATAACCTATTAAATAAAATCAAACATTTAAAAAGCACTTTCAACAACGTCTATTAATATATCAACTTTTTATACATTCGTCAAGAATATTTTCAAATTAAATAAATCTTTTTAAAAATAAAGATTTATTTAACTTATCTACTAGTCAAAGGATTAAGATGAGAAGACTTTATCCACCTTACTATAAAGGACGTAAAGAAGATAATTCTATCTCTTCTTTTTTAACAATCATTAATAGACCATCCCCTAACGGAACAATACTGGACTCTAAAGATGGATGATTCATGACGGTATCCAAAAAAGAATTCAATTTACGATGAATAGCTCTCGTTCTTTTTGGAATCTCCTCGTCCGGCAACAAAATTGTGCCACCTTGCAGTACATCATCGACAACTAACATCCCGTTAATTTTTAACAATCGAATACATTCAGGTAAAAATTCGTGGTATTTTGATTTTGCACTATCCATAAATATAAAGTCGTATTGCCCTGATAAAGTGGGTAGAATATCTGCAGCTTGCCCCTCTAAAAGAGTTACTTTCTCTGTTAAGCCTAAAACTTCATAATTCTTCTTTGCTTTTTCAATCATAACATCAAAGCGATCAATCGTTGTCACGTGCCCATTTTCACCAACGTGTTGAGCCATTAAACTAGAAGAAAAACCAATAGCTGCTCCTATTTCCAAGATATGCTCTGGCTTAATTTGCCCTAAAAGTAAGTTTAAAAAAACAACTGTCTCATGCGGAATAATCGGTACTCTTCTTTCATTTGCTTCTCTTTCAATTTCTCCTAACTTACCTGATAACGGTTTTTGTCGAGTTCTCAAAAACTCTACTACTTCTTTTTTAACGACTGGACGATCCATCATTTCATTTCTAGCTGTTTTAATCTTTATATTTTCCATATTAATTACTCTTCTCCTCTTTCTCTCATCTCAAAGCACAATTGTATTCTCTCATTTTCTATTATAAGTTGCTCAATCTCATCAAACAAGACTTTGTTTCACTATTTTATTATATGTTCACTTCAAAAGCATTGTAAATCCTTTGTTTTATATGCTATTATCAATATAACAGAACACCATAAAATAAATAAAGGAGGATACAATGATGCTTATTAAATCACTCTGTATTCCTAAGAAAAGTTTAACTACTGTCAAAGAAAGCGCAACTCTTCAAGAAGCGATTGATATACTCGAGAAATCTGGTTATCGTTGTATCCCAATTTTAGACGAAAGCGGAAAAATTTTCAGAGGCAATATATACAAAATGCACATTTATCGCCATCAAGCAAATAACGGTGATATGAATTTACCCGTTACTACTCTCTTGAAAAATGCAACAAAATTTATTTCTGTAGATTCTTCTTTTTTTAAAGTGTTCTTTACAATTAAGGAACTTCCTTATATATCTGTGTTAGATGAAGAAAATCATTTTTATGGCATCCTTACCCATAGCTCCCTCTTAAACATGTTGCAACAATCATGGAATATTAATTCAGGTAGTTATGTTTTGACCATTGCATCTTCTGGCCAAAAGGGTGATTTAACAAATATGACAAAAATTATTAATCGCTATTGTTCTATATCAAGTTGTATTACATTAGACGCTGAACGAGAAGAACTTGTTCGTCGCACAATGATGACTCTTGAATCAGGTGTAACCGCAGAAACCGTTAAACAAATTAGCGACCATCTAGAGAAGAAAGGTTTCCGCGTAGTAGAAATAGAAGATTTAGAGAATAATTAATTTTTCACACTGAATCGAGCGTCCAAACATATAAATTAAAGTAAAAAAGCCAAAAACAATACGTTTTTGTGAACGTTAGTCTTAATCCACTAACACTCACCCTAACGCGCTGTATGGCTTTTTTTTTTAAGCTTCTATTCTTTCACTAAAATGAATCTTTTTATCTAAATACTGCATGATCGGCGCACCCACTACCATAATGCCAAGCTCTCCAATTCCAACGGTTAAGTAACCAAACCAAAAAGGATAAGAAAAAGCTAAATACAATTCCAAAGCAATTAAAGAAGAAAGAGCAGTAAAGATTAATGAATTAATCATAAACTTTACCCATATATTAGAAATTTTCTTCATTAATCCACTTGCAATCAATAAAGATAATAACGAATGACCTACCCCAAATATTAGATCATAACCTATTATTGTCGAAAAGAATAAATTCGAAATAAATACACCACTTACTATTCCAAATAAATATTTTCTGTTAAAGACAATCAGGTGATTAAAAATCTCAGCAACACGGAATTGCAATGCTCCAAAAGAAATCGGTGCTAAAATCCCTGTTATCGCTACATATAACGCTGCTACAACAGCATTAATAACCAGACTTTTTGTTTTCAAATTTTTGTTCCTCCTAGTTTTTTTCTGTGGGATGGTTACGAACCACATATTTAGTAACGTTAGCATGATATCACTTTTTCAAGAAATTCTCAATTCGAATCTTTTCCTTATAATCACTAAAAAACCTTCCTCGGACTAACTAGGAAGGTTTATGTACATCTAATTAAACTGTTTTTGATAAGCCCACACTAATCTCTAAAGCTTCATCAATCTTATTCATTGTTTCTTGGTTTAACTGAGTTACTTTTTCTTTTAGTCTTTGTTTATCGATTGTTCGAACTTGCTCTAACAAGACTACGGAATCTTTTTCTAAGGAAAATTCCTCTGCCGAAATTTCTACATGGGTAGGCATCTTCGCCTTTTGTATTTTCGCTGTTATCGCTGCTACAATAACTGTTGGACTATAATGATTTCCAATGTTATTTTGTATAATCAATACTGGGCGCATCCCGCCTTGTTCTGATCCTACAACAGGCGATAAATCAGCATAATAAATCTCACCCCGTCTTACCATAGGTATATCCTCCTTATGATAACTGGCTAGAAATGGGCGCTGACCTCTTTTTCACAAACTTCAAATTCATTACAAATATCAAGGTTGATACGAGACATTTCCGCATATCCTTTTCGCAAGGTATCATATATAGTTATGTTTTTTTCTGAAATCTGATTCACCACTGCATTTATTGAGTTGAATTTATTAATACTCGTTTGAACATCATAACTCTGACTATCTTTAGAAACATGACGATTCAAAGAAATCTTAAATACCCGTCCACCATTATTTCTCATGAACCATACCCTCCAATGAATAGCTTTTCCCTTCTCTCACAAAGAAAACCGCATCTGTACTTAGGCTAATGGTACCATGAAAGAATAAACATTGGAACCTCCAATCGAGGTTTAACTTAATGCTTTAAAAAATGTTCGTTTTTTTGTCACTATTAGCGATACTAGTATTATCATATCTTCTAGGAATACGTGCAGTTAAACCACAAGTAATTTCATAATGAATTGTATTTAAATGATCGGCAATCTCTTGTAGCGTAATCAGTTGTTCTTGACTTTGGCCGACAAGAATAACCTCTGATCCTTCTTCAACTTCATAAGGCAATCGAATCATACACTGATCCATACAAACTCTTCCAATTATCTCACATCTTTTTCCATCTACAAGAACATCTTGACCTTGTAAACCCCTAGGCCACCCGTCGCCGTATCCTATGGGAACCGTCCCAACCCACTCACCTTGCGACGCTGAGTATGTCGCTCCGTAACCAATCGTATCTCCTTCTTGCATTTGCTTAACATAATTGACTTCACTACTGATTTTCATCGCCGGTGTTAATTGATACGGTTCAGACAGAACTCCTCCAGATGGATTCAAACCATACATTGCGATACCAAAACGGATAAGATTTGAGGAAGATGACTTATGCCAAAGTGCTGTGGCACTATTTGCGGTGTGTACAAACGGTGGTTTTCGGTGCAAACTTTCTACTAGAATATTGAATTTTGAAACTTGCTTTTCAAATTGTTTTTGATCCGGGCTATCTGCAGTAGCGAAATGAGTGAAAACACCCTCAAAACAGATACGTTCATTGCCATCTAACCATCGTTCTATCTCTTGCAACTCTTCTTTTGTCCTTATACCAATACGCCCCATTCCAGTATCTAAAGCAATGTGGACGTACAATTTCTCGTTATATTCATTTACTCTTATTATCTCATTAGCTTTTTCAAGCCAATCTAAACTACCAACTGTCACACTAAATTTATTTAACACCAACAACTCTACATACTTTACATCCACTAATCCTAAAATTAAAATAGGTTCCGTAAAACCCGCTTCTCGCAGCTCTAAGGCTTCATCTAAAATAGCTACACAAAAACCTGATGCCCCACCTTTTTTTGCCGCTTTCGCAACTTCTATTGCGCCATGTCCATATCCATCAGCTTTAACTACCGCGTAAAGAACGGTATCTTTATCTAACCTTTTCATTTCTTGCTGTACGTTATGAATAATTGCTTGTTTATCAATATACGCAATCGTTTTCCGATGTATTCCCACAGCCAAAATCAACTCCCCCTTTCTCTCCTCTATGCTTTATTTTTTTCTAAAATTATTTGGGCAGCAGCAATTGCATCTGTATGCGTAATCGAAAGAAATACATTCCCATCAAACGGACTTTTTCTGACTATGGGTTTCCCTTTTTCATTAGGTAATATTTCTATATCATGAAATCCTAACTTACCGATACCCGTTCCAAACGCTTTCGAAAAGGCTTCTTTAGCTGCGTAACGTCCAGCTAAAAACTCTATTTGACGAGAGCCTTTTAGTTCATTAAACAAAGCCCATTCAGCTTGAGTTAACACACGATTTGAAAAAGTATTTCTTTTTTTTAAAGCCTGTTCAATCCGATTTATTTCGGTTATATCTAAACCTATCCCAACTATCATTTTACGCCTCACTTTTTATGTACTTATTTGCCAATACATTTAAAATTAACTCGTTTAAACCTAGTTTTACCCTATACTTGTGCTTATATTATCAGAACCGAACAAAATTGTCACTTATTAAACATCGTTTAGCTGAATAGCGCACTAAAAAAGCCATTCTCTATAGAGAATGGCTTTTTTACGTACTATTTGTTTAGTCTTTATTACGGATAGTAAAGTTACGGTCTCCGCCGCCTTGACGTCTGTCAGAGGCTGGCTTACTGCGACGACTGTCGCTGCTGCCACGTTTTTTATCTGAACTGTAACCAGATCCAGATCCAGAAGCAGATCCGCCACGACGTTCGCCTGGTTTCCCACCACTACGATTGCCACGGTATCCACCGCCACTAGATTTCCCTTTGTAACCACCACGTGATGATCCACCTTTATTTCCGCCGCCTTTGCTTCCGCCTCGGCTTGGTAATGGACGTTCAGGTGTGATTTTAACTGGTACTGCAGCCGCATCTTTAGAAACACTCTTCAAGAAAGAGGCTGCTATGTCTTCAGCTGTGTATGTTTCCAATAATTGAGCTGCTGCTTTTCTATACAATTCTAATCCGTTAGCTTCAACGATAGAAGTCGCTTCTTCCATAGACGCTTTGATTTGTCCTTCAAAAGCTTCAGCATTTGTTGGTGGGCGTAAAGGTGTCATTTCTTTTTTCGTTAAATCTTCAATAACACGTAGATAACCCATTTCATTTGGTGTTATGAAAGAAACTGAAACTCCTTCTTTACCCGCACGACCAGTACGGCCAATACGGTGAACATAACTTTCTGGATCTTGAGGGATGTCATAGTTATAAACATGAGTCACTCCTGAAATATCCAATCCACGTGCAGCTACGTCTGTCGCTACTAAAATGTCTAATTTCCCTGATTTAAATGCTTTTAATACACTCATACGTTTTTGTTGAGAAAGATCGCCATGAATTCCTTCAGCACGGTATCCTCTCATTTCTAACCCTTTAGCTAGTTCATCAACACGACGTTTTGTACGCCCGAAGATAATTGTTAACTCAGGTGTTTGAACATCAAACAAACGTGTCATAATATCAAATTTTTCGAAATCTTTACAACGAACAAAGAATTGTTCGATTAAGCTATCTGATAAAGTTGTTGCCTTAATACTAACGTGTTCTGGAGTTTTCATGAATCTTACTCCGATACGTTTGATAGGAGCTGGCATTGTTGCTGAGAATAGCAATGTTTGACGTTCTCCTGGAACTTCTTGAATGATTGTTTCGATATCATCAATAAAGCCCATATTTAACATCTCATCTGCCTCATCTAAAACTAATGTTTCAACATGATTTAATTTTAATGTTTTACGTTTGATATGGTCTAACAAACGACCTGGTGTACCTACAACGATATGCGGTGCATCTTTTAATGCGCGGATTTGACGACTGATATCTGCTCCACCATAGACAACTTGTACGCGTACTTTTTTGTCTCGGCTTAAACGGAATAACTCTTCTTGTGTTTGAATAGCTAACTCACGTGTTGGCGCAATAACTAAACCTTGAACTGCACGGTTATTTACGTCAATTTTCTGTAGCATTGGTAGACCGAAAGCGGCTGTTTTACCTGTCCCTGTTTGTGCTTGCCCGATAACGTCTTTTCCTTCAAGCGCTAACGGAATCGTTTGTGTTTGAATTGGAGTTGCCTCCTCAAAGCCTAAACGTTCTACTGATTGTAATAATTCTGGTGCTAAACCTAATTCTGAAAATTTCAAATATATTTCCTCCCAATTTAAAAACCGTAAAGAGAGATTTTTGCGAAATACAGGCACCATCATTGTTTCAATTCAGACGCACCTGTTGCTGTCACTCCATATAAAAACTCAGCTCACTCAAACAAAGTATCATTAAGCTGAGTCCTTCATTTCATATCAAAAGCTCGGATAAATTCCAAGCTCGTCTGCTTATCTATTTTCACAAAACCCTCATTGGTTTTATCTTTTTTAATTAAATCTCTCATTTAATCTTATTAATCTTAACACGTCTATATAGGATTATCAAACAATTTACTTCCCAATCCCTATGAACACGTTTCCTTTTTAAAAAAATCTAGAATTTGTTCGTCTTTTTTTATTCTTTTTCTTTTTCATAAATTTTTTTTGCAACAAAAAAAGAATTGAGAGAATACTCAATCCCTTTATCTGTTGTTAATCGCGTCTATTTCCAAATATACGTAATAAGCCAAGAAAAATATTAATAAAGTCTAAATATAAACTTAAAGCTCCACTAATCGCCACCGCTCCTAGCGATTGTTGCCCACTAAATTGAATATAAATCTGTTTTAATTTATGTGTATCATATGCAGTGAACCCAACAAAAATCAAAACCGTAATAATTGATAAGACAAAATCAGCAGGACCACTACGTAAGATAAAGCTGTTTACCAACATAGCGACAATCAAACCAATTAAAGCTCCTCTTAATTGTCCTCCTAATGTTGACATGTCTTTCTTAGTAAAGAATCCCACCAAGCTCATTCCGGCAAATGTTGCTGAAGCCATCAGAAAGGCTGAACCTATACTTCCTAGTTCATAAATCAAAAAGATACTAGCTAATGTAATACCATTTAATAATGCAAAAGCAACAAACCCAACCAAGGATGAGCTAGCTGATCTCATCTTCATTCCGTTTGTAGCAAGCTTAGATACTAAAAATATTTCTGCAATAAATAAACCAATCATCCCAAACGGACTTCCGTAAACTAAATTTAGAATCAATGGGCTTTGAGAAGCATAAAATGCAGTTATCCCAGAAATAGCTAAACCTAAGGTCATATAGCCATATACAGAGGCAAAAAACTTAGCCATTGTAGGTTGATCAACAAAATCATTTGTAACGTCTTTTCTTTGAGTATTCACGTTTCATTCCTCCTTCAATCCATTTCACTACAATTAATATATCAACTTACTTGTTTTTTCTAAATCAGTCTTAAGGCTGATTTTTATTTATCTATTTTTTTGTAAAGCTTTAACGACGGATAATAGGCCTGTCCCAAAACTAGACTTTACGAGTACGTAGTCTTTGGGCTTAATAAGCTTCTTCAAAAAAGCAATCATCGTCTCTTTTTCTCCATCAAAATGATGTATTCGATCTATAGTGAAATCCGGCTTCAATGCTTCATAGAGTACCTTCATATGGGGACCATATAAAATAACTTGATCAATTTCATCTATTGATAATGCATCTTTTATACTAACATGTAGCTCTTGCGTTTGTCTGCCTAGTTCTAGCATATCACCTAATACAACTATCTTTCTGCCTTCATTTTTCAATTGGCTAAAGGTATTCAATACAGCTTTCATAGCTGTAGGATTCGCGTTGTAAGCATCATTTAGCAGTTCGCTCTCATGAATACCTTCTAACCATTCTGTTCGATTTTTCGTCAATTGGAATGTTGCTAGCTTTTGAGCAGCCTTTTCAACAGAAATACCCAAAGCTAAACCTCCACTTAACGCAGCTAACGCATTATCAACATTGTATGTTCCTGTGACAGGTAAATGAATAGAAATCGATGGATCTAAATTAGTTGAAAAAGTAGTTTCTTTCATTCCTGAACTTATTTGCAATGAATAAGCATCATTTGTCGGTAGGACTCCAAACGTCTTAACCTGCTCTTTCTTTAAACAACTAGCTCTTTCTACTAAAAGCGGTTCATCTCCCGGAATAATTAAAAGTCCATTTTCTTTCAAACCGGAAACGATTTCCATCTTAGCGTCTGCAATACCTGCACGAGACCCTAGATGTTCAATATGTGACTCTCCTATCATTGTTATGATTGCTATATCTGGCTTCGCCAAATCAGAAAGCACTTTGATTTCTCCAGCATGGTTCATTCCCATTTCCAGAATAACGACTTCTGTATCTAAAGGCATTTCTAAAATTGTGATAGGTAGCCCAATATGATTGTTAAAATTTCCTTGTGTTTTATGAACACGGTATTGACTTGACAGCACTGCTTGCGTCATATCTTTCGTTGTAGTCTTCCCATTACTACCTGTGATGCCAATTACTTTAGGATTAATTTTAGTTAGATAATACCGAGCTAAATCTTGAAGAGCTTTCAGTGTATCTTCAACTTGGATAACCGGAATACCCTCTGGCGCTTCTTTTATCGAGTTACTCCAAAATGTCGCCAAAGCACCATTTTTTATAGCTTGCTCAACAAAAGCATGCCCATCATTTTCGCTAACTAACGGAACAAATAATGATTGGTTTTTGATTTCTCTCGAATCAAAATCTACAGCATTAATTTTAATTGTTTCCCATGCATCTTCTATATTCTTAGCATGCACAGCTAGTGCAATTTCTTTCACTGATAATAGAAACATTCCTTTTCCTCCATCTTTTCTAGGTTTAACCTACCTTTTTAAAAAAAAGCAGCACGGACATTTGTCCTGCCACTTTTCATAATATAAAAACTACTATTCACTCGAGTTAAATCCGTTCCGTTTGTTCAAAATTTAAAGATTCTTCAAATCTTTTTAATGCTAATTGAATAAGCTCTTCAACTAGATCTCCATAATTTAACCCAGTATGCTTCCAAAGTAACGGATACATACTAAACTGAGTAAATCCTGGCATCGTATTTAGTTCATTAATAAAAATTTCATCGTTTCCAGTGACAAAGAAATCACATCGGCTTAAACCAGTTCCATCAATTGCTTGAAATGCACGAACAGCATAAGAACGCAATTTCTTTTCTACTTCTTCTGAAACACGAGCAGGTATTTGCAGCGTAACTTGGTTATTAATATACTTTGCTTCAAAATCATAAAAAGAACTTTCTTTGATTAATTCTCCAGGTACAGATGTATGAATATCATCATTCCCTAGAATAGCTACTTCAATTTCTCTAGCTTCAATTCCCTGTTCTACGACTACGCGACGATCGTATTGTAGGGCAAGATTAATCGCTTCTTCTAATTCTGCACGTGTTTCAGCTTTACTGATTCCAACACTCGAACCAAGATTTGCCGGCTTCACATACATTGGATAGACTAGCGTACCTTCACACTTATTAAATACATCATCCGCATTCGTTATCCAATCTCCTTTTCGAATAGGAACGTAAGGAACTTGGGGTAAACCAGCTTGTTGAAAAAGCTGTTTACTAGTTATTTTATCCATTCCACACGCACTGGCTAATACGCCTGCTCCCACATACGGCATACCGATAACTTCAAACAACCCTTGAACGGTACCATCTTCTCCATTCGGACCATGAAGTACAGGAAAAATAACAGCATTCTCCTCTTTCAATTCCGACGGTTTGATGGTTACCCCTTTAGAAGCTGTTCCTTCTTCAACAGAGAAACAAACTTCTTTTGAATTTATTAGGCGTAAAGCTTCAGAAAATTGAATGGTTTCTGGCTGATTGACAACTGCGCCTTTTATCCATTCTCCATCTCTTGTAATGTAAATTGGTTGAACTTCGTAGTAATCATAATAGACTTCTTTGATAATAGAGAATGCTGTTAGTATTGAAATATCGTGTTCAGCACTTTTTCCTCCGTATATTAGAAAGATTTTCATTTGGTTTTCCTCCGAGTTGTAACTTTTATTCTCTTATTCCAACATGAGTTCTCTTGAATTCAAAAGCTATTGTATCATATTTTTATTGATAAAAATAGCAAACATTTCCGACAGAACTTCCTTACAAATTCACACTGTTTTAACCTTTTAAATTCTTACTATCATTAAATTGATACGCTATTCAGCAAAAAAACAATATACTAACTCACTATAAACAAAAAAGCCATTAAACGCTTGTTTATATGGCTTTTCACTCCTCAAGTGGTTGAAGTAAATTTTCTTCTATAAATGACCACTCACTATTATTTTTATCGTAGTAGACAGTACCTAATAAATCCTTTTTCGAAAAAATTTGATTAACATCTCTCAGACGATCTTCAACTAAAAAGATTGGTATTTCACATATTTGTTGATGCTTATGCTCTTGCATTTGAGTGAACGAAAATAAGACACCTTCTCTTAAGAAAGGAATTAATTCTTTAATCAATTCTTTTGGAATAGGCTTAATTTCAGTTTCTTTTTGATAAAATTTTTTCTTCTCATTACATTTCAACGTTAATGATCTTGTTAGACTATCGCTTAGAAACCAATAAAATTGCTCTAAGTAACGAAAATATATTTTTTTAAAATTGTCAGTCATTGATAAATAAATGAAATTATTTTGTAATTTATAATAAAAAGGAGAGTGTAAGTGGGTGTGCGCATGAGAAAGATACAGCAATTCAGAAACTTCTACGGGTGTAAGTTGTCTCAACAATTCAATACTTTCAAAATCTATCCACTTAAGATTGCGGCCAGAATTCTTATCTATATTCATCTCTAAATAATTGCGAACTTTTTCAATCCCTCGAATCATTTGAAAACCAGTATGTGGATCAAATTCTCCTATATCTTTCGAGGCATTCAGCAATAGAATGTTTTCAGGTACTTTTTTTATGATTTCATCATAGCTTTTAAACGTAATCCCTTTACTTAAAACAGAATTTGTTACGCCGTCTAGATGAACATAAATATAATCCGAAATCACTAGGTACCCCTCCTCATTTTTTTCTACACTTCATTGTACTACGTTTCCCCTTTTTTATCTGTATCAATTTAGTGAATATTGCATTACAACACGGAAATGTAACCGCTCTATTAAGACAGACTGGTAACAAACGTTTTTTTACATTTCTTTTAGTCTTTTTATTCTTGAATCCGTTGATGGATGCGTTGAAAAAAGAGTCTGAGTATTTTTATTTTTAAAAGGATTTTCTATATACAAAGCTGCACTAGTTGGATCTGCTTTCTCCATTGGAGGACTGGCAGAAATTTTTTTTAATGCGGAAATTAATCCTTGAGGATTCCTTGTTAACTCTACCGCTGAGGCATCTGCTAAATATTCTCTATTTCTAGATAAAGCTAATTGTGCCAAT
This sequence comes from Carnobacterium sp., assembly GCF_049673005.1. GTDB lineage: Bacteria > Bacillota > Bacilli > Lactobacillales > Carnobacteriaceae > Carnobacterium_A. The sequence goes on along the minus strand of NZ_JBATXB010000068.1, from coordinate 21,319 downwards.
GTAGCCGCTATTGGAGCAAGAATAATAAGGACTAGTGAAATGATAAAGAAAATAAGCGAATGATTATCACCCTTATCATTTTTTCTTCTTGCGCCGCCAAACCATAACATTCGAGTTCCAATATTAGCCACCAAGGCGACAACAGCTGTCAAGGCTAAAGCAATAGTAGATAAGCGAATATCATAATTACGAATATGAGCTATTTCGTGAGCTATCACGCCTTCAATTTCTTCACGATTTAATCTTTCCATTAGACCAGTTGTTACAGCAACAGATGCTTTGTCCGGAGAATTACCAGATGCGAACGCATTGGGACTCTTATCATCAATAACGTAAATTTTAGGCCTTGGAACTTTACCAACTAATGAAAGTTCTTCTACAACATTCCATAAGAGCGGGTAATCTTGTTTTTGTATAATTTCTTTCCCTTTATTCAACTTCATCACAACTTTTGTTGAGTTAGAAATCATTGTAAACATATAAACTAACGCTATAACCGCTGAAATGACTATCCCATTAATAGCACTATTGAAATTCAAATAGCCCACTGCTCCTCCAATGACTAAAACTAAAAGAAAAAAAACAAGCATCAACACTACCGTTTTACGCTTATTTTGTTCAATTTGTTCAAAAAGCACTATCCATCTACCCTCTTTCGTTATTCCTATATATGAAATGAACTAAAAAATGTTGAAAATACAACAGTCCCATAAAGATGAGCGACTTACACGTAAGTCATGTAGGCTCATTCTTGTTAATTTTTTTCTATTTTTAGAAAGAAATATTCGGTACTTTTTTCTCTTCTAAAGGAATTTCTAATAAAGCTTCTGATTTAAAATTATGGATATTAGCTACAATGTTACTCGGAAAAGATTCTAACTTACTATTAAAAGTTGCCACACTAGAATTATACAACTGACGAGCATAGGCAATTTTATTTTCTGTCGCTGTTAATTCTTCTTGTAACTGAATAAAATTTTGATTTGCTTTCAAATCCGGGTAACTTTCACTTAAGGCAAAAATAGTTTTTAATGTATCTGACAATTGATTAGATAGCTGGATTTGCTCTTCATGATTCTCAGACGACACTTGAGTCAATTGATTTCGCATTTGGATTACTTTTTCAAACGTTTCTTGTTCATGCTTTGCATATCCTTTTACCGTCTCTACTAAATTGGGAATTAAATCATTGCGTCTTTTTAATTGTACATCGATCTGACTCCAAGCTTCTTTAACCCAGATTCTTGCTCGGACTAAGCTGTTATAAGTCACAACATAAAAAATTAGAAATAAGATTATAATTATACCCAGTATTATCCACAACATCAACGATACACCTTCCCTATCTTTTAGTTCATCGTATCAAATATACTATAAAATAGCACGCAATAGAGAGTTTTTTGGTATAAAAAAAAGCTCTAAAATTAGAGCTTTCATAGTTATTCTTATTCTTCTGATGCGTTTGCGTCTGCCAAACCGTATTTTTTGTTGAAACGGTCGACACGTCCGTCTGCTTGTGTAAATTTTTGACGTCCAGTATAGAATGGGTGTGAATCAGATGTAGTTTCAACACGGATTAACGGGTAAGTGTTGCCGTCTTCCCACTCAACAGTTTCGCTTGAATATTTTGTAGAACCTGATAAAAACTTAAATCCTGTAGTAGTATCCATGAATACAACTTCTTGATAAGTTGGGTGAATTTCTTTTTTCATGTGCTCTCGCTCCTTTGCCCTGATACATTTGCTGAACCAGAGTTCTTTTTTATTTTTATTTAACAGTAGAATGTTACCACGTCTATTGTCGGATTGCAATCTATTCTCACACATTTAGCCATCCATTACTTATCTTCGCAAATTGCGTCCAGTCTTCTTTTGGCTAAAGGCTTTCTCTGAAAAACTTTCAAAGAATTGTTGATTGTTTTCAGAATTACGCAGAGCCTTAATAAATTGATCAGTTAATTCTAGAGAATCGCTTATCATTGCGTGACGAAGCTTCCAAATCTCATCTAAATGAATTTGGTTTAACAACAATTCTTCTTTTCGCGTACTTGATTTTTTAACATCAATAGCCGGATATATACGTCGTTCTGAAAGCTCTCTTGATAAATGCAGTTCTGAATTCCCAGTTCCTTTAAACTCTTCATAAATAATATCATCCATACGGCTACCCGTTTCAACTAAAGCTGTTGCTAGTATAGTTAAACTACCGCCTTCTTCGATATTTCTCGCTGCTCCAAAAAACTTTTTCGGTCGATAAAGAGCTGCGGGGTCAATACCACCACTTAATGTCCTACCACTTGCAGGGATAACCAAATTATAGGCACGTGCCAAACGAGTAATACTATCCATTAAGATAATGACATCTTGTTTGTCTTCCACCAAACGCATGGCTCTTTCTAACACTAGCTCAGCAACACGAACGTGGTTTTGAGGTTGTTGATCAAAAGTCGACGAAACAACTTCACCTTTCACACTACGTTCTATATCCGTTACTTCTTCTGGACGCTCATCAATTAGCAAAACAATTAGCTCAGCTTCAGGATAATTTTCAGCAATTCCGTTTGCAATTTCTTTTAACAAGGTCGTTTTCCCGGCTTTTGGTGGTGCAACGATTAAACCACGCTGACCAAATCCAACTGGAGCCACAATATCAATCATACGAGCAGAAATATTAGATTGTCCTGTTTCTAGTTTAATCTGACGGTCAGGATAAAGTGGCGTTAATGCTGGAAAATGAGATCTCTCTTTAGCTTGTTCGGGATCACTGCCATTTACTTTACTAACGTGCATTAATCCATAATATCGCTCAGACGGCTTTGGAGGCCTAGCTTTACCAGTTACCTTATCTCCATTTCGCAATCCAAATCGTTTAATTTGTGAGGCGGAAATATAAACATCTTCTTTGCTAGATGTGTAGTTAATTGGTCTTAAAAAACCAAAGTCTTGTTGTGCCATAATGTCTAATACACCTTCAGCAATAAAGAAGCCTTGTTTTTCTTCTTGTGCTCTTATTACCGCTAAAGCTAATTCTTTCTTGTTCATTTGACTATAATAAGGAATTTTTAATTCTTTTGCATAAGCATAAATTTCTTTTAATGTTTTTTCTTCTAGTTGTTCGACTGTTAATATTTCACTCATATTCTAGGCTCCTATATTATAGTATCTTCAACTTCTATCATTTTAACGTCTGCACCTAAATCAGTCAATTTATCAATAATATGATCGTAGCCTCGTAAAATATTTTCCACACCTGTGATTGTTGTTGTACCTTCAGCCATCAAACCCGCTATCACTAAACAAGCACCTGCTCTCAAATCACTAGCTTCAACTTCTACCCCTTTTAATTTGCAAGGACCTTCTAGTAAGATTAAATCTCCTTCTACACGCGCTTTTGCACCCATTCGAACTAGCTCCGGAATATGCTTAACTCGCTTAGCATAAATCGTATCTAAAATTGTTGATTCGCCTACCGTTTTTAGTATCAAAGGTGTTAAAGGTTGTTGCAAGTCAGTTGCAAAACCTGGATAAGGAAGCGTCTTAACGTTAATTGGTTTTAATGGGAGTTGAGCTTCTTTCACACGAATACTATCTTCGTCGATGGTCATAGGAATTCCCATTTCTTCCATTTTCGCTACTAATCCTTCTAAGTGTTCCACAATAACATTTTGTACTGTAATGTCTGTACCAATTGCCCCAGCTAAAGCTAAATAGGTTCCGGCCTCAATTCTATCTGGGATAACAGTGTGTCTGCAACCATGAAGTTCCTTGACTCCTTCGATACGAAGAATATCCGTTCCTGCTCCACGAACTTTTGCACCCATATTATTTAGCAATGTTGCTACATCGATAATTTCGGGTTCACGAGCAGCATTTTCTATAATCGTTGTTCCTTTTGCTTTAACAGCAGCGAGCATTACATTAAGCGTTGCTCCAATCGAAACGACATCTAGATAAATACGACTGCCTTTCAACCCTTCTTCAGGCGTTCTAAGATACATCGCGCCTAATTCATTCTCAACTGTTGCACCTAATGCTCGAAAACCTTTTAAATGTTGGTCTATTGGGCGTGGCCCTAAAAAACAGCCGCCTGGCAAGCCAACAACTCCTTGTCCATATTTAGTTAATAATGCTCCCATAAAATAATATGATGCACGTAAACTTTGTATTTTACCACTAGGCATAGGAATAGAAATCATTTCAGTCGGATCTATGATTAAGGTTGAACCATCAAAATCAGTTTTCACATGCATAATATTTAAAATTTCAATTAACGAATGAACATCTTGGATATCTGGAACTCCTTCTAAGGTAACTGGAGAATCAGCAAGGATTGAAGCTGGGATCAAAGCAACTGCACTATTTTTAGCCCCATTGATTGTAACTGTCCCACTTAACTTCTTTCCTCCATTAATAACTATTTTTTTCATTTTTTTACCTCACTTTTATCATTTTAACCATTTATTCTTTTTTATTAGCCATTACTTTAAAATTATCTTCGTCACAATGCTCTGTACAGCACAGGCAATACTTTTATATTAATGAACCATCTCTAATCATTATTCAAGAAAGTATTTTTTTATAAAATTAAAACTCGTCATCCTATAGATGAAAAGTCAATTTGTAATACATACATTAAAGTTTAAATTTTCTTATTTTGACTTTTAAATCCTTAAAACAAGCTACTACAGTAGTGTACAACATTGTTTTTTTATTAAACACTGATTAATGGTACTATACTATTGGTTAATATACAATTCTTATTATATTTGTAATAAAGCAAATAGTCTAGAAAACAGATTTATTTCAGCTGAAACGAACAAAAAAACACCCACAATTATTATAATTGTGGGCGCCTTTTTTTTGTTCATTTAAATTTGAATTAAGCTTTGTTTGATGAACCAAAACGTTGCATAGTTGTTTTAACTGTAGCAACAATTCTTTCTTTACCTGGTGCAATAACTTTACGAGGATCGTAAACTTTATCGTCAGTAGCTAGTTTTTCACGAACACCTGCAGTCCAAACTTGTTGCAACTCAGTGTTCACGTTGATTTTAGAGTGACCATTTTCAATAGCTTTTTTGATTTGGAATTCAGGAATTCCAGATCCGCCATGTAATACTAAAGGAGCATGAGTTAAGTCAGAAATTTCTTTCATTTCGTCAAATCCTAAAACAGGTTCACCTTCGTAGTCGCCATGAACAGAGCCTAAAGCTGCTGCTAAAGCATCAATGTTTGCTTCTTTAACCATACGTAGACATTCTTGAGGATCAGCATATTGAACTCCGCCAGTAACGCCATCTTCCGTTCCGCCAACTGTTCCTACTTCAGCTTCTACAGAAGCACCTTTTGAATGAGCATATTCAACAACTTTTTTAGTTGCAGCAATATTTTCATCAATTGGGTATGCTGAGTTATCAATCATTACTGAAGAGAAACCAGCATCAATAGCAGATTTACAGCTTTCGAATGAAGAACCATGGTCTAAGTGTAATGCAACAGGAACAGTAATGTTCATTGTTTCCATTAGAGCTTCAGTCATTGCAGCAACAACTAGTGTGCCACCCATGTATTTTCCAGCGCCTTCAGATACTCCTAGAATTACTGGAGAGTTTTCTGCTTGTGCCGCTTCTAAAACTGCTTGTGTCCACTCAAGGTTGTTGATGTTGAATTGACCTACAGCATATTTACCTTCTAATGCCTTATTTAACATATCTGTCATACTAACTAAACGACTCATATATTTTTTCCTCCTTAAGGAAAGGTTTTATTTGTCAAGGTTTCCCCTTAACCAACATTTGTATTATACCAAACAAAATAAACAAATTCTAGACTTAAAGCCTTAATTGTTACGATTAAGCGTATCTACTACTTATAACTAGTGTTGGTTTTCTAATGATGCTCTAACAAATCCTGTAAATAATTTTTGTGGACGGTTTGGACGTGAAAGAAACTCTGGATGAAATTGGCAAGCTACGTAAAATGGGTGGTCTGATAATTCAACAATTTCAACTAAGCGATTATCAGGTGAAACTCCAGAAAACACCATTCCTTTATCTTCTAGTTGTGTACGGTACTCATTATTAAACTCATAGCGGTGACGGTGACGTTCTTGAACGACTTCCACGTTGCCATAATTTTGAGCTGCAACAGAACCAGCTTTCAATTTACACGGGTATAATCCAAGACGCAATGTTCCACCCATTTCTACAACATCTTTTTGATCACTCATTAAATCAATAATATTATGTGGTGTTTTAGGATCTGTTTCCGTAGAATGGGCACCTTCAAGACCAACTACGTTTCGAGCATACTCAACACATGCCAATTGCATCCCTAGACAGATACCAAAGAAAGGCACTGTATTTTCGCGAGCATATTGGATAGCGGCAATCTTACCTTCTAATCCACGATCACCAAAGCCACCTGGGACTAAAATGCCATCCGCATCTTTCAATAACTCTGCTGCATTAGAAGTTGTTACTTCATCTGCATTAATCCAGTCTATTTCAATCTCTGAATCTTCTGCATAACCAGCATGGCTCAATGATTCCACTACTGACAAGTATGCATCAGGTAATTCAACGTATTTACCCACTAAGGCAATTTTTGTTTTTTTAGACAGGTTTAATACTTTTTCTTCTAGCTTAATCCACTCTGTCATATCAGCAGGAGGGGCATCAATTTTCAAGTGATCACATACAATTTGATCCATACCTTGTTTTTGTAAATTTAAAGGAATGGAGTACAATGTGTCAACATCTAATGATTCGATTACTGCTTCGGGTGCCACATCACAAAAAGAAGCCAATTTATCTTTTACACTTTGTGAAACTGGACGTTCACTACGTACCACTAAAATATTAGGCTGAATGCCCAATCCTCTTAATTCTTTAACACTATGTTGCGTTGGTTTTGTTTTCATCTCTCCAGCAGCTCCAAGATAAGGAATTAACGTTGTATGAATATACATCACGTTATCCGTCCCAACATCTCGTTTCATTTGGCGTAATGCTTCTAGAAATGGTAAAGACTCAATATCCCCAACTGTTCCGCCAACTTCTGTGATTACAATATCAGAATCCGTTGTTTGACCCGCACGCATCATTTTTTCTTTAATTTCATTTGTAATATGAGGAATAACTTGAACTGTCGCTCCAAGGTATTCTCCTTTGCGCTCTTTGCGTATAACTTCTGAATAAACTTTTCCCGTCGTTACGTTAGAATAGCGGTTTAAGTTAATGTCAATAAATCTTTCGTAATGCCCTAAGTCTAAATCTGTTTCTGCTCCATCATCTGTAACAAAAACTTCCCCATGTTGATAAGGACTCATTGTTCCTGGATCTACGTTAATATAAGGATCGAATTTTTGAATTGTTACTTTTAACCCTCTGTTTTTCAATAATCTTCCCAGTGAAGCTGCTGCAATTCCTTTGCCTATTGAAGAAACCACTCCACCTGTTACAAAAATATATTTTGTCATTTAATCGAACTCCTTTTTGATATAATTGGGTAGTCAAACAAAAAAAAACAAAGCCCCCTATTCCGTTGAGAATAGGGAGCTGGTAAATTACTTTTAGTCCTTGTCCCTTAAAAAAAAATTAAGGGAGCCCAATAAATATGATACAGCCTCAGACAACTATCGTCAAGGTTTTTATCGTATTTTTATTTGTTCCTTTTTTAAACGTTCGTTCTAGTCGTTTACAAACGTTCAATAACAGTGACTAGATTAATACTCTTTTTCTTCATCCAAATCTTCTGCATCGTCTTCGATAATGGTTAATTCACCTTCAACACCGTCAGGCAACTCGTCTTCCTCGTCTTCGTCTGCACCAATTTCAGTTAAATCTTTTTTGTATTTACCAATGTCTTCTTTATCTTCAGCCTCAATTACAACACCATCACTATCAATTAGAAGTTCTTCTTCCTCTTCTTCATCATCGTCTTCTGGATCGTCATTACTATAATCTATTTCATCCTCACTTGAAACAAACGCACTTACTTTTTTACGTTTTTTACGTTTTGGTGTTTCATCTTCATTTCCTTGAGTGACCTCTTCGTCAATAAAGTCTATTGGGTACCACGAACGTAAACCCCAACGATTTTCTCCAAGGGAAATAAAACTACCATTTATATTCAAATCAGTATAAAATTGTGACGTATTATTTTTTAATTTTTCTGCACTAAACCCTAAATATTCTTTGATTTCTTTCAATAAAGTCTCAAAATCTAAGACCTCGCCTTTTTGATCCAAAATAGCATGAGCGACTTCTATCATTGATAATTCGCTTTTATTTTGTCCTTCAAATCTTTCAAATTCCACGAAAGCCACGTCCTTTCAACAGTCTATTCTTTATCTTACTATATTTAGATGGTAAAAAGCAATTGTAATTTGTGTTCTCCTAATTTTTTTTTTCCTAGGTATAGATCGTATTCTAATTGCAGTTCGCCTGAAAAAGGTTCTTCTCTATAACTAATCTGCACCTGTCTTGTTACAGTCTCCATTGTAATCAATCCTTGCGGTGTTTGGTAACTTGTTTCAAAGCGCTCACCTTGTTCAAATTTCATTCGAGTAACTGTTTCTCCTCTCCGAATAAGTGTCACCACACCTGTTGCATCTATTTTAACTGTTACTGGAATTTCTATCTCATCATATGTTTCTTGATAGCGGATATAATAAGACCCATTCATATACACAACTTTTCCCATTTCACTGAATGCAAAACTTTCAGTGGATTCTCCTTGTGAAATAGTTGTTTTCATTTCTACTTTTGCTGGCATGCCTTTGCTTAAGTCTATTCCCATTAAAATTACCCCTTATTTTCATACATTTTATTCGTTCTATCTACTGTTCATTGATTTTTCATTAACTGATAGGCAGCAAATGAGATATCTTGCTCTTGAGGAATCGCTGCAGATTCTAACTCTTTTTGATAAGGTATTGGAATCGATTTTCCTCCAAGACGTTTGATAGGTTTTTTTAATGCATAAAAAGCACTGCTTTCTGCTACAATACTTGCTACCTCACCACCAAATCCACTTCGTTTCACAGCCTCATGAACAATCAAAAGCCTTCCTGTTTTTTTAACAGACTTGATTATCGCATCTTTGTCTAAAGGAACCAATGTACGTGGATCTATAATTTCTAATGAAATTCCTTCTAACGCTAATTGTTTAGCAACTTTTAGACTTTTATGGACCATAATTCCTGTTGCGATTACTGTGATGTCTTGACCTGCACGTTTTATATCAGCTACTCCAAATGGAATCACATATTTTCCGTTAGGAACCTCACTAGTTGTCTTGTAGCATAATTTATGTTCATAAAACATAACGGGATTGTTGTCTTCAATCGCTGCGTGCAACAATCCTTTAGCATCATACGCCGTTGATGGCTGCACTACTTTCAAACCCGGAATATGAGCTGTCCAATTTTCTAAACTCTGAGAATGTTGGGCTGCATGTCCCGTTCCTGATCCAGCAGCTGTCCTCATTACCATTGGCACCGAAACCTTTCCCCCGTACATATAATGAATTTTTGCGGCTTGGTTTACTAGCTGGTCCATAGCGATTGTGATAAAATCAGAAAATTGGATTTCAATGATTGGCCTCATACCCGTCATCGCAGATCCAACGGCTGCTCCAGCTAATACACTTTCTGATATCGGTGTATTTCGTATCCGCTCGGATCCATATTTTTGAAAAAGTCCCTTAGTAGCACCGAAACCGCCTCCGTAAAGAGCTATGTCTTCCCCCATTAAAAATACTCGTTCATCTTCTGACAAGGCTTCATCGAGTGCTTCATTGATTGCTGCTAAATATGTTATCTCCCGCATTTTAGTCCTCCTTATTTAGCGTACACATTGGTTTCCAAGTCAGCTAAGGTTACATCTTCCATTTTTTCGGCTTTATAAATAGCAGATTGAACACTTTCTTTGCTTTCTTTCTTCCACAAATTCAATTCATCTTCTGAAACTAACTTTGCCTCCAATAGCTGTTTTTCTGCTAGTAAAATAGGATCTTTTAATTGCCATTGATTCTCTTCTTCTTTAGTCCGGTATTCGCGTTTATCCGATTTTGAATGGCCCTTAGATCGGTAGGTTAACGCTTCAATTAAAGTTGGTCCTTTTCCATTACGGGCTTTTTTAATTGCAACTGACGTAGCATTAATAACCTCTAACCAATTATTACCGTCTATCGTTTTCCCTTCAAATCCATAACTTTCTGCTCGTTTTGATAATAAAGGAATATTTACCATTTGATTAATCGGACTGCTCATCCCATATTGATTGTTTTCAATAAAGAAAATAACAGGTAAATTCCAAATTGAAGCCAGATTTAAGGACTCATGAAAACTTCCCTCATTAGTCGAACCATCTCCTGCGTAACACATCACAACGGAAGATTTCTTTTCCATCTGAGCAGTTAAAGCTGCACCAACTGCAATTGGATACCCTCCGCCAACAATTCCATTCGATCCGAGATTACCCGTATCGCTATCGGCGATATGCATACTACCGCCTTTCCCATGATTCGTGCCGCCCTTTTTCCCAAATAACTCTGCCATCATTTTTGTCATGTCTGTGCCTTTAACGATTGTATTCGCATGTCCCCTATGAGTTGTAGTCATATAATCCGTTGGTTTTAATAAATAGCCACTTCCAACTGCTGTTGCCTCTTGCCCAATAGACAAATGGGTCGTGCCGTGTATTTTCCCTGCTGCAAATAAGGTTTCAACTTGTTCGTCAAAAAAACGTATTTGCCACATCAGTCGATACATTTTTTTAAAATCATCTAATATTAAGCCGGCTTGATTAGGTAAGCTCGGTTCCATTAAGTTCACCACTTTCCCTCATTAAATTTAGCATTCTTAATGTGTCTTAGTATAGCCTTTTTGATACAATATGGTCAATCTATCCAAATAGATTCTAATAAGCTGTATTTGTTTTATAAGGAGTTATCTTACTTCTATAGGAGTCTCTAATAAATTTTGGTATACTAATAAAGTATATAAAACAAGAATCTTAATAAAGGAAGTAATAGGATGACTTCATTCCAAAAAAAAGACTTTTTAACAAACCAACCTTACGCTCTTTATGACGCAGTATCAATGCCTTTTAAAAACCAAACAATCTCACATTTTGCTTTATCAGATAGTTTGACTACTGTTATTGGAAAGCAACAAAATAAAGCCGCTATTCATTTTTGGAGCACAGACCCTTTAGTTATTCTAGGAATGATGGATACTAAATTACCTTATCTATCAGATGGATTAGCTGTTCTTAAAGTTAATAACCAGCCATATATCGTCCGTAACTCAGGTGGTTTAGCTGTTGCGAGTGATAGTGGTGTACTTAATTTCTCGCTCATCTTCCCTGAAGAAGCAGCTAACCGAATCACGATTGATGAAGGATACGATTTCATGTACCGTCTAGTTAGCGAGACGCTTAAAGATTACAACAAAAAAATTGAAGCTTACGAGATTTCAGATTCTTACTGCCCCGGAGACTTTGACTTGAGTATTAATGGCAAAAAAATTGCTGGAATAGCACAACGACGTTTAAAAAACGGTGTTGCTATAATGATTTATTTGAGCGTGACGGGTAATCAAAATAAACGTGCTCAACTATTACAAGATTTTTATGCTGCTGGAGTACAAAACAAACAAGTCAAATGGCATTTCCCAAAAATTGACCCCGAAGTGATGGGGACGTTAGAGGAACTACTTGACGCTCAATTAACGATTCAAGACGTAAAAGAAAAAATCGTTCAAACCTTACGCAAACGGGATTGCATCATTGAACCTGGTGAATATTCATCAGAAATTTTGCATCTTTATGAAGATAGCAAACAAAAAATGATTGATCGTAACTTACAGATGTTAAAAGAAAATGCGCAAAAGGAGTTGTTAATATGACCCTTAACTACGATGCCGAAAAGTTATTGCCTATTGAACAAGTTTTCCGCGATCCTGTCCATGACTACATCCATATCCAACACCAACTCATTTTAGATTTAATTGATACGCGCGAATTCCAACGATTACGCCGAATTAAACAATTGGGAACGTCTTCTTTTACTTTTCACGGGGCTGAACACTCTCGTTTCACTCACTCGCTAGGCGTTTATGAAATTGCTCGGAGAATTTGTGATAAATTTGCTCGTAATTATCCTGAAAAAACTCCTGGAGATGGCGGATGGGATGATTCAGAACGCCTAGTTGTTTTGTGTGCCGCACTATTACATGATATTGGTCATGGTCCATATTCTCATACCTTTGAACGTATTTTCAAAACGGATCACGAAGCTATTACTGTTGAAATTATTCTATCTCCTGAAACTGAAATCAATAAATTATTGAAAAAAGTAGCAAATGATTTTCCAACTAAAGTAGCTAGCGTAATTCAAAAAACATATCCTAATCCACAAGTTGTCCAACTAATTTCTAGTCAAATCGATGCTGATCGAATGGATTACCTATTGCGTGATGCCTATTTTACGGGTGTTAACTATGGAACTTTTGATTTAACTAGGATTTTGCGTGTAATTCGTCCTTACAATGAGGGTATTGCTTTCCAAGTATCTGGTATGCATGCAGTAGAAGATTATATTGTTAGCCGGTATCAAATGTATATGCAAATCTACTTCCACCCTGTTTCTAGAAGTATGGAAGTTATCCTTGATCACCTACTAAAGCGTGCTAAAGAATTATATGCAGAGCCAACTATGACTCTGCATTCTAAAACTGATTTGCTCATTCCTTTTTTTGATCAAACGTCTACATTAGAAGATTACTTAAAATTGGATGATGGCGTTTTAGGGACGTATTTTACGTTATGGAGAGATGAAAAGGATCCTATTTTAAGCGATTTAGCTACGCGTTTTCTTGACCGTAAACCATTTAAATCTGTCCATTTTACAGATAAACAAGATCAGCTTGTTCTTCAAAAATTAACAGACCTTATTAGAGAAGCTGGTTACAACACCGAGTACTATACCGCAATCAATAATAGTTACGATTTACCTTATGACTTCTATCGCCCTAATCAACTCACTAACCGAACACAGATTGAACTCATGTATCCAGATGGTTCATTTGTTGAACTTTCGAAAGCTAGCGAAATCGTTTCTTCCTTAGCAGGAAAAATGAGAGGCGACGAACGATTCTATTTTCCAAAAGAATTTCTAAAGCCAAAAACAATTGAAGAAATCACTTTGTTCGAGCCTATTTATCAAGAATTTAAACGCTATATTAAAAATGATGCAATCATTCAACCTACAAAAACACTGGAGGAATAATACAAAATGACAATTGAACTCATCGCTATCGATTTAGATGGTACTTTATTAACCAACGATAAAAAAATTAGCCCAAAAGTGAAAGATACTTTAGCGAGAGCCAAGGAAAAAGGGATTAAAGTTGTTATCTGCACAGGCAGACCGTTACCTGGTGTGATGGATTTCTTAAAAGAATTAAATTTAGAAGAAACTGGAGATTATGCGATTACTTATAACGGAGCGCTTGTTCAGAGAACAGATGACGGTACAGCTATTGCCCATCACACAATGTCGTTTGATGACTTTATTGAAGTAGAAGCTATGAGCCAAAAGATTGGCGTTCATTGCCAGACTTTAGATGAGAAAGCTATTTATACAACTAATAAAGACATCAGCCCTTATACAATCCGAGAATCTTCTTTAGTCAACATGCCAGTTAAATATAGAAGTGTTCAAGAAATGGACTCTCATTTGGTTATTAGTAAAATGATGATGATTGATGAACCCGATATCTTAGATGCTGGAATCGCAGAGATCCCTGCATCCTTTTATGATAAGTACACCGTATTAAAAAGTGAACCTTTCTATTTAGAAGTGTTAAACAAAGCAGCCAGTAAAGGGCAAGCATTAAAGGATCTATCTGATATTTTATCTATTCCCAAAGAAAATATCATGGCTATCGGAGACAATGAAAATGATAGAGATATGTTAGTTTTTGCTGGTGTTGGAGTTGCTATGGGTAATGCCGTTAAAGGTATTAAAGAAATTAGTGATTATATCACTGATACAAATGAGTTGGATGGTGTTGCAACTGTTATCGAAAAATTAGCTTTTAATCATTAAAAAAATCTACTTTCGGGAGTCACTATTGTTGAAGTGATTTCCAAAAGTAGATTTTTTATTTTTTTTGGCTAAGTAATTCGCCGTTTAGCGCATAATTTTCTGGCTGCATTTCATTAAGAATAACGTGTACTTTCTCACTTGGAGCACCTGTATTTTTTGCAACAGCGTCTGTCACTTCCTTAACTAAGTTAATTTTCTGTTCCAGTGTGCGACCTGCTACTAATTCAATATGGACAAATGGCATGATTGTTCCTTCTTTCTTTTTTATCTTACCTTTTTTATCAATTTTTATAAAAGCGTTTCATTAGAGATTCTATTCATTATTTTGTATACTTGTATTGTACGAAAGATACTAGAAAGGAGTTTTGTTACATGTCAGAGTCAAAAGTTCTGTACCAAACTACTGCTATTAATACCGGAGGAAGAAATGGAGAAAGTCATCTTCCAGATAAATCTTTTTCGGTCCGTGTATCTACACCTAAAAAAATGGGAGGTCCTGGGCAAGGAAGTAACCCTGAACAACTTTTTGCATTAGGATACAGTGCCTGCTTTAATTCAGCATTGGAGCACATTATGAAAGAAGAAAATAGTAGTGGCAAGTCACAAGTCACTGCAACAATTGAGTTGCTTTCTGATCCTACTGATAATGGATTTAAGCTAGCTGCTACTATGGAAGTTGCCATTGAAGGAATGGACCTAACAGAAACAAAAAATTGGGCTGATAAAGCGCATGCTTTTTGTCCTTATTCAAAAGCAACCAAAGGCAACATGGATGTCACTGTAAAAGCTGTAGACTATAAAGAAGAAGTTTAAAAAACTAACTACCGTGAACGGCAAAGCCGGATTTTAAAATCCGGCTTTGCCGTTTATTTTTTTTAAACTTTATTTTGGTAAAGTGTTTTTTTCTTGTCTATCTTTTAGGTATTGTTCAACTGCCCAACGATGACTTCCTCGTTTCAACTTCTTCAAGGCTTCTGGAATACTCATCCATTCTACCCTATTAAAGTCTTCCAGTGGTTCACCAATTTCGCTCCAAGAGTCAACAACATAAAAATAAGCAGGATTGTGGTAGTACTTTTTACGGTGAGTAGAATAAAAATAATCTTCACCAGCTCCTATATATCTACCTACTTGTATCTCAAAGCCTAGTTCCTCTATAGATTCTCTTTTAAGAGTATCTTCATCCGATTCTTTTTGCTCTTTTTCGCCTCCAGGTAATAAATATGAGCCATTTGGTGGTGAAACAACAATTATTTTATCTGTTTTAGAATCTAATAAAACACCATATACGCCAATTCGTATATGATAGCGTTCTGTTTTTAGTCTTTCACCAAAAGTATGAGCAATCATATCTATTCCTCCCGAATACTAAATTTTTTCCTCATCTTATTCTCATTATCTTAACTGTTTAAATGAAAGGAGTCAATCCTAATCTTACATAATCGAGTAAGAGGGAACGATTAACTCCCGACCTCTCACACCACCGTCAGGTTTCCGGATTTCGACCCTGCGGACTGGTTGCGGTTCATAAGTTCCTTCTAGAAGTTTCATTTTCATGGAATCCCTATGTTGTACGATAGGCGATTGTAGGTTTTGTACAGGCATTTCATCTACACCGTGACAACCTTTATTGCGTTCTATCCGTTTAAGGGCAGATAGCCGATTCTACCGTGATACGATTCGTTCCATCAACATTCGATACGCCTCTTTCCTTATACAACCTTTGGCAGAAAGGATTTTTTTTGTTTAGTAAACTCATCCAATTGTACCTAGCCTTATATGAAGTTCGTGTTCCTCAGACCGGAGGTTTGCCACTCGCACCCTAGAGACTACATTCATGCTGGGCGCACTAAAAAAGCTAAGATAATTATTATCCTAGCTTTTACTCTTATTGCCATTCAGTTAAAGAATAGCTTCGTAATCTGTTTATTCGATTCTCGTTGCTTTACGAAGTGCTTTGTTTTGAAGAACTCCATATAATAACAGGCAATTAATTGGCGCTAAGACTAAATTTTGAACTACACGTGCTGGAAAAATAATGTATATTGCTTTATCCAATATAATTTTTATCCATAACGTATTTAACCCTAAGTTAATAAGTACCGTTGTTAATAAAACTGCGATAATAACCCGTTTAAGAGTCTTGGGCTTCTTATATAGGATCAAACCGTAAATAACTCCACCTAAAAAAGCAGATAGCGTAAAACCTGGGAAATATAAAGCAGCTTTTGGAAACAACATAATTCCCATGAAATCTGTCATCGCAGCAGCAACACCCGCAATCCACGGACCATAAAGCATCGCGATAATAGCTACTGGTAAAAAACCAAAACCAATACGGACAATAGGCGTTTCAATTGCCACAAACCTAGTCAATACAATATCCAATCCCATTAATAATCCAATAATTGAAATACTTCTTGCATCAAACTTATTCTTTCCCATCTTGAAGATCCCCTTTTAAGAGCTCCACACATAAAAACTATGCAGCGAATGCAGAAATAAAACCGCAAATTGCCTAGGCAATTCTTCGTCTGAGGGCAACATCCCATCCCTACAGCACTTAACGCTTCATTTCCTACTCTGTTTATTTGACTGACAAGTTGCTTTGACTTGTTGCCATCGATAACTATAGCACGATTTATGTTAATCTGACAATCTAATCTCACTAAAAATAAATCTTAAAAATAAAGCTCTTACTAGTTATTCTTAAATTATTTAGCTTGCATCTTAATACTTGTATTTACCTTAACTAATTGTTCTAATTTTTCTTCAACAGTTTTATTTACTTCACCCATTTTATCAACCACACTCATATAATCTAAATGCTCTTGTGTGCTCATACTCTCTTTGAATTGCATAATATTTTTTTGCATTTCTATTATCTTATTCAAAATATCTAAACTATCTCCGTAAGCATCGATAAACGCTTCTAATTCTGGTTTCATCTCAATTTCAACTTTAGTTTCTGCCATAATATTCCTCCTATTGTCTTTTTGTATCTTTCTTCCTTACTTATATATCTGCTTATTCATTTAATAATTAAGATTATTTCTTGTTTACATAAATCAATAAATTTTTAACTAAGTCCAGAATCTTTTTTTCATTATATCGAATTATTTCTTTTTGAAAAAGAAATACGTCCTCTTCCTTAAAATAAAAGATATCTAAACAAAGTTAAATTAAACCGATCTGAGCTGGAACATTCATACTTCAATAATAAGTATAAGTATTTCATTATATCAACAAGTTATTTTAAAAGAACAGTAATAAATAAGAATGTATGTTACAAGCAATTGCAGAAGACAAGGTACACACTGTGCCATGGTTATTAGAATTATTTATTCTTTCACCATCGAACAAAATCGCACGATTATCGTAATAAAGTAAATCATCTGCGCTATCTTTGAGATGTCCTCCTTTAATTAGGATGTAACAGCCTATTTTTTTTGAAATTTCTTTTGCTGTTCTATAGACTATCCACTAACTACTTGTTTAGCTAAGCAGTATAGATTCTTTGTTGCCTTATAATTATCTTTCTTAGCAAATAGTGCAGATATACAACAGATCCCATCTATCCCACTATTTTTTAGATTTAAAATAGTTGATTCATCTATTCCACCTATCGCCACTACCGGTATAGAGACGGAATCACAAATAACTTTTACCGTTTCAATAGAAACAATTGTTGCGTCTCTTTTCGTTTTCGTCTTAAATACAGCTCCAACCCCTATATAATCTGATCCATCTTTTTCAGCCTTCTTTGCAGTCTTAACTGTATTAGCAGAAACTCCAAGTATTTTATTTTCTCCTATAAGATTTCTTACCTTTTTAGCATCCGTATCCTCTTGTCCAATATGTACTCCACCTGTATCATATTTTATAGCAACCTCTATATTATCATTTATCACAAAAGGAATACGATACCTATCTGTTAATATTTTTATTTTGATTGCTTGATTTAAAAAATCATCAAAACCTAGTTTTTTTCTCTAACTTGAAGAAATGTTACTCTAGCCTTAAGCGCTTCTTCAATTTTTTTTACTCCAATCCAACTTCTATCCGTCACTGCATATAAAAGTAGCGTTTCTTTCTCTATTTTCAATTTTATTCCTTCTTTCAATATTTGATAATTAATTTTTGATAGCGAATCTATTAAAAACAGTTTATAACTAGCAATACCTCCCTCGATTTGCGCTAATTTTTCAAGAGCTATCTCACCCGCCAGACCCATATGTGCAACAGCCAAAGTAGTAGCCTCAAATAGATTATCTTTATTCGCGCCACAGTACGCACCTATAATCGTGCTTAACATACATCCGGTTCCATAAATCTTGGACATTAAGGGTGTCCCACTATATATGACATTTGCTTTCTCAGTGCTAGCAACGATATCTATCCCCCAGTTGTTTTACTTAAATTTTGACACATTTGAATCATATCAGCTAAATTAGTTTTTCCTATTTTATCCTCTTCATTAACATTTACACCTAAAGTTGTTCCACTTTCTTCATAGAGAGTTTTAATTTCTGAAGCATTTCCAGAAATAACAGAAAATGTAATTTCATCTACTAACCTAGAAACTGTCTCTTTCCTAAACTTAGAAGCTCCAATACCCACGGGATCTAGTACAACCGGATTATTTATTTGATTGGTCTCTTTCCCAGCCTTTACCATCGATTCCACTACACTTTCATTCAAAATACCTATATTAATAAACAGAGCATCACAAATAGACGTTATTTCCTCTACCTCTTTGATACAATCTGACATAATAGGAGAGCCTCCAACAGCAAGAATAACATTGGCACAATCATTTACTGTCACATAATTGGTAATCGAATGAACTAGCGGCCTTTTATTTTTAAGATTCGTATTTATATCAGTCCTCTCTTGTTCCTCCAAAAAATTAATCTTTTTATTTCTATTCTTTACTTAGTTAAAATAAATCTGACTTGTAAGTTCCCAAGTATTCAGTATATGTAAATTTTTATTATTACATCAAAGATAATCTATTTTTTTATTTCATTTATCTTTAATCCTTACTATGTTAAGATAATTAATCGTGGTACATTTCAAATAGAAAATATTTTTAAACAAAAGAAGGAAGGTATATATGCAAAATTATAAAAATGAGTGGTTTGGTAATATTAAAGGTGATATTTTAGCTGGAATTGTTGTTTGTTTAGCATTATTCCCTGAAGTTATTGGTTTTATGTTAGTTGCAGGTGTAGAGCCTGTTGTTGGTGTTTACGCAACTTTCTTCATTACAGCTGTTGCTGCTTTTTTTGGAGGAAGGACAGGTTTAATTTCTGCAGCTGCTGGTTCTGTTGCTTTAGTATTAGCTAATTTAGTTGCCGAATACGGTGTTAACTATCTTTTTGCTGCAACAATCTTAGCCGGTTTAATACAAGTAGTCTTAGGACTATTTAAAGTAGGCGTTCTGATGCGTTTCATACCAAAGCCGGTTATGCTTGGGTTTGTGAACGGCTTAGGTATCATGATGTTTCTATCTCAATTAGATCACTTTAAAGGTTCATCAATTTTAATCCTGCTAGGTATACTAGGAGTCGCTATCATTTTTTTAGCACCTAAACTAACTAAAAAAATTCCCGCTCCTATCATTTCAATTGTCATTATTACGGCTTTAGTTTTAGGATTAAACTTAAACGTTCAACTGTTAGGTGATCTTGGATCTATTTCTAGTGCATTGCCGAGTTTTGGAATTCCAAAAGTTCCTATGAACTTAGAAACGCTAAAAATTATTTTCCCGACTTCTCTCTCTGTTGCTATTGTTGGTTTAGTTGAATCCTTGTTAACTGCTCAACTGGTAGATGAAATAACAGAAACACCGAGTGATAAAAATCGCGAATCATTGAGCCAAGGATTAGGTAACGTAGCTTCTGGTTTCTTCGGTGGAATTGCTGGTTGTGGAATGATTGGTCAAACAATTATTAACCTCAACTATGGTGGTATCGGTCGTTTAGCTACATTCTTATCCGGTTTTTTCATGCTAATGTCTGTCGTTTTATTCAATGGTGTCGTCGTTCAAATTCCCATTATTGCTTTAGCAGCTGTAATGGTTGTCGTGGCTTATGAAACTATCGACTGGAGATCAGTTAAACGTTTAACTATTATGCCTAAAAATGAAAGTTTCGTCATGATTTTAACTATTGCTATTGTACTAATTACGCATAATCTAGCTTACGGTGTAGTTGCTGGAACTTTAATAAGTGCTATTTTTGCAGCATTTAAAATGACACACATCAGTATAGAACCAGGTCGAGATAACGATGACTATCATTACAAAGCTCACGGTCATCTTTACTTTGCATCAGCTGAAAAATTTACAGACTTTTTCATGAATGATTTTAATCATGAAGGTGAATTAGTTATTGACGTTAGTGCCATGACTCTCTGGGATTCAACAGCTGTTGAAGCTATCGATAAGTTAATCAGTAAAAATAAAATAGCTGGTTCAAATGTTACTCTTATAAATGCTAATAAACAAAGTGATGATCTTTTTAAAAAAATATCATCGCATCAAAAAAAATAGACTAATTCATACTTGTTTACACAAAGATGAGTAAGAAACGTAAAAAGAGGTTAGACTAAATCCTAACCTCTTTTTTATTAGCTTACTTTTTTTTCTTCTCAGAATCAACTGTCATCTTTTCACCTGTAAACGGATTCAATTCATAAGTCATGTCTCTTTTATTTTTCTTTTCTGCATCTGAAACATTTTTACCAAGTGCCCAATAATACAGACCTGTTGGTATAAGCATTATCAATAATATCAATCTTCCCCAACCCATTAAATCTCCTCCTAATGAATAAAAAATGATAGAGCATTAAATTAAATAAAGAAGCCATTTCTAGTTAGCTACTTTTTCTTTTTTTTATAAGAAAAATAACCGATTACTGTAAGAAAAATAGTTGGAATACTATAAGCTACTAGAACAATTAGATAGCCTATAAAAATCATTTCCTCAGTCTCCTCTCATTAGAAAACACGATTACTTCTTCTTATCATTATATCATACTGCACTAGCTTAACTAAATAAAAATCTCTCGTTAGTTTGTGTCAAGTTTTTCTCGAGCGCTCTATCACCATGCTAGTTTAGACGTTTTATTTTTGTACACTCATTAGCTACCGCACGGCTACGCCGCTTGCTGGCCCATCTTTTGGAAGAATATTCCTA
>NZ_JBATXB010000067.1:0-5350 GCF_049673005.1 Carnobacterium sp. | reverse complement strand
TATTTCACTTCTGTTCTTGGAGCACCTGCTTTAAATATGGGAGTGTTTGTAGGAATTATTTCTGGTTTTGTAGGAGCAATTGTATTTAATAAGTATTATAACTACCGTAAATTACCTGAAGCTCTTTCATTCTTTAATGGAAAACGCTTTGTACCATTTGTGGTTATCTTATGGTCTGTTCTTGTTTCCCTTATATTAGCTGTTTTTTGGCCAATTATTCAAACAGGTATCAATAACTTTGGGCAGTGGATCGCTACTTCAGCTGATACCGCTCCAATAGTAGCTCCATTTATTTATGGAACATTGGAACGTTTATTATTGCCCTTTGGATTGCATCACATGTTAACCATTCCAATCAACTATACGGCACTTGGAGGTACTTATACCATCTTGACTGGAGCAAATGCAGGAGCACAAGTATTCGGCCAAGATCCACTTTGGTTAGCTTGGGTTAGTGATTTAGTAAATTTAAAAGATTCAGGCGATACAACTGCTTATCAGGCTTTATTAACCGGCATTACTCCTGCTCGTTTTAAAGTTGGTCAAATGATTGGTGCAACTGGAACACTAATGGGTGTTGCTTTTGCTATGTACCGTAGAACAGACATAGAAAAACGCAGAAAATACAAATCAATATTCTTCTCTGCCGCTATTGCTGTTTTCTTAACCGGTGTAACTGAGCCACTTGAATTCATGTTTATGTTTGCTGCACCTTTACTTTACGTTGTTTATGCTGTTATTCAAGGATTCTCCTTTGCATTAGCTGACATAATTCCATTGCGTGTTCACTCATTCGGAAACCTAGAGTTCTTAACTCGTGTTCCTATGTCTCTTAATGCTGGTTTAGCATGGGATGTTATTAACTTTGTCTTAAGTAGCCTTGCATTCTTTGCTATCGCTTACTTTATCTCTTATTACATGATTGGTCGTTTCAAGATTGCTACTCCAGGACGTTTAGGAAACTACATTGATGAAGAATCTATCACTGATACGCAAGCAAGTGACGTTTCTAGTCATGCTGGAAAAGTTGAAGCCTCTTCAAAACAAGTAACAGATATTATCGCTCTTTTAGGTGGCCCTTCAAATATTACAGACGTTGACGCCTGCATGACTCGCCTCCGCGTAAGTGTAAAAAATCCTGATTTAGTTGGGGATGAAGCTGCTTGGAAAAAAGTCGGTGCTTTAGGTTTAATTAAAAAAGGTCAGGGAATTCAAGCTGTTTATGGACCAAAAGCAGATGTTTTAAAATCAGATATTCAAGATGCACTAGGAGTTTAATTCGTTGAAACTATTGACTTTAAATACTCATAGTTGGCTAGAAGAAGACTCACATGATAAGTTAGATATTCTTGTAGATACTATTTTATTGCATCACTATGATATCTTAGCATTTCAGGAGGTAAATCAATCTATAGAGGAATCTGTCCTAGATTTATCAGATGTTTTTACTTATCAAGCTGCTGATCCTTCTATTCAGATTAAACAGAATAATTTTGCGTTTCAAGTACAGCAAAAATTAGAAAAATTAGGTTTACAGTATTCATGGACTTGGTTGCCTTCACACATCGGTTATGATACTTATGATGAAGGCTTAGCCTTTTTAAGTCTTCATCCTATCCAACAAATCAAAACGTTTTATGCTTCAAAAAGTACAGATTATAGTAACCATAAAACAAGATCTATCATTGGTATACAGGTTAAGGAAGAATGGTATTTTAACCTTCATTTAGGTTGGTGGAATGATGAAGAAGATACGTTTAAAGAGCAATGGGGCATCTGTTCTACTTTTTTCAAAACTCTAACTGGCCCTATCTTTTTAATGGGTGATTTTAATAATCCTGCACAGTCAAAAAATGAAGGATATGATTTAGTAACTAAAGAATGGTTCGATACTTATCGGCTAGCTGTTAAGCGTGATATCGGTCATACTGTTGAAAGCACTATAGATGGATGGACTGAAAACAAAGATAGACTAAGATTAGATTTTATTTTTACAAATCAATCTATTTTAGTTAATCAGTCTAGAGTTGTCTTCAACGGGTTAAATTATCCAGTTATTTCCGATCATTATGGAGTTCACGTGGAATTAACCACTGAACCACAATTTATCCATTAAAAAAGTCTCCGTTCTTAAACCGTTAAGGTATAAGAATGGAGACTTTTTATTCACTAGCTTTTTATTTCATTGTAACAAATTCTTCCGCACCAGTTGGGTGAATAGCAACAGTATTATCAAAATCTGCTTTCGTCGCACCCATTTTTATGGCAACAGCAAAACCTTGAAGCATTTCATCCATTCCAGATCCCATTCCATGGAGACCAATAACTTTTTCTTCCGGCCCGCAACAAACTAGTTTCATGTACGTTTTTTGTCTATTTTCTGTAATTGAACTATGCATAGCGGTAAATCTAGTTTCATAAGTTTTTATTTGCATCTCACCATACTTATCAACTGCTTGTTCTTCTGTCATACCAACCGTCCCAATTGGTGGATGGGTGAAAACGACTGTTGGTACGTTATCGTAATCTAAATGCTCTAATGGTTTATTATTGAACAAACGCTCAGAAAGACGTCTGCCTGCAGCTATAGCAACCGGTGTTAGTTCAATATGACCGGTTACGTCGCCAATCGCATATATTCCTTTTACTGACGTATTTTGAAATTCATCGACGGCAATATATCCGCCATCATTAACTTTAACGTCCGTTGCTTCTAAGTTTAAATTTTCTGTATTTGGCTTTCTACCAATTGCCCAAATAAGTGTATCCGTTTCGTGTGTTGTACCGTCTTCTAAATAAAGAGTCAGGCTACCATCATCATTCTTTTCTACTTTTTCAGGTATAGAATACGTATGAAGAGTAGCTCCTTCTCGTTCCATTGTTTCTAATAAACCCTCAACTATAATCGAGTCAAAGTTTCTTAATGGTGCATGCTGGCGAACAAATAAATGCGCATCAGATCCTAATCCATGCAACACACCTGCTAATTCTACTGCAATATACCCTGCTCCAACGATAGCTGTTCGTTTTGGCAATTCTGTCAACTCAAAAAAACCATCTGAATCTATACCATATTCAGCTCCTGGAATAGTTGGGAATTCCGGTTGACCACCTGTTGCAATTAAAATATGGTCTGACGTGTATTGTTTTCCATTTACTTCGATAGTTTTATTATCAATAAACGTTGCATATCCATTTATTAAATCAACATCATTACTAGCTAATCCATTTTCATAACTACCGTGTAGTCTCTCAATAAAAGCCTCTCTGTTTTTAACTAATTTAGAAAAATTCAAGTTTTTCGAAGGGATATCAATCCCATAACCGGAAGCATATAAATTCATTTCATCCATCATTTGTGCCCCGTGCCACATAATTTTTTTAGGTACACATCCTACATTGACACATGTCCCACCGATAACGTTTCCCTCTATTAATGCGCCTTTAGCTCCATGCATTCCTGCACGATTGATAGAAGCTATTCCGCCGCTTCCGCCACCGATAGCAATATAATCATACTTCTCGATCATTTTATCTCCTACTTTCTTCCATATACTTACTTAAGTATAGCTATTTATTAACTAAAAAGAAAGAAGAAGGTTTCATAGTATTCATTTACTCTTGTACTTCTTCCTTATGGAACTCAGCTTCTGCCGGTAAAATAATATTCAAGCTTAAAGCAACTAAACAGGCTATGACGATAGCTGACCCACCAAATAAAGAGGCTAAGAAATCCGGTAAACCCACCATTGCCTCAGGAACTTGAGTCAATCCGAGTCCAAAAACTAAAGAAAGACCAATAATTACTTTTGAACGATCCGTTAAGGGTTCAGCTGTTAATATACTAATTCCTGTTAAAGTAATTTGGGAAAAGATAATGATAGAAGCGCCACCAATAACCGCTTGGGGTAAAGTAGAGATCATCGCCCCAAATTTAGGTATTAACCCGGCTGCAATTAAAAAAACTGATCCAACCGCTACAATATAGCGACTCATCATTTTAGTAAAAGAAATCATTCCAACATTCTGACTAAAAGATGTATTCGGTAAGGAATTAAACATCGCTGCTAGTGAAGACGTTACTCCATTCGCAATAATTGACCCTGAAAGTTCTTTATCTGTTGGCTCTCTATCTGATCCACCCATTGTTATTGCGGTAACATCTCCAACCGTTTCTACGGCGGTAACGATAAACATAATTAGCATAGGTGCAATTGCGCCCCACTTAAATGCTAATGGAAAATAAAAAGGTTGAGGCAATGAAAACCAATTAGCTTCTCTTATCGGCCCAAACTCTACCATGTTAAGAGCAACTGCTAATACATATCCTATAATAATAGCAATTAAGATTGACGATGTTTTAGCCATCCCTTTACCGAATTGATTTAAAAGTAAAACTAAAGACATAACAAACAAAGATACCAACCAATTTTTCATTGAGCCAAACGTTTCAGATCCATTTCCACCAGCCATCGCTTCAATCCCAGTTGGGAGTAAGGATAAACCAATTGTCAATACGACTGTCCCCGTGACCACTTTTGGAAAGAACCGTCTCAACGGTTGTATAAAAAAACCTAATCCTGCACAAAATAACCCACCTACAAATGTAGCCCCTAACAAGCCCGAGATACCATATCCACTAGCTATTGAAATATTGGTTGGTAAAAACCCAAAACTAGTTCCCATTACAATAGGGAGTTTCGCTCCAACTTTCCAGATTGGATAACACTGAATCAACGTTGCTACACCTGCCATAACCATTGCACTTTGGACTAGCACGGTTAGGTCTCTACCTGAAATCCCAACTACTTTTGCCACAATTATTGGAACAGCTATATTGCTTAAAAACATAGCAAAGATATGTTGCAACCCTAATGGAACCGCTTCTCTCAATGGGGGAATACCATCTACATCATACTTACTTCTATTAACGGGCTCTTTTCTCTTCATAGAAAGAAAGTTCATTCAATCAGCTCCTATCTCATACTTAATTAGCAGGACTGACCTTTGGTGCAGCCAGTTTTCCACCTATTTATCCTTTTTAGATATTTTTCAATACTTGTTTGACCGCAAAATCAGGCCCTCTATCCTTGGATATCTGACTCCAATACGCTATTTCACTCGTATCTTGATTATTTATTTTTAAAAGAGCTGTGACTAAGTTCTCTTCAGTAAATGTATTTGGATCCAGTATCTCAGCTAGCTGTTTTTTTTCACAATCATAGGCAATATTAAATTGATCGCTTGAAAAAGGTAAAATAATCATCGGTTTCCCGTAATACAAGGCCTCTGTAAAGGTATTGCAACCTCCATGAAAAATAACGTTATCCATATAAGGCATTAAAGCTTT
>NZ_JBATXB010000066.1:0-31084 GCF_049673005.1 Carnobacterium sp. | reverse complement strand
TAGGAATATTCTTCCAAAAGATGGGCCAGCAAGCGGCGTAGCCGTGCGGTAGCTAATGAGTGTACAAAAATAAAACGTCTAAACTAGCATGGTGATAGAGCGCTCGAGAAAAACTTGACACAAACTATTTCTAATAAAACTTGATAATCCATCCTCTTTCAGTGTAAAATAAAGAAAATATGCCACAATGAAAGTAGGCGAATAATGTCATGGCAAATAAGAAAGATACTAAACAAACAAACACTACAAAAAAATTAACTAAAATCTTTGTGTGGATTATGCTGTTTTCTATGATCGGTACTGTGGTTATACCTTTTATATTTACATTACTGACTTCTTAAATAAAATTAAAATCCGTTACTACAAAAATTTTGTAGTAACGGATTTTTTTACTTATTCTTTCTTTTTTGAACCTCAGCCAGATTTATTAATTCTTTTGCATGCTCGATTGTTAATTTTGTAATTTCTGTACCTGCTAACATACGAGCAACTTCATTAATTTTTTCACTATGTTCTAACGCTGTAACATGCGTTTCTGTTCGTTCATCTATAATTGTCTTAGAAATAAATAAGTGATGATTAGCCATTGCTGCTACTTGAGGTAAATGAGTGATACACAATACTTGTGAATGCATCGCAACCATGTATATTTTATTTGCAATTGCTTGGGCAACCCTTCCACTGACTCCAGTATCTACTTCATCAAAAATAATACTCGTTAGTCCTTGATTCTTTGAGAATATCGTTTTCATCGCTAACATAATTCTAGAAAGTTCTCCACCAGATGCCACTTTAACTAATGGCTTTAAAGGTTCTCCAGGATTTGTTGCTATATAAAACTCGATACGATCTAAGCCGTTTTCATGAGCATTGCTTAAAACATCCTCATTAGCTTTTTCAAAAAAATGTACCTTTAGTAAGACTTTATCCATGAATAATTCTTTAAATTGTTCGTGGATGGCATTTTCCAATGTTAAGGCCGTTTCTTGACGCATTTTTGACAAAGTCATCCCTTTATCAGTTAATTCTTTTGACAAAACAGTCATTTCATTTTTAAGATTATTTACATGATCTTCACGATTTTTTAATTGATTGATTTCTATAATAATTTTTTCATAATACCTCTTAATTTCTTTAATAGATTCTCCATATTTTCTTTTCATTTGGTAGATGAACTCTAATCTTTTTTCAATTTCATTTAATCTGTCCTCATCGTAAGCCATTTGATCAATTTCTCTAAGAATATCACTAGCTACTTCTTGTAGTTGAAAATAACTACTCGCAATAACTTCCGAAAACTGTTTATAAGTACGGTCTATTTCTTCAATTGTCGCTATTTCTGTCATTGCTTGTCCTATTAAATCAATACCATTACTTTCTTCGCCTTGTAACGCATCATAGCTTTCTGATAAAGCATTCATAATTTTTTGGTAGTTCATTAATAAATTTTTTTCTTCTAACAGCTCATCTTCTTCATTATCCATTAACTCAGCCATCTCAATATCATTTGCTTGAAATTCTAGCATATCTAGTCTTTGAGCAAATTCTTGTTCACTATTTTGCCATTTTCGATAAGCTTTCTTTATATCAGCATAGTTTAAGAATGTTGAGTGATAAGCTTCTTTTGTTTTCTGAAGTGATTCATTACCAAATTGATCTAACATCATTAAATGTCTTTCAGGGTTCATCAATTCTTGATGCTCATTTTGTCCATGAATATCTATTAATGTTTCTCCTATCAGTCTTAGTGTTGCTATATTCACTAATCGTCCATTAATACGGCATACATTTTTTCCGTTACGATGTATATCACGTTGAATAATAACATCATCATTTTCACTTTCAATATCATAGTGCTTTAAAAGATCATAAGTAGTTTGGTTCCCTTCCATTGAGAAAAGCCCCTCTAAAACACATTTACTTTCACCATGTCGGATAAATTCATTCGATCCCCGGCCACCAGCTAACAACCCTACAGCATCAATAATAATTGATTTCCCGGCTCCTGTTTCACCTGTTAAGACAGTCATACTCGATTCAAAAGTAAGACTTAGATCATGAATAATAGCAAAGTTTTTAATGGTTAATTCTTGTAACAACTTACTCACCTCCATTAACTCGCCAAATTTAATTTTATAACATACTAATAAAATGATTTTTCATTTTTTTAGCTAATTCATTAGAGCGACAAATAATTAAAACACTATCGTCTCCAGAAACTGTTCCAAATATTTCTTCAAACTCTGATAAATCTACCAATGAGCCCAGTGCAAATGCATTTCCCGGAATTGTTCGAACCAAGAGTAAGTAATCTTGGACATCAGCTGATACAAATGCTGTTCTTAGTAAGCGCTCTAATTTTTTTGAAGTATCATAATGTACATCCGGTGGTAAACTATATCGATATCCACCTGATAAAGACGGCACTTTTATTAATTGTAATTCTTTAATATCACGCGAAATAGTAGCCTGAGTTACATCTATACCTTTTTCTTTCAAAATAGACACAAAATCCTCTTGTTTCTCAATTACGTGATCTTGAATAAGTCTTTTAAGTAATTGATGACGTTCTTTCTTCTTCATAATTCCACCTCATTCTAGTGTGAGTATAATTATACAGCGTTTTACTCATCATACCGCATATTATATAGATATAACAGCAATTTAGATAAGGTTTATCAAAATATTGAAGAAAAAAAGCAAAAAAATTGTATATGAATATACAATTTTTAACTCTGTTTCGATTGAAAACTTTTATGTGCCATCTCTACTACCTTATTAAGATCAATTGCTTCATTTAGTAATCCATTTGTTCTATTGTTCCATTTCAAATGAGCAAGAAACTCAATATTTCCTTGTCCACCAGTAATTGGTGAAAAACTTAATGATTCAATATCATAGCCTTGATCAAGAGAAAAGCGTACGATTTTCGTTAGTACCTCTTGATGAATTGCTGAATCGTATATGATACCTTTATCGCCTACATCATTACGATTTGCTTCAAACTGGGGTTTGATTAATGCTAAAACATCTCCCCCGATAGAAATAATTTCTTTTAACACGGGTAGAATAATACGTAGTGAAATAAAAGATACATCAATTGAAACTAAATCGGGTTGACCCTTTTTAAAATCCTCTAGTTTACTATTTCTAAAATTTGTCTGTTCCATCACTACAACACGTGAATCTTGTCTTAACTTCCAAGAAAGCTGATTTGTTCCAACATCTAACGCATAACTTAATTTAGCTCCGTGCTGGAGAGCTGCATCTGTAAATCCACCTGTTGACGAACCAATATCTAACATTATTTTATCTTTTATTGTTACATCAAAGATAGACATAGCTTTTTCTAACTTTAACCCACCTCTACTAACATAACGTAGCTTCTCACCTTTACGTTTTAGTTGTGTTGAAACAGGAATTTTTTCACCCGCTGTATCAATTCGTTCATTTTTATCAGTTAAGATTACACCAGCCATAATCGCTCGTTTTGCCTTCTCGACAGAATCAAATAAACCTTGTTCAACTAGGAGAATATCTACTCGTTCTTTCTTCACCTTAATCTCTCCTTTATTAAAGTTTTAATAGATCAAGCATTTCAGATAATAACTGGATATCAAATTTGCCACCAGCATTTTTATAGTAGTTTTCAATTTGTAATAAGTTATTTTTCCCGCTTATTAGTTCACTTTTTAATGCCTTTTTTGCTCCATCTAGTCCTAAAAGACCTGGGTATGTGCTTTTATTTAAAGCAGCATCTCCCCCTGTTTTCTTGCCTAACTCTTTCGAGTCGCCTATTACATCTAAAATGTCGTCAAGAATTTGAAAAGCTAGACCAAAGTGTGAGGCAAATTCTTCTAACAATGTATTTACAAAAGGTGGGACATCAGCAATTACGCCTCCCGCATGAACGGAAAATTTCAATAGTTCTCCAGTTTTCTTTTCATGAACAGCCTTCAATAACTCTAAAGACAACTGCTGATTTTCTCCTTCTATATCTTCTGTTTGACCAGCAACCATACCTTTGGGTCCAGCAGCTTTTGCTAGAGCTAAAATTAAGGCAATTTTTTTTCCGGCTGGCAGAGATCCTCCTGAAGCAATTTCAAATGCTAGAGTCAAGAGACCATCTCCAGCTAAAATAGCAATGTCTTCGCCATAAACAGTGTGATTTGTCGGTTTTCCTCTTCGCAATACATCATTATCCATAGCTGGAAGATCATCGTGTACTAATGAATAGGTATGAATATATTCCAAAGCTGTTGCTATTTCATAGCTTTTTGAAACATCACCACCTAGTGATTGAACCGTTGCTAATAACAATAAAGGACGAATTCGTTTGCCCCCTGCTGTTAAAGAATAGTTCATCGCTTGACTCAAAGTTCCTTCTTGAGAAACACTTTTGTCTAAAAATTTAATCAACGCTGCTTCAATTAATGGCTTTTCTTTTTTTTCAAATAAGCTGAACTCCATCTGTTTTTCAACCCCTAGTCTTTCGAATCAGATTCATTTCCAAATAATATTTCTTCACCATTTTCATTTACAATTTTAGTTAACGTTTTTTCAGCATTTTGAAGAGTCTCTTTACAAATTTTACTTAAGCCTACACCTTTTTGAAACTGATCAAGTGCTTCTTCCAAAGGAACATCTCCTCTTTCAAGATTGGTGACAATTTCTTCTAATTGTTGCATTGCTTCTTCAAATTTTATTTTTTTATCATTACTCATTTTTTTTCCTCCATTTTATTTATTACTGTTGCTTCAAACTCACCGTCGTGCAAATAGATATGTACACGATCGTTTAGTTGAATTTGCTCAGTCGCCTTAACTACTTTATCCTCTTTAGTTACATAGCTGTATCCTCTATTCATAATCTTTAAAGGACTTAAATAATCTAATGATTGCATCGCATAGTCTACTCGTTTGACTGTATTTTGCATATAACGCTCTATTTCGTTAAGTAAACGTTGATTCTGTAATTGTAAGTCTCGTTGCTTTTGCTCTATTAGTTGGATCGGATTTGCTCCCATCAATTTATAATGTATCAATTTTAAATCTTGCTTTCTTATCTGTATTTTTTCAGATAATGTTCTTTCAAGCCTATCTGAAAGTATATCCAGATTCTGAGCATACCCTTCGTATAATCTTTGAGGTTGTTTAAAGATGTATGATTCTAAACTACGACTTAATCGATGACTCAAGACTTCTAACTTTCTCATATAACTTTGGATTAAACGCAATCGCATTTGTTCTATTTTAATTAATTCATCCGAAAGTAGAGGAACCGAGAGCTCCGCTGCTGCAGTAGGGGTTGCTGCTCTCATGTCAGCTACTAAATCAGCAATCGTAGTATCTGTTTCATGTCCAACTGAAGAAATCACAGGTGTTTTGGATTCAAAAATAGCTCTCGCTACTTTTTCTTCATTAAATGGCCATAAATCTTCTATTGATCCTCCACCACGAGCTACAATCATCGTATCAAAATCACCTTTAGCTTCAACCATTCTTATACTGTTAACAATATCATCCGCTGCTTTTGCCCCTTGTACTAAAGTCGGAAAAATGACAAGCTGCACGATTGGATAACGTCTTTTAATCGTTGTTATAATATCCTGAATTACTGCACCTGTTGGACTAGTTACTATCGCTATCTTTTTAGGAAAAGTAAAAATCAATTGTTTTGGTGCATCAAATAATCCCTCTTTTTTTAATTTAACTTTCATTTCTTCTAAAGCTTGATACAATGCTCCAACACCGTCAGGCTCCATATGTTCTACATATATTTGATAATTTCCACTTGCTTCATATAAAGAAATCCGACCAATTACTAAAACTTTCATACCTTCCTCAGGTGTAAACTTTAAATTTTGATAAGCTCCCTTAAACATCAAAGCTGCTATTTTTGCTTTATCATCTTTTAAACTAAAATACTGATGCGCATTTGGTCGATTTCTGAAATTTGATATTTCTCCTGTTAGGTAAACTCTTTCTAGATAAGGATCCTGTTCAAATTTTCTTTTAATGTATTTCGTCAAAGCCGTGACGGTCAAATAATTTTCTGTCAAAAAAATCCTCCTGACTCATTGTAAATTTAAATTGTTCTTTGAGCACTAATAATTGTTTGAAACAATAACATAGTAATCGTCATTGGTCCAACTCCACCGGGAACTGGAGTTAAATAACCCGCTATTTCTGCTACTTCATCTGCTTTAACATCACCTATTAATTTTCCTTTTTCATCACGATTCATTCCAACATCAATAACAACTGAACCTGGCTTAATGAACTCTTTTGTTACAAAATGACCTCGTCCTATTGCTACTACTAGAATATCCGCAGTTCTGGCTATTTCTGCTAAATGATTTGTTTTTGAATGAGCTATAGTAACTGTAGCATCATTCATCAATAATAATTGAGCCATTGGCTTTCCTACTATATTACTTCTGCCAATAATCACAGCAGTTTTCCCAGCAATTTCAATTTGATAACGTTCTAGTAACTTCATTATGCCATAAGGGGTACACGCAATCTTATCTGGTTCACCTATTAATAACTTTCCCATGTTAACTGGATGAAATCCATCAACGTCTTTCTCGGGGTTAACAGCATTTAGAACACTTTCAGGATTTATTTGTTTCGGTAAAGGTAGTTGGACTAAAATACCGTGAATACGATCATCTTCATTAAAACGATGAATTTCTTTTAAAAGTTCTTTTTCACTAATTTCTTCAGAATATTTTTCTACTATTGAGTAAAAACCTAAAGAGTTGGCTCTTTTTGCTTTATTCTTTACATAAGTCTGACTAGCAGGATTTTCTCCAACGAGCAATACTGCTAATCCTGGAGTAATACCTTTTGATTTTAACTCATCAACCATCAGTTGCATTTCTTCATTCATTTCCGTTGCTAAATTTTTACCGTTCATTATAATTGCACTAATAGAAAATCCCACCTTTTAACTCTAAATAGTCTTTTATCTTTTTCATCTTACTTATTTTACCATACGATACTATAATGTAGTATGCCTTCATTCCTCATTTATCTAAAAAGAAAAAAGAGGCCTACTCAGCCTCTTTTTTTTCAATGTTATTAACGATATTTGCTAATACTCCATTAACAAATTTCCTTGATTTTTCATCACTATAAAGCTTTGTAATTTCTAAGGCTTCATTTAATGCAACTTTTGCTGGGACTTCTGAAACATAAAGCATTTCAAAAATAGCAATTCGCATAATCATGACATCTGTTTTTGCAAGACGTTCCATTGACCAGTTCTCAAGATATTTTTGAATTTCATCATCAATAGTGATCTGATTTTCAATAACACCATTAACTAGTATATCTAAATATTCAGGAACTGAAACTATTTCAACTTCATCTGCTAACTCATTCGAAATTATAAGAGCCTGTTGCATAGCACTCTGAGATGAAAGGCCTTCATTGACTGATAATTGAAATAGAGATTGTAATGCTTTTTCTCTAATTTCACGTCTGGTTAAACTCACTCTGCTTCACCATCTTCATCATCAAAACTAAACAAGTCCTTTAATTCAGTTTTTTCTGGCACAATTCCTACCACATGAATATTTACTTCTTTTAATTCGATATCTGTCATTTGTATTAGCTGTTCACGCACTTTTTTTTGTAACTCTAAAGCTACTTTAGGTACAGAAACGCCATAATTCAAATAGCAATATACGTCGACTTTTAAGCCTTCTTCATCTGAAGTTAAATGAACACCTTTTTTATGATCTACTCGACCAAATAATTCAGAAACTCCTGAACTTAGCTTTCCACGCATTGCGTAAACACCTGATACTTTACTTGCAGCAATGCCTGAAATAACTTCAATAACTTCTGGTGCAACTTCTATTTCACCTAAAGTTGCTTTTGTTTTATTTACTGCAAAACCTAATTCTTCAGCCATTATCTAGACCTCCTATTGTGTATATTTACTTTTTTATGCACGTGAAACATATGATCCATCTTGTGTGTTAACAATAACCATATCATCAACGTTTACGAAGAATGGAACGTTAACATTTGTTCCAGTTTCTAATTTAGCTGTCTTCGTTCCACCTGAGGATGTATCTCCACGGATTCCAGGTTCTGTTTCAGCAATTCTCAAAGTTACTGTATTTGGTAATTCCACACCTAATATTTCAGCGTTATACATCATAATATGAACTTCCATGTTCTCTTTCAAATACTTTAATTCACTTTCGATAGCTTCTTCAGGCAACTCAATTTGCTCATAATTATCAGAGTCCATGAATACATAAGCATCTCCACTCTCATACAAAAATTGCATTTTACGATTATCAATTTGAGCTTTCCCAACTTTTTCACCAGCACGGAATGTTTTTTCTTGTACATTTCCATTTCTTAAATTTCTTAACTTAGAACGAACAAAAGCTGCACCTTTACCTGGTTTCACATGTTGAAAATCGATTACACGCCATAGTCCACCATCAAACTCGATTGTTAAACCTGTTTTAAAATCATTTACAGAAATCATTATATTTTCCTCCTAGAATCGTTCCTATTTTCTGTTTTAGTGTATCATTTTTACAACCATCTGCCTAATAAATTATAAATAATCTATTGTTTAGAGAATAATTAGTTCTTTTGGTGAATGAACAATCATTTCATTTCCAAATTCAGTGATAACTAAATCATCCTCAATTCGAACTCCGCCAATACCAGGCAAGTAGATACCCGGCTCGTCAGTAATAACATTCCCTTTGACAAATTTCTTAGTTGCTAACTTGGAAACATTTGGACCTTCGTGTATTTCTAGACCAATACCGTGTCCTGTTGAATGACCAAAGTATTCACCGTAGCCATAGCTAGAAATATGGTTTCGTGCAATAGCATCCAGTTCAATACCTGTCATTCCCGGTTTAGCAGCATCGATAACTTTTAATTGAGCTTCTAGCGTTATGGCGTAAATTTCTTTCAGTTTTGCATCAGGTTCGCCCATTGCAAATGTACGAGTCATATCTGAAACATACCCTTCATAATAGCAACCAAAATCTATCGTAACAAAATCTCCTGTTTCAATTAATTTCTTGCTTGCCACTCCATGAGGCATTGCCGATCTCACTCCACTAGCTACGATCGTTTCAAACGACACACCAGTTGCACCTAAATCACGCATGTAAAAATCTAGTAAATTAGCTACTTCGATTTCTGACATACCGGGCTTAATAACGCCGAGTATGTAACTATAGGCTGCATCTGAAATAGAACAAGCTTTCTTTATGATTTCAATTTCTGAAGAATCTTTTACCTCTCTTAATTCTTCAATTAAATTTGAAACAGGGATTAGTTCACTCGATATAATTTCTTCCAGTAGTTCAAAAGTACTAAAACTAACAAAATCTTGTTCAAATCCCATCGTTTCAATAGAATCTTCCTCCACCAATCGAGCGACCTCATCGTATATCGGTCCATTATTTTTAACAATTTCAAATCCAATTGCTTGAGATATAGCTTGTTCAGTATATCTAAAATCTGTTACAAAGTAGGCCTTTTCTAATGTAATTAAACTTAATCCCGTCGTTCCTGTGAAATTAGATACATAGCGTAAATTATAAGGACTTGTAATTAGTAAAGCTTCTATATTTCTTTTTTTCATACTTTCTCTTATCTTATTTAGACGTGACATCAATTTCACTCCTTATTTTTTAGCTTTAAATGAATCAAACTAAGCCTTACAGGTGAACATAATTCATTCTATTATATCAAATTATTAGACAAAAAGAAATAACCCCTCACATAGCTCACATTATTTGCTTTTTAAATTCTCATTTATAATACTATGAGCAACATAGCTTACTTTAAATTATTGTGAACAGACACAAAAGATATCTAACATAGCTATCATTTTAGTAGTTGATTTACATCAATAACGATTATTATCTATTTCAAACATTTTCTTCTACTATGAAAAAAAAGAAATCCTTATCCACATAACATATATGTGTGGAAAGAAAGATTTCTTTTTTACTTATGCTATTTATTAAATAGCGATTCATCTTTAATAAATCTAAAAATTATAGACTAAATAAATAGATGTCTAACAGATTTTTTGAAGCTAGAACTATCTTGTTATATCTTTTTCAAGTTAGATCAAAGTTTTTTCTGTTTTTCAGCATTAATTTGAATTTTTACCATCCCCTCTTTTTTCATTATCTACCAATTTACGCTCAGTTCTTTCTTTTTTATCGATAGATTCTTTATTGCTAGGGAAAGTAACCATAACTTTTAGAGGTTCTAGAACACTATTTTTAGTTTCTCCAATAAATTCATAAGAATTAACCTTTACTTTACTTACTTTTACTTTTCCATCCTCAAAAATAAATACACTTTTTTCATAATCTTTTGATTCAGCCAATTGTCTTTGCACCTCAGTTTTTGAAAGAGCAATCATCGTTTGAATTAAATAATAATTTTTACTTATTTTCATTTGTTGCATTTGATTCTTATATATACGGGCTGTCCCAATCATAATTGTAGACATTAAAAATACAAAAATAACGACGGAAGGTAAAATAGCTCCTTTTTGATTCATTCTTCTAACTCCTCATTTTGTTGAGTTATTTTGATTTGAGCTTTATAACTTTCTTTATTTAAGAAAACAACCTGTATGATTAGAAAATCACCTTTTTTAATAAAAGTAACTTTGCTAACTTTCATTAATAATGGCTGGTAACCCCCAGATTCTGTCGTTTTGATTAAGTTAGTTTTTTTCATATCTTTTTGGTATACGATTATTCGTTTTACATTACTAGAAGTATCACGTTCGTCAAATCTTACTTTATTGCTTGTAGCATCTTTAAACACTAGGTCTTTAATATCATATTCAAACTGATTAAGAAATAAGTGCCATTCTAATTGGCGATCTAGAAATGTCTGTTTTCGTAACGTTTGGTACTGACTAGCTGTAAAACTAATTAATGAAACAATGATTACTAGGATGTATAATGATACCATTGATTCTAACAAGGTAAATCCTTGGTTTTTAAGGCGAGGTAGCCGTAATTGAAAGGATGTCCACTTTCTTTTCTTGATTATTGTATTGTACATGAATACCTTTTCTTTCATTTGTTTTAGACAGATTAATACCATAACTATTCTCTCCAGTTTGCCAAGTTGAATCTATTTCTTGACCTAGTGCAATTTTCTGTGATTGTTCATAAGCGATTCGCATGATATCTACGTCTATTTTTTCTTTTTTTATTGCTACTAATAGATTTGCTGTAAGAGGCAAGTAAATGCTAATACATAGTGTTATGATTAAAAATGCAAGTAAGCTTTCTAGTAAAATGTAGCCTTTTTGATCAAACAATTTATTCCCATCTATAGCGTCCACTCCCTAACTGAAAAATTAACGCATGGCGTACTCCATCAATATCAAAATATAGTGTTGAAAAACTTTGTAGATTTCCACTACCTCCATTAAATATATATTGTTTGCTTGAAGGGGTTGTAATATTTTCTGGTAGTTCTAATGAATGCGTTAAATAGTGACCTTCTTGAGACATTACTTTAAATGTAATAGTATTCGTACGAGCTGAAATATCTATTGAGGACCATTTTCCAGATAAAACAGCATAATTTTGATTAGTTGTTATCCCACTCTGTAGTTCTTCAATAAATATTTGAGTTGCTGTATCCTTAATAATTTTCTTTGAATAAATAGTAGGGATAATTAGTATACTTGCTACAATAAATAAAACGATTAACAATTCAAATAGTAAAATCCCACTTGAATTCAATTTTTTCATGGCATGTCTTTTTTCACAGATACTACTCCGTTAGCTATCTGAAGTTTTTTTTCTGCTTCTTCTTTTTGAGCAGCATTTAAATATTCTTTTTCTTTTAGCATATCAAATGTAGTTGCTTTAACGCCATATTCTATTTCGTATAATTCTACTTGAGTTTGAACAACGGTTACTAATGCCTCTGTTCCTTTAACATCAACTTTTTGTTTTTGTGTGACTATATTCGGTACTATCAGTAGCATCAATATCGAAATAACAAAAAGTACTAAAACCATTTCAATTAATGTAAATCCTTTAGAATTTAATTTTTTTATTTTTTTCACTACATAATTCCCTCCATCATTGAAAACGTTGGTAACAATAAGGCTAAATAAATACACAGTATCAAAAAAGCAACAATGAGAAAAATTACAGGTTGAATCCAGCTAAAAATTTTTTGAATTTTACTATGCATCAAATCTTGGCAACTTTGTGCATAAAGAGCTAATTCACTTGCCAATCGACTAGTTGCTTCGCCGTGTAAAATAATAAGTCCTAATTCTGGATTAAAAAAAATTAGCTCTTGCATAGACTCTTTAAAATTTTGACCAGCTGTTAATTGTGTTTCCATATGATCGGCTACTTCTCTCATTAATTTTGTCGCTTCTTTTGTTTGCATTAATTCAATAATCGCATTCATCTGATATCCACTTCTTAGCAATTGACTCCATTCATAGCTAAAAAAATGAGTATAGTAGAGTTGTAATAGCTTATTTAACAAAGGTACTTGCATAAAAAATGTCGCTTTTCTTATCTCTGACCATTCTTTCAACTTTTGTTTTAACAGAATAAAGAGTGCTACTATTACTATCGTACTAAAAAACAGTAGTGTTGGAAATTGTCTAATAAAAATAATAGCAAATCGATTTATCCAGGATAAATTTTGGTCTGATGTATCGTAAAGCATTTCAAAGCTTGGTAATAGAACCACTCGCATAGCTAATAAAATCCCTGACATAAATAATAATAAAATAAATGGATAGTGTAATAGTTTGATTAAATCTTTTTTCTGTTTCTCTTTATCTGATAAATACTTTCCACTTAAATTTAATGCATAAGAAAAACGACCATGAATTAAAGATAAATAAATTTGAGAACAAACTCTCTCTGGGAATCCAAGGGTTCTGATTGCTTCATCAAAACGGTCTCCATTTTCTAATTGATTTGTAATCAGTTGAATCCATGTTTCTTCTTTTGGCATAATTTTAATCAAAAATTCTAATGCCTCTCCTAAAGTAAACCCCTCTTGTACCAAAGAAGATAATTTCATTAAAAATGCCCCTTGAATGGAATGTGTCGGATTTTTATGGAATTTGGTATTTTTGAAATGTTGTTTTACTGACATAACCATAAACATACGCCTTTCTAAGCAACCGATTAAAAGAACGAGGGGTAGTTGCATCATTTCTCTGGTTAAGTGAGGATACGTCGTCAGCCAGACATTTACGCAACTCTGTTTTTACTACAACTTCATAGATAACAGCTCTTTTTTCATGCCCTTTAAAATGTGTACAAACTTCTAATCCACCTTCTTCACAAAAAAAACATAATTTTGGAATTAATTTTTGAAATACGATTCCAAGAAGAGTTTGGCTTAACTGATCTTTTGTAATCCCTAATTCTAGCAATCGCGAAAGTACACCTACTGCATTTTTAGCATGAATCGTTGCTATCATTAAGTGTCCTGTTAATGCTCCTCTTATAACCATTTTAGCGGTCTCTTCATCTCTTATCTCGCCAATAATTACTGTATCAGGATGGTGTCTTAAGCTTGATTTTAATAATACTTCATAAGAAATTCCGGCTTTTTCATTTACTTCTGTCTGTAAAAAAGCTGTCTCTTCTATTTCAACAGGATCTTCTACTGTGATAACTTGTTGTTTAAGTTGCGAATTATAATCTCTAATTAGCTGATACATTGTTGTTGTTTTACCAGAACCAACAGGTCCAGAAAATAAGATAAGTCCACTTTTAAAACGAACCAATTCATTCATCAGTGTAACTTCATTTTGAAAAAATGTTGTTTGATTTAAAGAACCTATTTTCATTTCGTTTAATAATCGAATTACTAATGATTCCTGGTTTCTAAAATTAGAGATGGTAGAGAATCGCAAAGCTTGTTTACTCTCTTTTAAAACTAGTTGGATTGAGCCACTTTGCGGTTTTCTTCGCTCTCCTACGTCCATTCCTGAAAGATATTTGAAGTAGGATATTAAACGATTAGCTTCTTCCAATTCTACAAATGAGTGCTTATACATTTCACCGCTAATTCTAAAAAATAGAATATAGTGAGCAAGTTCTGGTAAAAGATGAATATCACTAACTCCTTTACTTTGTGCCTCAATTACTAAATTTTCAGCAAACTGCTCTGTATCCATTAAATTCACCTTTATCAAGATTTCTTTTGATGCTTAAGCTAGGATTCATATCTTGAACGTCCTCTCTATTTTTTATTTTCATTCTTATTTTTATTATCTGCATTTTTTCTCTATTTTATTTAAAAATTAAAAAAAAATACCTTTTCGCTTTATCAAAAAAGATAAAACAAAAAGGTATTTAGATTATTCTAATTAAACTTCTATCATTCTGCGTTATGGAAAACTTCTGACACATCATCGTCGTCTTCTAACTTGTCTAGCATTTGTTCAAAGATTTCTTGTTTATCTTCAGGTAATTCAACCGTTGTTTGTGGGATCATCGTTACTTCGGCTTTAGCTAAATTATACCCTTCTTTTTTTAAAACATCACGAACATCTGCAAATTCTGAGGGATCAGTATAAATTTCAAAGACATCATCTGATGCTTCTAATTCTTCGCCACCGGCTTCTAATACACTCATTAGCATCGTATCTTCATCAACATCTAAACCTTCTCGCTCGATAGCAATGTAGCCTTTACGCTCAAACATATAGCTAACAGAACCTTTTTCTCCCATAGCGCCACCATTTTTATTAAAAGCAACTCGTATATTTGTGCCTGTACGATTTAAGTTATCCGTTAATGAATGAACTAAAACAGCTACTCCATTTGGTCCGTAACCTTCATAAGTTACTTCATCATAATTTTCATTTTCAGTAGAGCTACTACCTTTTTTAATAGCACGATCAATATTATCGTTAGGCATGTTATTAGACTTAGCTTTATCAATTACCATACGTAATAAAGGGTTCATGTTCGGGTCAGGTCCACCTTTTTTAACAGCCATGTAAATTTCTCTTGATATCTTTTGAAAAATTTTTCCACGTTTTGAATCTTGTGCATTCTTTCTTCCCTGGATATTATTCCATTTTGAATGTCCTGCCATTCATATCCCTCATTCCGTTGATTATTTGGGCAAACAAGCCTTATTTATTCTACCAAAAAAAAAAAGTTTGAGCAATCTTTTCTGAAATTGAAAAAAATACTCAAATTTTATTTTATTTCATGTATCTTTTTTTCTTTCTATTCGTTTTCTTATAAACGATGAAAAAAAGTACGGCTAGCATAACTCCTGTAGCCGCTCCTATGCTATCTAGTTGAATATCTTGTAGCAGAGGCGTTCTGTTTGGCGTAATCCCTTGATGAAACTCATCTAGTGCTGCATAGCCAGTAGCCAACATCCAAGAAATGAATACAGTCAAAATAGGACCTGATAGCTTATTTTTTAACCCTAAAAACCAAAATAGTCCTAAAAGAAAATAAGTTACAAAATGAGCAGCTTTACGTATAAAAAATTCAATAAATTTACTATAACCCAGTGCTTGAATACTTACTTCACTATCTGCATAATTAAATTGAATCCCACTCAGTAAGTTTTTCATAGGCTCTTTAGCTAGCAGTTGATCTAACATTGGTGTAATTGATTGTTCTTGGTATGGTTGAGACGAACTATAAAAAAGAACAAGCATAATGCCTAGTGCTAAAAATATATAAATAGTGTCTCCTTTTTTTGATTGCATAGTATGCTCCTTTTTTATCTAGTCTAAAAATTTCTGTATTATAATTATATCAAAAAATGAATCCTTTTTTAGTTCTATTTTCAATATATACATTAATAGCATATCTATTCTAAAAAAGATATGCATCCGTTTATACTTGGATTAATTCGCTTAAAAATAATTTAAAAACCATATTCTTGTATTTTAATAGAATGTAATAACAGCCATAAATAGAAAAAACTATATA
This sequence comes from Carnobacterium sp., assembly GCF_049673005.1. Classification (GTDB taxonomy): domain Bacteria; phylum Bacillota; class Bacilli; order Lactobacillales; family Carnobacteriaceae; genus Carnobacterium_A. The sequence continues at coordinate 15,096 of NZ_JBATXB010000066.1, read as the reverse complement.
AAATCAAAATTAAAAACATTGATTTCATACAGTATATCACTATTTTACTATTTAGATTTAAGTATTCGTTATTTCCTAACTGTATTTTTTTTACTTTTTAAAAATACCGAAAGGTTTACCTATAGGTAAAAAGGTGTAACCAAAATGTCCATTTAAAACTGCAGCAGCACTCCCATAAAAAGCAAATAGAGCAATGAGTAACTCAGCAATAGCTGCCATCATATGAAAGAAATTTTCTGCAATTCCAAAACTTGACATAAATAAACCTAAGAAAAGAAAATCAATTAAGAAGAAAATAATAAACAAATTCTTATTGGTTTCCATTGCCCCAATTGTCATAAAAACAGTAAATATAAAGTATCCTAAGAAAGCAACTCCTAATTGTTTAGGATCATACATAGCCTGAAAAGCCGATCCAAATAGTCCGTTTTGAATCATCCAACTCATACCCGTTCCTAACCAAAATAAACCATAACCTGCGAATGCAGTTGCTCCAAATAAATTGTTATGTTTTGCATCATATGACGAAGCAATTAACTGTGCAAACCCACCTAAAATGAAAGCCCAAGGAACAATACCAGAAACACCGCTAGTCCATCCTAATTTTTGAGTAGATGCAACTAAAGTCACCATCGCTAATCCAAATAATCCAATTGCTGTTGGATCAATTATTACCTGTTTAACCTGAACTATTTCTTTTTTCACTTTATACATACTCCTCTAATTTATAATAAGAACTTATTCAAAATACCATCTCTTTTAACTTGAGTCAACAACACTTTAATTGATTTCGCTTTCACTAATAAAACCTATCTTTTAATAAAAAAGGGCATTCAACGTATCTTATAACGTTGAATGCTGAGGTCTATATTTCTAAAGGATGTGGAGTAGTTTTGTTGCTACGGTAAAATAAATCATCAAGCCCATTGCATCATTAATGGTTGTGATAAATGGACCAGAAGCAATCGCCGGGTCAATTTTAAGTTTATTAATAAGAAAAGGAATTACGGCACCAACTACTGTAGATAAACTCAGAGTTACAAAAAGAGAAAAGGCAATGATTAGCGCTAAAACTATATTTTGATAGAAGATACCAGCTACAAGAGCTAAAACTATTCCCGCAGCTAGTCCTATTATCATACCTGCCATTAACTCTTTTAGTATATTTCGCCAGAACTCTTCTTTTGTTCTTTTTTCTCCCATAGAAATATTCCTTACAGCTATCGCTAATGATTGCGTTCCTACATTACCTGCCGAATCCATAATAACAGGAATAAAAGCCGCAAGTACGACGACTTGACTTAAAGTTTCCTCAAAAGAGCTAATCAAAGAAGCACTAATCATTCCTAAGAAAACAAGGATGATAATCCACGGCATCCTGACTCGAGCTGTCTGCCAAGCGCTCTCTTCTCCTTTATCTATTTTAGTTTTAGCCTTTCTTATAGCAGAAAATTCATTGAAATCTTCTGTCGTTTCTTCAACGAGAATATCCATTACATCATCAACAGTTACAATACCTAACATGACATCTTCATCAGTTAATACGGGAACTGCTAATAGATCATAATCTTGAATCATACGTGCAACTTCTTCTTGATCATCAGCTAATCTCACGTAAGTTAGGTGAGTAAGCATAACATCTTGTACTTTTGTATCTTCAGGATGAATAATCATATCACGAAGAGAAAGAATACCTACTAATTTACTTTTTGGGTCTAAAACGTAAATATAATAGACCATTTCTGTTTCTTTTGAGAATGTACGCACTAAATTAACAGTTTGCTGTACAGTACTTATAGGCGAGACACTGATAAAACTTTTAGTCATGATAGATCCTGCAGTCTCAGGTTCATAAGCGAGCATTTCTTCTACTCTACTTCTTTCTGTTGTGTCTAACTGATTTAACAATTTTTTTCTTTCTTCTTCGTCTCGATAAGATAAAAAGTCTACAACATTATCAATCTTCATATAATGAAATAAATTCGCTACATACTCAACAGAGAAGGCTTCATAGGCTTCCGATTGATCGGAAGAGTTCATCCATTCAAATAGTTCAGCAAATTCAGCTGGTTCTAAAAATTTTTCCACTTTTTTTCTTTTTTCAGGATAGAGAAGATGAAAAAGTTCAACTTGATCATTTATATGCATTTTTAGGAATAAATTACGAAATGCGTCACGGTTATTCTCTTCTGTCACTTTAAAAATTTCTTCATAATAATTTTTTTTCCTATCATCGATTGTTTTCATCAAACCAATCCTCTCTGAAATACTCATAAAATAAAACAATATTTATCCCTTAGCTTTTATTACTTGCACTTCTTTTCATTTCGTCTAATACTAGTATCTTTTAGTCTTAATCCTCTATACAATCTAACTGGAATGTCCTAGAGTGTCAACTTATAGTATTATGAAACAACCTAGTCATTATTAGCTTATTCCATTTCCTATTTTCATATTTCTATTAACTAGACTATAATAAAAGAAGTTAATAAAGAAAGGAAGTTTTTTAATGGATTATAAAATGAATTGGGAGCTAGACTCCATCTTCTCTGGTGAAAGTGACTCTTACGATTTACAAAAGAAACTAAATTTAATTGAAGATCAATTGGCTTTTTTTACTGATCAGGTCAATACATGGAACTTTGAAAAAGATAAACCTAGCTTCAAAGATTTCTCGCTTATTTTATCTAATCAAGAAAAAATTTCATTTGGATTGACACAAGTCCATACCTTTGTTGAAGCTGTTCAATCTGCAGATGTAACCGATAAAAAAAGTAGTGCACTATTTGGCAAAATTTTTACACTTAGTAGTTTATTCGATACAATTAAAACTGTTTTCACAAAAAAATTAGTCGCTATTTCAGATAAAAACTGGTCTAAGTTACTTTCAAAGGATGAATTTAAACCTATTGAATTTGTATTAGAAGAAACCAGAACTCAAGGTAAGGAATTATTAAGCGAATCTGAAGAGGAGCTCATTAATAATCTTTCAATAGACGGTTTCCAAGCTTGGAGTGACCATTATGATACCTTAGTTTCAACAATCGAAATTTCGTTTGAAGAATCAAACGGTACAATAAGAAAACTTTCTGCTGGTCAAACTTACAATAAGATGAATTCTGATCCTGACAAAGAAATAAGAAAACAATTATTTGATAAGTGGGAAGCTACTTGGGCTGAGAAAGCTCCATTATTTGCTGATACTTTGAACCATTTAGCTGGATTTAGATTAGCTGATTATAAAGCACACGGGGTTTCTGATTTTTTAAAACGTCCTCTTGAGTATAATCGAATGAACAGAGAAACTTTAGATACTATGTGGCAAGCAGTAAGTGAACACAAACAACCGTTTATTGATTTTCTTAATCGTAAAGCTAAATTAATGGGAAAAGACCGGCTAGATTGGCAAGATGTAGAAGCTCCAGTTTTAGTTGGCAATACTAAACCACAGTTATATCCATTTAATAAAGGTGCAGCATTCATTATTGATAACTTTAAAAAAGTTAGCCCTAAAATGGCTTCTTTTTCTCAATCTGCTTTTGAAAATAACTGGATTGAAGCTGAAGACCGTAGCGGTAAACGTCCGGGAGGCTATTGTGCTGAATTACCAGAGAGTCAAGAATCTCGCATTTTCATGACTTATGCTGATTCTCCAGGTGAAGTATCTACATTGGCTCATGAGTTAGGTCATGCTTTTCATAGTTATGTCATGAAAGACTTACCAGCACTGAATCAACAATACGCCATGAATGTAGCAGAAACTGCTAGTACTTTTGCAGAAATGGTTGTTGCTGACGCAACTGTTAACGATGCTAAGACTAAAGAAGAAAAAATTAATTTACTTGATACAAAAATTCAAAATTCTCTAGCCATGTTTTTAAATATTCATGCTCGTTTCATTTTTGAATCCAATTTTTATGCTGAAAGACAAAATGGAATTGTAACAGACGAACGATTATCCGAGTTAATGGAAGCCGCTCAAAAAGAAGCATACAAAGATTCTTTAAATTCCTATCATCCTCACTTCTGGGCTAGTAAGCTACACTTCTTCATAGCGGATGTTCCTTTTTATAATTTCCCCTATACTTTTGGTTACCTTTTTAGCTTAGGTATCTATGCACAATATTTAGAAAATAGTAATGGTTTCGAGGACCGTTATATTGATCTATTAAAAGATACTGCTTCAATGACTACTGAAGACTTAGCTAAAAAACATTTACACGTTGATCTTGGTAAAAAAGATTTTTGGGTAGCTGGTATCAAAATTATAGAAAAAGATATTCAATCATTTTTAGAACTGACTGAAGAATATATTAAATAAATGAATAAAAAAGGATAAAGCTAGATTAATAAAAATAATCTAGCTTTACCCTTTTTTATTACTATTAAATTATGATTAGTAACGTCCAAATCCGACTACTTTATTTGCCCACCATCCAGAACTATAAGATGTATAAGCCACTCCAGTACTACTTTGTGAGCCAACGAAACCGCCTCCGCCTGTTACGATTCCAACATGGTCCACAGTTCCACCACCGATTGAGAAGAAGACTAAGTCTCCTGCTTTTGGACTAGACACTTTTTTAGAAGCACTATATTGTGCAGATGCAACACGAGGAATAGAAACTCCTGCAGATCTTAGAACATATTGCGTGAATCCTGAGCAGTCAAAGCCACCTGCAAGCGAAGCCCCACCCCAAAGATAAGGTTTACCTGCTGATAATGCACTATTAATTGCCGGTTGCATTGAACTTAAAGACGCTCCACCTGCTGATGGTGCTGGAACAGGTGCTGGTTTTTTAACAGGTGCCGGTGTTGGTTTCTTGACCGGTGCTGGTTTCTTGACTGGTGTTGGTGTTTCAACTCGTTTTGGTGCAGTTATAACTTCACTAACAGTAGGTTTTGTTACAGTATTTGACGTATTTGCTGAAACTGAAGCTGATTCCTGGTTTGTAGAGCTTTCAGAATTAGATTGAGAAGCAGACTGAACTGCAACAGTTGTATTTTCCTCTGCAGCTGCAACTGAAACAGTTGCAGTTTCTTCTAGTTTAACTCTAGCTTCTTCTTCTTTTTGTTGCTCAAAAGCTAATTGAACGGCTTGTTCTGCATCAGCTTGAGCCGTTGTGTATTCTGCTACTGCTTGTTCTGCAGCTGCCTTTTGAACTAGAAAAGCATCTTTATCTTCTTGCACAGTTGACATTTCTGAAGCAAGTTGAGATACAACTACTTCTTTTTCCAATAACTGTTTAGCAAGAGAACTTTGTGTGCTTTCTAATTGAGCTGCTAAAGCATTTTGCTGTACGATTGTTTGTTCAGTTTTTGTTTTCTTTTTAACAACCATTTTTTGATCTTGTACTTGTTCTTCTACAAGATTTTTGTTAGCTGTTACCATTTGATTAACAACATCTACACGGCCAATAACATCTACTAAAGATTCTGCTTCAATAACAAATTCTATGTAGTTCTGTGTATCTCCATTCGTCTGGACTGTACGCGCTTGTTGATCTAATTGTTTATTGCGTTCTTCGATTTTTTTCTCTAATGAATCGATTTCTGTTTTTAAAGCTACCATCTCATCTTGTGATTTTTTTATATCTCCAACCAATTTTTGAGATTTTTCTTTATTAGTGTTAATTGTTTTATTGATCATTTCTAATTGTGTTTCTGTGTTATTTTTTTCTGCTGATAAACCATTAATTTTTTGATCAGCTGCGTCTATCTTACTTTGGTTTGTATTTGCTGTGTTTTTGGCGTTCTCAATTTTGTCGGTGTATGTTTCTGCATTAGCTGTGATAGGTAGAATAAGAGAACCAAAAGTCATTGTTCCTAAAATTGCAATTGAAAGTAATTTTTTATTCACTAATTTTTCTCCTCCAAAAATTTATTTCTGGTTGTTTTAAAATAATAATGTCATTACCAGTTCACAGAGTTTATTATATCATGAAGAATGCATTTTAAGATTACTTTTAGATTACAGTTAAATGTCAAATAATTGAACTTAAGAAACATGGTCACTAAACTTATTTCTTCTTAATTTGACAAATAAAAAATTAAAAACATAAAAAAGCTATCTTTCTATTTACTTTTACAGGTTAATGTAAAAAACACTCATTTTAAGATAGTTTGTTTTATTTCCTTGCATTTATAAAATAGATTAGTGTATAATATAATGCTAGATAGTTTTATTATTTTATACTACATCTTTATATATTTTAGGAGGATTTATAATGTCTAAAGATTACCGTGTGTTGCTTTATTACCAATACGTTAACATTGAAAACCCCGAGCAATTTACAGCTACTCATTTAGCCTTTTGTAAAGAAATTGGTATAAAAGGTAGAATATTAGTTGCTGCAGAAGGTATAAACGGAACTGTTTCCGGTACTTATGAGCAAACTCAACACTATATGGATTCAATGCATGCTGACTCTCGTTTTGCCGATACTGTTTTTAAGATTGACGAAGAAAATACATCAGCCTTTAAAAAAATGCATGTACGTCACCGTCAAGAATTAGTTACACTTAACCTTGAAGATGACATTAATCCAAATGAACTTACAGGTACTTACTTAGAACCTGAAGAGTTCCGTGAAGCTATTTTAGACGAAAATACAATTGTAATTGATGCTAGGAATGATTACGAATATGATTTAGGACATTTCCGAGGTGCCGTTCGTCCAGAAATACGAACTTTCCGTGAACTTCCTCAATGGATTCGCGACAATAAAGATCAATTTATGGATAAACGTATTGTTACTTATTGTACTGGTGGTATACGTTGCGAAAAATTCTCTGGATGGCTTCTTAAAGAAGGTTTTGAGGACGTAGGTCAGTTGCATGGTGGTATTGCTACTTATGGCAAAGATCCAGAAGTTCAAGGTGAGTTATGGGATGGACAGATGTATGTTTTTGATACTCGTATTAGCGTGCCCGTAAACCAAAAAGAACACGTTATTGTAGGTCGTGATTGGTTTGATGGTTCACCTTGCGAACGCTACGTAAACTGTGGTAATCCAAAATGTAACCGTCAAATTTTAACTTCTGAGAAAAATGAAGATAAATATTTAAAAGGATGTTGTTACGATTGTCGTGTAGCTCCTGAGAACTTATATGTTAAAAGAAATCATTTAAGTGAAAAAGACGTTATTGAACGTTTAGCTGCTATTGGCGAAAAACTTCCAGCAATAAGTTTGTAAGAAATCAAGAAAAAGAAACTGGGATATAACTAATTAAAACTAAAAAAAAGGCATGAAATCAATTTTATAAAACATTGATTTCATGCCTTTTCATTAGTCTTATTTTAGTAAAACACTATATATTTAGCCTTTTGTCCCAGCCTCATTTCCTATCCTAAAATTAGGGCATCATCACTTACTCTATCGCCACTATTTTTATGAAATAATTCTAATAAATCTGGAACTGTCATTTTTTGTTTCTCTTCTCCTCGTACATCTACCGCAATTTGACCATTATACAACATAATCAACCGATTGCCATATTCAATAGCGTTTTCCATATTATGAGTTATCATCAATGCTGTTAACTGCTCTTCTTTAACAATTTTATCGGTTAACTCTAATACCATTTTACTTGTTTTTGGATCCAATGCTGCTGTATGTTCATCAAGCAAGAGTAATTTTGGAGATTGTAAAGCTGCCATTAATAACGTTAGTGCTTGGCGCTGTCCTCCAGAGAGTAATCCAACTTCCATTTTCAATCTATTTTCCAAATTTAAATCTAATTGTTTTAACCTTTTACGAAATTCTGTCCGCTGTTTGTCTTTAACTCCTAAAGAAAGTCCTCGTCTCTTTCCACGCTTATAAGCAACTGCCAAGTTTTCTTCTATAGTTAAACGAGTAGCTGTTCCCATCTTAGGATCTTGAAAAACTCGTCCAATATGTTTGGCTCTCTCAGCTGTTTTTTGTCGTGTTACGTCTTCCCCGGCAAGATGAATACTTCCTGAATCTACAAGAAAACTTCCTGCGATACTATTTAATAGGGTTGATTTTCCAGCTCCGTTGCCACCAATAATCGTAACAAATTCTCCTTCTTGGATGGTTAGATTCAACCCCTTTAAAACATGATTCTCATTAACTGTTCCACTTTCAAAACTTTTATGAATAGTCTTAACTTCTAAAATAGCTGTCATTTAACTTAGTCCTCCCTTTACCCTAAAACTTGTTTATGATTTTTTCCAAATTTAGATTTCTTTCTAATCAATGGAGTTGAGAGTGCAATAGCTAAAATAAGTGCTGAGAATAATTTTATGTCTTGTGGATCAATCCCTAGTTGTAGAACTAAATCTATAATTAAACGGTAGACAATCGATCCAATGACAATCGTTAACAAACGCTTTGCAAAAGATAGTTGATGAAAAAGAACTTCTCCAATAATGACTGATGCAAGCCCAATAACGATTGTTCCAATACCCATACCAATATCAGCGTAACTATTGTTTTGAGCTATTAATGCACCCGACAATGCGATTAGCCCATTGCTTAGCATATATCCAATTATTTTCATTGTATTCGTATGGATACCATTTGCTTCACTCATGGCCTCATTATCACCAGTTGAACGAATAGCTAAACCTATTTCTGTATTAAAAAACAAGTACAATAAAAAAATAACGAGTAGACTTGCTATTAACCCAACACCCAAAACAGCCATACGACTAGTTAAGCCGTATGATTGAACTGTCCTCATTACTGTTTCTTTCCCCAATAAAGTAATGTTTGCTTTCCCCATAATTCTTAAATTTATAGAATATAACCCTGTCATTGTTAAAATACCTGTTAATAATGCTGGTATTTTAAGTTTCGTATGCAAAAGTCCAGATACCATCCCTGCAAGCATTCCGCAAAAAGCAGCAATCAGCGTGGCTAGGATTGGAGAAATCCCAGCTACAATTAAACTTGCACATATCGCTCCTCCTAAAGGAAAACTTCCTTCAGCTGTTAAATCTGCAATATCTAATATTCTAAAAGTCAAATAGACACCAATAGCCATAATTGACCACAATAATCCTTGAGAGATACTTGATAATATAATACTCATAATGTATAAATCTCCTTTTTTATGCTTTTATTCCGGGGCCACAATACTTTCAGGATCAATCCCCAAAGCTTTTGCCATTTCATCATTTACGACTAATTCTAAATGATTCGAAGTCTCTACTTTCATTTCAGAAGGTTTTTTACCTTCTTCAATTATTTCCAATGCCATTTGCGCTGTTTGACGTCCTAAATCAGAATAGTTTATCCCATATGTTGCTAAAGCTCCAGCTTGAACCATTTCTGCTGAGCCAGGTATAACCGGCAACTTATACTCCATGGCAATTTCTCCAACAGTAGGCATTGTACTGGCTAGTGTATTGTCTGTCGGGATGTAAACAGCATCTACTTCTTGAGCTAAGGTTGTCATAACTTGTTGTACATCGTTAGTTGAGGTAACTGTCAATACTTTTACCGCGACACCTTGCTCTTTAATAGCCTTTTCGGCCATATCTGCTTGTATTTTTGAATTTGGCTCACTTGAATTATATATAATACCTATCGTTTTAGCTTCTGATGCTACCGATAATAAGAGTGCAATTTGTTCTTGAATAGGCACAATATCACTTGTTCCGGTTAAGTTCTTCCCTGGCTTTTCGATACTTTCTACTAGTCCGGCATCTATAGGATCCGTTACTGCAGTAAATAGTATGGGATCTACTTCTGTAACGTTTGCTAGTGCTTGAGCTGCTGGTGTAGCAATACTTAATATCACATCATTCTTGCCTGCTAAGCGCTCACTCATACTTTGTAAATTTGCTTGATCGCCTTGTGCATTCTGATAATCAACCGTTAAATTTTCACCTTCAATATATCCAGCATCTTTAAATTCACTCAAAAAACCTTTGCGCGCTAGCGATAATGATTCATGTTCCATGAACTGTAAAACTCCTACCTTAACCCCTTCTTCTTTTCCGCTTCCTACCTCATTGCTAGTGCCACAGCCTGCTAGTACGACTCCTGCAACCATTAAACCCAATCCTGTTTTCCATAACTGTTTGTTTATTCTCATTTCTTTTCCCCCTAATTATTTTTTCATCAAATCAATTATTTAAGAAACTAAAAACACCCACTTAGATAAACGTACAATCTAAGTGGGTGTTACACATTATTTTAAAAAGATAAAATAGGTTTCTTGCGCCACTTAGATTTAACTTTCATCTATGTGACGCATTCAGGTCAATACAAAATGCCTTAGCCATCATAGATACAAACATCACTGTTTCCTGTTTGTATCCAAGTTTGACCTGTCTACAAACAACTTCTAAAATAGCTAAAGAAATATTTATTTAGTTGTATTGTACTACTAGGTAGGCAGTTCATATCGATTCCCTCACAATCTATATTTTTGATAATCTTAGTATAGAAAAGATAAAAACAGTTGTCAAGACTTTTATTAGAAATACTTAATATTCCCTTCATCCAAAACTCATAAAAGTCACTCTTCAAGAAAAACACTAGCTTATTTTCACGCTTTTCCCATTCAAAAGTTAGGTTTTTTTGTAACTTTTTGATATAATCAACAGAGTAACTTTGATCAAGACTATGAAATTGAGGTGAAATCATTTTGAAGGATCCAGAAAAAAATATGGTTCAAATTTTTTTAGTTAAAATAAAAAACTTTTTCTTACGGATAAAAAAAGATTTAGAAAAAAAATGGTCTTCTTTTAACCGTAAAAGAAAAGAAAATAGCAGACAAATAAATAGTCAAAATAGTGAGTCACCTAGTCAGACTCATTTAGATTCAAAAAATATAGACACAAAAACACTTGATGATAAATTTATTAGTGTTTTAGTAGCTGCAAAAGGATGGGTTGTTCTGAAAGGAAAAAGCATCAAAAATAGGTTCATTAAAAATAAATCAACTACTGACCAAGATGAAGAAAAGACACGTTCGGATCGCTATCATTCCTTCTTATTTGGATTTAATGTCACTTACAATGTTATTAAAAATCTTTTTATTACTCTAATCGTTTTTCTATTAGTTGGTGTTGCGTTTGCTGGGGGAGCAGGATTAGGTTATTTTGCTTATCTGGTTTCTAAAGACGAGCCACCTACCTATGAAGAAATGAATGCTGATTTAAATAATATTGAAACAACTTCTTCTATCTACTATGCAAGTGGAGAATTAATCAGTGACTTAAGGACAGATCTTAAAAGAACGACGATGCCATTGAAAGATATGTCTGATTTAGTACAAAAAGCTATTATAGCAACTGAGGACGAATATTTTTATGAGCATCAAGGCGTCGTTCCAAAAGCTGTTGCACGTGCACTATTTCAAGAAGTCACTGGCGCTAGTTCTGTATCCGGTGGGTCTACTCTAACCCAGCAATTAGTTAAGCAGCAAATTCTTACAAATGAAGTTTCATTCAAACGTAAAGCGAATGAAATCTTACTTGCTTATCGTCTAGAAAACTTTTTCTCTAAAGAAGAAATTTTAGAATCTTATCTAAATGTCTCTCCTTTTGGAAGAAATAACCATGGAGAAAATATCGCAGGGCTGCATGAAGCTTCTTATGGTATCTTTGGCGTTGACTCAAAAGAGTTAACTCTGCCCCAATCCGCTTTTATAGCTGGGCTGCCACAAAACCCTATTGTTTATAGTCCATATACTCAAAATGGTGAAATCAAAGAAGATCTGTCAACAGGTTTTGCTAGAAAAGATGAAGTTTTATTCCGAATGTATCGTGAAGGATTTATCACTAAAAAAGAATACAACGAAGCTAAAAATTATGATTTAACACCTGACTTCATTCAACAAGATACGACATCAAAACAGAACAATTCTTACATCTATAATGCTGTTGAAAAAGAAGCACGTAAGGTTTTGATTGAAACCATGTATACGCAAGATGAATTAACAGCTGCTGATTTAGCCGCTGATAAAAGTTTGTATGATGAATATTATGAAAAAGCCGATCAAAAAATGCGAATGAACGGATATCAAATTAATACAACTATTGATAAGGCTGTTTATGACGCTATGCAAAATGTCGTTGCTAGTAGCTCTAAAAATCTAGGAAATACAAAAGAGATAGATTGGACTAATCCAGAAACAAATGAAACGACTACTATTATAGAACCTGTTCAAAATGGTAGTGTATTGTTGGATAATACCACAGGGGCTATCCTTTCATTCGTAGGTGGTGTTGATTTTAGTATCTCTCAAGTAAATCATGCCTTTGATACCAATCGATCACCCGGTTCTACTATCAAACCACTTTTAGTTTATGCTCCAGCTCTTGAGAACGGGATAATTACACCCGCAACAATCGTTCCTCAAACAAAGTTAGTCGTCCCTGATGGAGTTACTGGAACACATGAAATCAAAAATGATGGTGGTAAAGTTCCTGGAACTTGGGTTAGTGCTCGAGAAGGTCTGGCTAAATCTAGTAACATTGTCACTTCAAGAATCTATATGGAAATGCAAAAGTCATTTGTTCCAGGAGAATACCTTCCAAAAATGGGTATTGGAACAGACTCTATAGCAGAAGATGAATATAAAAATATTGCTTTAGCTATTGGTGGTACCGAGGGCGGAGCATCTGTTTTAGAACAAACAACGGCTTTCTCTACTCTTGCTAATAACGGAACACATACAGAAAATTATATGATTGAATCCATCAAAGATTCAGCTGGAGAAATTATCTACCAGCATAAAACAAAAAGCAATCCCGTATTTACTCCTCAAACAGCCTATCTTACAATCGATATGCTAAGAGATGTTTTAAATGCTGGGACAGCAACTGATGTAAAAGGTCAATTGAATTTCAGTGCCGATTTAGCTGGTAAGACAGGTACCTCAGATAAACAAAAAGACATTTGGTTCATTGCAAGTACACCTAAAGTCACCTTGAGTTCTTGGATTGGTTACGATAACTCTGTTGAAGAGAACTATTTAGATAAGTATTCTGGTTCAGGTAGTTCAGGAGGAAGAAATAGAGCTTATTGGGCCCAACTTGCTAACGCTATAAACAATGCTAACCCCTCTATTATGGGAGCAAATCAATCTTTCCAACAACCTGAAGGAATTGTCTCCTCTACTGTAAATGAAAAGACAGGTACTAAAGCCGGTAAAGTTAAACTAGGTGACGGTAAAGAAATTACTGTTTCTGGTGAAACGAAGACAGATATATTTAATAGTAACTATCTTCCAAAACCAGCTGCGTACAACTTTTCTATTGAAGCAAGTGATAGTGATTTAAAAGATTTTTGGGGTGGAATAGCTTCCGCAGAAGCTAAACAAAAAGCTGAAAAAGCTAAAGCTGATGCTGAAAAGAAAACTAAAGAAGCCGCTAAAGCTAAATCTGAAGCTGATGCTAAAAAGAAAGCCGATGAAGAAGCTAAATCTAAGGCTGACATAGAAGCAAATAAAAAAGCTGAAGCCGAAGCTAAAATAAAAGCTGATGCTGAAGCTAAAAAGAAAGCCGATGAAGAAGCTAAAAAGAAAGCTGAGACTGAAGAATAGCTCAAACTAATGAATAAAACTAAAAATCCGGTTGAAGACATGTTAGTCTTCAATCGGATTTTGTTTATTTTGAAGTTCCTCGATTTGCAATGTGATGAGGTAAAATAATGGTTTTTTCATCTACATCTTCTTTATTCATTAATTTTGTTAATAAACGCATAGAAACTGCACCTATATCATATAAGGGTTGAGTAATTGTACTTAATTTAGGACGAACCATTTCAGTTAATTTTGAATTATTAGCCGTAATGATTTCAAAATCTTCAGGTATACGAAGATTTGAGTCTAAAGCTCCATTTAAAACACCCACTGCTAGCTCATCATCACCAACAAAAGCCGCTGTTGCATTTGCTTCGCTTAATTTAGAAAATAGCTCTTCTCCTGCAGAAAAGGTATAGTCTGTTTCAAAAATTAAACTTTCATCAAACGGAACTCCAGCATCTGATAACGCTTTTTGATAACCCTTCATGCGATAAATACTATTTATTGGCTCATCTTTTTGAGAACCTGAAACAAATGCAACACGTTGATGACCTTTAGCCAATAACTCCGCAACAACTTCTCCAGTCGCTGCTTCATAATCGATATTTACGCTTCCTACTTGGCTATCTGGATCAACAGTACCTGCTAAAACTACAGGTATTTTTGAGCGTGAAAATTCAGCACGTAACTCATCGGTTATCTTGTGACCCATATAAATAAGTCCATCGACTTGTTTTGCTAATAAAGTATTTAAAACGTTTACTTCTTTCTGATCATTTTGATCAGAATTTGCTAGAATAATATTGTATTTATACATCGTAGCGATATCATCAATACCTCTTGCTAAAGATGAAAAATATAAATTTGTAACATCGGGTATAATTACACCGACAGTTGTTGTTTTTTTACTAGCTAAACCACGAGCAATAGCATTTGGTCTATAGTCTAAACGATCAATAACCTCTAATACCTTCTTACGTGTAGTAGGTTTCACATTGGGATTTCCGTTGACAACTCTAGAAACTGTTGCCATCGAAACATTGGCTTCTCTTGCAACATCATAAATAGTAATCGTTTGTTTTTCCATATATATAATCTCCTTTAATTCGATTGTATTATTCTAATATAATCTATCAAACTTTCACAAATAATGCAAGCGTTTCAATTCCATTTTCATGAAAATTTCATCTTTTTTTTCATTAAACTGATTTTCTATTCATATTTTTTCTTGCTTTTATTTAGTATGAATAATGATACAATTAGTTGACAGTAGAATACATTAGAAAGTGGGACTAACCTATGACAAATAAAAAACTAACTCAACTTAAGGAATGGCTAAAAGAATCTGATTTAGACTGTGCTTTATTAACTAATCCAGAGAGTATCGCATACTTCAGTGGGTTTAAAAGCGATCCCCACGAAAGAGTATTAGCACTAGCAATTTTCCCTTTTACTAATCCTTTTTTATTTACCCCTTCTTTAGAAGCAGAGGATGCAAAAGCTAGTAATTGGCCCTTTTCTGTTTATGGCTATTTAGACAATGAGAACCCTTGGTCTATTCTATCCGAGAAAATAAATAGTACTACTTCT
>NZ_JBATXB010000065.1:0-15479 GCF_049673005.1 Carnobacterium sp. | reverse complement strand
ATATGCCAGTAGATTATCCTCCCCGTCGGGGAGTTCTATCAAATTGACACAAAAAAAGATTCCATTCATCAGTTTGCTGATAAATGGAATCTTTTTTCTTATTAGTAGCTAGTTATGTCCCAGCCTCATTTTATGTTATAATGAAAAACGATTAACATCAATAAAGGAGTGTCATGCATGGAAGAGTGGTTACAAAAAGATGAACGAATAGATCAACTCATCCGTCACGAATTAAAGATCATTCAAAGTCCATCTGTTTTTTCGTTTTCTTTGGATGCTGTATTGTTAGGGGATTTTGCCCAAGTACCCAAACATGACAGAGCAAAAATTATCGATTTATGTGCAGGAAATGGTGTTGTAGGATTATTATTAAGTAAAAAAACTGAAAGTTCTATTATGGGTATTGAGCTTCAGCCTCGTTTAGCTAATATGGCAGAGCGTAGTATTCAGATGAATCATCTAGAGAATCAATTGTCTATCGTAGAAGGAAATATAAAGGATGCGCTAAAGTGGGTAAAGAAAGACTCTGTAGATGTCGTTACATGTAATCCACCTTATTTTGCTAATGAAGGAACGAGTATAAAAAATCCTAATTCACATTTAGCTATTGCTAGACATGAATTGCATATGAGTCTAGATGATTTAATGAAGGTAACGAGTGATTTACTAAAAATGAATGGAAAAGCTTACTTTGTTCACCGACCAGATCGTCTATTAGAAATAATAGATGCTATGAAAAGACATAGATTAGCGCCTAAAAAAATAAGATTCGTTTATCCCAAAGAAAATAAAGAAGCCAATACATTATTGATTGAAGCGATTAAAGATGGAAAGGCGAATGGTTTTCGTATTTTGCCACCTTTAATTGTCTATAATGAAGATAATGAATATTTGCCAGAAGTGAAAGAGATGCTGTATGGAACTAAAGTCTAGTTATTTTTATGTTTTATTTTGCAAAGATGAGAGTTTTTATGGAGGATATACAACTGATTTGGTTCGAAGAGAAAAAGAACACAATACCGGAGGAGGGGCGAAATATACAAAGCCCGCAATACGCCGGCCGGTTAAAATGATTTATGCAGAAGCCTTTAACACACGTAGCGAAGCGACGAAAGCTGAATACGCCTTTAAAAAGAAAACGCGTAGAAAGAAAGAAGAATTTCTAGAAAAAGAAGGAATTCAGTTCCCGGTAGATTTAAGTCTAAAGTGTATAATAAAGGATACATTACTAGACGTAAAGGAGGCAAAATGAATTGAAAAGTCAAAAGAGTTTTGAAAAAGGAAATACAGGAATCCTCTATCTTATTCCAACTCCTATAGGTAATTTAGAAGATATGACGATTCGTGGAATTAGATTATTGAAAGAGGTAGATTTAATTGCTTCAGAAGATACAAGAAATACACAAAAGTTACTAAATCATTTTGAAATTAAAACACCTCAACTAAGTTTTCATGAGCATAATACAAAAGAACGAATAAATCAGTTAATAGAAAAATTATTGATGGGAGATACCGTTGCTCAAGTTAGTGATGCAGGTATGCCGTCTATTAGTGATCCAGGACACGAATTAGTGCTTGCTTGTATAGACGCTAATATTCCAGTAGTTCCTTTACCAGGGGCAAGTGCAGGCTTAACAGCTTTGGTTGCATCAGGGATTGCACCACAACCTTTTTATTTTTATGGGTTTTTACCACGTAAGAAAAAAGAGCAACTAAATGAGTTAGAAGAATTAAATTGTAGACCAGAAACCATTATTTTATATGAATCGCCACATAGATTAAAAGAAGTACTAAGAAATATGTTAACTGTTTTTGGACCAGAACGAAAATTAGTCTGTTGTCGCGAGTTAACTAAACGGTATGAAGAATTTATTCGTGGAACGGTAGAAGAGATGGTAGAATGGGCCGCAAACTCAGAAATCAGAGGAGAATTTTGTCTGATTGTTGAAGGGAATAGCGAAAGTTCTTTAATAGCAAAGCCCGATACATCGTGGGAAAATTTATCAGTGATTGAACACGTAAATCTTTTAATGGAAGAAAAAGAAATGACGAGTAAAGAAGCAATCAAACAAGTTGCTAAAGTTAGAGAGAGTAAAAAACAAGAAATCTATGCTATTTTTCACAGTATCTAAAAAAAGAAACATCAGGACACTTAGTCTGGATGTTTCTTTTTTGCTAGTGCTTTAAATACTAGTTGCTCAAAGATAGAATTGCTCGTATACTATTAACAATACTATAAAATAATGAATGACAGAGATCATTCGTTTTAGGAGGAAAATAAAATATGAAACAACAAACGGCAACTATTAACGAAGGTATGTCAGGCTACCAAAAGAAAGTTTTAGCTTCATCAGCAGTAGGATACGGATTAGAGAATATGGATATTATGTTTCTTTCCTTTTCGTTATCTTCTATTACTGCTCAATTGCAGCTAAGCAGCGCGGCAGCAGGACTGATCTCTACGATAACAAATCTAGGGATGTTACTAGGAGGCGTTTTATTTGGTGTGTTAGCAGACAAACACGGACGAATTAAGATGTTTAGTTATACGGTGTACATCTTCGCGTTCGCTACTGCAGCAATGTATTTTGCAACGAATATCTATTCAATTTATCTCTTCCGATTTTTAGCAGGTATAGGAGCTGGTGGCGAATACGGAATTGGCATGGCATTAGTTGCTGAAGTGTTTTCTAGGAAAAAAATGGGAGCTATGACTTCTATTGTCACTATTTCAGGTCAAATGGGCTCGATTTTAGCGGCTATTTTGGCAGCATTAATTATTCCAACTCTAGGCTGGAATACTCTTTTCTTGTTCGGATTATTTCCAGTTGTAATGGCTGTATTAGTTCGCAAACATTTAGATGAAACTGATGAGTGGAAACAAACGAAATTAGAAAAAAATGGACCGGCTATCTCTATAAAAGAATTATTTAAAACACCAAAATTAACAAGATTGACTATTTCATTGATGTTAATGGCGACTGTTCAAATTGCAGGTTATTTTGGATTAATGAACTGGTTGCCATCTATTTTACAAAAAAGTTTAGGTTTATCTGTATCTGGATCCTCACTTTGGATGATTTCTACTATCATTGGTATGAGTATAGGAATGCTCTTATTTGGCAGATTATTAGATAAATTGGGTGCTAGAACAGCTTATGGTCTATTTTTGTTAGCTTCGGCAGCTTCAGTATTTCTTTTTGTAACAGCAACGAATGAATGGACCTTACTGTTAGGTGGTGCAATTGTTGGGTTTTTCGCTAACGGTATGTTCGCAGGTTATGGAGCGATAGTAGGAAGACTTTATCCAACTCACATTCGTTCAACGGCTAATAATGTAATTTTAAACGTTGGTCGCGCAGTAGGTGGATTTTCTTCTGTAGCCATTGGAGTTATTTTAGACCGATATAATTTATTAGCAGTGATGTTGTTTTTAGCGGCTTTGTATTTGTTCAGCTTTGCAATTATGATGAGTATCAAAGGTTTAAAGAAAGAAAATTACCAAAATCCTGATTATCAAGTAGAATAATAGATTATGAGGCTGGGATATAACTAGTTAAAAATTAAAAAAGGCTTGGAATCAATGTTTTATAAAACATTGATTTCAAGCCTTTTTATTAGTCTGATTTTAGTGTAAAATTATATGTTTAGTTTTTTTTCCTAGTCTCTTAGTCTACTGGTAAATTAGTAGAATGAGTTTCTTTAGCCAATAAATCACGAATATCTTTTAAATAGCGTTCGGCAGCTGGAATTTCAACTTCTGTTGTCTCTACTCCTTCTTCACGCTTAAATTTATTAGCAGCAGTATTAATAATTTTTATAAACATAAATACAACAAGAGCAATAATTAAAAAATTAATAATAGCTTGTAAAAAGGAACCATATGCTAATTTGGCAGTACCTATCTTAATAGATAATGCCGAAATGTCATTACCGCCAGTGAATATACCTACTAGTGGCATAATGATATCTTCAACTAAAGAAGAAACAATTGTTGTGAAAGCAGCACCAATGACAACACCTACAGCTAAATCAAGTACATTTCCTCTAAAAGCAAATTCTTTAAATTCATTTATAAAACTTTTCATAGAAAACTCTCCTTTGTGTATTTAGTGTTTAATAATTTTAGTTAAGTATAGTTGAAATAGATAAGTTACACAAATAGTTGATAAACCAGTATGAAGATATAAAATTTAAGGTATAATAAAGACAAGAAATTCTTAAAGGAGGAAGTTACATATGACTAAAAAATTAAAAATTTTATTTATGGCAACAACAAGTTTACTATTATTAAGTGCTTGCGGAACGACAAACGATAACTCAATGGAATCCTCAATCAGCTCTAATGTAACAGTAGAAGTAGATTCATCTAGTCAAGTACAACAAACAGAAGATGGTTACCGTTCAAATTATGAAGCTAGCTTAGCTCAATTCGAGAATGGAAAGTTAGATGAAGCAGCTGGAAGCATCGAACTAGTATTAGAAAATGACTTATCTGATTATCCTGAATTAAAAACTCAGGCAACAGAACTAAAAACCAAAATAAATGCTGCTCAAGCTGAAAAAGTTAAATCGGATGAAACAGCGACGCTTCTTGAAAATTCAAAGTATAAAACAGAAAGAGTTTCAGAATTAGCGGGCACAGAATTTAAAGCAGCAACTGGTCAGGACATAAAAAATGCAAGCGATGAAATGATTAAGAATTGGCTAATTGAAAAAGAAGCAGCTGAGAAAGAAACAACTGAAAATTCAACACCTTCTTCATCAGGATCAGTAGAAGGATCATCAGAAAATGCTAGTAGTAGTTCGGTATCTTCAGAAAAAGAGCCAGTTATCTCAGCTGAAGAAGAACGCAATATGGTGTTAGATAGAATTGTTTCTTTAACAGGCATCTCCGCAAAAGATAATCAATTTTATGCTTCTAAAGAAGATGAAACAAACTATCAAGTAGAAGTTCGTCATGCTCATGAAGTTGATGGAGTAGGGATTTCAAACATGGTTGGTATGTTTAAGTATGATCTTTCAACTGAAACATTAATGAAGATGGATCCATTGACTGGTGAGTACATTATCTATACAAAATAATTAACTATAATTTAAAATAGAATACTCTAAAAGTAAAGAGTATTCTATTTTTTATCCTTTTTTTTATGAAATAAATAGTAACGACCGTTTTTAAACATGGATTAATTTCTATTCAAATGATTTTAAAAATATATATTTGAAACAAATCAGACATAATTGTATTGAAATTGTCATTAAACCTTGAAATAAAATACAACTTACTGTAAATTAAACTATGTAGATAATTAAACGTGACTTAGTATAGGGAAATAAAACTAACAGTAAAAGATTTTTATCTAAGAGCTGAGGAAATGAGAGAAATTAAATGTGTGGATTTGTTGGATATATATCGAATGAAAAAGAACACGTGGTAAAAAATCAAAAAGAACTTGTTCAGAAGATGAACCAATCAATTATACATAGAGGTCCAGATGAAGAAGGTTATTATGTTGACGAGTTTATATCATTAGGATTTCGTCGTTTGAGTATTATTGATATTGAGAATGGACAACAACCTTTATCTTATGAAGAAGAACGATACTGGATTATTTTTAACGGTGAAATATATAATTACATAGAGTTAAGAGATGAATTAGTTATTAAAGGTTACACCTTTGAAACAAATAGTGACACGGAGGTTATATTAGCTGCTTACGCAGAATATAAAGAAAAGATAACATCTAAATTGCGTGGGATGTTCGCTTTTGTAATCTGGGATAAACAAGAAAAATTATTTTTTGGAGCACGCGACCAGTTTGGTATTAAACCTTTTTATTATGCTATTGAAGATGACGGAGTATATATATCATCTGAAAAGAAAGCTATCTTAAACGTAATTGATAATAAAGAATTAGATCAAATGGCGTTACAAAATTATCTAACCTTTCAGTATGTACCTAGTTCAAACACCTTACACAAAGCGATTAAAGAATTACCTCCAGGGCATTATATAACAAAAAAATTAAATGAAGATAGTAGAATAACCAGATATTGGCAAGCTGATTTTAAGCCGGTAATGAAGACTGAAAAAACATTTGTTAACGAAATTAAAACTAGTTTATACGATTCAATCGAAAAACATATGCGTTCTGACGTAACAGTTGGTGCTTTTCTATCAGGTGGGATTGATTCTTCTATTATTGTAGCAATAGCTAGAGAATTCAACCCGAAATTAAAAACGTTATCTGTAGGTTTTGAAAGACACGGATACAATGAAATAAACTTAGCTGAAGAAACTGCAGAAGAATTGAAAGTTGAAAATTTTAGTCATACTATTTCAGCGCAAGAATTTATGGATGAGTTTCCGAAGTTTATTTGGCATATGGATGATCCTTTAGCTGACCCAGCGGCAGTTCCTCAATTCTTTTTGTCAAAGCTAGCTCGTAAACATGTAAAAGTTGCTTTGTCTGGTGAGGGTGCGGATGAGATCTTCGGCGGGTATGGTATTTATAATGAACCTCACTCTTTAAGGTTATTTGCTAATACAGGACGTTTAACAAATCTTGCGATTAATCATTTGGCTAGATTGATGCCTGAAGGAATAAAGGGTAAAAGTTTCCTTTTAAGAGGGACCACATCTTTAGAAAATCGCTATGTTGGGAATGCTAAGATATTTGATGAAGTTGAGAAGAAAAAAATATTAACAAATTATGATGCGAACTATCCTTATGTAGCAGTAACAGAAGAACTCTATCAACAAACAATTGGATATAGCCCTATTGATAGAATGCAGTTGATAGACATCAATACGTGGTTGAGTGGTGATTTATTGTTGAATGCAGATAGGACAACGATGGCTCACGCACTAGAATTAAGAACACCTTTCTTAGATAAAGAAGTATTTAAAGTTGCTCAGCAAATTCCAGCTAGTTTGAGACTTGCTAATGGAACGACAAAGTATATTTTAAGAAAATCTGTTGAAGGAATCGTTCCAGATAATGTTTTATTTCGTAAAAAGCTTGGTTTTCCAGTTCCAATTCGTCATTGGCTAAAGGATGAAATGTATGAATGGGCTTTAGAAATCATTAAGGATTCTCAAACGGACCACTTATTGAATAAAGAGTACGTAGTAGATTTATTGAACAAACACAAAGTAGGGAAAATAGATTATTCTCGTAAAATATGGGTTATGTTAACATTTATGGTTTGGCATCGTGTCTATGTTGAAGATAAACAAGAATTTTTAATAAAACCTTTAAGTTATATGGTAAGACAATGAGGTTAGCGAATGGAATAAAAAGGAAAACAAGTACACTGAAATCGAATGGTTTCAGTGTACTTGTTTTTTAATTGTTTCTAGTTTTAATTGGCTTAAGTAGATTATTTTTTTTAATGTAGCGATCAACAGGATAATCGGATATGGGGAGATCAGTTTTTTCTCCCATAATAAGTTGTGTCAGAATACGAGCAATGATTGGCCCTGAGGTCAAACCGGAAGAGCCTAAACCGCTAGCTACATATAAATTTGGTGAATCGGGAATTTCACCAAAAAAGGGTAAGAAGTCGGAAGTGAAGGCACGTGTACCGACGCGAGCTTCTTTAAACGTTGCTTGAGTCAAATCCGGAGCAAAATGAGCTGCGTCTTTTAACATAAGGTCTAGTTTTTCTTCAGTAACAGATAGATCATAACCCTCATTGTTTTCGTGGGTAGCGCCGACGACGATACGTCCGTTTGGGAAAGGAATGATGTCTATTTCCCCATTAGGCATAACAACTGGCCAATCTTGTGTTTCTTGCTCTACTTCTAAATAAACGAGTTGGCCTTTTTGTGGCCGAATATCAACAGAAAATCCCAAAGGCTCTAAAACTTCTGGTAACCATGCGCCTACTGCTAAAATAACTGTAGAGTACTGTTTTGTTTGTTTAGATGTAGAAAGAGAATAAAATTCCTTATCAGTGATAGTTAATTCAGCCTTTTCGTTAAAATATTTTGCTCCATTTGAAATAGCCATATTTAATAGTTTTTTAGTCAACAAGGAACCGTCCACACGGGCACCTCCTGATGCAAATAAAGCAGATTGGCTTGTTTCTAACAAAGGTAATTTAGCTTTAATCTCAGTAGGTGAAAGAACGGTTAATTCACCAATCTCAGGAGCAAGTTCTCGTCTTTTTAAAGCTAGCTTTTCAAGTTTAGATAATAGCTCTGGAGATTTCTTAAAGATAAGTGTTCCAGCTTGTCGATAAATAGAAGAGCTGGTTAAGTCTTCATTTAAATCGTGCATTAACGTTGGATAAAAAGCTGCGCCAGTAGCGACTAATTGATACCATTGCTTGTTGCGGCGTTGTGATAACCAAGGACAGATAATACCAGCAGCGGCTGACGTTGCTTGCCCTGTGCTTTCATCATAAATGGAAACATTATAACCTGCGGCGCTAAGATAAAATGCCGTTGTTGCTCCTACAATACCAGCACCCATGACGGCTATGGATTCTTTGTTATTCATAATAGGCCACCTTTTTTTGTTAATTTAGTCTTAGTTTAGCATAATCGAATAAGTAACCGTTAGTTTCTTTCTTCAGATCTGTAATACAATCAGGTTGATTAGTTTACACCAATCTAAAAAATAAAAAACCAAGACAAATTGAGTCTTAGTTTTAAATGTAAAAAATAAAATATAAAAGTACCTGTTTAGCATTTAGAATAATCATTTTTGCTCATAACAGTTACCCATCTGTGGAGAACCCGAAATTTATGAAAGAGTTCTTTTAAGTTCTCCCAATAGGTAATGTTAATGTACTTATAAAATTTATCTTAAAAGTTAGGTAAGGCTAACGAATTTGTCCTTCTCCAAAGACAATATACTTAGAAGATGTTAATTCAGCTAATCCCATTGGTCCACGTGCATGTAACTTTTGAGTACTAATGCCAATCTCTGCCCCAAAGCCAAATTCAAAACCGTCTGTAAAACGCGTTGAAGCGTTAATATAAACAGTTGAAGAATCAACTTCCCGATGAAATTGTTGGCCTGAAAAATAATTATCTGTGACAATAGATTCTGAATGTCCTGTGCTATATTGGTTGATGTGTGTAATGGCCTCTTCTAACGAAGAAACAACTTTGATAGCTAAGATAAAATCGAGAAATTCGGTTTCCCAATCTTCTAATGTTGCAGGTACGGCTTTTTTTAGAAATTGATAAGCTTTTTTATCTGCTCGGAGTTCAACGTTGTATTCAGCTAAAGCTTTTTCGATAAAAGGTAAAAATTTGGCAGCCACGTCTTCATGAATTAATAAAGTTTCCGCAGCATTACAAACAGAAGGGCGAGAACACTTTGCATTAACAATGATATCCGTTGCCATTTTTAACTGTGCATCTTTATCGATATAAACATGACAATTGCCTGTCCCAGTTTCAATAACAGGAACGGTCGCCGTTTCCATTACAGTTTGGATTAGGCGTGCCCCACCGCGAGGGATTAAGACATCTAAATAACGATTCAAGCGCATCATCTCACGAGCGGTTTCTCTAGAAGTATCTTCAACTAATTGAAGACAAGCTTTAGGAAAACCACTAAATACTAATGTATCTTGAAGGACTTTAATTAAGGCAGTATTTGAGTGAATCGCTTCTTTGCCACCTCTTAAGATAACAGCGTTACCTGACTTAAAGCATAAAGCTCCAGCGTCTGTCGTAACATTGGGGCGAGATTCATAAATAATACCGATTACTCCGAGAGGAACACTTTGTTTTCCGATAGTTAGACCGGCTTCATTCTTCCACATACCCTCAACCATTCCTATAGGGTCAGGTAAATCAGCAATTTGAGCTAAGCCGTCTGCCATTTCTTGAAGACGATTGACGTTTAAAATTAGTCGGTCTAAAAGTGTCTCTGGAATGTTATTTTCTTTAGCTGCTATTAAATCTTTTTGATTAGCTAATAAAATTTCGTCAGCATGATCAATAATTGCCAAACTCATCGTTTTTAAGACCTTATTTTTTTCTTTTGTTGAAGCTAGCGCTAGATAACGGCTTGCCTTTTTTGCTTCTTCGCCTAATTCAATTAATGTTTTCATTAATTTGTCTTCCTTTCTAATGGCTAGTTGTGTTCAGGGACAAAAAGCGTACCAATTTCTTCACCAGCAATAATTTTAAAAATATCTGTTGGATTTGCGCCATTTGCTAGCACCATTTTACTAGAATGTTTTAAAACATGTTCAGCAGCCTTTAATTTTGAAATCATACCACCTGTCCCAAATTTAGACCCTACGCCACCTGCTAGTGAGAATAATTCGGGTGTAATATGATTAATTTCATGAAATAAATTAGCTTTTTCATCTTCATTAGGATTTCGATCATAAAACCCATCAATATCTGATAACATAATCAATAGATCAGCTTGAGTGATTTCTGCTACGATAGCGGATAGTTTATCGTTATCACCAAATTTAGTAGCATGATCTAATTCGTCGACAGCGACGGTATCGTTCTCATTAACAATTGGAATAACCTTTTGTTTAAGTAGTTGCTCAAAAGTATTAATTGCATTCAAACGACTTTCAGGGAAAACAACAATATCTCGAGTCATTAAGACTTGCCCAATAATCTGTCCGTAATTAAAGAAAAAAGTACTGTATAAACTCATTAACTCACTTTGTCCAACAGAAGCAACAGCTTGTTGTTCTGGAATTGATCTAGGGGATTGTTGTAGTTTTAAGCGGTGAAGACCTACCCCGACTGCTCCTGAAGAAACTAGAATAACTTCTTTTCCTTGATTTCTTAAATCACTAAGAACAAAAGATAACTTGTCTAGTCTTTGTAGGTTGACTGTTCCATTAGGGTACATAATCGTACTAGTACCGACTTTTATGATAACGCGTTTGCATGATGCTAAATTTTGCCTTGCTGTTTTATTCATTACACCCATCCATTCTTTCAAAATAGAGTCATTTAGAATTTAATCTAGATGAACTTCAATTGCCTACCATTTTAACAGTTTTCTAGTAAAAAGACTATCATCCAAATTTTATAGATTGTTGAAATAAAAATAGTATAGAAGAGTGAATCATCTTTAAGAAGTATAAGATAATCATTTTTCAAATAATCTATAAAAGATCTTAAACGATCATTGACTAAGAATCATAATGAATACGTATCTAGTCATCACTCAAACGAAACGCTTGAGTGTAACAACTACTATACTATGTCTTAGTAGTTTTAAGTTTTTACACGATAGTAAAAAAACAAAAAGCCACTTGCTATAAAGCAAGTGGCTAAAAGGAGTAATACCTATACTTTGGAGGAGTACCAGGTAAAATGAAAATATAAAAAAGTTGGTTGTTATTGGTATGTCCTTACTATACTAATTAAGTATGAAGAAACTGTGAATAAAGGATACTTTTTTTGTTAAGAAGTAAGATGAAAATACTGTGAGAAGAGATTAATTTTATTAAACTATTACCGATTCTAAATTTGATGCTATATGACCTAAATTTAAGAAAATAGGATTTAGATTTAATTATAAGAGGGAATCACTTTTGAGAAAACAAGGAAAAATTATTTTGTGTAACAACTCAGACCATTTAAAATAGCCGATAATCTGACTATGAATAAGAAAAAACCTATTCATTAAAAACCAAAAAAATAGACCCCTTTTAATTAAAAAGTAGATTAACGATGTAACCATAGCATAAAAGGATTGAGGGGGATGTAAAAATGAAACAAATGAAACAAACGAAAAGTATTGTTTGGAAACTATCAGCAGCAATCATTGGATTATTTTTAGGGTTATTTATAATCTATACTGCACTAACAAGCTTCTATAGTTATCATCAAACCGTGAAAAATACTGAAGAAGCCACAGTAATACGAGCTCAAAAAGTAACGGGTCAGCTAAAAGAACAGTTCATTAAAACAAGTGTGTTATTAGAAACGACGGCTGTTCTTTTTGAGAGCCTTCACGCCGAAGATCTATTAACTTCTGAAGAAATACTTAAGGCAACAGAAGCGAACTTTATGAACAATACTCAGCTATTTGGGCTAACGGTAGTGCTTGAGGAAGAAGCAATCAATTCACAGAATCAGACTAATCTAAATTTGATAGACGATAAAGGTCGTTTTTCTTCAGTTACTTTTATGGATAGTAACAAGATAGAGGTTGAAAGAGCAGGAAATTTAGATTCAGAGGAAGAATCAGAGTGGTACCAGGCACCTAAAAAAAATAAACAGGTAACGTTACTGGATCCTAAAGAAATAGAGATAAACGGAATAAAAACATTAGTGTCTACGTTATCTGTTCCATTAATATCAGAATCTGGGGATTTTTTAGGTATCGTTGCAGCGTCATTTTCAATGGATTATTTAAATGAATTAGTAGAAACAATCAAACCTTCAGGTGGTTATGCTTCGATTATTTCAGATAAAGGGATACTCATTGCTAATAGTTTGAAAAAAGAAATGATAGGAACGGATATGAGAAATTCGATTGATTGGGAATCGACTAAAGAAAAATTAAATAAGGGAGAAACAGATACAATTTATGTTGAGTCCAAGAGTTTCGGAGAACAAGCTTTTAACACAATTGTTCCATTAGACTTGGAAAAAGTACCGGAAGTATGGAGCATACAAACTGTTTTACCACGTAGCCAAATCTTAAAGCCATTTACTATGACATTAAATTTTTCAATTATTTCTGGTATTATCATGGCAATACTATTATCTTTAACTAGTGCTTTACTTATTTTCAAACAAATAAAACCCTTAGCTCGATTGCAGAAATCCATGGAAGTAGCAGCAAGTGGAGATCTGACTAAAGTAGTAAATGGAAAATACATTAAAGAAGATGAAATTGGTGGAGTAACAACTTCTTATAATCATATGCTAGATCAAACTAGCCGTGCAATCTCTGCTGTAAAAGAAGCTTCTACAAGACTAAATAATTCGTCAAATCATGTTAATAATGTATTTGAAGAAATTGTATCGTCTAGTAGAGATGTATCCGTTGCAACGGAAGAGATTGCTCAAGGTGCATCTAAGCAAGCAGAAGATGCTGAAGAAACCAACAGAAGTGTAGACGATCTTGCTCGTCAAATTAATAACTTAGCTAAGCTTTCAAAAGAAATGAGTGGCTTATCACGTAAAACAGTCGAATCAACAGAACAAGGAATACAAGAAGTTGAAAAATTACGTAAGCATAATATAAGTGCAAACGATGTTAATGAACAAGTTCAAAAACAAATCGACATCCTTACTCAAAAGATATCAGGGATTAATCAAGTAATTGTTTCAATCCAAGCTATTACAGCACAAACGAATTTATTAGCTTTAAATGCTAGTATTGAAGCCGCTCGTGCAGGTGAACAAGGAGCAGGTTTTGCAGTGGTAGCCAATGAAGTCCGAAAACTAGCTGAACAATCAAGTAATGAAACAGAAGCTATTCAAAATACTGTTCGAGAGATATTGGTCGAAACAAAAACGACGGTACTTGTAATAAATAAAAATGTTGAGTCAATGGAAAGCCAAAATCAATCCGTTGCAAGCACAGAACAATCATTTAAAGATAATTGGAAACTAACCGAACAAATGAATGGTTCTATTATTAAATTGACTGCTAATTTGGAGGAAATGATTGCTCATAAAGATCAAGCACTTTATGCAATCCAAAATATTGCAGCAGTATCAGAGGAAACAGCTGCTTCCGCACAAGAAGTTAGTGCGGCTTCTCTTTCACAACAAAATCAAATTGAGAATGTGGTAGATTCAACTATTGAAATGAATAAAATCGTGCATGAACTTGATGAGATAGTAAAACAATTTATTGTAGAAGAAAGCTAATGTTCTTTTAACCTATCTATTTATAGGAAATCTCAATTTAACTATCTATTAAGATAACTAGATTGAGACTTCCTTTTTTACTTTCTAAGTTAAAAATGCGATATCGGTATTTCCATGTTATGATTATTATAGAATAGATTGAATAAAGGAGGAGTAAGATTGAATATTGCATTGATTGCTCATGATAAGAAAAAAGATGAAATGGTCAAACTAATTTCATCTTATCAAGATATTTTAAAAGAACATTCTCTTTACGCCACAGGAACAACAGGAAAAAGAATTATTGATGCAACGGGTCTAGATGTTCATCGATTTAAGTCTGGTCCATTAGGTGGAGACCAACAAATAGGAGCTTACATTTCAGATGATAAAATAGATATGGTAATTTTTTTAAGAGATCCGTTAACAGCTCAACCACATGAACCAGATGTTAGTGCTCTGTTAAGGTTGAGTGACGTCTACGAAATTCCTTTAGCTACTAATATGGGAACGGGTGAAATTTTATTAAGAGGTTTAGGTGAAGGTTTAGTAGACTGGAGAAAAATTCACCATCATGCTGGACGTACGGTCTTAAATACAGAATTTTAGATTTAAAAAGAGGATGAGACAAAAGTATAAATATAATTCTCCACTAAAATTAGACTAATAAAAAGGCTTGAAATCAATTTTTTGTAAAATTGATTTCAAGCCTTTTTTAAGTTTTAATTAGTTATGTCCCAGCCCCTTTTTTCAGAGGGAATAAAATTAGTTTAACAGTTCCATTCTATCTAAATAGTTTTCCTGACTTTTCTTAAAATCAGAAACAGCATCATTTAAAAGACTTTTCTTATCTTCTAAAAAAGTTAAGTTGCCTTCTTTTGCAAGTTGTTCGTATTCTTTGAGCGCCTTTTGAGTTTTTAGAGCACTCGAGAGAGCAAAATCTCTGCTCTCTTGAAAAGCTGAAGGTGAATCAGGAACTTTTTTTATAAAGTCACGGACCAATTCTTGGAAATCAGTCGTTACTGTATAAAAATTTTCTTTGATTGAATCATTATTTTCTAGAGTATCTAATTGGTTTGAGAACGTATTTAATATATAAACGTAAGCTATTTCATACTCTGGATAAATTGATTGATAAGCAGTATCATCTTTTGTTAAATTAACAACAGCCTTGTTATTTTTAACAGATTCGGTGTCTTTAATCTTATTCCCGTTGTTTGAGGTTAAGTAAACAGATATACCTATAAGAATAACTAAAATACTAAAAATAATTAGAAAAAATAATTTGTACGTTTTTTTATTTAAAATGGAAAACATCCCCTGTCTTTTTGTTACTGGAGTTACTTTAAAGTTTTTTAAAAGGGTTGTCAATTAGTCAATGTCACTAACTGGAATAATGTACTTGAATCGACCGATTATGAGAAGTTCTTAGTCAAAAGAATTCGTTATTTTGTAGGGTTTTTCTTTACTTATGATCAGGATGACAATTTTGGTGGAAAGTCTTGCTATGAAACTCTCTGAGTTGATTACATAACGAGAGGTATGTGTAAAATAGTTCTCGAGATACTATTATTTTTTACTAGCAAAAAGAAAGAAGGCGTTCTATCATAAATGTATGCTTGAGCGGCAAATACATAAATGAAAGAGGCCTTCTTATGAATAATAT
>NZ_JBATXB010000064.1:0-11163 GCF_049673005.1 Carnobacterium sp. | reverse complement strand
TTTTAGCCGCGATTACATTAACGGAAAAATACGCAAAAGAATTAAATAAGTCATTAGCATTTTTCAGTCTAACAGTGGACAGTGAATTAGATAGTTCCAATGGTCGAAAATATGGACTAGGCTCTAGCGCGGCTGTCACGGTTGCTACTGTTAAAGCTTTGTGCCAATTTTATGAATTAGAAGATACAGATGAGCTAGTTTTTAAATTGGCGGCATTAGCTCATCTTTCTGTTAAAAGTAATGGTTCGTGTGGAGATGTAGCAGCTAGTGTCTATGGCGGGTGGATAGCTTTCACGACATTTGATCGCGAATGGGTTACCTCTCAACAAGAAAAAAGGAATTACTCGATAAAAGAATTAATTGAGGGAGATTGGCCATGTCTTTCTATCCTTTCTCTAAACCCACCTGTTGATTTGCGTTTGGTCATTGGCTGGACTGGTTCTCCTGCATCTACTTCAGATTTAGTAGACGAAGTAACTAGTAAAAGAAGACGCGATCAACAGGCCTATGAGCAATTTTTAGAAGATAGCAAACAGTGCGTGAATCTTATGATTGAGGGATTTCAGACCAATGATATCCTTCTCATTCAACAGCAAATTAGAAGAAATCGTAACTTGCTCGTTAAAATGAGTCAAGATACTGGTGTTGTTATTGAAACTCCTGCTTTAACTCAATTGTGTAACGTTGCTGAACAATATCACGGCGCAGCTAAATCATCTGGTGCTGGCGGTGGAGATTGTGGGATTGTTTTATTTAATCGCAGAGAAGGTCTATTGCCTTTAATGACAGCTTGGGAAGAAGAAGGCATTACGAACTTGCCACTCCACGTTTACAATACGAAATAGCTTATAATAAAAGAAAGGATGATCCTCATGAATTCTGCAAACAATAGAAAAAATGAACATGTCTCATTAGCAATGAATTTTTTCAAAGACACTATTCCATCTGATTTTGATGCACTCCATTATGTTCATCATTCTTTCCCACAAATGTCTGTCGAAGAAGCTGATCTTTCCACTTCTTTTGCAACCTTTCAATTAGACTTCCCTTTTTACATTAATGCTATGACTGGTGGCAGCGACTGGACAAAAAAACTTAATAAAAAATTAGCTATTGTAGCTCGTGAAACGGGTATTGCTATGGCATCTGGTTCAGTAAGTGCGGCGCTAAAAAATCCTAGCGTTAAAGATAGTTTTACGATTATAAGAGACGTTAATCCAACTGGGCTTATTTTTGCTAATTTAGGTACAGGTCAAACCGTTGAAAATGCAAAAAAAGCTGTTGATTTAATGGAAGCTGATGCTTTACAAATACACATCAATGCTCCTCAAGAGTTAATCATGCCAGAGGGAGATCGAGATTTTTCTAATTGGTTGGATCAATTAAATGCTATAACCACTGCATTAGATGTTCCGATCATTGCTAAAGAAGTTGGCTTTGGAATGAGTCGTGAAACAATTGCATTAATTTTATCAACTGGAGTAAAAACTATCGACATCAGTGGAAAAGGTGGCACAAATTTTGCGAAAATTGAAAACTACCGACGCAAGACAAATAAAATAGATTATTTAGAAAATTGGGGTCAATCCTCTGTGATTTCACTATTAGAAGCTCAAGAATTTATAAGTCAAGTTGATATCCTAGCATCAGGTGGTATTCGTCACCCGCTTGATATTGTAAAAGCCCTCTCTCTAGGATCTAAAGCTGTTGGGATTTCTTCTTTGATTTTAAATATGGTTATTAATGACGGTGTCGATGAGACGATTAATCAAATGAATGAATGGAAAAGCAGCTTAAAATCCATTATGACTTTATTAGGTAGAAAATCTATTCTCGAATTGCAACGAACGGATCTCATTGTTGCTGGAGAAACTAGAGAATGGTGCTTAGCTCGCGGAATTGACTATACTAAATTGGCTATACGCTCAACAACTAATTAACGACTTTACTCGATAAAGTGTTTACACTTTATCGAGTTTTTTCTATTTTTTGATTTGGTTTTTCTTTAAGAATCAGGTAGTATAAAAGTATCTTATTAAATGAAATGAGGCTCTATCTATGAAAACTTTTCCAGCTTTTATTGCAAAAGAAGAAAATGGGACGATTGTTTCTACTATTCAGCAGATTACTAAAGAGGATTTACCCCCAGGAGACGTCTTAATTGAGGTCCATTATTCTGGTGTGAATTATAAAGATGCCTTAGCAGCTAAAATGGGCGGTGGCGTTGTTAGTCAATACCCGCTTACTCTAGGTATTGACTTGAGTGGAATCGTTGTTGAATCAGCCGTTTCAGAATTCAAGACAGGGGATCCTGTTATTGTTACCAGCTATAAATTAGGAGTAGCACACGATGGTGGTTATAGTCAATATGCTAGAGTCCCAAGCGAATGGGTCGTCCCACTACCAGATGGATTAAGTCTGAAAGAAGCTATGATTATTGGAACTGCTGGCTTCACAGCTGCTCAATCTATTCATGCGCTCGAGTCTGCAGGCCTTCATCTTGGACAAGAAACTGTATTAGTTACTGGAGCTACAGGTGGCGTAGGAAGCATGGCTATTTCTATGCTAGCTAACTTAGGCTATAATGTAGAAGCTGTTTCTCGTAAAAAAGATCAATCAGAGAATTATTTACAAAAACTAGGCGCAACAACCGTCTTATCTATCGAAGACGTTCAACTTCCAAAAGCAAAACCATTAGCAAAACCACGTTGGTCAGCTATTATTGATCCCGTTGGCGGACCTCAATTAGCTCCTTTATTAGCACAATTGCATTATAGTGGTGCGATTGCATTAAGTGGAAATGCCGGTGGTCTAAAATTTGAAGCTACTGTTTTACCTTTTATATTACGTGGCACTAAATTAATTGGGATAGACTCTGTTGAATGCCCTATCGAATTAAGGA
This sequence comes from Carnobacterium sp., assembly GCF_049673005.1. Classification (GTDB taxonomy): domain Bacteria; phylum Bacillota; class Bacilli; order Lactobacillales; family Carnobacteriaceae; genus Carnobacterium_A. The sequence continues at coordinate 8,261 of NZ_JBATXB010000064.1, read as the reverse complement.
AAAATTTATGGCAAAGATTAGCAACAGACATGAAGCCTACTCATTTAGAGGATATGGTTGATCAACAGATTAATTTAACTGACTTACCTTTAGCTTTTTCTAAAATCTTGGCCGGTAAAATGACTGGACGAACTCTTGTAAAAATAAAATAGCTTTGATAAAAAACGACTTGAACTTGAGTTAGTATAAAAGCATAAACTAAACAAATCAGTGATTTAAATATAGTTAAAGAGGCTAGGGAGCCTATCATATTAATAGGCTCCCTAGCCTCTTTAACTTTTTAATAAATTAATGTATTTAGCTTATTAGTTCTTGAAAAATATTCTTTTTATTTTCCTCTAATTTTGGTTTTAGCATGCACCATTTTTTTGTAGTATCTTGATAACCTAGGCGATGATACACACACCCAGCTTTAGAATTATGATAGAAAAGACAGGCTACTTTAGCATTGTCTAGACAATACTGAGTTAGCGAGGTTGTTATCATCGTTGCGTAGCCTTTAGATTCTTCTGACTTTACTGTACCAATTCGGGTAATCATCGCTGCTTTTGAACTTTCTGCCGAGATTCTTCCCGAACTAATAATTTCGTTTCTATCATTTTTAATGATATGTATCAAAACATCTTCATTATCCAACATTTCTGTTAACACTAACTCTGATTCTGATACTGTTTCAAAACAAGCTTTTTGCCAAGAAAGATAAGCTGGTATATCAGCTCTGACTAACTTCTCTACAAGATGCATCTTTTTAGGTGACTCTATTAACTCCTCACAAACAGAAAGAATTGTTTCTATTTGTTCTAATTCCGGAAAATAAATTTCATATTGTTCAATAGCTAATTTCTCACCACTAATCACATTTATTTCATTTAGACTTTGTAAAAGAGGTAAAAATGTATCGAACCCTAAGAATTCTTTACCGTGAACTGGAATAGCAATATCTTTATAGCGTAGCAATAGTCCTTTAATTTCATCAAGATCATTTGTGTATGCCCAAACATCTTGATCTAAAGAATCAAATCCATATCTTTCAATATCTGCAATGACAAACAAATTCGTTATAGGATCATTTTCTAGAAAATCAAGAATCAAGTCCTTATTATTTTCGGCACATTTATATATCACAGTAGTTCCTCCTAATGGAATCTATTTAAATTTTAAACTTCCCACGTAGTTGAATAAGAAATAACATTTGCAAATTGTTCGTTAAATTCACGGTTTAAAAGACGTTTTTCATGACGTTTCTCGTACCCGCTACAAACTAGCTTTTCTTCCTTAGTTGAAGGTTCTACTAGAGGAACGATAACACTAGGAACTGCTTCACTTTTCATTGAAACAAAAGTACTAAAACTAGTTGCTGCTAAATAGCGCTCTCCAGTCATAAGATCTTCTCCCATAATTTTGCAAAAAACTTCCATAGATGATTTCCCTACGCCAGATACATAGCTTTCAATACAAACAGAATGATTACTAGGCAGGGGATGCAGAAAATCTAAAGAATCAATCGAAGCTGTTACTGTTATCCCTCTCGAATGACGAGCAGCTGAGATAGAAGCTGTATTATCAATCCAACTCATTAAATTACCACCGAATAAGGTCTGGTGATGATTTAAATCAGATGGCAAAACGCGATGTGTTTGGACTACTTTTGATTCAATACATTTTTTTATTGCGCGATTGGTTAGTTCAGACATGTCTTTCCTCCAATAAATTTATTTAGTTTTTTTAAGTGATATCTTTTTTCATTATAGCATGATTCTCTATTTTTTTAGACCATCTAGAGTAGTTTAACTTAAATAAATGAAGAAAGAAAGACTGGCAACTCCTAGTATCATCGCCCACAATAAACTTTTAGTATAGTAGGCAATAATCGCTGTCAGAATTGACGGCAATAATTTTAGGTTAGACAGTGGATTAACATCTACGCTCCCATTCCAGAAAAAAATATCAGAAAAAACTAATGCGGAAAATATTGAAACAGGAATAAACGACATCCATTTCGCTAGTTTTTCTGGGATAGTACGTTTACTTAGAATAAGCATAGGCAACATTCTAGGTAAATAGGTCACTATAGACATACCCAAAATTAAGAACCATGGATTAAATTTCATTTATTGTATCCCACCTTTTCCTTTTGATTATCTTTATCTTTGTCTAGCCAATAGCCAAAAAGAGAAGCCAAAATCGCTGCAATCACTAAAGCTATATTATGATGAAGCAATTCCATTAAAATAACCGATAACCCCCCCGCTATTAGTCCAACAATAATGACTAATTTCGAAACCAGTTGATTGATTAGTAAAGCTATAAACAGTGCGATTAAAACATAATTCATCACTGTAATATCAAACATCCAGTTACTTCCTATCCATCCTCCGATAACTGTGCTAACCACCCATGACAAGTAGGCCAGAATATTTGTTGCTAGAGCTTGATATTCTGTCCATTCGTGATTTTTAAATTGATTATAGTTAATAGCGTAAGCTTCATCTGCTAATGTATGGCTATAAATTAGAATAAATGGAATGGAACTTTTTTTAAAGAACTTGGACATACTTGAGCTCATCAATAAGTGCCTAATATTTAAGAAGAAAACCATTAAAACAATCGTTGGTATAGATGCTCCCATGAGGATCATCGAAGCAGTCATAAATTGTGCTGCTCCAGCAAATACAAGTAAACTCATTAAGAGAATAGCAGAAATAGTAAAACCTGAATCATATAAAAGCATACCACAAGCTAATCCCAATGGTATATAGCCTAACATAACAGGATAAATAATAGTCAAACCATCTTGCCAATCTTTCTTATTCATTCTCATTCCTCCTAAACGCAAAAAACTGTAAAGGTTAGTATAGCATATACGCTCATCTAATTATCATCTTATTTTAATTTAATTCATTTAGTGTTATCTTATTGATTGTTAGTATTGTACTCCTTATTCTATTTTGCTATGCTACACTTATTAACAAAATTATAGATAAAGAGGGTAAGGCAAACCTATGTTTAAAAAAATAGTCTTTAGTATCTTTTTTATTAGTTGTTTTTACTTCTTAATCTACTTATTTCTACCATCTTTTCGTAGTATTGTAGCAGCTGGTGGAATTTTGGCGTACTTGCATGTCATCATGAGCATCCTTTTATTTATAGGACTATTTTTGTTTGTTGTTTCAGTTCTTCATTACTTATTCGTAGAATAAAGTAAAAATAGGCCAGTTAAGTTGATCCTTTTAACGGATTAACTCAACTAGCCTATTCTTATTAACTATTTTTTAGTCAAGAATCAGTTCGTGAATCAATTGAATGGGTTCTGCTTTATCTGAGATAGCAATATTTTCTTGAATCTTATTTTCTACTGAAGAGACGTCTTTTTGATTGCTATAAATAGTGACTAAAGACTCACCTTTTTCAACCTTATCTCCAACTTTTTTACGTAGCATTAGACCAACGGCTAAATCAATTTTACTTTCTTTGTTCGCTCTACCGGCTCCTAGCATCATTGCTGCAATACCAATTTCATCTGCATTAATTTGAGAAACAACCCCATCACGGGTAGCTAGTACTTCCGATTGGTACTCTGCTTGTGGAAGACGTTCAGGATTATCAATGACAGCTGTGTCTCCCCCTTGAGAAGCAACGAACTCTTTAAATTTCTCAAGTGCTTTCCCATTATTTAAGTTTTCTTCTAATAACAATCTTGCTTCTGCTAAGTTTCCACCAATACCTGCAAGATGTACCATTTGGCTGCCTAAAGTTAAACACAATTCTACTAAATCTTCAGGTCCATTTCCTTCTAACGTTTCTATAGCTTCCTTTACTTCCAAAGCATTTCCGATAGCGTAGCCTAAAGGTTGGCTCATATCAGAGATAACAGCCATCGTTTGACGTCCAACTAAGTTACCGATTTTCACCATTGCATGCGCTAATTCTCTAGCATCTTCTTTTGTCTTCATAAATGCACCTGCACCAATTTTTACATCCAATACAATCGCATCTGCTCCAGCAGCTATTTTTTTACTCATAATTGAACTGGCGATTAACGGTATCGATTCTACCGTTCCAGTAACATCACGTAAAGCATAAAGTTTTTTATCAGCAGGAGTTAAGTTTCCAGATTGACCTACCACTGCAACTTTATTTTTATTTACTAGTTCAATAAATTTTTCTTGAGTTAATTCAACAGTAAATCCTGGAATAGCTTCTAACTTATCAATCGTCCCTCCAGTATGCCCTAAGCCTCGACCGCTCATTTTCGCAATTGGTACTCCTAAACTCGCAACCAAAGGAGCTAACACTAGAGTAGTTGTATCCCCTACTCCACCGGTTGAATGCTTGTCCACTTTAACCCCATGAATAGCCGACAAATCAATTTTTTCTCCTGAATTTACCATACTCATCGTTAGATCGCTTCGCTCATGATCATCCATTCCTTGAAAATATATAGCCATTGCAATAGCACTCATTTGGTAATCAGGAATTTCACCAGTTGTAAATCCTTCAATCATATAATTAATTTCTTCTGTTGTTAATGCTTTCCCATGTTGTTTTTTAGCAATCAAATCTACTATACGCATTGTATCTGTCCCCTTTTATTCGATTTATTCTGTTATTTTACCATACATCGTCATGTTAACGGTTTCAATTGCTTCAGTTGACAATAAATTCTCATCAACTTTTCATCTATTAGTAAAAAATCATCTAACATCTAAGATTTCTACAGAATCCTCGTGTCCTACAATAACTGTATGAACCATATTCAAAAATAAACCATGTTCAATCACACCCGTCAGTCCATCTAACCAAGCAGCTAGTTCTATTGGATTTTCAATTGTATTCAGGTGTAAATCAACAATATAATGTCCACCATCTGTTACATATATTTCTTTAGAATCGTCTAGACGCAACACAGGTTTTAAACCCTTTGATTCAAAAAGTCTAAAAAGTTGTTTGTAACCAAATGATACAATTTCAACTGGTAAAGGAAAAGCCCCAAGTCTTATTACCATTTTACTATCATCTACAATCCAAATCACTTTTTCACTAGCATTAGCTACTAATTTTTCAAATAATAAAGCCCCACCACCGCCCTTAATCCCTTGGTAGTCAGCACTAATTTCATCCGATCCATCGATTGTTAAATCAATTTTCTCAACATCGTTTAAATCCACTAATGGTATATTTAAGGATTCTGCTTGCTCTTTTGTACGGCTAGAGGTAGTCACACCTTTAATCTTCAACCCTTCTTTAACTCGTTTACCAAGTGCTTCAACTAAGTAATAAGCTGTTGATCCAGTCCCTAGTCCTACAATCATTCCATCTTCAACATACTCTGCTGCTTTTTCTCCAACCATTTGTTTTATATTCATTCTATTTACTCCTTATTATTGACATTTTTTCAAACTATGTATTTCCATTTTTCAAAAGGTCTAGGATAGACTTTAGAAGTCGTTAGCTTACGAAAGAACCTTCTTACTTATAGTACCATTTGTTCTAAAGAGAAAGCAATATCGGGGATAAAAATCTATTATCAACTCACTCTCTACCCATAACATTAAAAACCTAACGATTAACATTAGAATTTTGATCTAATGTTTTATCGTTAGGTTGTCTTTTTATTTCATTCTCTTACCCATCAGAATAAGAAAATCATTTTTATTATAATGTACTCATTTAAAAACGTATTATTTCGAAAAAGTAATCTCTTCTATTCCATCTATATCTACAATTGAAACTGCTGGAGTCGTTTGCGAAATGATTGTCCCTTTGCGAATAGAGTATAAGACAACAGCCTGTCTTCTCACCGTTTCATACCCGCTATCTGCATCAAGAATAATAAGATTGCCTGGTTTCCCGACTTCTACTCCATACTCATCAAGGATATGCATAGCTTTAGCGCTATTTGTGCTAATCAGATGAAGGGATTGATTGATCTCCTCATACCCCATCATTTGCCCTACATGGAGGCCCATGTGCAAGACTTGTAGCATATTCCCTGTTCCTAATGGATACCAAGGATCAAAGATATCGTCATGTCCAAAAGCAACATTCATACCTGCTGCTAATAATTCTTTTACGCGTGTTAACCCTCTTCTTTTTGGATAACTATCAAATCGCCCTTGAAGATGAATGTTCACTAATGGGTTTGAAATAAAATGGATACCCGATAATTTTAAAATACGAAATAATTTAGATGTATAAGCATCATTGTAAGAACCCATTGCTGTTGTATGGCTAGCTGTAACCTTATCCCCAATACCGTATTCATACGCACGAGTGGCTAGAACTTCAAGGAAACGTGATTGTTCATCGTCAATTTCATCACAATGCACATCGATAAGCACATCGTATTTTAAAGCTAATTCAACTACTTTATTAATCGACTCGACACCGTATTCACGTGTAAATTCGTAATGCGGAATACCACCGACAACATCTGCTCCTAGCTTTAATGCTTCTTCTAATAAGTCTAGCCCATTAGGATAAGATAAAATACCCTCTTGTGGAAAGGCTACAAGTTGAATGGTCACAGACTCTTTCATTTCTTCGCGTAATTCAATTAATGCTTTTAGAGCCGTTAATGATGGATCAGTTACATCCACATGAGTTCTGACAAACTGTATCCCATTAGCGATTTGCATCTTTAAAGCTTTGCGTGCTCTTGTCTTTACATCTTCAATTGTGAGAGACTGCTTTCTTTCTGACCACGTTTGAATCCCTTCAAACAATGTTCCACTCTCATTCCAACGCGGTTCTCCTGCCGTTAAAACAGAGTCCAAATGAATGTGAGGTTCAATGAACGGCGCAGATACTAGCTTACCTTTGGCATCTACTACCTCGTGTCCTTGAACTTGATCGTATTCAATTCTGTCTTCAATACGTGTGATGATGCCTTCTTCAATTAAAATATCTTGCTGTTTATTTTGGTTGTAAACTAATCCATTTTTAATTAACACGACTTATTCCCCTTTTTCTTTAAATGCTTTCATTTGTTAGATTATCCATCTTTAATGCTACTTGAGAGGGTTTAAAGACCTTTACTAAAATAGTGTAGCTTCCTATTGCTATAATGATACCATTAATCGCCGGAATACCTGGAGCATAAAGAGCAGCCAGTGAACCAACAGCAACTGCAAGCAAGGCGTGAACATTTACGCTTCTAAATTCTTGTGTATCAAAATTTTTATACCTTTCTTTATCATAAAGGAAATAATCTGCAATTAGAATCCCGCCGACTGGTGGGATAAAAGTTCCCAGTGACCCTAAGAAAGCTTGAAAGTTAGAGTATAAAAATAAAGAAGATAAGGTCCCAAGAACACCCAAAATGAGAACTATTTTTTTCTTAGGCTGTTTTGTAATATTAGAAAAACCTAGTCCCGCTGTGTAGATAGCATTATCATTTGTTGTCCAAATATTTAATCCTAGCACGACAATAGCTGGTATAATTAATCCTTGTGAAAACATGACTTCCGATATATCTGAAAGGCCTGTAACCATCGCACCAATTGCACCGAATAAAAACATCAACGAATTTCCTACAAAGAAAGCAAAGACCGTTGTGATAACACTAATTTTTCGAGATTTTGCAAATCGAGTAAAGTCAGCGGTTGTCGAACCTCCACTTATAAATGAACCTATCGTAAGAGATATTGCTGTACCCATCGTAATTGGAGCTGTAGGTGTCAAAGAAAGTATTTCTTTCATCCCACCTGCAGATTGTATAGCGTCAAAGACTGATTTCCCACCTAATAAAGCAATCGCTGGCACAGATATAAAACTAATAATCGCAAGAGTTTTCATTCCAAAAAACGCAGATGTTGTCATCGCTATTCCAGCAATAACGACTAAAACTGGGATACCGATACCTGTTACTTTATGAACTGGTAAAGCAATCATTGCAATGCCTACCCCAAACCAACCAACTTGCGTTACTCCTAATAAAAATGAAACCAAGTATGAGCCTTTTTCTCCAAAAGAATATTTTGCAAGTAAATGAGTAGATAAGCCTGTACCTGAACTGATGAAAGCCAAAAACCCTGTATAAACACCTAGTATAAGATTTCCGATAAATACGGCTAGTATAAAATCTTTAAAGGATAATCCCGTCCCCAGTGTTCCTCCCGTTAGCATACTAGCAGAAAAAAAGGTGAATCCTAACATAATAAAAAGCATCGACCAAAAGCCTTTTTTATCTTCTTCTTTTACTCTTGCTAATGAATAATCCTTATCTTGCTGAGTGTTTTTCATTATACTCCTCCTTATTA
>NZ_JBATXB010000063.1:0-3584 GCF_049673005.1 Carnobacterium sp. | reverse complement strand
GTCAGCTGCGACACAACAAATTAGCAGTTCGATGGAAGAAGTTTCTGGAAATGCGGAACACTTAGCAACTTTAGCAGAAGATTTAAGCCAAACGGTTAATCAATTTAAACTATAGAAACAAGAAAACCGCCAGTTAGAAGAGAGGAGTTCCTCTCTTCTAACTGGCTGTTTTTTATTTTGAGTAAACGATAATCGGGTATGGTAAAATAAGCTAACTAAGAGGAAAAAAGGACACGGATGGATTAAATTAAAAGAAAAGAGGGGGAATTCATAATGAAAGCCAAACAACTTTGGGAGCGATTTATAGAAGAGAATCCAGAATATAGAAATGAAACATATGTAGCTTGGCAATACGGCGTCGTACCTGATGAATTAGCTGATTTAACGGTGCGTGGAATAAAGACAGCTACTTCTTCAGCTTACGAATGTTATAGCTTAGAAGACGAAGCGTTACCTAAGATAGGTGAATGGAGCATCATTTTAGATAGCAAAGATGATGCTAGATGCCTTACCCGAACTACAGCTGTATCAATCGTGCCATATAATGAAGTGACGAGTGAGCATGCCTTTAAAGAGGGAGAAGGAGATCGCTCATTAGCATATTGGAAAGATGTACATAAAGAGTTTTATTCAAAAGTGTACGAAAAAAATGGTTTAGAATTTAACGAGAGAATTCCAGTTGTCTGTGAAGAGTTTAGAGTAGTGTACAAATGAACTTAATAAGAAGAAAGAATTTCAGTAAGAAGTTGGCGGAATTTCTCGCGATTTTCTTCTGTGAAAGGCTTTGGTCCTTTGGTTCTTTTTCCGCTTTTTCTGATCATAGCACTAAGGTAACGATCTTGTAGCAGCTGATCAATATTGTCCATGGTGTATCTGTATCCACTATGATGGATAACAACTGCTCCTTTAGCTAAAGCTAATGAAGCTAGTCCGTAATCTTGAGTAACGAGCAAATCCTTTTTTTTAATGAGGCGAATAATACGATAGTCAGCAGCCTCGGCTCCATTATCGACGTAGATAGTCTCGACACCTTTTGGTTGTTCAACAGTCGAAAAATGAGAAATACTTGTTACGAGAGTAACGGGTATTTCTTTTGCCGTTCCCTCTGAGATGATGACATCTTTTACGGGGCAAGCATCTGCATCAATATAGATAGTCATTTTTTGTGGTGTTTCCATCAGTCACAGTCCTTTCATTAGTATAAAAAACACTTACTGCTCATTTTACTACATCTCATTCTACAAGAAATATACAAGAGGTGCAAAAAGAATTAGCGAACAATTAAGTAAAAGAATAAAAAAGTTATCCCCACTAGTTTAGTTTCTAGTGGGGATAACTTTTTCGAATCAAACACATTATTCTGCTTTTTCGCCAATTACTTCTGGTTCAGCAGCTTCGTCAGTTGTTTCCTCTTCAAGAGCAACAGGTTGAGCTACAATTACAACGGTCTCATCTTGTTCATCTAAAACAGTAACAGATTTATCTACTTTAATATCTGCAACAGTTAAAGAATCACCAATAGTTAATGTGCTCACGTCAAGTACATATTCAGCAGGAATATGTGTAGGTGTTGTTTCAATTTCTAATTCATTTAATGTTTGTGAAACCATTCCTAATTTAACTTTTTCAGTGCCTTCAAGAATAATTGGAACAGTAACCGTAAGTTTTTGTCCTTTTTCTATTGCTTGAAGTTCTACATCTAAAACTTGAACTTTAATTGCGGAACTTTGATAATGTTTAATGATTACTTGTTTAGGTTTCTCACCATCCACAACAACATCAAAAATACCGTTTTTACCTAATTTTTTTAATACTTCAATAAAATCTTTTTCGTTAAGTAAGATTGAAGTAGCGTCTCCACCTTTGTTATAAACAACAGCTGGAATATTATGTTCTTTTCTGTACCTCTTAGCCGAAGCCGTTCCAATTTCTGATCTTAATTCTGCATTTACTTTCATACATTTTTTCCCCTCTCGTATTAGCTTAGTATAGATGGTTTACACAATCTTTCTGAATCTAAAAAAAAGAAAAAATAGGAAACTAAGCGTTGAAATATCGTACAATAAACATTATACCAGATATCTTTAATACGACCTAACGAAACGGTTTCAACCTATTTCATTCAATGGATTTCGCTCAATAATCATTGCTATACCAATGCCACCACCGACACATAAAGAAGCCAGACCAAGACGAGATTTATTTTTCAATAACTGATGAACTAGACTAACGACAATTCTTGATCCTGAAGCACCTATTGGATGACCTAATGCTATAGCACCCCCGTTAGCGTTCACTTTAAATGTATCTAATGCTAAGTCTTTTGAAACGGCAACGCTTTGAGCCGCAAAAGCTTCATTTAATTCAATAGAATCAATTTCTTCTAGCGATAAATGTGTTTTCTTTAAGACTTTTTTAATGGCTTGGTAAGGTGCATATCCCATAATGGAAGGATCGATACCAACTTCTGCATATCCTTTGATAGTTGCCAAGTAAGGGAGTTCCAATTGCTCTGCTAATGATTTTTTCATTAGAACAAGAGCAGCAGCTCCATCATTTATGCCGGATGAATTACCAGCAGTTACGGATCCATCTTCTTTAAATGCAGGTTTTAATTTGGATAAGCTTTCTAATGTAGTTGACTCGCGAATAAACTCGTCGTCACTAAATAATTGCTCATTTCTTTTGGAGTCTTTAATAGGAACAGATACAATTTCTTTTGTAAATACGCCATTATTTTTAGCAGTAGCGGCTCTCTTTTGAGATTCTAATGCAAATTCATCTTGGGCAGCTCTTGAAATTCCATATTGGTCTGCAACTTTTTCTGCAGTTAATCCCATAGGTAACTGGCTAAAAGCATCTGAAAGGCCATCATGCATGAGGCTATCTATCATTCGATCGTCACCGGCTTTTTTCCCCCAACGATGTGTATTTAAAAGGTAAGGAGCTTGTGACATGTTTTCTGTACCACCAACAACGATAACATCAGCATCCCCTAATTGGATAGCTTGGCTACCGAGTATAATAGACTTTAATCCAGAACCGCAAACCTCGTTAATAGTCATACCTGGTGTTGTATAAGGGATGTCAGAATGAACGGCAATTTGTCGAGCTGGATTTTGGCCCGAACCTGCCTGTAAAACATTGCCGAAAATAACTTGGTCAACACTGTCAGGAGAAATAGTTGCTCGTTTGAGAGCTTCTTTTGTAACGATTGTTCCTAATTCAACAGCGGATATATGTTTTAAACTGCCTCCAAATTTTCCGATTGGAGTTCTTACAGCACTTACGATAACGACTTCTTCCAAAACATCCATCTCCTTCATGTTGGTTTTTGCGACCTTTTTTAAAGTCACGAACTATCCTCATTGTACGGTATTCTATTTGAGATAACACTTTAAGTTTTTATAAATTTCTTTAGTTTTATAAAGAAGAAACGAGAATATTAAGCTTATCTTTAATTTTAAGTTAACGTCTTGTCTTTTATACGTTTGTGTACTATTCTTTAAAAGAACTATTAAGATTGACAAGTGCAATATGTTTATTGGTATAGTAGCCATTTGCTAGATTTTTATTTCATAATA
>NZ_JBATXB010000062.1:0-3306 GCF_049673005.1 Carnobacterium sp. | reverse complement strand
GAATAAAACTGTTCCATAACCAGCACGGAAAGAGTTTAGTTTACCAACTGTTGGAGCAAAATCTTGTCCTTCAGGAATAACTGATTTTAAAGCTGTTTCAGTAAGATCCCATAATTTATCGTGTGAGTCTCCAAATAGGACAACTGCACGGGATGTTTGAGAATTAAATGATGATGGGCTTTCTTTCATCGCTACTTTAACTAAGTCTAAAATTTGTTCATTTGATACGGATACATTCTTTCCTAGAGCATAAATGGAACGGCGTTCTTTTAATAAATCTGTGTATTGATTTTTCACGTGTAAATTCCTCCTTCAAATTATATGACTTAAGAAGTGTACAATTACTTATGCTGCATAGGCAGTTAAGCTTCAATTGTGAGATATCTTAAATCAAACTAAAACTATCTTTTCATTAAGATAAATTTTATGATACAATTATCTTAACATAAAGATAATTAAAAAACTATCAAATAATAAAATAATTTAGTTGAAAGTCAAATTTAGACAGATCATTCTTTTTATTAAGCCTAACTTGCTCTGCTAAGAAGAAAATAAAAAAAGTCAGTTTTTATACTTCTAAGAAGATAATTATTTCTTCTAATGGTAAAGTAAGAAGAGAGTCCGTTTTTTAACGTAAAGAGCATTAAAAAAAAAATATAGATTACGCATGGCGAAAGATCAGCCTGTTTATTGGAGGAAAAGTGATGAATACAAATGTTAAGTTAATGGTTGTGTTTGGGAAAATGGCTCATTCATTTCAAGAAAGCTTAGGTAAAAATCTTGAAGAGTTAGGCATGCCCTACAGTGTATATCCAATACTAGCTTATTTAAATGAGGTTAAGAGAGCTAAGACTCAAAAGCTTGGTGAAGTAGCAGCTATTAGCAGTGGAACCATAACTCATACAGTTAGTAAATTATTAAAATTAAACTATGTAGAAAAAATTCAAGATGACTGTGATAAACGAGTATTCTGGATTCAAATAACCGAAGAAGGTAAAAGAAAATTTATGGACGTTCACTTAGAACATATGGACTACTTAGATGAATTATTGAGCGATTTTGATGAAGCTGATAAACTAGCTTTGATAGAGCTTATAAAGACTTTTGGAAAAGGAATAGCTAAGACAGTATTGACAGAAGAAGAAAAACGAACCAATTAATTTGAATAGTATAGACTTAACTTATGAGATGAACGAATAAAAAAATTTGTATTGAATCTCATAAGTTCTTCGCGTTATAAGGTTTTATTTAACAATTACTGGATTTGTTCAATTGAGAAGATCGTATCCAACTCCTTGCTCCAGAAATAATAAAGATCTATTTTTCCAAAATGAGCCTGGTTATGAGCCTCTTTATAGTAGGTCCATATAGCATATGTAGAAATCTGAGCAAATAATATGACAGGCGATAGATAAAATAGTAAGCTAATCACTACTAATAGATTCAAGCTAACTCGTCCCTAAAAGCGCTTACTAAACACTGCACACAATTACTGGAGGAGTATTGATTAGCATGAACTTAACTGAATTATTGAAATCGATAGAAATTAATTCTAGTAAACCCAAGAAGCGACTAGCGGAATTAGATGAAATAGAGATTAAAACAATCGCCTACCATTCAAAAGAAGTAACTGAAGATACCTTATTTGTCTGCATTAAAGGTTACGAAACAGATGGTCATAATTATGCTCATCATGCGGTAAGCCAAGGAGCAACGGTTCTTATTGTCGATCATTTCATTGAGGATATAGATGTTCTTCAACTCAAAGTTTCAGATACTCGAGAAGCCTTAGCTATTGCATCAAGTAATTATTTTTGCAATCCTTCTAGGGCAATGAGTGTATTTGGAGTAACGGCTACTAATGGGAAAACGACGATTATAGGTATTATAGAAGAAATTTTCAAGACCTACCAATTAAAATCAGGTTTAATAGGGACTATCTTAGTTAAAATGGATAAAGAAATCGAAATGAGCAGATTAACGACTCCGGAATCGTATAATTTACAGCAGCATTTTGCAAAGATGAGGGATCGTGAAATCACACATGTTTCTATGGAGGTTTCTTCCTCAGCGCTAGAACTTAAACGCGTTTACCATACTGAATTTGATGTAGTAGCTTTTATGAACATTAGTCCAGAACATATCAAACTGCATAAATCATTTGATGCTTATTTTGACGCTAAAGCATCCTTGATCAGAAATGCTTCTAAAAAAAGTATAGCTATTTTGAATATTGATGAACCGTTGCTCATTCCTTTAGAGAAAGAGACTAAGGCTCAAGTTGTCACTTTTGGAATCGATAATCAGATGGGAACAATCGCTGTTTCAGATATTCGGTTCTCTTTAGGAGTGCCATTATTTACGGTGACCATTCAAAATTCCTTTAGTACTTTAAGTGGAAAAACGATTAAACCTGCAATTTTCGATTTAGAGATATCCGTTCCAGGCTATCATTCTATCTACAATACACTCACTGCGCTCATCACGGGGTTGGTTAACGATATACCACTCGATTCTGTTCAGCGAGGAATAAAAAATTTCCGTGGTGTAGAAAGACGGTTTCATATCCTTTATGATAAAGAATTTAAGGTGATAGACGATTTGTTATTGAATCAAAATAATATTGATTCTTGTATGGAAACCATTAGCCATTTAGACTACAATAAGCTACATCTTGTACATGCAATCAGAGGAAGTAATGGACCTGAGCATAGTACAGAGATTGCGGAATCTTTAGTAACGTGGTTTCATAAAATGAAAATTAAAAAAATCATTTTAACAACAGCATCATCAAATGTAGAAAAGAAAGATGAAGTCACTACGGAAGAACTAGCTGCTTTTTTAAAGGTTCTGAGTCAAAATGAAATTAAAGTTGTTTTATTTGAAGAACTCGAAGGGGCATTGAAATCCGGTGTTGAGCAGTTAGGTAGGAATGATATTTTGCTAATATCGGGAGCGCACTCGATGGATCGAGGTGCTGAAATGACGCTAGAGTTAGTAAAAGAAATACATCCTAGTGTAGATTATGAAAGAATCAATCAAGTATTAGAAAATAAATTTATTGGACTAGATTCGTTAAAAGTGACTGAAAGAATTTTAAAATTTAGTTTAGAAAATTAGAATACAAGAAAATTCCAACTTGTACGCAATACTTTGCCTCTTGAAAGTTAGACTTAAAATCTAACTTTCAAATTTTTAGGTACTAAGCTACTTTTCAGCTTCTACTTTTCGTAAAACTTCAAAGAAGTAGATTCCAGTTGCATGATCATCAGCTTTCACTTTTGAATGATAATAGAGTGCCGCAGC
>NZ_JBATXB010000061.1:0-13997 GCF_049673005.1 Carnobacterium sp. | reverse complement strand
CCTAGCATGACGCTAAAGTGAAGTGGTACGTCCATAATTAAATCTAGATTATTCACGTTGTTTGATGTGTTGTTATCTGTTAATTCTTGGAAGCCAGGCGTTTGGATGGCTACTCTATCTGTTGTTTCAGTTTGTACTGGTTTGGTTTCTTGAACAGGTTTTTGCACTGGAGCTTGTGGTTTTTTGTAGTCTAAAACTTCAGCTTCGTTCCCATTCATCATGATATTAGAAATATCATTTACTGTATCCAGTGTAAAGATTTGCATAATCTCACTTTCAATCAGATCATCAACAGTCATTTTGAACGCAATCTTGCAAACAACTGCATCTGCAGCAATTTTATCGTATTGAACGTTTTCTATATTTTCCCACACTTCAACATCGGGAGGAAGAATATCAACTGTTTTTTCCAACATCGTTGCCATTGCTGTTGAAGATGAACCAATCATTTGGTTCATCGCTTCACCAACGGCACTTAATTCTAATTCAGTGAATTCTTTCCCGGTAGCATCACCATCGCCATCCATCATTAAATCTGCAATAATAATGGCGTCCGTTACATCCATCATCAATAGATTACTGCCTATTAGACCTTCTTTGTATTCAATTGTGGTAACCACTTTTGGCGCTTTGCTCTGTTTGATAATCTCTTCAAATTTCAAACAAGAGACACGTGGAGTTGTAATCGTTACACGGTGATTTAAAATAGCCGATAAAGTGGTTGCTGCTTGGGACATCGTAATATTTCCAACTTCACCAATAATATCTTCTTGGTCTTTATCTATTGCGTTCGGTATCGTTGTGGCTGTTTCAGTTGGTCCATTTAACATCGCGTCTATTTCTTCTTGAGATAGCATTTCGTTACTCATCAGTTCGTCTCTCCTTCGATATACTGTAATACTTCTACTGCCCTATTTTTACCTTTTAATCCCGGTTTAACGAGATAATGCGGACGTTGTTCTACTGACATAACCAGTGGATCAGACGTTTTTCCATCTAAAGGAATAATGTCACCCAACTCCAACTGCAAAAAGTTTTCTAAGGTCATGGTAGCTTCTCCTAAAAGTACTTCCAGATTTACTTTGGCAGAATTTAAACTGGTTTCTATTCTCTTGTTATCAGAGCGGTCTGCACCTCTTTCGGTATCAAACCAATTCTTTAAACTCAATTTATCTAAAATCGTTTCAAAAAATATGTAAGGAACGCAAATATTCGCAAACGTCCGTACATTAAACAAATCAACCGTAAATGTCACTAAGATGACCGGTTCATTAGGGGACATGTTTTGTAATAGCTGTGGATTGGTTTCTGTTGTCTCTAATTTAACTTCTAGATCAATAACATCTCGCCAAGCCAATTCAAAAGAGTGGACTAAATCGCCTAAAATATCTGTCAGTATCGCTTTTTCAATATCCGTGAAGTTGGTTTTGCTTATCTGGTCGTCACTAGATCTCACTTCAGAACTGCCACACAATAAATCAATCAACTGCAAACAAAGTTGCGGGCTTAATTCAATAATCTGTGTGCCTTCCAAAGGTTTCGAGTGAAACAGCCCCATTAACGTAAAACGCGGTACGGAGTGTACAAACTCATCAAAACTCACTTGTTCGATTGAAGCGAGTTGCAATTCAACATTGTTTCTAACTTGCGTTGACAATCGATTTCCAGCAATTTTAGAAAATTCTTCAAAGACCATGTTTAGTGTACTAATGTACTCTTTAGAAAGACGAGCCGGACGTTTAAAGTCGTAACTTTTCACTTTATTCTTCTCGTTTTCTTGTTCTTCAAGTTTATTTTCATCTATTTCGCCACTTTTGACAGCTTCCAATAAAGAATCAATTTCTTGTTGTGATAAAACTTGTTTCACTATTATCCCTCATTTTTATAAAATAGTGTCTCCATGTTAATAATATTTACCAGTTGATCTTTTACTTGGATTAATCCAGAGATGTGATCATCGGTTTTATTCTCTAACTGTTGGATAGCTGCTGGATCAATTTCAGTAACCCACTCAACATTATCCACCATGAATGCCAATTTTTCGTCTTTGTTTTTCACAATGACAATATTATTGTAACATAATTCTTCTGTTTCAACAGAGGGAGATAAAAGTTTATAGAAATTTATTAAGGTAATGACATTTCCTCTTAGGTTAATTAACCCTTGTACCCATTCTGGAGACTGAGGAATCGTTGTCCACGTCATTTTTTTCAATATTTCTTCCACATCTTCTGATAAAAATGCGTAGTACTTATTATTTAATGTGAAAACAATTATCTGTGTCATATGACTAACCTACAGTGCTGCTTTGTCTAACGCTTTGATCACACGGTCTGTGTCAAAAGGTTTGACAATAAAATCAACTGCTCCAGAACGGATGGCATCCATTACCATTCCTTGTTGTCCCATAGCGCTACACATCACAACTCTAGATGCTGGATCGAATGCTTTAATCGCTTTTAAGGCTTCAACGCCGTCCATCTCTGGCATTGTGATATCCATTGTAACTAAATCTGGTTTTTCTACTTTATATTTCTCAACAGCCTCTACGCCATTTTGTGCTTCTGCAACAACTTCATACCCATTCTTTTGTAAAATATCCTTTAGTTTCATTCTCATAAATGCTGCATCGTCTACTACCATTACTCTTTTTGTCATGTTAATCTTCTCCTCCGACTCCTAATAATTCAAACATTTTTTCTAGTATTCCTGGTTGAGGAACAAAATACAATGAAGACTCTAAGCGGTCTCCAGCGTAGTAAAACTCATTTTTGATAATCATAACGGACTCTTCATATTGCCCTTGTTCCATATAGACACTACTCATAATCGCCCCAAACATATCTTTTGTCAATAGCGGCACAGAAGTTATCAGGTGAATATCCAATAATTTAATAATCGCATTTAAAAATGAATTCACTAAAATATTGACTAATTCTTGTAACGCAGAATCGGCTAAGGATTCTGAATAATCGATTCCTTCAGGCATCATCATAGTCACAATACTTTCTGAACCTGCTTGATCGACTGTGAACAGAAACATTCCGTCTGCATCGCCGAGCATGCGCATCATCACCGCTTTTACCACAGCGTCTTCTGGCATAATTTGTTCATAAACTTCTGAATAGTCCAACATCTCTATAACCGGAACCGTCATGTTGACCGGTTTGTTGATTAATTGAGATAAACTCGTTGCGGCGTTTCCGCCACCAATGTTAATGACCTCTTTAAGCGCATCTAATTCTAACAAAGAGTAATCAGAGTTCATAATTGGTCTCCTGACTCGTTTCTTTACAGATGCTAGCAATATCTAAGATCATAATAATGCCACCATTTCCCATAATTGTTGCGCCTAGGTATTTCTTCATCATACTTAATTCTGTTCCTAGTTTCTTAATCGCAATTTCTTGTTGTCTAAGAATATCATCTACTGCTAAGGCATATTGTTTATCTCCTTGATTAACTAAAATCAAGTGCAGATTATCTTCTTCAATTGCTGGAATATCAAAGACCTCGTTCAAGCGGATCACTGGAAGAGCTACTTCTTCAAATAAGTAAACTTCACGGTTGTGTACTTGAATAATTTCTTCAATTTCAGGTTTGATTATTTTTTGAACAATACCAAGTGGCATAGCAAAGGTTTCTTCGCCAACTTTGATTAGCAGCGATTGAATGATAGACAAGGTCAATGGCAAGTTAACTTTAAATATAGTCCCCCTGTTAACGACACTATCAATTTCAATGGTTCCGCCCAACATGTTGATTTTTTGTTTGACAACATCCATTCCGACACCACGACCAGAAATGCTTGTCACTTCTTGTGCTGTAGAGAAACCAGCGTGTAAGATTAATTGTTGCAACTCTTTGTCGCTTAATCCTTCAGTTGGGATACCTTTTCTGTCAGCACTCTCTTTAATAGCGGCAGGATTAACGCCTTTACCATCATCAGAAACAGTCAAGACAACACGGTTTCCTTCTTGATATGCTGTGATTTTAATTTGGCCTTTTGCCGGTTTGCCCAACTCTAGACGTTTACTTGGCATTTCAATTCCATGATCGGCTGCGTTTCTAATCAAGTGAATCAAGGGTTCTCCTAGTTCAGATACCACTGTACGATCTAATTCAGTGTCTTCCCCTTCAATGATTAACTCAAATTCTTTATTTAAGTCATTCGCTAAATCACGAACCATTCTCGGGAAACGACTCATTACGGCGCTGACAGGCTGCATTCTGATTTTCAAAACTAATTCTTGTAGTTCTGAACTAATTCGAGCAACTTGTTCAAGCGGTTCATTTAATCCGGTAGATTGAAGTTGGGTACTAAAATCTTCTAATTGTGTGCGGTAGATAACCAATTCGGATACCAAGTTCATGAACGTATCGAGTTTATCTATATCCACACGCACCGATTGATTCATTGCTTGTTTTTGTGGTGCTTTTGACGAGCTTTTTTTAGTCTCACTCGTATCGACTTTGACTAATTCTTTCTCAACAACCGCTATTTCTTTAGGGTTCACTACTGCTGGTAAAGTGGTATTCATCAATTCTTGAGCATCCGTAATGGTTTCAATCAAAACCGCTTCGATTTCGCTATTATCTAGAGCTAAATTTTTAACGGTTTCTTCATCTGATTTACTTAAAAAGACCAGTTTAAATACATCTCCGAATTCTTCATTTTCAAGCACTTCGGTAGCCGGTTCAACATAAAGCACATCTCCTGCTTGTTCTAGTTTACTCATCACTAAGAAAACACGGGCATTCTTCATGCTGCTGTCTTCGTCAACTTTAACGGCTAATCTGAACGCATTAAAGCCACTTTCTTTGGCGTTTTCGATTACTTGAACATCGGAATCGTCTAGTTTATGTAGATCTAGATTAAACTCTTCATCTGCTTCTTCTGTTGCTTCAACGATGGCTTCACTTTCTCCATTAACAACCGCATTTAGTTGGTCAATCAAGGTTGAGATATCCCGTTCGATATTGTTTTCTTCACGTAAGTCTTCAACCAATTCTGACAAGGTATCTAAGCAATCAAAAATTAATGCAATTGATTTTTCATCGGCTTGAATGGCATCTGTCTTTAATAAATCAAACACATTCTCCATATTATGGGTTAACTTAGCCATTGTATCAAATCCCATAGTAGCTGCCATCCCTTTAATCGTATGAGCTGATCTAAACATCACATCAACGATTTCAGATTGTTCTGGGTGTTTTTCCAATTCAAGTACTTGCTCATTCAAACTTTGTAAGTGTTCATCTGCTTCCTCAAAAAATAATTCGAGGTATTTACTATTTTCATCCATAGTGTTCCTCCTGTTTCATCTGCTGGTCTCGAAAAATTGTGAAACCAACCCTTTCATTCGTTTCATATAACCTAAATAACAGGCTCTGTTTCTTTCTAAAAATCTTTTGTTGAATCTTCGTTTAGTTTACAGTTTTTCATACATGAATGCAGATATTTTTTTCAATCCGTATATCTCTGGATTGTAAATCGCTTCGGTTGCTCCGGTGAAGAAAATACCACCCTTAACAAGGGAATCACTAAATCGTTGGTACAACTCATCTTTAACTTCATTTTTAAAGTAAATCGTGACATTTCGACAAACAATAATATGAAAGTTTTTCCCGAATTTATCGGCAATTAAATCGTGTCTTTTAAATTGAACTTTGTTTTTAATAAGCGGTTTTAGATAAAACGTTCCTTCTTTGTCTTCAAAGTAAGCAGCTCGTTCTGTTGCCGGAACATTTTTCATTTCATGGTTTTTGTAAACCCCATCTTTTGCTCTTTTTAGAATCGTTTCATCAATATCTGTTGCCAATATTTTTTCTGCCATTCTCAATTGATGTTTGTCGAAAATCATCGCCATAGAATAAGCTTCTGCTCCAGTAGAACACGCTGCACTCCATACTTTCATTGAGGGGAATGTTGTGGATAGTATTTTTAATTGTGATTCGAACTCTTCAAAAATATCTTGGTTGCGAAAAAAATCAGTCACATTAATTGTGATGTAATCTAAAAATTGTTGTTTGACCGTTTCATCTTGGGCTATTTTTTTTGAATACTCTTCAAGTGTTAGAGCACCTGCGTTTTTCATGACACTGGCAATTCTTCGTTGCAATTGTTTTTCTTTGTAACCATCTAGATTAAGATTTAAGTGTTTGTTCGTCCAATCATAAAAAAACTCATAGTTTAGGTTCATTGTCTCATCCTTATCATCCAATTTATCCTATCCGATAGTTCTGTCAAACTAGCCACTTCATCTACTACACCTTTTTTAACAGCATTTCCTGGCATACCATAGACAACTGCGGTTTCTTGATCTTGCGCTAATGTAAATCCACCATGCTTTTTAATCTCGCCCATCCCTACACTGCCATCATGGCCCATGCCCGTTAAGATCACGCCGACTAATGATGAACCATAGAGACTTGCAGCGGATTGAAACAAGTAATCTACTGCTGGCCTTACTCCTAATATTTTAGCGGTACTATCTAACGCAATTTTATTTTGTTTGATTGTCATATGAAAATCTCCAGGAGCTAGATAAACGGTTCCTTTTTCAATAACCATTCCTTCTTTTGCTTCAACAACTTTAACTGCAGATTTCATATTCAATCGTTCTGCAAAAGATAATGTAAAGCCTTTAGGCATGTGTTGAACAATAAAGACCGGAATGTCTAAGTCTTCTGGCAAGTGTTGAATCACATGCAATAACGCTTTTGGGCCCCCAGTAGACGCTCCTATTGCGATAGCTTTTACTTTTTTGGGTACTTTTTTTTGCCATTCCTTCTTTACACTGCTTTTATCTATTTCTTTTTTTTGACCTATTTCTTTAGCTTTTTCGAATAAAGGCAAGATTTTTAGTTCAATCTCTTTTTTAAATTCTTCTGATTGATTTTTCAAATCCACAGGTTTTTCAATAAAATCCATTGCACCTAATTCTAATGCTTCAATTGTTACAGCTTCTCCACTATGGGAGCTCATCATCACAACAGGAATAGTAAACGTTTGTTTAATAATCTCAAGTGTTTCCAGTCCATTTAAACCTGGCATTTCGATATCTAACGTCACAATATCTGGTTTTAATAAAGGAATAGATTTTAGCGCATCATGGCCATTTCTTGCCGTTCCAATAACGCTTAAACCGTCTACTTCTGATATTGTTTCGGTTATTATTTTTCTCATGAATGCAGAATCATCCACGACCAACACTTTTATTCCCATTTTTTCTACTCGCTCCTATTCACGTTTACAATACAATAATTTCTCGACTAACCATGCGAACTTTAACTGTAAACGTACTTAAATCTACAATCATTGTTCTCCCCATATTTCCTCCTGTATGGGTTCCTAACAAAGGAATATTCAAGAGTTTTAGACTCCGTTCAACTGCGGCAACGTTTCTTTCACCAATGCTTCCTATATATGAATCATTGGCCGTTTGAAACATGCTCGCACCACCTGCAATTTTAGCAATTAGGTTTTGATTTTTCGTTTCTTTCCTTATTTCTGAAACCATTTGAGGAATAGCTAAATCAGCAAACTTCTCTATTTTAGTTGCATTTTTAAATGAACTGCTATCCGGTAGCATTATGTGACTGAGTCCACCAATTTTTGTTTTAGGATCATAAATAGCAATTCCTACACAGGAACCTAATCCAATTGTCATCAATGTTTGGGGCATCCTCGCTACTTTATAGTCTGAAATACCTACTTTAATTTCGTCCATCATGCCTTCTTCCCCATTCTGTTTATCTAACACCTTATTCTTAATCGTTTTTATTTATTGATTAATTCAATGAGCTCTTTTTCATTTTCTGATGAAAACAAGACGTCTACATCCAACACTAAGACAATGCCTTCTTCTGTTTTAAATAAAGCTCGAACATATTTTGCAGCGTGTTGCATTTCTTCTTCTGTCTCATCTTTAGAAATTTCTTCAAAGTTGCTAACAGATAGAACATCTTCAACAACTAAACCGATTTTTAATTCTTTCCACTCTGCCACAATGATTTTTGTACTATCTGTTACAACCGTTTTTTGTTTAAACAATCTTTCGCACAGATCAACGATTGGCAATAATTGATCACTGTAAGGGATGGCTCCTAATAAATAAGAAGACGTATCCGGAATTCTAGTTGGATCTTGCATCATAATAATTTTTTCAATCTCTGTAATGGGTATGGCAAAGTTTTGACCGCCACTAGTAAACACTATAAACTTTTCCATGTCGTTCCTCCTAAAATCTATTTCACACATTTCTTTTATTGAACAATAGAAAACCAGCAGCACTCTTTTGTATAAAAAGAAACGACCGTTTCTTTTTATACAGCCGAATAGCCGCTGATTCAAGGTTCTATTGATGGACGATTAAGTAAAACGCACTAGTTTATTTTTTAAAAAAAGTGATTAGTCTAATCTAAATTGACTTGTTTCATCTATTAACCGTTTTGCAATGTTATCTAAATCATGAATATTGGCACTAAATTCTTCCATTGTCGCTAATATTTCTTCGGCATTAGCAGAGACTTCTTGTGTGCCTGCAGAGTTTTCTTCAGCTGATGCAGCAATATTTTCTACTGAAGCAACGGCTTCATCTTTTTGTCTTCCAATTTGGCTGCTTAATCCGACTATATTAATAATATTTTCTACTAAGATCTCCATTTGATCGGTAACCGTATTCGAAGAGTCAATGGCTTCATCAATTGTTTTCGTTTGTTTCTCGCTTTCTTCAAACGATTGACTCATCTTAACAATCATTGTCTGCGAGCTCTTTTGAACCGTTTTAATAATATCGGTGATGCTACGAGTTGATTGAGCACTTTGTTCTGCTAATTTTCTAACCTCATCTGCAACAACTGCAAATCCTCTTCCAGATTCTCCCGCTCTTGCAGCTTCTATGGAGGCATTTAAAGCTAATAAGTTCGTTTGAGCTGAAATACCACTAATGGCTTTACTAATCGTTTCAATATTTTGTATGTCGGCATCCACCGCGTTAATACTTTCGGTCAATTGGACCATCATTTGAATGTTTGCTTGCCAATTTTCATAAACATCAAACATTTTTGCACTACTGTTTCCATTGGCTATAGTAGTATCATCGGCACTTTGTCCAATAACTTGCACGTTTTCTTCAACTTTAGCAAGAAGAGTTGAGAGTTCTTCCATTTTAGTTGCTGCTTCCTCTGTATCTTGTGTCTGTACACTTGTTGCTTCAGCGATCCCACTTATCGTCTCAGATACCTCTTCTGTCGCGGTTGTGGTTTGTTTTGAGATTTCTGTTAGTGCCAGAGTCATATCTACAATCGTTTGACTATTTCCTTGAATATCTCCAACAATTGCCTTATAATTTTTCACCATTCGATTAAACGAATAAGCGATTTGATTTAATTCATCACCGTTTGCTGTAATTTCTTTACTCTTAGTACGTTTAGTTTTTTGTAACCATTTCACTCTAGGTTTAATGGAAATATCCGAAGGTGTCATCTCAACGGTTAGATCTCCTTGTTCAACTTTAGTGAATGCAGAAATAATTTCTTTTGTTATTCTTTTAATAATTAGCGTAAAGGCAAGGGCTGATAATAAAGCCACGATTATTGCTACTACAAAAACAACCAGTGCATCAATCAAACTTGCTTGATTTTCTTCAGCCATCTCATCCGAATGAACGGCTCCGTAAACAATAATGCCTAATCGGTTAACTTTTCTATAGTATGCTTGGACCTCTTCATTAAATGATTCATCTAAGATAAAACCAAATTGATCATCAACTTCTTTAAAAATAGGAGTATTCGACACATCTTTGCCTATTTTGTCTTTATCTTTAGAAATTAAGTAGGTTCCTTTATCTGAGAGAACAAAAACTTCTCCAGTCGAACCAATCTGAGATGAAGTAATCATGTTTCCTAGTTTAGCAAAACTCAAATCCAATCCAACTACACCAACAACTTCACCTTCTTTTACGATTGCTTTAGAAACCGTCAATCCTAATTCACCGGTTACAAAGTCCGAATAAGGTTCTGTCCAATAGACCGCTCCTTGTCTCTCTACAGCTCGTTGATACCAAACTCTTGATGCACTATCAAAATCAGGAATCGGTTCTTCCCTAATTAATCCACCTTCTACAGGAGCATAGTAAGCATCTGATATGTATAGCCCACTTGATTTTACAAATATTAAATCTTCTAAAATAGCTTCTTCCATTTCAGGACCATTTTCCATGTCTCTAAAACTAGCTTTTTGAGTTAATACCTCTAATGTATCTTCTAATTCTTGTCCTGCCCAATCTAATTGAGTCGCTACTTGAACTGTGGTGCTTTTTTCACTTGCTTCAATTCTTTTTGCAATAGACGTTCTGGTATTCATATTTGTTGACACTAACACTACTATTACAGGTATAATAAACAACGAAAACAATGTTGCTCCAACTTTTAAGCCTATACTTTTTTTTCTGACCTTCATTTGTTTGATCTTCGATTTTCTATTTTTACGAACCACTAAAAAGCCTCCTCTTATGTAATTAAAATTGACTAGTTCTTATGTATAGTGCATTTCATTTACTTGATTTGTTCGTGGAATAACCGCTTATTTCATGTCAAATTACTAGCCATTCTTCATATCGGTTTATTCCTTTTATTTTTAAGCGCTTTTCTATTCTTTTTCTAAAAAAATGAATCTGTTTGTTCCATTAGTCAGAATAGGCTTTCATTCCTATCAAAATAAGGAATAGGTTAACAAAAAAACAGTAAAAACAACGAGGAAAAATTCCTCATTATTTTTACTGCTTCACAATGTACCTGAACGAATAATAGAGATCAATAACCATATGCCCATTAATCCTGCCCCAAGAAAAATCACTACGCCAATCGTACTAACACCAGAATTGGTAGCCATCGCGACAATAATGGCTGACGAAAGAATCAATGCTGCAATAATCAATGCAAAGACTAATCGATTCACCATTTTATTGAGGCCTTTCCACTTATTATCGCCATCGACTAAATCAATATGAAACTTCGCTCTCCCACTATTAGCGTTATTTAACAACTGCCTTAGTTGAGTTGGAAGACCAATTAAATCATTCGCCAATTGGTAACTCGAAATAAGCAACTTATCTTTAGAAAACGGTTCATAAAGAGACACTTCATCGCTAGTTTGGATGTACATATTGGCTACTTTAAGGACATTTATGCTCGGATCCAATTCGGATAAAATACCTTCTAGCATGCCCATCGACTTGACTAGCATATTAAAGTCATTGGGTATCACGACCTTGTGCTTTTGAGTTACATCTAAAATATCAGAAAATAGTGTACTCATGTTAATTTGTTGGTAACTCGCTGTTAAGTAAGTATCAAAAAAATAATTTAAATCTTCATAAAACTCATATTGATTGACTCGTTCTTTTGTTACTCCCATTTTAAGGAGAATATTCATCACTAAATCAATATCATGAAAGACGATGGCTTTTAATAATTTGATTAAACTTTTTTTATTTTCACTAGCTAATTCGCCCATGATCCCAAAGTCGATAAAGACAATTTTTTTGTTTCGGATTAAGATATTTCCCGGATGAGGATCCCCATGAAAGTATCCATCCTTAAAGACTTGCGAAAAAAACGAAACAATCAGTTTTTCCGCAATGTCTTCTTTGATGTACCCTTCTTTCTCAAGTTCAGATAGATCAAGGATTTTTATTCCTTCAATGTATTCTTCTACTAATACTCTTTTTGAAACATAGGCACTTTCTAGATTCGGAACACCTACCGATTCAATCTCTTTATTCAATACGTTGAACTTGAGTAGTGCAGTCGCTTCATTTCTAAAATCTAGTTCAATTCTTGTGGCTTTTTCAATTTCTTTCAGAGCTAAATCTGGATCAGAAACCAAATCTTTTATGGTCCCTGGCGCCATGGATAATATCCGAGAAAATAAATGAATGTCTCTTAATAAATTTTCTTCGATATCTGGACGTTGGACTTTTACAATCACTTCGTTGCCATTCTTCATCTTAGCCCGGTGAACTTGTGCGATAGATGCGCTCGCTAACGGTTTTTCTTCTATCTCGTCAAAAATAGTTTCAATTGATTCACCAAATTCTTCTTTAAAAATACGTTGAATATCGGTAAATGGAAAAGGCGGAACCTTATCTTGTAATTTAGATAGTTCGTCAATGTAGTCTTGCGACAATAAATCTGGCCGAGTAGAAATAATTTGCCCTATTTTCACAAAACTAGAGCCTAAGTCTTCAAATGCTTTACGCAAATTAACGGCATCTTGTTTCTGATCTTTATTTTTTAATTTAGTGCGGTAAATGTGTCCAAACCCATATGAAGCAAGAACCGTTGCTATTTCTCTTAAGCGTTCACCACCTGACTTTTCCATCTCTTAACCTCCACCGATAGTTAACAGTCTCCTATTCTCTAGATAACTCTTCTACTCTTCTTGATAGTTCCTCTACTTTTTTTTCTAATTCGTCAATATCTTTTCTATGCGTTGCTGTCATTTCTATTAAATGAGCTTCTACGTCTTGTTGATTAACTGAATCACTCTGTGCACCATTTTTTCGTTGCAGCAATTCCTCTTTTAAACGCTTGCCTTCATCTACTGATAATTTCCCTTTCTTTTCTAAACTCTCTACAACTTCTTGAGCTTTCTCATACGTAAGAGCCGCTCCCCCGATTCCTGCGAATACCAATTTCTTTAGTTCTTCCATCATCTTCTTTTCCTTCCTCTCTTTTTTTAAAGTGGCATTTAGTTGCTCATAGTATAACATGAAAGCGAATTCTTATGAAGAAAGAGCCCTTTAACCAACTTCTTATTTGTGTTTTCTAAACGTTAGATGATTTTATTAAAACTCAATAAATGTGGTGTGAACTTTTTTAGATAAGGTAACATTTAGCAGATAATTTTAAAATCAAGAAAAAGATAGTAGCGTTTAGTATAATGACTCTATGATTCAATATTCCCATCTATTTTTTATGACGAACTAATGCACGACTATAATTCCGTTTATTTAAAACGGATAGAAGATTTAGGGATTCAATAGCAACAGTACGTTCTACATTGTGAAAAGAGTCAAAAAAAGCTTTCTCAACAGGTAAACTGTGTTGAGAAAGCTCTATTATCTAGTTAATAAAAATTTACCCGAAATAATTAATTCCCATTGCGGCTTTAACTTCAGATAAGGTTTGTGCAGCTACTTTTTCAGCTGCTAAGCTACCATTTTTCAGCATACGGTAAACTTCATCTTTATCTTTCGCAAAAAATTCTCTTTTTTCTCTAATAGGTTGTAAGAAATCTTGTAAAATTTCATTTAGGTACAATTTGATTTTGACATCACCTAATCCACCATGTTGGTACTCTTCTTTTAAGGATTGAATTTTTTCTTTATCTGTTCCAAAAACATCCAGATAAGTGAACACAACGTTGCCTTCTACTTTACCAGGGTCATTCACATGAATATGATTTGGATCAGTATACATGCTCATAACTTTCTTTTTAATATCATCAGATGAATCGGATAAGTAAATCCCATTGTTTAAAGACTTACTCATTTTTCCTTTGGCATCAATACCGACGAGTCTTTCTTGTCCTTTTTCAGGAAGAATTCCTTCTGGCATAACCAATGTATCTGTATTGTAGATTCGGTTGAAATCTTTTACAATTTCTCTCGTTTGTTCAATCATCGGCTTTTGGTCTTCACCGACAGGCACGTGTGTTCCTTTAAATGCTGTAATATCTGCAGCTTGACTGACTGGATACATGAAAAAGCCCGCTGGAATACTTTCCCCAAAATTCTTTTCATTGATTTCTGATTTAACCGTTGGATTGCGTTTTAAACGAGAAACCGTCACTAAATTTAAATAATACATCGTTAATTCCGCTAATTGAGGAATCTGAGATTGCACAAAAATAGTTGATTTAGCTGGATCTAATCCGACAGCTAAGTAGTCTAAAGAAACTTCAAGTAAGCTATCTTGTATTTTTTTTG
>NZ_JBATXB010000060.1:0-2661 GCF_049673005.1 Carnobacterium sp. | reverse complement strand
AGGGGGAATACGTATGAAAAGAAATCGATTGCTGACAATTTTATCAGAAGTAGATAAAAGTGGTACCGTAAAAACAGCTGATTTGATAAAAAAATTAAATGTCTCTGATATGACAGTTCGAAGAGATTTAGATGAGTTAGCCGAGAGCGGTAAAATTATCCGTCTTCATGGTGGAGCGCAGAGTATCAAAAGTAGTATCACATATGAAGCTTCCCATGTTGAAAAGCGTGAACTAAATATAGAAGAAAAAAGAGAGGTTGCTCAGATTGCAGCTTCTGAAATCAAAAATGGCGAAACGATTTTTATCGGACCAGGTACAACCTTAGAACTTTTAGCGAGCTACATTCAAGTAGACTACTTGAGAGTTGTAACAAATAGCTTACCTGTATTTGAGAGCTTTCAAAAAGAACGACCACACATTGATCTTGTTTTAACTGGTGGAACTTTCCGACAACGTTCGGGAGCATTTGTAGGTGAATTAACAAACGGGACGATCGAGAAGTTGAAATTTAATCGAGCATTTGTTGGGGTTAATGGCATTAGGAATGAAAGTGTTATGACTGCAGATACAGAAGAAGGACAAACGCAAAAGAAGGCTTTAAACAATGCACAGGTAAAATATATTCTAACGGATCACCACAAATTGAATAAAGATGATTTTTATCAGTTCTATAATTTATACGATATTGACTATTTAATTACTAATAAGCAAGTATCTAATGAGACTTTGTCACACTACGGACAATACACTAAAGTTAAAACCACTAAAAATACAAACGAGTCAAAGGAGATTATAAAATGAAAATAGCATTGGGTTCAGACGAAAAAGGATTCGCTTTAAAAGAATTAATTAAACGTTACCTAGAAGAACAAAACTATACAGTTGTTGATACAACAGAAACGGCTGCTGAAGATTTTGTTGAATCGTCAAAATTAGTTTCTTCTGCAGTTCTAGGTGGACAAGCTGATCGCGGAATTATGTTTGATGAATTCGGAGCTGGCTCATTTATGGCAAGCAATAAGATCAAAGGCATGATTACAGCAAATGTCACAGAAGAAAGAACAGCCCATATGACAACAGAGCACAACGGAGCAAAAGCGATTGCGATTGGATCGGGAGTAGTTGGAGTAGCCTTAGCTAAAAGCATTGTAGATTCCTATTTAGAAATTGAATATGCAGGCGGACGTCACCAAGTTCGTGTAGATATGCTTGAAAAAATGATTTAAGAAATGACTAAATAGAAACACACTAGGAGGAATAATAAAAATGATTATTGCTATCGGAAACGATCATATTGTAACAGATGTAAAAATTAATATTTCAAACTTCTTAAAAGAACAAGGACATGAAGTCATTGATGTAGGAGCTTACGACACAAGCCGTACTCATTATCCAATTTATGGGAAAAAAGTTGGAGAGTTGGTAAGCAACAAAACAGCTGACAGAGGCATCGTTTTATGTGGGACAGGCGTGGGCATCACAGTAGCTGCAAACAAAAATGAGGGCGTTCGTGCAGCATTAGTTAGTAATGCTGCAATGACTAAATACGTAACTGAGGAACTAAATGCAAACGTTATCGGTTTTGGTGGAACAACAGTTGGTAAATTTCTAGCAGAAGATATTGTGTCTGTATTTTTAAATGCTGCATACAAAGAAACAGCTGAAAATAAAAAATTGATTGAAAAAATTGACAATCTTGCACCAAAAAATGCTGATCAAAACAATAATCCAGATTTCTTTAAAAAAGAATTGGACTTATGGGATGAAGGCTACTACCACGATTAATTTAAAGGAGCTGTAATGATGACTAAACCAATTCTAGCGGTTACGATGAACCCATCGGTAGATATTTCTTATCCATTAGAAAAACTTCAGTTAAATAGTGTCAATAGAGTAACAGATGTAACTAAAACTGCTGGTGGAAAAGGACTAAACGTTGCGAGAGTTTTGCATCAATTGAATTCTCCTGTGGTTGCATCTGGTGTCTTGGGGGGAACAATTGGTCAATTTATCGAAAAGAAATTAGATGAAACCAACATAAAGCACAACTTTATGCCAATCAATCAAGAATCGCGAAATTGTATCGCTATTTTACACGATGATATGCAACAAACAGAAATACTAGAAACAGGCCCTTTGTTAACGGAAAAAGATGAAGCAAACTACTTAAATCATTTTGAGAATAGCTTAAATGGTATATCGGTTGTAACAATATCAGGAAGCTTGCCTAAAGGATTAAGCACAGAGTTGTATGCAAAGATGATTGAGATCGCAGCAAAGAAAGAAATACCGGTTCTATTAGATAGTTCTGGTGACCCACTGAAAGTTAGTTTATCAAGAAAGCATAAACCTTTCTTGATTAAACCAAACCAAGAAGAAATTGCTCAATTAATTGCAAAACCAATCCATGATTTAGTTGAACTACAAGAAGTGTTAGCAACGAATCCGTTATTCCAAGGTGTAGAATGGGTTGTCATCTCTTTAGGAGCAGACGGTGCTCTTGTAAAACACAATCAAGAATTTTTCCGATTAACAATCCCTAAAATAAGTGTGGTTAATCCTGTTGGGTCAGGTGATTCAACGGTTGCTGGACTAGCTAGCGCCATTGCAACTGGGGCTGACGATGTTGAAATCATGAAAACCGGTATGACAACAGGAAT
>NZ_JBATXB010000059.1:0-1713 GCF_049673005.1 Carnobacterium sp. | reverse complement strand
ACTATACTCAGTGTTTTTGTATGGGTAAAGGCTACAACAGATGTATTAGTGGTAATTATATCTATTATTTCTATTCTTATAATCTTTTTAAGCGAAAGATGGTTCTTAAGCAAAAGGCTTCCTAATTAAAAAAGTTGTGAGAATATAAGATGATACAGTTTGTATAGGAATGATAAGACTTGGAAAACTTATTGCTCTATTTAAGAAAAAAATCAAATGGAGCGATAAGAGTGCTAATAAAATCACGAAAAAAGCTATCAATTGTCTCGATCTAGCTGCTACTAATTGAATACTATAACTACTAAGCGAAGACTAAAATAAAAGGAGGAAAAGAAAATGAAAAAAAATTATATGAAATATTTAGGAATGATTGTCACTGCGGGGGTACTCATGTACGGGATAATGTATCTTAACACCTATGAGTTAGATCATGTTTACTTCAGTGAAATGCGTCTATACATGACGATATTATCAACGTGTGTCATGGCCGTTGTTATGCTTTTATTTATGTTACAAATGCTTAAGAATAAAAAAGCGAATATTTCTATCGTTTTAGTAAGTATTTTAATTTTTGCAGGTTCTTTCTTTTTGATGCGAAATCAAACTACGATAGATGAGGTTGATTATATGCAAGGAATGATTCCACACCATTCTATCGCTATACTGACGAGTGAAAGAGCAGATATTGAAGATCCAAGAGTCAGAAAACTTGCAGATGATATCATTAAAGCACAAAAGAAAGAAATTAAGGAAATGAAAGAATTGATTGAGGAACTTAAATAGTATTGTCTGTCTTCAAATTGATTTATTAAATATGCAACTAACCGTAAAGAAATAAGTTTCCTTTGAGAAAGTCCATTCGTTTATTTTGTGAATGGACTTTTTTATATTTAGATTATGCCTAGTTCAATACAATAAAAGATAATTTGATTCTATTAAAGATGCATATGCGTATCTACAAAATATAAGAATCTTATACACTACGATTTTTAACAAAGGAGATAAAGTAATGAGTAATGAAACTAAAAAAATTAAGAACCGCTATAATCGAATTTCTAAAATATACGATGTTTTAGAAGGTCCGATGGAAGCTATGACAATGAGCACATGGAGAGAAAAATTGATTACATCTATTGAGGGAGATCAAGTTTTAGAAGTTGGAGTTGGTACTGGAAAGAACTTACTTCTTTATCCAGAAAAATTGGAAATAACTGGTATAGATTTTAGCGAAAAGATGTTGGAGAAAGCGATTCAAAAGACAAAAGGAAAAGAAAATATTACATTAATAGAGATGGATGCCCAAAATATGAGTTTTGCGGATAATACCTTTGATACAGTAGTTACTTCTTGTGTGTTTTGCTCTGTGCCAGATCCTGTAAAAGGGCTAAAAGAAATAAGGAGAGTCTGTAAACCTAACGGTAAAATTGTTATGTTGGAACATATGAGAAGTCACCATACTATCATTGGAAAATTTATGGATATGGCGAACTTTTTCCCGCTATATACTTGGGGTGCTAATATTAACAGAGAGACAATTTCAAATATATTAAAAGCTGGATTTAAAGAAGAAGAGATAGAAACTCAGGATTTATGGAGTGATATTGTAAAATTAATAGAAATAAGAAATAAAGGTGTAGAGACCTTTATGAAAAAAAGACTTTATCTATAAAGAACTAGGACTATCGGAAGAAACGTTCTTAAAAGTGCTTCTTC
>NZ_JBATXB010000058.1:0-23500 GCF_049673005.1 Carnobacterium sp. | reverse complement strand
ATATGCCAGTAGATTATCCTCCCCGTCGGGGAGTTCTATCAAATTGACACAAAAAAAGATTCCATTCATCAGTTTGCTGATAAATGGAATCTTTTTTCTTATTAGTAGCTAGTTATGTCCCAAGCTCGTTTTTTAACGATTCATTAAAATATTTGCAATTTTTTGGAAATCCATTTCACTTGAAAGTTCATAAGTACCCGGTCTGATTAGCGAGATGTAATTATTTTCTTCAAGAAAATTTTGAAATTCAGTGGAATCTTTGATGATACCTTGATTTTTAATTTGCTGAACAGCAACACTTCCGGGATCACCATTATTTACTACGATAGTTGCTTTAGTTTCTTTAAATTCTTCTGAATCTTCTTCAGGTTTTGTCTCGATTGAACTGTCTTTGCTCTCTGGATTTTCTTTAGTTAGTTCAGCAACCTCAGTTTCTGCTAGCAACACTTCATATTTTTCTTTGTACGTTAATTCCTCTTTATCTGGTTTCTTTGTCTCAACAACCTCAGTCTCCTTTGATGTCAATTGAGGATCATACAAAAAAGAGCGATATCCGGCAAGAACAATGGCAGAAAGCAAGAAACCAAGTGCTAAGTAACGTAATGCTGGTTTACTCATTTAAAAACTCCTTTGTTCTATTTTATTTTTCATCAACATATTCATCTATTACAACCTTAATGGTTGCCTTAGAAAGTCTTGTTTGATTTGCAATGTCTTCAGTGGAAACACCTTGTGTGTAAAGAGTGATAACGTGTTTTTTAAGAACATCGTGAATTTTTGCTGATGTAGCTTTTTCTTCAGTATGAATATTTAATTCTTCTTCTAAAACAGAAATGCGTTTTTTTAATCCGTAAATATCTTGCAATAATTGTAAAGAAAGTTCTTCGAACTCTTCTTTAATTTTTTCGCCATTATCCTTTTTATAAAAAGACCACCCAATTAAAGCAATGGCAATGACTAACAAAATAATAACTATAATCCATAAGTCCACTATTTTCACCTCTTTTATTTAATCTTCAAAATTATTTTAACATATTTCACTTTGTAAAAGTAGTTTGTAAAAAAAACTTAATTTTTTAAATAATTTTGGATGACGTAAAGTAAAAAAACTTTACATCTTTTAAAAAAATACTAGCATGTTTTAAAAAAAAGTGATATGATATTTAAGTCAGAAGTTTACGAAATGTAACTTCAACTATTGTTTATTGCTTGGAGGGAAAATCATGCGTGTAAATATCACATTGGAATGTACGGAATGTAAAGAACGTAATTACATCTCAAAGAAAAACAAACGTAATAACCCGGATCGTGTAGAATTCAAAAAATACTGCCCTCGCGAACGTGTTACTACTCTACATCGTGAAACAAAATAACAACAGAAATTCTGTTGTTTTTTTGTGTCGCGAGAATTTTTTTATAAATAAAAGGAAAAATGCGAAGGAGTTATTTCTTAGCATTTTTTCTTTTTTTAGGGGGAAATTTAGTATGATAAAAAAAGCTGGTAGAAAAAAAGTGATTGAATTATTAAAAACATTAGATGGTGAAAGAAAAGAAAAGCAAGAAAAGCTTTTATTTAAAGCATTATTTAAAAGTCCAGAGTGGACTTCAGCAAAAACTGTCGCGTTAACAATGTCCCAAACACTAGAAATAAATACAACTGCAATTATCGAAAAAGCTTGGACAGAAAAAAAAGTTGTCGTTATGCCTCGAACTAAAAAAAATAGAGAAATGGATTTTGTTGTTTATACTCATAAAACTCCAATAGAGCTATCTTCTTTTGGGCTAAGAGAGCCGGCTAGTGATTTAAGACCAATTCAAAAATCAGAAATTGATTTGATTGTTGTGCCTGGAGTGGCTTATTGTAAATCTGGGTTCAGAATTGGTTTTGGAGGTGGATACTACGATCGTTTCTTAGCAGACTACAAAGGTAAAACTATTTCACTAGTTCTAGATGAACAACAGATTGAACCATTTGAAGTTGAGACATTTGATATTCCGGTTGATCGATTAATTACAACTAAAAGTTAATTTATTCAAACAAATATAAGAATGGATTCTTTGGAACTATGATGAATCTTCTTTTTCTATTTAGTTTTATTTTATAGTAAAAAAATGCTTTTACTGAATAAAGTTTAGACAATCCTACCATTTTTTAAAATTATCTTCAGATTAAATTTATTGCATTAGGTATTTTTCTTTTAGAAATAATAAAAAAGGAACTTTAAGTTAATGCCGTCAAATGACTTATTTTATGCTATAATTGGGTGATAGTCTCTATCTAGAATGAATGGAATCTATACAAAAAAATTATAAAAGAAGACTAAAGATTGGAGTGGAGTTAGTGGATTATCAAACACAAATGAAAATTAAACGTTTTTCCAGACAACCATTATTGACTTATGCGATTTTGAGCATTCAAATACTGTTATTTATTTTGATGACAGTTAATGGTGGAAGCACAAATACAAATACGCTAATTGAGTTTGGAGCAAAATTAAACCCTTTTATTGTATGGGGACAGTGGTGGCGTTTGATAACCCCTATGTTTTTACATATAGGGTGGATGCATCTGCTTATTAACTCTGTTATTTTATACTTTTTAGGAATTGAGCTAGAGAACTTATTCGGCCATTGGAGATTTGGACTGATCTATTTGTTAAGTGGATTTGCTGGCAATGCGGCTAGTTTTGCATTTAATAATTCTATTTCAGCCGGAGCGAGTACAGCTATTTTTGGATTGTTTGGTGCTTCTCTAGTGTTAGGTAAACTTTATCCACATAATCCTGCGGTTCAACAAATGGCACGTAATTTTTTAACTTTGGTTATTATAAATCTAGTTTTTGGTGTATTTGATTCTTCAATTGACTTATCTGGCCATATCGGAGGGCTTGCTGGAGGTTACCTCATATCAACAGCAATTAGTGTTAAAGATACTTCTTCTTATTTGCTAAAGAAACGACTTCTGTATGCTGCTATTTTTATTTTGTTGTCCGCTCTATTCATTGCTTTAGGTTACTGGAAAGTTAAATTAGTTTTATGACACAAGGCGGTGACGTTTTATGAAAACGCTCTATGATGTTCAACAAATCTTAAAAAGATTTGGTATTTTTATATATGTTGGTAAAAGAATGTGGGATATTGAATTAATGATGATTGAGTTGAAAAAAATACACAATCAAGGTTTAATAGAAGATAATGAATACTTTAAAGCGCTTATGATACTAAAAAAAGAACATCGGATTGAAGAAGAAAATGGGGAATAATGGAGGATAATGATATGTCAAAAAAATTAATTGGAATTGATTTAGGTGGGACAACAGCTAAGCTAGCTATATTATCAGAAACAGGAGAAATCCAACAAAAATGGAGTGTTTTGACTGATATTTCTGAAGAAGGAGCTAAGATAATTCCATCTATCGTAGATTCAATTAATGATCATATTAAACGATACAATATGACAAAAGATGATTTCATTGGTATTGGAATGGGATCACCTGGAACAGTTGATAGAGTTAACGGAACCGTAATAGGCGCTTATAATCTTAACTGGAAGAATTTACAACCTGTCAAGATGTTGATAGAGTCTGGTACTGGAATATCGTTTGCTATTGATAATGATGCAAATGTAGCAGCACTAGGTGAGCGGTGGAAAGGTGCAGGCGAAAATGAAGATAACATGGCATTTTTAACGTTAGGAACGGGTGTTGGCGGCGGAATCATAGCAGAAGGGAACTTGTTGCACGGGACTGTTGGCGCTGCGGGTGAAGTAGGCCATATTACCGTTGATCCTAAAGGATATGCATGTACTTGCGGGAAAAAAGGATGTCTTGAAACAGTTGCAAGCGCGACTGGAGTGGTGCGTTTAGCACGTGATTATGCAGATAACTATGCTGGAGAGTCTAAATTAAAGCTAGCCATTGATGACGGTCAACTTGTAACAGCAAAAGATGTCTTTGATTATGCGAAAAATAATGATGAGTTGGCAGAAATGGTAATTGATAAGGTAGCCTTTTACTTAGGTTTAGCCTGTGGCAACATCGCTAATATTTTAAATCCTTCCACAATTGTAATTGGTGGCGGTGTATCAAACGCGGGGCAATTTTTAATTGATAAAGTTCGTGACTACTTTAATGTATTTACTTTTCCAGCGGTTCAAAATAGTTGCAAGATTCGCTTAGCACAACTAGGAAATGACGCAGGAGTCATTGGTGCAAGTTCTTTAATAAAAGAATTAGTTTCTAAAAATAGCTAAATAGAGTGAAACCCTAGCTCAAAGAGTAGGATGTGATATTACTGGTCAAAATAGACCTTAAGTAAATCATGTCCTATTTTTTTATTTTATTAGAAAATGTTGTCAATAGTTAAAACAAGCTAAAGAAAAAAGGCTGTGCTATAATTAATTATAGTAAAATAAAGAAAGAGGTAGGTAATATTCAGCTTATTAATAACCAGAAACAAAAGGTGATAACATGAAGATAAAGATATCCACTTTTATAAAATTAACGATCACACTGTTTTTTTGTGTGTCTTTTCTGTTTAGTTGTAGCAAGGGATCAACTAATCCTGAAAAAAAGCAAAAGGAACAAGTTTTACATGAAATTCCTATTGAGTATGAAAATTTCAGAAAAATTATTGGATGGGTATCGGATGAAGAAATCCTTGTGCATGCCGGTGAAGGGAATAAGGATACATTGTACCTCTTTAATCTGTTCGATGGAAAAATGACAAAAGTACACGAAGCTAATGCTATTATACTAACGGCGGTCATCTCTGATGACAAACAAAAAATATTTGTTCAATCTGTTGGGGATGAAAATCGAGAATTAAAAATAATTAATCTTTCGGGTACAGTTGAACAACAAACGACTATTGAAACAAATGGATATTTAAATATTAATTGGAATCCTGTTGATCAGAATAATTTATTTATTTCATATTATCAACTCGAAGAAGAAATGGTTGTTCAGAAATGGGATATCAGTACAAATCAAATTACAAGCGTTGAATCTAGCTCGTTAACGCCTGTCTGGTATTCAGCTAACCTCTATTTATTTGTAGATAATTTAGACGATTTCTCTTTGCAGACCGGTGAGTTATATATGGGTGATATTCGTACGAATAAAGTGACACATATCCGAAACCAAGTGACCGATTTTTATTTAAATAATGATACATTCATTACTTTTTCACCATCTGATTTTAACAAAGACGAGTTGCTACTAAATAGACAATACCCATTTATGGTAGACAATGGTTTCATTACGGTTCCAAAAGTTTCAATGAACGATCGCTTGATTTTTCCTTATCTAACTCAATCTAGTAGAGAGCAAGCTGTTTATGGTGTAATTGC
This sequence comes from Carnobacterium sp., assembly GCF_049673005.1. Taxonomy (GTDB): domain Bacteria; phylum Bacillota; class Bacilli; order Lactobacillales; family Carnobacteriaceae; genus Carnobacterium_A. Next base: position 18,150 of record NZ_JBATXB010000058.1, on the reverse strand, counting down.
AAAAGAATCGACTCAACTAGAAGTGAAATCTGGTGAGTTTCAATTTAGCAAGTTAAATTTTGACTCTAAAAAAATTGAACCGATTGTTGATTTACCTGATAATGCTCCTATAAGTATCTCGAAAGATGGAAATTATAGTTTATATGGTTGGCGTTATGAATATATGATTGATTTAGAAAAACAAGAGCTATACCCATTAATTAAGCCAGAATAATTTTATTCTAATAAAATAACATGTTCATTCGTAATTTTTTAAAAAATACTAGTAAAACCCTTCTCACTTGTGTACAATTGTTGTTGTGAGTATGAGATGAGAGGGGTATTTTGAATTGAACGCTAATGTTATATTAAATTTTGTTTTGCTAGCTATAGTTATTGTATGGGGTACTTATGAAATTTTCCAATATTTTAATCGTAAACGTGCTTCAATTGAATTAAGTGAGGAAGAGTTTAAAAAAGAAATGCGTAAGGTCCAATTAATAGACGTCCGTGAAAAAAGTGATTTTGATGCGGGTCATATTCTTGGAGCTAGAAATATACCCTACTCTTTATTTAAAACAAGAATGGTTGAGATTAGAAAAGATCAACCTGTATATCTGTATGATTACAACAAAACGTTAAGTAGTAGAGCAGCTGTTAGGTTACACAAAGCTGGTTACACAGAAATATACCGCCTGAAGGGTGGATATCGAGACTGGACTGGAAAAACAAAAAAACATAAATAAATAAGAAAAAGACGTCTCGTTTTTAGAGACGTCTTTTTTATCTTAAGGACTAAAGTTAATCTTCATCTTTGATATCGATATCTTCTGGAGGTATTTCGTTTAAATAATCTTGTATTTCCATTTTATAAGTTTCTAATGATTTCAAATACAAGTTAAATTGTTGGTCGTTAACTAAAAGATCTTCACCGTCTGATACAGTACGGATTTGTTTTTCACGAATTAGACGATAAACTTCTGATAATTTAATATCTAAAAATTTTGCCGTTTCTTCAAGTGTTAGGTACATTTGACACCCCTCCATTCATGGTTTCTAATTCTATTTTACGCTATAGCAGAAAAAAATACGAGGAAAGACTTTAATAGGTATACTTTAGCATACCGGATTAATACGCTGTTGTGTTACAATAAGTTTGTTGTGTTTTATTCATAATAAGTTTATTATAGGATAGTTTTTAAAAGAAATACAATCAGTATTTCTACAAAAAAGTGATCATCTTAAGATGACGGTTACTAATAAAAAGAATGTAGTTTAATAATAATAGGACTAATAAATATTTATAGAAGGGAGAGTATGGGCCGCCTACTAAAATACTTTATTTTAGAGTTTTTGGCAGCAGGTATTTATGAAAAAAACTGAAATTATTGCACATCGTGGAAGTAAAGGGACGCACCCAGAAAATACGCTAATTGCTTTTGAAGAAGCTATTCAAGTTGGAAGCGATGGGATTGAATTAGATGTTCATTTAACAAGAGATGGTGAAGTTGTTGTTATACATGACGAAACAATAGACAGAACAAGTAATGGACGGGGTCTGGTTCGAGAATATTCCTTAAAAAAGCTCAAAATGTTGGATATGGGTAGTTGGTTTGACTCGAAATTTAAGAGTTGTACTATACCAACATTACAAGAGGTAATAGACTTATTAAATCAAGCAGGATTTAACGGGTTATTAAATATAGAGTTGAAAACAAATAAGTTTGATTATCCCGGTATCGAACGAAAAGTAGTAGAAAAATTATCTAAGCAAGCAAATCTATTTTCAGTTGTATTTTCAAGTTTTAATTATCAGACTCTTATCAGACTTAATGCTCTTGATAGAAATCTAGATTTAGCTTTACTATTTGAAGATTACGAAGAAAACAAGACAAGGTTAGATAAAAAAAATCTTATTAAAATGTTTCATCCTAGCTTGGAGTGGTTTAAAAATAATGATAAAAATCAATCGCTAAAATATCCAGTCCGACTATGGACTATTAATAGTGAGGAAGATTTAGTCTATTGCTTTAGCAAAAAAGTATTTGGGATTTTTACAGATTTCCCTCAAAAAGCTATTGCCATTCGAGATGAGAATTAGTATATATTGTAAAGGAGAAAAAAGTGATTAGTCCTAAAGTTATTGTGATTGTTGGTCCGACTGCAGTCGGGAAAACTAGTTTAAGTATTTCCTTGGCAAAGGAATACGATGGTGAAATTATTAGTGGAGATTCTATGCAGATTTATAAAAAATTAGACATAGGAACAGCAAAAGTCTCAAGAGCGGAACAATCAGGAATCCCTCATTATCTAATTGATGAAGTATCCGTTAGTGAACGCTACTCAGTATCTGATTTTCAAAAAGAAGGAAGATTGCTGATTGAAGATATTACAGCTAGAGGGAAAATCCCTATTATTGTAGGAGGAACTGGACTATATATTGAATCTATCTTATACGACATTAGTTTAGGTGGTACTGGAGGAAATGACTTAATTTTTCGTGCAAAAAAAGAAATTGAAGCAGACCGTTATGGAGCGAAGCGTTTGTGGGAAGAACTTGAAAAAATTGATCCAGTATCTTCAAAATCGATTCACGTTAATAATGTTAGACGTGTCATCCGTGCTCTAGAAGTTCACCATACGTCTGGAATTCTTTTTTCTGAATCTCAAAATGAACGTGAAGTAAAAGAGTCTTTGTATGATGTTAAACTAATTGGTTTAACTACAGAGAGATCAGTTTTATATAGTCGTATCAACGAACGTGTCCATTGCATGATTGAACAAGGACTTGAATCAGAAGCTAGATGGCTTTTTGATCAAAATATTAAAGATTCTCAAGCAATAAGAGGTATTGGTTACAAAGAATGGATTCCTTATTTTAAAAATGAAGATACGTTTGAGAAGGCTGTTGCTGACATTCAACAAAACTCAAGAAGATATGCTAAGAGACAATTAACGTGGTTTAGAAATCGAACTAAAGATGTTAGTTGGTTTGATTTAGTAAAAGATCCAGAATCTGAAGTGAAACTAAAAAAAGAAATTAACGATTTTTTGACTATTTAGCTAGGTAGTGAAAGGCAGGTCATAGATATGGAAACAAAAAAAGAACAAGAGAAGGTTGTCATAGTTGGAGTGCAAACGAGAGAATCTGATTCCGATTTTAATTATTCTTTACATGAATTAGCACAGTTAACAGAAACTGCTTTGGGGAGAGTTGTCGGAGAGTTAACCCAAAAAAGAGATCGTATCGATTCTCGTACCTTATTAGGAAAAGGGAAATTAGAGGAATTAGTCCATTTGGTTGAAGAAACAGAAGCTGATGTAGTCATTTTTAACCAAGCATTAACACCGGGACAGACTAGAAATATTCAAGAAGTGATTGATATAAAAATTATTGATCGAATCCAATTGATATTAGATATTTTTGCTATGCGTGCTAAAAGTAAAGAGGGGAAACTACAAGTTGAGTTAGCTCAGTTACAATATATGTTGCCTCGTTTAGCAGGACAAGGAATCAATTTATCTCGTCTAGGAGGAGGGATTGGGACAAGAGGACCTGGTGAAACTAAGCTAGAAACCGATCGTCGACATATTCGTGATCAAGTTAGCGATATTAAAAGAATATTGAAAGAAACAGAAAAACACCGTAAGCGAAGCCGAACGCAGCGTAAGGAAAGTGGAGTATTCCAAATTGGCTTAGTTGGTTACACAAATGCTGGAAAATCTACTTTGCTAAATGCTCTTACGCAAGCAGATACGCATGAAGAAAATCAGTTATTCGCTACTCTAGATCCTTTAACAAGAAAACTTGTTTTACCAACAGGGACAATGGTAACCTTGACAGATACAGTTGGATTTATTCAAGATTTACCAACAGAATTAATTGAGGCTTTTCAATCTACCTTAGAAGAAACACGTAATGTTGATTTAATTTTACATGTTGTTGATTCATCTGCTGAAAATATGTCTGGCCATGAAAAAACAGTTATAAAATTATTAAAAGAATTAGATATGGACCAAATTCCAATTTTAACAGTTTACAATAAAAAAGATTTAGCCAACCAATCATTTTCACCGGGCTTGTTTCCTAATGTATTTATGTCAGCTAGAGACAAAGCTGATGTAGAAAATTTATTAGGCGAAATTGTAAACCGAATGAAAGGAATTATGATTCCTTATCAGATGAAAATTGATGTTTCTGATGGAGATAAACTAGTTCGATTGAAACAAGAAACATTATTAATATCAGAACACTATCTTGAAGAAGATAACAAGTACCTCGTTGAGGGATATATCAAAAAAGATTCAAAATGGAATGGAGAGAACCAATTAATATGAGTTGGAATAGCCAATATAATACAGAGTTAAACGATAGAATAAAAAGTGTAGAAACAATGATTAAACCTGTTCATGAAAAAATACATGAGAATGCTCTCTCAAATCAATTTAAGGTGTTATCTAGTTTTAGAGATAAGAAAGTTACAGAACAAAATTTCAATCCTTCTACAGGATATGGATACGATGATTACGGTCGAGATATTTTAGAAGAAGTCTATGCTGATGTATTTAAAGCAGAAGCAGGACTTGTAAGGCCACAAATTATTTCGGGAACACATGCAATAGCAACAGCATTATTTGGTATTATGCGTCCTGGTGATGACTTATTATATATTACGGGAACTCCTTATGATACGTTGTTAGAAATTGTTGGTGTAACGGGAAAAGGAATTGGTTCCTTCAAAGAGTATCAGATGGGATACGACTATGTTGATCTCTTATCTGATGGCAGTGTTGATTTAGAGCGTGTCAGAGATAAGATGACAGCAACGACTAAAGTAGTTGCTATCCAACGTTCGCGTGGCTATTCAGATCGCGCGTCGTTTACTATTGATAAGATTGAAGAGATGATTCAATTCGTTAAATCTGTTGATCCCTCAGTGATTGTTTTTGTTGATAACTGCTATGGTGAGTTTGTTGAGCAGAGAGAACCCATAGAGGTAGGCGCAGATTTAATGGCTGGTTCTTTGATTAAGAATCCAGGTGGTGGTTTAGCGAAAACTGGAGGCTATATCGTTGGTAAACTAGACTTAATTGAATCTTGTGGCTATCGTTTGACCTCGCCAGGAATTGGACGAGAAGCCGGCGCATCATTATATAGTTTACAAGAAATGTATCAAGGGTTCTTTATGGCTCCTCATGCCGTCGGTGAAGCTTTAAAAGGTGCTGTTTATACTGCTGCACTACTAGATTCATGTGGGATAGAGAGTTCTCCGAAGTGGAATGATGAACGAACAGATTTGATTCAAACAATTTCATTGAATGATAAAGATCGGATGATTAAATTTGCACAAACTATTCAAAAATATTCGCCAATTAACGCTCATGTAAAACCAGTTGATGCTTATATGCCTGGTTATGAAGATGACGTAATAATGGCTGCGGGAACGTTCATACAAGGTTCCAGCATTGAATTAACAGCAGATGGTCCGATTCGTCCGCCATATACTTTATATGTTCAAGGTGGATTAACTTATGAGCATGTTAAGCTGGCAGTAAGTTCAGCCGTTTCAGAATTATTTTTTTAAATAAATTAATGAATAATTAAAAACAACATTAACGTCTACTCGTTTAAGAAGACGTTAATGTTGTTTTTTTATAAACTTAACCGAATACTTATAACTAACATCTTCATGTTATAAAAATTTTGACAATTACATTTAGCCTTGTTAAGGTAGTAAACGAATAAAATAAAAAGCTTCACTATGAAAGGGAGAATTTTTAACTCATGAAAAATTTTACTAAAGAGGAAATCATAGAAAGCGCAAAAGAAAATAATGTCCGTTTTTTACGCTTAATGTTTACAGATATAGATGGGACCGTAAAAAATGTTGAAGTGCCTATTAGTCAGTTGAATAAAGCGTTGAATAATGAAATGATGTTTGACGGATCATCAATTGATGGTTTTGTACGAATCGAAGAAAGTGATATGTATTTGTATCCAGATTTAGGGACGTGGCTTATTTTTCCATGGGAAATAGGAAATGGAAAAGGCAGCGTTGCTCGTTTAATTTGTGATATTTATAATGCAGACGATACTCCATTTTCAGGAGATCCTCGCACTAACTTAAAAAGAGCTTTAAAAGAAATGGAAGAGATGGGCTTTACAGAATTTAATTTAGGACCTGAGCCTGAATTTTTCTTATTTAAACTTGATGAAAATGGTAAACCTACACTTGAACTGAATGATAATGGAGGATACTTTGATTTTGCACCAACAGACTTGGGTGAAAATTGCCGTCGTGAGATTGTTTTACATTTAGAAGATTTAGGTTTTGAAATTGAAGCAAGTCATCATGAAACAGCTCCAGGGCAACATGAAATTGATTGGAAATATGCTGATGCACTTGAAGCATGTGATAACATTCAAACGTTTAAATTAATTGTTAAAACGGTTGCACGTGAACATGGTTTACATGCTACATTTATGCCAAAACCGTTAGAAGGTGTAAGTGGTTCAGGTATGCACTTTAACATGTCTTTATTTAATGAAAGTGGAAATGCTTTTTATGATGAATCAGATAAATTAGGATTAAGCGAAATAGCTTATCAGTTTTTAGCTGGAACAATTCATCACGCCTTAGCATACACAGCAATCTGTAATCCAACTGTTAATTCTTACAAAAGATTAATTCCTGGTTATGAGGCACCTGTATATGTAGCTTGGAGTGCACGTAATCGTTCACCTTTAATTCGTGTACCTAGTTCTCGTGGTTTATCTACTCGTTTTGAATTACGTAGCGTGGATCCTAGTGCTAATCCTTATTTAGCTTTAGCAGTTCTATTAAAGTCAGGATTAGATGGCATTAAAAACCAGATGGTTCCTGCAGAACCTATTGATCGCAATATTTATCGTATGACTTCTGAAGAACGTTATGAAAAAGGGATTATTGATTTGCCGTCTACTTTGCATAATGCTTTAAAGTATTTAGCTAAAGATGAGATTGTTAAAGATGCCCTTGGGCCACATATTTACAATAGTTTTATTACTTCTAAAAAGGTAGAGTGGGCCGCTTATCGTGAACAAGTTTCTGAATGGGAACAAGAAAAGTATATGACTTTATACTGAGAAATATAAGATAGAAATAATAGAGGAACAATTAAACAATGTAAGAGAGAAATAGCCAGAATATAAGGCTATTTCTTTTTTTTTTCAAAAAGATATTTAATGTCAGATGTTCTGACATGGAGTCGAGCAAAAGATTGACAGTTTTCTATAAAAAAGCTATTCTTAAAAAGAAATAAAAGGAGGATTAAAGAATGAAGGAAAAAGAATTAAGACGTTCTATGGCTGTATTCACTATAGGAACAGTTATGAAGTTAACTGATCTAACGGCACGTCAAATAAGATACTATGAAGAACAAGAATTAATACGACCAGAGAGAAATGATGGCAATCGTAGAATGTTTTCTTTGAACGATGTTGATGCACTTCTTGAAATAAAAGATTATATAGCTGAAGGAATTAATATGGCTGGAATCAAACGCATATATGAATTTAAAAAAACAGAGAAAACGAGCATTAAAGAGAAAGAAAAAAACGATAACGGATTAACAGATGACGATGTTAGACGTATCTTGCATTCCGAGTTTATGGCTATGAGCAATTTTAACCCTTCTACTATATCTCCTTTTATTGATCCAGATCGTCGCCTGTATTAGTTAATAGGAAAAGTGGGAAATTAGTAAATAGATGTAATCTGTTAAAATGATATTCAAGAAAAGAGGCTAATGGATTGGATTCAATACTAGTATTATTTGAAAAACGTATTCGAGATAATGAAAGCTTAACTCCAAAAATGCAAGATATTCTTCAAGCTAGTTTAGAATTATTCTCTGTAAAAGGCTATTCAAATACTTCAACAAGAGATATAGCTAAAGCAGCAAATGTTGCAGAAGGAACGATATTTAAACATTTTGGATCTAAAGAGAATTTATTATATGCTACACTCATTCCACTTTTAAAACATACTTTAGCCCAGGAATGGAAAGAACAGTTAGCTTTAGTAAACCAAAATATCGAAGAATATCCATTCCCTATTTTTTTAAAAGAAATAGTAGGGAAAAAAATAACTTATGCAAGCGATAATATCAAAGTATTTAAAATTCTCTATATGGAGTTTATTTATCAAGAGAATATGAGAGAGAATCTTGTTACATTAATTCCAATAGAAATTGTTAAAGAAATAAACGAAATGTTGGATTATTACAAACAAAAAAAACAAGTTGTTGATCTTTCAAATAAAGAATTATTCGGATTTCTAGTAGGAACAATTATGACTTATGTCATAACAAGTGAGTTAGTTCCTTCTATAGAAAAGGACAAGATAAATGAAATAGAAAATATGATTGTTTTTCTGACAAAAGGACTTACACCTTAATGCATTACTTGACATTAAAGAAAAATATAATTATACTATCAGAACAATCTAGTGAGTGATTGCTCACTTTGTGATTAAGCGAAAGGAATGATAGAAAAATGGCTTTTTTAGAAGTGAAAAAATTAAATAAATATTATCCAATTGGAACACAAAAAAAATTTCATGCATTAAAAAATGTTGATCTTTCGTTTGAAAAAGGCGAACTGGTATCTATTATCGGAGAGTCAGGAAGTGGGAAGTCAACCTTGATGAATCTATTTGGTGGGCTTGATTCAAAATTTGATGGAGAGATTTTAGTAGATGGAGAAAATATTGGAGAATTTACAGAAAAACAAATGGTACAATACCATAAAGAGAAAATAGGTTTTGTTTTTCAAAGTTTTAATCTCGTTTCTCATCTTTCTATAATAGATAATGTAACGTTGGCTATGACTCTATCAAATGTAGATAAAGATACTCGTATTGAACGAGCAAAAATGATACTAGATCAATTAGGCTTAAAGGAACAGTATGAAAAGAAACCTGAGCAACTATCGGGAGGACAAAAGCAACGCGTCGCTATTGCAAGAGCACTAGTGAATGATCCTGATATTATCATAGCAGATGAGCCAACAGGAGCGTTAGACTCTGAAACTAGTGAACAAGTTCTTGATATTATCCAGCAAATCGCAGAAGGTGGAAAACTTGTAATTCTTGTAACACATTCAGAACGTGTAGCTGAAAGGTCTAGTCGTATTGTAACTATTGCAGATGGTGAAATTATAGACGACAAAAAAAGTGGACCCTTAAAAGCAGTAGATAAAACATTTGTATTGCGTTCGCTAGACGAAAAACAAACGAACAAAAATTTATCTCTCTTCTCAGCTATTCGTATGGCACTATTGAATATGAAAGAAAAACTTGGTAGGAATGTATTAATTGCATTAGGTGGTAGTATTGGAATCATGAGTATAGTACTCATGTTGTCTTTAGGGAAAGGTATTAATGATTATCTAACGGAGACGATGAATGAAAATGTTAATCCGCTAGTTATTGAAGCTTCAATGACTGAAGCAACAGAAACGAGCGAAGCTAAAAAAGAAAGAGAAGAAAAAGAAGCTGAAGAGAGCAAAAATAGTGAAGTGGTCCCAGGTATTCCAGGAGGAAATACTGATAGCAATCCAGGATCAGAAGTTGAATTTACTGGCCCTCCAGGCACAGGAAGTAAATTATCATTTAAAGAAGAAAATATTAAAGAGCTTCAAGAAATTGAGAATGTTAAAAATGTTACGGAAGGGTTCACATCATTTTCTTTTACTAAAAATGCGATAGAATTCGAGGATGAAAGTTACACTTATATGAACTTTGGCACAATATCACCAGACATCACACCTTCTAATATTATTTTTGGAGCACTACCTGAGACTAATGAAGTCTTAATTACAGAAGGTCTTGCGACCAGTATAAAGGATAATGCAGCTGATATGATTGGGGAAGAAGTTAGTGTTAAAATCGACACTGGCGATGAATCACTGGAAGGTAGTTATAAAGTTAGTGGTATATTTACTCCGGGAGATTCAGCCGGGCCAGCAGGTATTTTTGATTCTGTCTATATGACTATGGATACTTTCAAATCTTTGAGTGAAGAGTCAGACAAAGATGTAGAAGCAAATGTTCTTTACCTTACTTCTGAGTCTGAAGAATTTACGCAAGAAATTAAATCTCAAGTAAAAGAGCTAGGTTATGCAGGATCTTCTGCAGACATTTTAACTGATATTTTTAGTCAAATGTTAGATATATTTACGTATGTTTTAACTGGTGTAGCGGGCATCTCTTTACTAGTATCTGCAATAATGATATTAACTGTTTTATATATCAGTGTCGTAGAAAGAACTCAAGAAATAGGAGTTATTAAAGCGATTGGAGGTCGTAAAAAGGATATCAGAAGAATTTTTGTTTCTGAATCATTTTTGATTGGATTGTTTAGTGGTATTCTAGGTGTAGGATTAGCCTTAGTATTGTCTTTTGTTGGTAATACATTCATTGAACGAGCTTTTGATGCAACAGTTCTTCATACGACTCCGGCATTTGCGATTGCGGGTATTCTTGTCAGCATTATCATAAGTGTTTTAGCTGGCTTATTGCCAGCAAGTAAAGCTGCTAAGCTAGATCCCGTAGAAGCATTAAGAAGAGGGTAAAAAAAGTTTTGATTTCCGGTAATAAATTTATTTAGAATAGTAATTCTTTCATAGAGAAATCTAGCTCACTCATACAAGATGTGAGCTAGATTTATGTATAAAAATTGTTTAGTTTACATAAATATGTAAACAGTGAGTTGGATGTAAAAATATTAAAAAGTACTCACTTTTAAAGTAAGTACTTTTTTATTCGGAATTATTCCGGCATACTTTTTTATTCATTTTATTGTTTAATATAAAAAAAGCTTGTTAAATAAGGATTCTTATTTAACAAGCTAATATATTTTCATGCTATTTACGTCTCAGGAGAGGTTCGAACTCCCGACCGTTCGCTTAGAAGGCGAATGCTCTATCCAGCTGAGCTACTGAGACATTACTTAACAACAGAGTTTATTATATAATTAAATGAATAAAAAGTCAACGCTATTTTGCAATTAAATTTTTATTATGAAAAACTACTTGTTAATATAGTCACATGCTGTTTTTATTGGGAATAAACCGATTTGTTTTTTATTCTTTATTAACTAAGAAAGATGCTATTTCTAAAAGTATTGTCTAATAATAAGTCGAATTAGTACAAAACTGTTTTTTTATCTCATTGTGAATTTTTTTAGAAAATAGTGATAAAACGGCAGAATTCGTTGATTTTATTGAACATCTCTGCTTCACATGAAATACTATATGTAGTGTGGAAACAGCTTGTGAATATAAGCGTTATCTATATATGGTATATGTTATGATTGTAAAGCAACTAGATATTGTGTAAGATACTAGGAGTAGTAAGGAGTTGCAATTGAAAAAAAGTAACTTCAATACCAATATTTTAATTCAAAGGGGTAATTAATATGGCTAATAATGGAATCACGGTGTATTCGAAACCAAACTGCATGCAATGTAACTTTACTAAAAAATACTTAGATGACAAAGGTATAAACTATACACTAAAGGATATTTTTGAATCTGAAGTTGCGTTAGATGAAGTAAAAGAGTTAGGTTTTACTTCTGTTCCAGTTATTTCAGTTGAAGGTAGAGAAGCATTCAATGGCTTTCGCCCTGATCTTTTAGATCAACTAGTATGAAAATAGTTTACATGTCCCTAACAGGACAAACTAAAAAATTTGTTCAAAAGCTTGACATGGATTTGTTGGAAATTACTCCTACAAATCCTTATATTTTTATTCAAGAGCCATTTATAGTAGTCGTTCCGACCTATGAAATAGAGGCTACCGAAATAATAAATGATTTTATTGAAACAGGAGAGAATCTTTCTTATTTTAAAGGTGTAGCCGGCGGAGGAAATTTAAATTTTGGAAAGTTATTTGTTTTTACAGCAAAAAATTTGGCTGAAAAATATGATGTTCCTTTATTACATGCGTTTGAGTTTCAAGGAAATGAACAAGATGTTCGAAAATTAAAGAAAGCGGTGGATGAACTTGGATAAACCAGTATTAGCAACTAAACCTAAAGATGTCACTTATTTTAAATTGAATAACGAATTAAATCGCCCAATTAATGGATCAATCCCCCTACAAAAGGATCGCGAAGCAGTACGTGCTTACTTTTTAGAATTTGTTAATCCAAATACAGTTTTCTTTTATACTTTAGATGAAAAATTAAATTACTTAATAAAAGAAGATTATATAGAAGAAGAATTTTTAAATCAATACGATCGTGCATTCGTAAAAGAATTGTTTGAAGACATTTACAGTCGTAAGTTTCGTTTCCGTTCATTTATGTCTGCATTTAAATTTTATACTCAATATGCTTTAAAAACGAATGATGGAGAACGGTTTTTAGAGCGTTATGAAGATCGCATTGTTTTTAATGCTTTGTATCTAGCAGGAGGAGACAAAGAAGTTGCACGTACGATTGCTGATGAAATTATTAACCAACGTTATCAACCAGCAACTCCGACCTTTTTAAATGCAGGACGCAAAAGACGTGGTGAATTAGTATCTTGTTTCTTGGTTCAAGCAACAGATGATATGAATAGTATCGGACGTGTAATTAATAGTGCCTTACAACTATCTCGTATCGGTGGAGGAGTAGGCGTTAACCTTACGAATTTACGAGCTGCAGGAGATCCGATTAAACAAATTGAGAATGCATCAAGTGGCGTTATTCCTGTTATGAAATTATTAGAAGACAGTTTTAGTTATTCGAATCAATTAGGTCAACGAAACGGTGCTGGAGCAGTTTACTTGAATGTATTTCACCCAGATATTGTCTCGTTCTTATCAACAAAAAAAGAAAATGCGGATGAAAAAGTTCGAGTTAAGACATTGTCACTAGGCTTGGTTGTACCAGATAAGTTTTATGACTTAGCAGCTAATGATGAACAGATGTATTTATTCAGTCCTTACGATGTTGAACGTGTTTACAATAGACCCTTTGCCTATGTTGATATTACTAAAGAATATGAAAATATGGTAAATAATGAAGAAATACGTAAATCAAAAATTAGTGCTCGTGAGTTAGAGAATGAGATATCAAAATTACAACAAGAATCGGGTTATCCTTATATTGTTAATATTGATACTGCTAATAGAGAAAATCCAATCCATGGAACGATTACAATGAGTAATTTATGTAGCGAAATTCTTCAGATTCAAGAACCTTCATTAATTAATGACGATCAAACTTACGACACATTGGGAACAGACATTAGTTGCAATCTAGGCTCTACAAATATTGTTAATTTAATGAAAACGACAGATTTTGGACGTTCGGTTGATGCGATGGTTCGTGCACTAACAATGGTAACCGACCAATCAAGTATTGCTGCGGTACCATCTGTAAAAAATGGAAACGATAAATATCATACTATCGGCCTTGGAGCGATGGGACTTCATACATTCTTGGCATTAAATAAAATAGAATACGGTTCACCTGAATCAGTTGAATTTACAGATGTTTATTTTATGCTGTTAAATTTCTATACTCTGCAATCTAGTAATAGAATTGCAAGAGAGAGACAAGAAACATTCCATAATTTTGAAAAATCTTCATACGCAACTGGAGAATATTTTGATAAGTATACTCAAAATGATTACACATTTGAAAATGAAAAAGTAGAAACATTATTTGAAGCATTAGATGTTCCGACTAAGGAAGACTGGTTAAAACTTAAAGAGTCTATTAGTAAAGACGGGCTGTACCACCAAAATCGTCTTGCTGTGGCTCCAACGGGCTCGATTAGCTATGTAAATGAAACGTCAGCAAGTTTACACCCAATCACACGTTTAATTGAGGAACGTCAAGAGAAGAAAACGGGTAAAACCTATTATCCAGCACCTTTCTTATCTAATGACACACTGCCTTTCTATAAATCAGCTTATGATATTGATATGCGCCGGGTTATAGATGTATACGCAGCTGCTCAAAAGCACATCGATCAAGGAATGAGTTTGACTCTATTCATGCGCTCAGATATTCCTGAAGGCATGTATGAATGGAAAGAAGGACGTACAACAAAGCAAACAACACGTGATTTGAATATTTTACGTCACTACGCTTGGCGTAAAGGAATTAAGTCCCTTTACTACGTACGAACGTTTACAGAGAATTCAGAAGAAATTGGATCAAATGCTTGCGAAAACTGCAGTATTTAAGAGGAGTGAATGAAAACGATGATAAATAGATACGATGCAATAAATTGGAATAATATTGAAGATATGATTGACAAATTAACTTGGGAAAAATTAGTTGAACAATTTTGGACAGATACAAGAATTCCATTATCGAATGATTTGGGTGATTGGGCACGTTTGCCACAAATTGAAAAAGATATGTTAGCTAAAGTGCTCGGAGGATTAACTCTTTTAGATACACTCCAATCACAAGATGGAGTAGAATCATTAAAGGATTCGATTCGAACTCAACATGAAGAAGCAGTTTATAACAATATCCAATTTATGGAGTCAATGCATGCTAAAAGCTACAGTGCCATCTTTAGTACACTAAATTCTAAATCTGAGATTGAAGATCTTTTCCAGTGGATCAATACAGATGAATTATTACAAGAAAAAGCAGACATTATTAATGGTATTTATAAAAGCGGTACACCCTTGCAACGCAAAGTTGCAAGTGTTATGCTAGAATCTTTTTTGTTCTATTCTGGATTTTTTGCACCACTGCATTATCTAGGTAACAATAAATTGCATAATGTAGCTGAAATTATAAAATTAATCCTGCGTGATGAGTCCGTTCACGGAACGTATATTGGCTATAAGTTCCAAATAGGCTACAATCAATTAGGTAGTGATGAACAAGAAGAGTTAAAAAACTGGACGTACGAATTATTATTCCGATTGTACCAAAATGAAGTGAAATATGCTGAAGATCTATATGATGAAATTGGATGGACAGAGCGCGTTAAAGTTTTTTTACGCTACAATGCTAATAAAGCTCTACAAAACTTAGGATTTGATCCTTTATTTCCTGATACCGCTAATGATGTTGACCCAGTAATCATGAATGGTATTTCTACGGGCACATCCAATCACGACTTCTTTTCGCAAGTAGGAAACGGGTATTTAGTAGGAATGGTTGAATCAATGGAGACCGATGACTATAAAAAATGGACAAATTAAATAAATAATCAGTATCAGCACACTACAGTTATTTGCTAGTGTGCTGATTTTTTGGGTTAATGATTTCTTCTAAAAGGGCTATCTAAATTTATTAAGTGAAACTATAGTGTTGAATTATTTTGGAAATTAGAGGATAAGAAAACATGGGAAATTAATGATAACTCATAGTAGTATAAACAGCTTTAAATATATCAAAATTATAAAGTGTATAATTTTATATAAAATGAGATATAAGGTACAATAAAAGTAGGATATGGTAAAAAAAGTCTTTTGTTTTTTGAAATTCATAAAATAAAATATGAGAAGTTAACCGTAAATTATTTGAGAGATAAAAAGGTGGGATGAAAAATGAAAAGAATTAATTTACTTTTTATTTTTACAGTGATATTAACTGGATGTGCGAGTACAAATTTTATAGAAGATGCTAACAGTTCATCCTCAATAGAAGATCAAGTTCAAATTTCTTCTGAATTAGATTTAACGTCAAACGTAAAAGATAGCCAAAAAAAGTCCCAAGAAAAAAAAGACTCTCTTACATTTGTTCCCCAATTAGATGAAATAAACCAAGGACTAACGATAGAAAATGATAAAGCGCTTTCGAACATGCAAAAAATTGTTGCAGAAAATCAAAATATGGGCATTGAGGATGATGTTACAATCGTATACAGCGGAGAAACATTTGGGGATTCCCCTAATCTAGCTGGTATTTTCTTAATTATTAACCGAACGAATCAGGCTTTAGAAAATATAAAATTTACTTATACTTTTGGTGGTGTAGATAAGAACCTCATTTTTGATCAAAAAGCATATCATTTAACAGAAGAACGATTTGGAGTATTGCAGCCGAATACGGTTATGCCTATGTACTTTATTGTAAAACCAGAAAATGAAAAAGATCTTAAAGATATAGATGTTGAGCAAGTTATTGAAAAAATTGAATCCTTTGACTATGATGTAGCGAGTGAAGATGAGAACAATAATAATACTGAAAAAAAAGAATCAAAAAGTGATGGTTTAATATTCAAATTACCTAAGCAAAACGATGATAATGGACAAACGGTTGAAAATAATCCATTGATGATGAAATTTAAGGAAATAGTCGATAATACAGAAAATCTAGGATTTAATAATGATGTTACAGTACTATACTCCAAGCTTCATGATAAGAATGAAAAGGATATGATTGCTTATTTTCTTGTTATTAACAGAACAGATACAAGTATGAAAGATATTCGATTTAATTTTAATTATGGGAATACTAATGGTGAAATGGTGTGGGAAAATGAGTCTTATTATATGTCTAATGAGGTCTTTGGAATACTAGAGCCAATGACAGTCCTTCCGGTTACGCTTACCGTTCCGGAAGGAAAAGAACGTTTATTTCTATCTATTACGGATGATAATGTAAAAACAAGTATAGAGAAATTCAACTATAACGAAGCTAATTAAGGGAGGGAATATCATGAAAAAATTAATGATAGCGGTAGGAATAGCATTAATTATGAGTGGGTGTAATGCAGTTGAAGAGAATAACTCAGCTTCATCAAATGCTTCTATAGTCTCTTCTGAAGTGAAAACGAGTACTGAAAAGGGGGATACTTCTTCTGTTTCAGAGTCTATATCTTCCAATTCTAATACTAAAAAAGATTCTTCTAAGCCTAGTGGTGCAGGTGCAGGTGCTATAGAGAAATCTGAAAATAAGGAATCTTCAAGTTTGGATGCAACCACTAGTGAAATACCTTTAGTTCCTCAAAAATCTGATATTGAAAATGGATTTACTTTAGAAAATGACCCCATTTTACAAGGGGTTGAAGAGAGGATGAGACAAGCAGAGACAATTGGTATTCCTAATGATGTTGCTATACACTTTACTGGGATGACTCTCAATGAATCTGAGAAGACTCAAGCTATTTTTATTCTAGTTAATTTAACACCTATTACTATGAAGAATATAAATATGACAATCAGCTTCAGCAATACAGCAGGTGAAATCATTTTAGATAAAGCTCCGTTTGTTCTTTCAGAAGATAGATTTGGTATATTTGAACCTAATACAGCGATGCCTGTGTATATTGATATACCAAAAGAAAAAGAAGAAATATTTACTAATCTAAAAGATTTTAACGAGATGATTTATTCAATAGACTCTTTCGATTATGAAGAAATATAAATTAGGTTATATTAAAAAAAGAGTATCAATTTGTTTAAATCTTATTCCTGTATGAATAAGGAGTTGAATACATGTGTTGACTTTCGATAAAAAAGACTGGATTGCTATACCAAATATCTTATCTTTGGTTAGGTTATTACTTATCCCGTTATTTAGTATAATCTATTTAAATGCTACTCAACCCTTCCATTATTATGTAGCTGCAGTAATTATTTTATTTTCTGGATTAACAGACTTATTAGATGGATGGATAGCAAGAAAATACCATCAGATTACTGAATTAGGCAAGATATTAGATCCTGTTGCCGATAAATTGACACAAGTCGTAATTGTATTTTGTTTGTTAACGAAATTTAAGTGGATGACTCTCGTTGCAGTGATATTCTTAATAAAGGAATTGTTTATGTTAATTAATAGTCTAGTCCTTTTACAAAAAGGGAAAAAATTAGATGGTGCTAAATGGTATGGTAAAATATCTACAGCATTATTTTATATCTGTATGATACTTTTAATTGCATTCCCAACTATTTCTAATTTTATAGCAGGTATGCTAATAATGATAATTGTATTTTTTTTACTATTGTCACTGTTATTATATGGGAAAACATTCAAAAAAATGTACCGAGAATAAAGGCTTAAACTTGTTTTATAAGAGTTTTATTGGTAATATTGTAGTGAAAAGAAGGACAAGGTACAATGTCTTCTTTTCTAGGGTCAAAATAAGGCTCTAGTACTATTCAGTGATTCTATTTCAGTAAAAAACTGGATCATTGGAAAAATTAATAATGTGGCGA
>NZ_JBATXB010000057.1:0-4483 GCF_049673005.1 Carnobacterium sp. | reverse complement strand
ATCGAAAACCAAAAATATTTAACCGCTAGTCGTCGTTGGAAGCAAAAATTTAATCAATTGCGCAATAAGTTTTATCAGCGCAAACAATATAAATATTTAGCTTGTCCTAATTGTAAAAAGAAATTAATAGTTCCTAGTAAAAAAGGAAACATTAAAATTACTTGCCCACATTGTAAAGATAAGTTCATAAAAAAAACATAATAATTGTAAAATAGAACCCTACCCGAGAAATAAGCACTCAAAGAAAGAGTGTTTATTTTTCGGGTTTTTTTGTTATTTTCATTGCTTTATTTTCATTATTCTTTATTAAAAAATGGATATATAGTGTTAAGTAAATGTTAGAAGCAAAATATAAGATTGTATTGAATCGTAATTGTTATCAGAGAAAAATAAAAAAGATAATCCATAAAATTATCAGGATTATCTTTTTTGAATGTGTAATTTAGCGGTCAGTATTCAGTTAATTTACTCAGATATTTTCCAACTTTATTCTTAGTACTAACTTATTAATAGTTATCATAATATTCTTTAAACTTTTTTATGGCTATTGTTAACAGATTAAAACTCGTTGCTACGTTTATACGTACATAATTTTCATAATTCCCAATAAATCTTGAGCCTGTTTCAACTAAAACTCCAGTTTCTTGTGCTAATTCGACGACAAATAAATCTACATCTTGTATTTTGTCTAATTTTATCCAAATAAGATAACCTGAGTCTGGGCTTTCGATTTCGACTTGAGAAGAACTCAATAAATTTTCAACTAATTGGATATTGATTCTGATTTGTTGAATCATTCTAGCATGCCATTCATTACCATATGTGTATACGATAGAAATGAACTCCATACCGACTCGATTGATAGTGATATGAAATTTATTCAGCTCTGCACTTATGACTGTTTTTAGGGCTTTGTCTTTTATAATAAGATAAGAAGCATTTAAGCCTGATAGGTTAAATGATTTATTCGGAGAACTACTAACAATGATGTTTGAATAACTATCCATATAATTAGCCAGTGAGTTGAAGTCCTTATTAGAGACATTAATTTCACCATGAATTTCATCTGACAAAATAACTATTTCGTATTTCTTAGACAAATAAACTAATTTTGTTAACTCTTCATTCGACCAAATCTTGCCAGAAGGATTGTGAGGATTACAAAACAAAATAGTTTTTATACCCTGTTCAATTATCGTTTTTTCTAATTCTTGAAAATTTATTCTATAGTCATTTGCTTCTTTTTCAAGTGGAAATGTGACCATTTCTCCAAAATTAGTTGCAATATCTTTAAACACGCCATAAACAGGTGTGAAAATTAATATTGGGTTGTTTTTTGAAACTGCATCTGCGGCTAAATGAAGACTTGCGATAGTTCCATTAGCAGGAACTATCCAAGATTCATCTATATTTATTTTCAATTTATGCTGGTACCAACTTACAATACTTGTGAAAAAAAGCTTACTAACATCAAAATAACCAAAATCTGCTTGCTTAATTACTTCAATAAATTTCTCTTGAACAAGTTTATCTGGTTTAAAATCAGTATCAGCAATAAAAAGTGGATAAACATCTTCTCTTAAAGTTTTAAATCGTTTTTTAATATAAATCGAATCCCACTTTTTAGAACCATTTTCTCTTCTATTTAAAATATCATCAAATTCATTTAACGTAATAATCTTATCCTTTCTTACTTTCTTCTATAAATTTTTTCATAATCACGTTTAAAGCAATATGTGAATTTAAACGTGTATCTATATCAGAATCAGAGTCTGGACTGTGTGAAGTATACAAGATTTCTGTTGCTAAACTTTCAAGTGGAGAACCGTGTTGTTCCGTAATCAAAAGAATATAAATTTTTTTCAAACTAATTTCGACAACTGCTTCTAATAATTCAGGTGGTTTGCCACTTCGTGATAAGACTATGACAATATCTTCTTTTTCTTTTAAGTTTCGTGCAGAAACTCGCATATATCTTGAATCATCATATTGTTCTACATGTTTGCCTAATAGCTGCAGTTTTATCTGGAACATTTTTCCAATAAAGCTATTCATACCCATTCCATAAATTGTAATTCGTTTAGCCTCTATCAATTCTTGAATCATTTTTGGTGTAATCGATTCTTGGACTGCATGAAATGTGTCCAGTAATAAGTCTACGTCACTATTTTTTTCAATTACCATGTCTTCATTAATACGGAACCGTAAAAAGAATTCATCTTTAAAATGCAGAAAACTAGAATACTCTAACTTTTTAGTTAGTCTATGGACACTTGTTTTTGAAACATTAAATACACCTGAAAGTAGTGCTATTGTGAATGTTTCATATTCAAAATTCCCTTTATTCTCGATAATACTGTGCAGAAGTTTCTTTTCCATATCTGTTAGATTTTCCGCATGCAAAGATATTTGTTTTTGTAAGCTCATGATAATCACCTTTTCAATCGTATTGTTAAGCTGCAACTTTCTCATCATCTAAATATTGTTGATCAAGTGCTTTAACAAAAGGATAATAGATAACAACTGAAACAGCAACTGCAATTACTTGAACAATTGCTCCTTGCCATCCTGCTACTAAGAATCCTGAAACAATTGGTGGTGTAGTCCATGGTGCTAACACTCCATTGAATATTGGCATGAAGCCGATTGCCATTGCAAAGTAAGCAATTAAAACTGAAACAACTGGTGCTAAAGTAACAGGTATCAATAGTAATGGGTTAAACATAATAGGTAATCCAAATACAAGAGGTTCATTAATATTAAATAATGAAGGAACTCCACCAAGTTTTGACATAGCTTTTAATCTTGAAGATTTTGCGACAATTAACATAGCAATAACCAATCCGAGGGTTATTCCTGCTCCACCGATAGTTGCGAATTGATCTAGCATTTGAGTTGTTCCTACATTCCCGGTTGAAAATGTTAATTTTCCTTCTTGATATAGGCTTAAGTTTTCTATAGAGTTTGCATTCAATAAAGGATACATAATAGAGTTAACAACAGTAGGGTGAATACCAAACCACCATAAAAATCCGTTTAAACCACCTACTATAGCAATGACCCAGATATTAGAAGTAAATCCTTGTAAAGGAATTTGAATAATTCCGTAAATTAATTCATGTAAAGAACCATAAAAATAAGTCGAAATGCCACCTAAAGTCAACATTAACGAAACAACTAGGAATCCAGGAATTAATGAGCTAAACGCTTTAGATACCATTTCAGGTACACTTTCAGGCATTTTTATAACAAAATTTTTCCTTTCGCAAAATCTTGTAACTTCAACTGTCAAAACTGCAACAATCATAGCTGTAATTACACCTTTTGTTCCTAACCAGTTAAAAGGTAAAATATTTCCGATAATTTCATTAGTTTCTGATATTATTTCTTTAGGTGTCACAACAATATATGAAACCATTGCTAAAACCATATTTGACAAACTATCCATTTTATAAGTTTCGGCTAATTTATAAGCAAATGTTCCTGCTGTGAATAGACCTAACATATCAAATGTAGCTTTTGAAGCACTACTCAGATAAGAAGACCAATCACTTCCGAAGATAGAAGTCATAAAACTACTATAACCTGGAATAGGAAAATCCATGATTAGCAGAAATAATGAACCAATAATAGTAAGGGGCATAATGACTAAAAATCCAGAACGCAAAGCAATAAAATAATTTAAATTAGTAATTTTTGAAACTTTCGGAACCATTTTTTCTTCAATAAATTCAATCAGTTTGTTCATACATTAATCTCCTCTTCTTCCATTTATATTACGCTTTCATTATATGAAATAATTTCAAGTATGCCTATTCCTGTTTTGGGAAAATTTCCCCAAATTTGCGTTTTTTTTTCAAGTGATTGATATATTTATTTTTAACAAATTAAAATAAGAACGTTAAAATATCTTATAATAAAATGATAAAAATAAAATTTGATCAAATCTAGTGTATACTGGTTATGAATCAGTTCTCTAGTTAAAATAAAACACATATCAAGGAGGACATATGAAAAACTTTATAACACAAATGGACTTGGTAAAGAATAGTTCCAACGATACTAACTTGCTTATACTAGATGCTCGGGCAGAATTAGCAGATGCATCTGCAGGATTCAATTCTTTCAAAGAGAACCATCTTAAGAATGCTCAATTTGTCTCTATGGAAGAAATCATGACTGGCAAAGTTGGGCCCCATGGTGGTCGTCATCCTTTACCAGATATGACTACGTTTATCGAGACTATGAAAAAGTTAGGGATGACCGATTCTTCTAAAGTTATCATTTATGATGATGGAAGTTTAGCAATGGCAGGTAGGCTCTGGTGGCTATTAAAGTACGCCGGGAAAAACACTGTTTATGTATTGGAAGGTGGGATGAATAAGTGGCTAGAAAATAAACTAGAAGTAACGGATTATGTAACAGAACCTGTTGTATCTGATTCTTTACGTTTAACCATCAACTCTTCTCTCCTTGTTGATAT
>NZ_JBATXB010000056.1:0-17066 GCF_049673005.1 Carnobacterium sp. | reverse complement strand
GGAAATAAAAATTCTTTCCCCTTCTTATCAGATGAAGCAAACGAAGTGCGGTAGGCATTACTTCATGAAGGTAAAATACTTTGACCAGGTATCATTATTTTTTTCCAACAATA
The DNA here is from genome assembly GCF_049673005.1 of Carnobacterium sp. Taxonomy (GTDB): domain Bacteria; phylum Bacillota; class Bacilli; order Lactobacillales; family Carnobacteriaceae; genus Carnobacterium_A. The sequence continues at coordinate 16,953 of NZ_JBATXB010000056.1, read as the reverse complement.
GATTGACACTATCATAAATGCTAGTCCACTTCACAATTATAATAAACATGATATAATATAACTGCATCTATATTATAGGCTCTGGACACTGTTATCGCAGTGGCTAGAGTTTTTTCATTTGGAAATTACTTTACTAATAATATATGTAATTTAATTATACCTTAATTAATTCTTAAAAAAACATTTTTTTCATCTTAACTGAGATTCACGACCTTATCCACTTGTTAAAATATAAACTATAAAAAAAATTATAAAAATATCACTTCATTTATAATGCCGAAAAGAAGATTGTATATTAATTTTGCACCTCTTAGTGGGAGCAGTAAAATAGAAACACGATACGTTGAAATAATTGTAAGCCGGTGTGGAAAATTGATCATTCTAAGCCATCTTACAATCTTTTAAATTTACGCAAAACTGCTGCCTTAGTATAGTGAACTGTTTAGTAGATAAGTGTGTCCGTTTGTTGACACAATTATAAAAATGTTTTCTTGAGTGTTGTTTTCAAATTAACTCCTTATAGACACTTTATGATACAATTAAATTATAAAATAATTAGAATGAAATAAGATAAAGCCACTGTTATTCTAATGTTGATAGATTTTCAAATGTTTGATTTTAATGAATACAAGCATTCTTAGGTTATGCTATGTGAATTTACCGCTGTTTATTGAGAATGCATGAGCATCAATACACCACGGAATTTACATGGTTTTTTTTTATTTAAAATGACCTATAATTAAGTAAAAGGTAGGTTAAACAAATAAAGTACATTAAATTGCTTTTCATTAGAAGATAAGCAACTATGAATGTATTTAGGGAGGTGATAAGAGTATGAGGTCAAAAGGGATTAAAATTGGATTTCTCTTTTTTATTGGATTATTATTATTTTTTTTATTAAGACCTTTAGTTTCTGAGACACCAGAGAAAACAAAAATTGTTGTTTTTGGTCTTGGAAAAGCAGACAGTATTTATATAGAAAGTGGAAATGAAACAATCTTAATCGATACAGGCTTAAAATCAACTAAAGAAGAATTAGCATTAAAGCTACAAGCATTAAGAGTAGAAAAATTAGATTACCTAATCTTAACTCACCCAGATAAAGATCATATAGGCGCTGCGTCATATATCTTAGAAAAATTTGAAGTTGGCGAGCTCATTCAGTCCAATCATTTCAAAGATACTAAAAGGGAAGCTCGAATTCAAAAGGTTATAGATGAAAAAGACATTAAAAATATCCGACTAAAAGAAGACTTAACAGTTGAATTAGGTACATTGAAGGTCTCTATTATTTCTCCCAAAAAAAATGAGTACAAAGGAGATAACGATTATTCTTTAATCACGTTAATAGAAGATGAAAATCTGAATTACCTTTTTGCTGGAGATGCTGAAGAAAAATTATTAGAAGAAACGTTAGAAGTTGATCTTCCTAAGATAGACTTATATAAAGTAGCGAATCATGGTAGAAAAAATCCGAACTCAAAAAAATTTATAGAAAAAATATCCCCCAAACTATCTGTTATTACAAATTTTAAAGAGGATAGTGAGGTAGAGGATATATTGAAAAAACAAGGTTCCACTATTATTTATGCGTTTGAAAAGGATATCCATTTCTTTAGTGATGGGAACAAAATAGAATATAAGTAGGAGGATATGATGGCTGATAAAACGCTTAGGGTTTCTAGAGTGGAGTTAAAGCACCACATTAATTACTTTCAATACCTCTCCCTATCCCATAAGCTTGCAAATGTTTTAGTTGCAGATAAGCACAATGGTGTCAGAGGTTACACAATAAGATCTCTTTATTTTGATGATTTTGGAAACAGTGATTTTTATGAGAAACTTGCTGGAATCGAAAACCGCAAAAAAATTAGATTACGCGTTTATAGTCCAAATGATAAGCAAGCAAAACTTGAGATAAAAAGAAAGTTTGGCGATAGTCAAGAGAAAAAAACAGTGTTAATAGATAAAGCGGATGCAGAAGAACTCATTAAGCAAAATTATGAAGTGCTTAGAAAATATGATTCTGAAACAGCTCAGTCTATTTATCATATTATGAAATTAAATAGGCTTAGACCCGTTGTTTTAATAGAATATAGAAGGAAAGCTTTTATCCATCAGATGAACAATATAAGAGTAACTCTTGACAATGATATTAGATCAAATGAAGTTAACTTTGGATTATTTGATGAAAAAGTCGTTATGATACCGACAGATGATTACGATACAAATATTTTAGAAGTAAAATACAACAATTTTATATTTAAATACATTACCGATATATTTTCACCTCTTGATCTTGAAAGACAATCGTATAGTAAATATATGGTTTCTCGAGGAATATTTGAAAGATATATGGGATAAAGGGGATAAATTAGATGAAAGAAGTTCTTTATAATTTACTGTATGAAAATTCAACAACGGTTTCACCACTATTTGTAGTTCAAAATATGAGCGTAGCCCTTGTATTAGCACTTATCGTATGTATAACGTATAAGATAACGTATAGCGGTGTGTCTTATAGTAAAAAGTTTAATACCTCGTTACTAATGATGAGTCTAATCACAACGATGGTCATGAGTATATTAGGCAGTAGTTTAGCTTTATCTTTAGGTATGGTAGGGGCTTTATCCATAGTGAGATTTCGTACAGCCGTTAAAGATCCAAGAGATACAACGTATATATTTTGGGCTATATCAATTGGTTTAGGTGCTGGGTCATCTAATTATTACATTATTATTATTGGTACAATATTTGTTGCAATCATTACTGTAATTGGAGATATTACGTTTAAAGGAAAAGAAGTGTACTTAGTGATAGTAAGAGGAGATTTAGGTAGCTTAGAACAGGTAAGATCGGCTTTGTTTAATACGTATAAAGCGGGTAAACTCAGAGCCGAAACAATAACTGACGATTATGCAGAGGTTGTTTATCAAGTTATGTTAAAGAATAATAACTCCATTGGTGAATATGAAAAAATCAAGGAAATTGAAGGTGTACATTTCGTAAATATGGTTTCTAGAGATGGTGAAACATTAGGATGAAGCATACAAAATTTGTTAAGAAAAAAGGAAAGATGCGTACGTTACTGTTTTTAGCTTTTATGATAACTGGTTTTCTTTTAATTCTTAATTTGTATTTAAGTCCCCCTGATGAAAAAAATGAGGTAGTAGAAGCGAATGAGTCTGATGTTACTGAAATGACAGTGGATAAAAAAAATAACTTGCCAATCATGGTAATAGATACAAATGGACAAACAATTGATTCTAATCTTGAAAAAAAAGAAGTAGAAATAAATGGAATAGAAAGAGACGTTTTTCAGTCTTCTGAAAAATATCAAGTTAGTATGAAGCTATATGAACCCAATCTATCTGGCCATACGATTATAAATAAGAATGCCAAACCAACAGTTGAATCAAATATGGTTATAAATGTAAGAGGGCAATCCTCTTTAAGGTATAAGAAAAAGCAATATACGATAAGACTCGTAGATGAATACGATTTGAAAAATCCTCAAGAATTGCTAGGAATGGCCATTCATGATAAGTGGGTTTTGAATGGTATGTATAGTGACAAGAGTTTAATTAGAAACTATTTATCCTACAAAATGGGAAGAGATACTATGGAATACGCCCCAGATACAAGGTTTGTAGAGCTTTATATGAAAACAACGGATAAAGAGATAAATATTCAAGATGATTACATGGGAGTCTATCTTTTAACGGAAAAGATTGAGCGAGATGAAAATAGAATTGCTATCGATAAGAATAATGATAAATACAAAGATATTAGCTTTATTGTTTCTAGAGACAAAGTAAAGTATGAAGATACTGTATTAAAAAGCGATTGGAATAAGTTAGAAGATGACTTTATAATTGATGAAAACAACAATATTAAAGCAAGGACTGTTTTTACAACAACGTATCCAAGTAAAAGCAATATGACTGAATTGTATGAAAAAGGGATTATAGATTATATTAATAAGTTTGAGTATTCATTAAGAGCTAGCAATTTTGATGATAAAAGAGAAGGTTTTAGAAAATATATAGATGTTGATTCATTTATAGACTATGCCATTATAAATGAAATTACAAAAAATATTGATGGAGGTGAAGTAAGTACCTACTTTTACAAGGATATAGGAGGTCTTCTTACTGCAGGCCCTATCTGGGATTTCGACCAAAGTTTAGGCAACACTCCACTAGAAGAAGTAAATGAGCCAACAGGTTTTCGTATGGTAAACGTTATTTGGTACGAAAGATTATTTCAAGATGAAGATTTTGTAAAGAGATACAAATCGAAATATAGACAATATAGAAATACAATCTGGTCAGATAAAAATATTGATAATTTAATTGATGAAGCCTTGCTTGAACTAGGTCCTAGTGCAGATAGGAATAGAAGGAAATGGTATCTACAAGATTCTAAACAAGATTATGAAAAAGAAGTTGAAGACATAAGAGTTTTTTTGAAAGAGAGATTTTCTTGGATGGATGAAAATATGAATCTTTTAAATAGAATCAAAGAAAATGCTATAGAATAGGTGATATAAGTGAACATTAGAAAATTTACTCTCATCTCCATAACCTCACTGATACTGATAGCTCTTTTATCTTTACTTTCTTATCAAAGGTATTTTTCCAATAAACTAGGAACAGAAACGGAAAGTCTATCTAATTATTCCAGGATTGTAAAGACCGATGGAAAAGATATAAAAATTTATAAAGACTCTAAATGGGAAACTTTTGAGTTAAAAGGAGTTGAATTAAATTCTTTTAAACCAGGACATAGTAGATTTGAGACGAGTACCCCTAAAAATGAAATAATAAACTGGTTAGATGAAATAGGAGAAATGAATGCAAATGTCATAAAAATCCCATATATCCAATCTCCTAGCTTTTATAATGCTATTTATGACTACAATTTAAATAGAGAGAACCCCATTTATGTCATGCACGAGATTATGTTGGATGAAAAAGCAGTGTTAAAAAGCTACGATGCCTTTGATAAAAAGATTCTTAAAAATTTAAAAAAAGATATAAAGAAAACAATAAATGTAATAAATGGGCAAGCGCTAATTATGAGTAATAAACGAAGTCATAGAGGTCTTTACCTTAAAGATATTTCTAAGTACAATTTAGGTTTTATAATTGGAACAAACACGAATCCGGAAATTGTAACACTTACAAATGAAAAGTACAAAGAAAAAAATGAGTACAAAGGAGAGTACTTTTCAGTTAAAGAAGGTAGTGCGTTCGAAGTTTTTATAGGGGAAGTATTAGATTTTTCTGCCAAGTATGAGATTGAAAAGTATGAAAAATCAAGTCTGTTATCTTTTTTAGTATCCGCCGAAACAGATTTGTTTGAATACAAACATGAATCTAATTTAACAAAACATGCGAATATAAATATCGAACACATTTTACCAAACCAAGGCAATAACTTGTTTGTTAGTTATAGATACCATCCAAGTTCGTTAGATTTTTTAGAATATGAATATTCGGAACTTGAAAAAACGCTAGAAAATGATGGTTCTGTAGCTAAAAAACATTTAGAGAGGTTAACTAATTTTTATAAGTCACCCGTAGTTATTTCTGACACAGGTATCTCATCTTCTAGAGCTAAATCAAAGGTAGACCAAAGTGATGGTTTTGATAGAGGAGGATTTTCAGAAAAAGAACAGGGAGAAAGAATCGTAGATTTATTGGAGAAAATAGACTCATCAGGTGCTGCAGGAACAATAGTAAGTTCTTGGCAAGATGACTGGACAAGATTAACAAGCTTTAGTTTGGTTGAAGATTATTTAGATCTAAATAATTCAAGTTATTGGCATGATTTACAATCTAGCGATGAAAGTTTTGGATTTTTGAAGTTTGAATCTGGGGAAAAAGATGATCAAGTATACCTTGATGGGAAATTTTCGGATTGGAAGGAAACAGAGACAATCTTAGCAGAAGATAAGATAAATCTTAAAGTAAAAAGTGACTTATCTCATCTCTATCTATTGGTAGAGAAAGAAAACTGGTCATTAACAGAAGAGTTACTTTATATTGGGTTGGATATTACTCCTTTAAGTGGGTCCACCAAATGGGTAGATGAAGCTGAATTTACTACTAATGCAGATTTTGTAATAAAATTACAAGGATACAATGAATCTAGAATAGTAGTCAATGAAAGATACAATCTGTTCAATTATCTCTATAAATATTATGCTAATATAATAGAAAAAGAAAGCGATATACCTAATAAAGAAAGTGATAAATTTGATGCTATTTATTTATTGAATAGAAAGAAATTTTATTTAAAAGATAGCGATCAAGTATTGTTTCCAATTTATTATGAAACAGGCAAATTAACCTACGGAATAGATAATCCGACAAATGAAGAATTTAATTCTAAAGCAGACTTTAATAAAGAAGGAGACAAAGTTGAAATTAAGATTCCATGGTCTTTATTAAACGTAAAAGACCCCTTACAAAGAAAAGCTTATGGAGATTTTTATAAAGATGGCGTAGATAGTCAGCAAAAATTAGAGAAACTAGGATTTTCTATCAATTATAAAGAGAACGGAAAAAATAGTGTGACAAAAGAATCGTTCTATACTATAGAAAAAACGAAAACAATAGATTATTTTGAAAGATTAAAAGATTCTTACTATATAGTAAAAGAGTATTGGGATGAAAACCCTGAATAAAATAAAAAGTAAAGGATGTGAACGTTATGACCGTTTATACAGCCTATTTCAGTTTCATCATGTTTGTATTGCTATTACTCTTAATAAATTCCTATTTTTTAATCTCATTAAATGTTGAAAAAAGAAAACACAAAAAAATAGAAAAACGAAAAGAGGAAATCAAAGAAACCTTTGTCTCTATTCTTGAAAAGAAAGAAGCGAATAGAATAGATGAGGTAAATAAACTCAGGGATAACTTTAATAGGAAAACAGATATCCAAGCATTTCATAAAGCTGTGAGAGAATACTATGAGTCTAGCGACTATAAAGATGAACTGTCAGACTTGTTAGAAGAAGTTGTAGACATTAACAAGATAGTTAAAAGTGGAGTTGTCAGAAAAGAGTACAAAGAGAGTTATGCCTTGTATTTACTTTCTGAATTTAAAATGGGAAATAAAGAAACTGGCGATTTTGCTTTATCTTCTCTTGATAAAAAATCTTTGCATATTCGAAATAATGCTTTGAACGTTATAAATAAGAATAATGATCTAACGATTATGATGAAAGCAATTGATTTAATAGACAGTAAAGAACATTATTTTAATGACAAAACCATTATAGATTTTTTGGATAATTATAAAGGAGATAAAGATGCACTAGACAATGCTTTGTATCTAAATATGAATACGTATAATACAAATCTAAAAAAAAATATTATCAGTCATTTTATAAACATAACTGATGGAACACAAAAAATAAAAGATAGAATGCTAGATTATATTCAAGAGTCTAGTGAAAAAGAAATAGTTATTTCGAGTACTAGATATTTCAATAAAATTATTGATCAAAGAGCTGTAAAATATATACTGAATAATATGGAGAGTGAAGACTGGGAAGTAAGGGCAACAAGTGCCAGAGTGATTTGTAACTATCCAGGTGAGCAGGTTATAGAGAAACTCAAGCAGACACTTAAAGATGAAAACTATTACGTTAGATACAATAGTGCAGAATCATTTTTAAAATTAGTAGATGAAAAAGCTGTTATAGAAGAAGCAGTAAAAAATGAAGATCGTTTTACAAGGGATATACTGTTGTATGCCATGAATACCAGAGGCATAATAACAATCGAAGATTATGAGAATCTAGTAATCAAAAGTAAAGAGGCTGAAAATATGGAAGGAGTTGCTTTGATATGAACATAGTTGATATCATCTATGCGATTAACGTATTTTTCTTTTTTTATATGTTTCTATATGCATTAGTATTTTTCGCAACAACAATTTTTTCAGCATTCAACTTAGATGATTTTTTTAAGAGGAAAAATCATATGAGCCAAACAGTCATAAATAATCGAGCTAATTTTATCCCGATATCTATTTTAGTCCCAGCGTATAATGAAGAAGTTACAATAGTAGACAGTATAAATTCTCTGTTAAACCTAGACTATCCAGCCTATGAAATAATCATTGTAAATGATGGCTCAAAAGATAAAACGGTAGAAACTGTAATAAAAAGTTTTAATTTAAAGAAAGTTTCAAAACCTTATCGAAGATTAGTTGAATCTAATGAGGCCTTAGGAATGTATGAAGGCGGAGAAAATGTTAAAATCATTTTGGTCGATAAAGAAAATGGTGGCAAATCAGATGCTCTTAATATGGGAATCAATATAAGTTCGTTTCCGACATTCTTATGCGTAGATGCAGACTCAATGTTACAAGTCGATGCTCTTCAACGTATTGTAGAGCCGTTTTTAGAAGACGATACAACGGTAGCAGTTGGAGGGAATATAAAAATTTCAAACCACGTAGTCATTGATAAGGGTAAGGTTTTGGATGTAGAAAGTCCGAAAAAAGCTTTAGTTATCTTCCAAATGATAGAATATCTTAGAGTGTTTTTAAATTCTAGAATATCTTTAAATGGCATAAACGGGAATTTAATTATTTCTGGTGCCTTTGGTCTATACAATAAACAGGCAATAGTAAATATTGGCGGATATACAAATGGACTAATGGGAGAAGATATGGAGATTATAATGAAAATTCATTCTTTCTATAGGAAAAATAAAATCCCATATAAAACCTCTTATGTACCAGATGCCATTTGTTGGACGCAAGTGCCAGAAGACCTAAATACGCTTAAAAGACAACGAAGAAGATGGCATGTGGGTCTTGGACAGAGCCTGAAAATGCATAAATATATGTTTTTAAATCCTAAGTATGGATTAGTTGGGATGATATCATTCCCTTACTTCCTTTTATTTGAATATATAACACCATTCTTAGAGGTTCTAGGTATGGTAACCATTACCTTATCTTACCTACTTGGGATTATAAATTTAAATTTCTTTTTCCTTTATCTGCTTGTCTATATGGGCTATAACATAATTGTTTCTATGATATCTATAATTATTGAAAGATACATGTTTAGTGCTACTACAAGTACAAGACTCACATTAAAACTTGTTTTTTATAGCATCTTAGAGTCTTTTGGGTACAGACAAATGATGTCCCTTTTTAGAATTGGAAATATATTTAAACGTAGCCACCAATGGGGAGAAATGACACGAAAAGAGGGCAAAAAAGTAGAAGTTGATCCTAGTATCGAAGTGACAGAGTAAAAATAAAACGACTGAACTTACCAAAACACTCGACAAGCTTAAAACTAACAGGACTAAATAAAAAGTCATTCAAAAAATTAATTTTTTGAATGACTTTTTGCTTGTCCTTAAAAGGCTATTTCTTTAATTTTTAGACATTTCTAGTATAATAGAAGTAGGATAAGTTCGTTGGCTTTAAATAAACTACTCGAAGAATAGGTTATATTTATAAGAATTTGCGTTATATTTCTTGACATTTCAAATGAGTTTGATAAAATTACACAAACAACTTTATGCTAAGTTAATAAGCAAATTTTTAATTCGTTAACAAATTGCCGAAAGATAGCGCTACCATTTAAAGGGGTTAGATTAATTTATTCTAATACGAACTTTTTGAGAGGCTATAAAGATAAAGCTAGTTAAGTGAATAAATCAATGAGGAGGCAATTATGACTAAAGTACATGAATTAAAAGCGACGGTTGATACTGTAAAATGGGGATATTATGATAATTCTTGGGAACCAGTTCTAACTATAGAATCAGGCGATTTAGTCGATATTGAAGCGTTGAATCATCAATCAGGAGATGCACCTGATTTATTGTTTGATGATGCCATTAAGGAAATATATGATGTTGTAGAAAGAGATATGGGAGATCATATTATAACAGGTCCTATCTACGTCAACAATGCTGAACCAAATGATATTATTGAAATGAAAATTATCGAAACAAAACCAAGAATGAATTACGGTTCAAATGTGCTAGCCAATTGGGGTAATTTATCAACTAGTTTTAATCGTGAAGAATCTATATTTATCTATGAAGTGGATCCAGAGAAAGGAATAACGTATCCAATTTTTACGTATCCTTATCCGAGACCCATAAATGCACCAGGGCTTATCACACCTCCAGGATCGGTTGAAAGAACGCCTATTACTGAAAAGTTAACTATTCCATTAAATCTATTTTTTGGTGTTGCAGGAGTATTACCCGCGCGAAATGGAAAAGTACATTCTCTTCATCCTTTTGATTTCGGTGGAAATGTCGATAATAAAAATTTTATAGTAGGAACTTCAATGTTTTATAAAGTGCAAGTAGAAGGAGCAGGAGTTTATGTTGGAGATAGTCACTTTGCACAAGGAGATGGTGAGCTAAGTGGGACTGCTATCGAAGGTAGCTTGAATGGTCGTATTCAAATTATTCTTCATAAGGATAAAAAACTATTTAAAAATCCAATATTAGAGTCAGATGAATACTGGGAAACTCATGGGTATGGACATACATTAGATTTAGCAAATAGAGAAGCGGCATTAGAAGCTGTTGATTTTCTTACACATCGCTTTGATATATCTAGAGAACTGGCTTACTCTACTCTTAGTGTTAAAGGGGATTTCCATGTTACACAGGTTTCAAATGGTATTGTTGGCATTCATTGTAGGATGTTAAAAGATGCCTATAAAAATTTAGAAGTGAATAAAGAGTCTATTTAAATCAACTATGTCAAACGACAGTTGTATGTAGTAAATAAAAGAGTCCATTAAAAAATCTTGAGTCCATTATATATGGATTTGAGATTTTTTTGTTTTATTTAATTGAAATCATATTTCTTGGCATTATGACTAATTCGTAATAAGATGAGATTACTGTTATGGGGTTCAACTGATGAAATAAAAAAAGAGTTGTAGAAGTTGCAACAGTTTTTTATTAAAGAAATTTGGTAAGAAGTCAGGTAATATTTTTTATGAGGAAGCTAGTACGTTAACGGCTTCAATAAGTTTTGAACGGTTTAGTTGCAGTCAAAGATACCAGCGGATCTAGGAAGAAATAGACTAAGTAAAAAAATTCGTACATAGAAAACGGAGGATATTTAATGGCAAAATTAGTGATTGATTTCGATAAAATTGACGAGAAGAGCAGAATGAAGCTTGTAAAAGGAAGTATTATTCCACGTCCAATTGCTTGGATTACTACCCTAAATGAGAATGGAAGTGTTAATTTAGCACCTTTTAGTTATTTCAACGCAGTATCTCCAACGTTAGTGATTGTATCTTTTCAAAGAAATGGCGATAAACAAAAAGATACGTTTTTAAATATTATAAGAGAAAAAGAAGCTGTAATTCATATTGTGAACGAGTCTCTTATTGAGGAAATGGATAGGTCTTCTAGTCCATTAGAAAGAAATAAAAGCGAGTTAGAGCTAACGCATTTAAATGTAAGTCCTAGTATGAAAGTTAAAACACCAGGGATAGAAGAAGCGCTTATTCGTTTTGAAGTTGTATTAGAAGAATCGCTAACGTTAAAAAATTATGACAAGACTGAGGCTGAAGCTGATTTAGTTGTTCTAAGAGTGATAGGTTCTGTTATAGATGAAACCGTTTATGATTCAACTAAAGGATATGTATTGTCTGATGTTTTACAATCAGTAGCTCGTTTGGGCGGAACAGAATATGCGACAATTAAAAAAATTCCTTTTAAAAGAGAATTTTAATTAAAAAAGGAACACTCTGATTTTAATCCAAATCAGAGTGTTCCTTTTTACTATTTTCTTACCCTCTTTAAGTCATTTACTTGCCATTCACGTTCAAGGGTAATCGCGTTGATATCGTTAGAGTAGAGTAATCCAATTGTTTTTATTGCATAATCGGAGGCTATCATAGCATGTTCCTTCACATGCCCGCTGCTAACGGCTTGTCCAGCGGATCTTAAAGCTGTTTTTGTTATTTCTGAGTCACATTTCTGAGCTAGTTTATGAATATTAAAACTAGCTTGTCTAAGGTCAGATAGGCTAGCATTATTTTTTTGCCAGTTTTCATTTTCTTTAAAGCCGTCAATCAGTTCATCTATTGAATTATAATCAATCTTAGCGTGAATCAAGACGTGCTTCGCAAGAGCTAATCCCCACTTGGCTACAGTTACTTGATCTGTTTGTTCATATAAATGATTGATTTCTTTCCTTAATTCACTATTATCAATTATTTTTAGTTTAATAGTTGTCACTAGAAAGTACCTCCTAATTTAAACGAGGATAGCCTGAGCAAGAAGTTTATCAAATTTACGAATATCTATTCCTTTTTTTAAATTGATTTTAAGATGTCCTGCTTTTGTCCATAATTCTACTTCGGAATTAAAATCAACTAGTTTTCCTGAGTTTTCTGTAGACCACATCGTAATAGAAGAATAAGGTAGAGAATAAATTTCTATTTTTTTCCCAGTAATCCCTTGAGCATCTCTAATAATTAATCGTTTATTTGTAAATGTTGCTTGGTCTCTGATCGTCTTGTATGTTGCGATTGCCTCTTCTCCATCTACGAGTAAATCAGTGATATCATTTGATACAGAACATTCTTCAATGAAAGTCCAAGACAAATTCATTCCTGTTTCGGCCATTTTTTTCCTCCGTTTTTGTATTTTATTCTTTAAAATTTAAAGCATTAAAAAACAATATATTTTTATAGAGATTCGTTAATGATCAGACTCACCAGACATTTCTTTTGCTAGTCCGCCATCATCATGAACATCTAGGGAATCTATTTTTCCTTTTTCTTGTGTGCATTCGGCTTTACCCATCATCGTTGTCTTTTTTTCTTCTCCATCATGAGTCGTATAAGTAATCTCTGCTTCAAAACGGTAGCGATTAGGGTTATCGTTATCTTGCTCGATAATCACTTTTTCAACAGTTGTTAAGTATCCTGATTGTTCTGCTAACATGGGGTAGACAGAAGCTGTACTGGATACAAATTTCTCGTAGCCATATTTGGTGAATTTATCGCCATATCTTTCTTGTAGCAATTTTTCAATTCCATTATCTTGATTTTTTAAAGACAGACTTTCGCTAGAGGAGATATCTCCAATATAAGTAGCATTTCCAGAATCATTTATTTCAACCATTAGTTCTTCATCAGGAAGAGTGAAAGCTGTTCTTATGACAGATTCTATAGCTTCTTTGTTTGTATCTTTTGTAGGTGAGCAGGCTGCAGTAAAAATGAGTAGTAAACCAAATAATATCATTAAATGTAATGGCTTTTTTGCCATTTTTTCCAAATGAATTCCTCCTTCTAATTTTTTTCTATCAAATTTTTCTGAAAACAACTGTTTTATTTATAGTTTAAAAATGAAAGTAGTAGCTAGATAATAAGTAATCATTCTTGTATTTAACGGCTAATTTTAAAAGCATTCCTTTGACAGCATTAATCGAATACGTTCCCTTTTTAAAAGATTCTATATAAGAAGCGTATTGATTTCGCTCTTTTTCTGTAGCGCTCTCTTTAAAATATCCCCAAACATGTGATGCAGCGTTTATTCTCGTTCCTTCACTTGGTTCTATCAATAGGGCTTGGTCGATTAAAGAATAAAACTTTATGATAGGATAAGCTTCTTTATCTTTTAGGAGAGTCCTTATTTCATTGTATAGTGTAGGATCATGTTCAAGAATATTGTATTTATACTTAGCCCATTCTTTTTCTAAATTTGAGATTTTCTTATTGGGTGTAATTAAGTTAGCAGCTTTAATAGCAGATAAATTTTTATCTTTTACTTCTAACATAATATCAACATCAGGAATGCTATTTATGAACGCATTGAATACTTCTAAATCAATTGTTTTAGAATGGCTACCCGCTCTCTTTAATTTTGCTCCTTGAGAGTAATGAATCTTTTGAGTGCCATCTTCAGTTTTCCAAGTTTGATTGGCTACGGTTATAAAATAATGATCGTCTTTAGACAGATCAAAAGGAAGAACCTGGTTGTGTAAATTGTCATAGATAACAGGAATTTGATTGGTTAGTCCAATGGCTAACACATCTCCTATATGATAAGATTTATCGTCATTTTCAATAACTAATCTGTCTTTAATAGCTTGACTTAAAAGATGGTAATTTTTTTCAAATCTAGCAATAGCTGTTTCTTTATCTCCATAAACTCCACCAATATGAAGGATGATTTTACTAGATTTAGCCGTTTCTAAAGCAGTTAAAAAACGAGTATGGTAAGCAAGATCGTCAATGGCTCTTTTAACAACCTCCTCATTGGGCGAATTTAATACAGTGTATTGTCCAGGATGCATAGATACTCTAATAGCATTTATTTTTAATTTTTCAGCAATAAGATGAAACTCTTCTTTAAAAATTTCCTCCCATGAAAGGGTATTTACTGGACTTGAGCCAAAAGGAATAATGTCAGAACTAATTCTAAAGTGCGTGATTCCCATACTACTATTGTAATCAATAATTCGATCTAAAGTATCGAGGTTGTGCTTTATGAGTGTAAGTAAATGTTCTTTGGTAGCTGTTTTAAGTGTACACGTTCTAAAGTTCGTATTGTATACCCCAAGCGTTAAGCATGCGTAGCCAATTTTCATAGAATTCTCCTTTTATAAAGACTTTCTTTTATATTGTATCATAAGAAGCTTAAGTAAGTTAAAGTGGAGACTGAATAATAGACTAGCTAAATAAAAAAGAAAGAAGTAAAAAATAAGGTACTACATAAAAAAAAGAGTAGATTTCTCTACTCTGAAAAAGTTAACTTTTTTAAGCACAATAAAGTTAGTATATTCAACAATTTATTTACTATTAATTGAACCAAATAGCGCATTCTCGTTCAGCGCTTTCTATTGAATCGGATGAATGAACAGTGTTTTCAGATAAGCTTATTCCATAAAGAGCTCTAATCGTATTGTCACCAGAGTCTGCAGGATTAGTTGTTCCATTCAATGTTCTTACTCGATCAATGGCGTTATCGCCTTCTATTGTAAGAGCAACAATGGGACTTCTTGTTAGATAAGAAACCAAACTTTCAAAAAAAGGTTTGCCTTTATGTTCCTCATAGTGTATTTCTGTAGTCTCTTTAGAAGCTGTTACCAACCTCATATTAGTTATTTTCAGACCATTTCTTTCATATTCTGATAGGATTTTCCCAATCAAATTTCTTTCTACTGCATCTGGTTTTATTAAAACCAATGTTTTTTCGTTCATTTTATGAAAACCCTCCCAAATATATAGTAATAAGATTCTAACATGTTTTGGTTAGTTTGTGTAGAAATAATAAAAAATGATAGTGTCAATCTATTGTTGGAAAAAAATAATGATACCTGGTCAAAGTATTTTACCTTCATGAAGTAATGCCTAACGCACTTCGTTTGCTTCATCTGATAAGAAGGGGAAAGAATTTTTATTTCCCCTTCTTATCAGATCCATTGAAAATCTTTATTTTCCACGTAAACCTTTTAGTACAATACTCAGTTGTGTTTTTTTACTTTTTGATAATGCTGGGAGATTACCAGTGACGTTTTGAAATTGTTGACTATATTTCCGATTAACTCGTCTATCTAGTTTTTCAATAGTTGTTTGATAGGCAAATTCTTTTCGTTCCTTCTCAAGTCCTTCTTTTATATTTCCACCATTAAGATCGTATGCTCTTAGCTTCGCAATATGTTCAGCCCCTGTTAGACTCCAGCCTAAGGGTCTAGAACTTAATCGTGCAGATAAAACATGGCTCACGTGACCTTCGGCACTGCATCCAAAATAATCTGGGTTCTTTTGATTTTGAATAGCCGTCCAGTGTCTAAAAATATACCTTTTAGATTCTACTAATGCGATTCTCTCTGAATCTTTTAATTCATCATCTAATCTTGTTTGATAAAATAAGTGGAGGAGCTCTTTTTGACCGTTTAGTATCCATCCGTAAAGAATAGAGAACCACTCTTGGTGAGCCACACAGGCTTTTTTTATATACTTTATTAAATGAAAACTATCTAAGATAAATGTACTGTTGGGAATGATGTTAGCTCCAGATTTAATCCAGGGAGCTCCATCTCCAGAAAGGTAGATGTGTTTTACTTTTTCCAGATCATAAGCTTCATCAAGGTAGTCCAATACGGAGAACCATAACGCTTCATTATCTGGATAAAGCCCAGTAAAGTAACGTTTTCCCTCTAACTCTATTCGCTTAGTTGAACCGGTTGTTTTTTTCCGGCCTTCATAAACGTACACGAGTTTCATAAATCGATTTTTCCCATCTTGGTAGGCAACATGATCCTCATCTGCCTCAATATACAAGACATCCATTACTTTTTTCTGTGTGGCAATAGCGACTTCTGAAGGTTCTAAGACGTGTTTATGAACGACGTTCATAACAGCTGTACGACTTCGAATAGAAATATTCTTAAAGCTATCAATTGTCTTTTGATACGATTGATCTTTTACTCTGTTTAATATCTCAGCCTCTAATCCTAAGTCCATCCGACTATGAGGGGTTAGTTCTAGGTGATCATCTACTAAATAAGTATACTTTCCACTTAGTTTATTTTTATAATACGTTCTATTAAGAATAATATCTCCCATCGTTGTAGAAATCACTTTCTCATCATTTTTCCGCTGAATGTGCCAAGTTTGTTTTCTAACTGGATGTTGTTTCAAAGAATCATCTAAGTTTCCAATGAAATCCTCTACCAAAGCAATGCCAATTTGATTCATTGATTCTTGAACGTTAGAAATAAGGTCATGGAACGGTAATTCCTTTTTTTGTGTTAAATCTAAGTTTTCCACCATCATTTCGCTGATTTTTACGACTGCATACTGTATAATATCCATTAAGGAACAACTCCTGTTCTATGTTTTTAGTAGGTAAAAACAGTTTAACACAGGAGTTGTTTCTTTTTTTTCGTTTCCAACAATTACTTTACACTAAC
>NZ_JBATXB010000055.1:0-32634 GCF_049673005.1 Carnobacterium sp. | reverse complement strand
ATATGCCAGTAGATTATCCTCCCCGTCGGGGAGTTCTATCAAATTGACACAAAAAAAGATTCCATTCATCAGTTTGCTGATAAATGGAATCTTTTTTCTTATTAGTAGCTAGTTATGTCCCAGCCTCTTTTAATAGTCTAATTTTAGCGAAAATTATATATTTAGCCTTTTCTTCTATTACATTTCTGTTCCAGGTGTTGAGGCAATAATTTGTAATGAGCCTTTTATTGTCCAATTTTTTATGTCATTTGGTAAAATAAAGTTTGTTCCTTTAGTTAAAGGATACTCACCAGATTCTACTAGAAGAGTCCCTTCACCTTCTAAAACAGTAACAAGTGTATATGGTGCAGATGCTTCAAAGACTGCATTCCCCGTAATAGACCATTGATAAACATTAAAGAAATCAGTTTTTACGTACGTTGTAATTTCTACATTTTCTAATTGAGTTGTCGTTATACCTGTTTCTGCATCAACATGTGGAACTGTTGTTACATCAACAGATTGTTGAATGTGCAACTCTCTAGGATTACCCGTATCATCTTTACGGTTGTAATCATAAACTCTATAGGTAGTATCACTGGACTGTTGTGTTTCTAAAATCATAATACCTGCTCCAATAGCATGAATGGTTCCACTTGGTACAAAGAAGAAGTCTCCTTTTTTCACTTTGATTCGTCTTAACAATTCAGTCCATTTTCCTTCTTTAATCATAGATTCTAACTCTTCTTTAGTTTTAGCATGATGTCCGTAAACAATTTCTGCTCCTTCATCGGCATCAATAACGTACCAACACTCAGTCTTTCCTAATTCGCCCTCATGCTCAAGTCCATAAGTATCATTTGGATGAACTTGTACGGATAGATCATCATTAGCATCTAATATTTTCGTTAATAATGGGAAAACATCTCCTTTAACATTACCAAAGACATCCCTGTGTTCTTTCCAAACTTCTGCTAATGTCATTCCCTCATATGGTCCGTTCAATACTGTGCTCGGTCCATTTGGGTGTGCACTGATTGACCAACATTCTCCTACTCTATCACTAGGTAAGTCATAATTAAATACATCATGCAACTTTGTTCCGCCCCAAATTTTCTCTTGTAAAACGGCTTTCAAAAATAGTGGTTCATTCATTTTTTACTTCCTCCTCTAAACAAATTCTCTATTATCTTACCATAATTGAAATCGTTTTTACATCGATTTAGTGATAATCATTTTGACTAATTAAACGGTAGTTTCTAAAAAATAAGTTTCTATTAGATGGTTTCTTTCCGCTAAATAAGTTGTTGTATCACTTACTGGATGAACACGATTTGATAAAAAAATAAAAGCTTCTTGACTCTTGATGTTTAAGATAATAAATGTACCTGTAAATCCTGTGTGGAAAAGTGATTTCCCATCTCTTCTTGTTAATAAATCCCAACCTAACGAACGATTCAGTTTTTTGTTAGGTGTTCTATCCTCCAGTAACTCAAGAACAGTCTTTTCTTCTAACACTCTAACTCCATCCAACATGCCCTTCTGAAGCATCATTTGACTAAACCGTACTGTATCATTTAGTGTAGAAAATAATCCGGCGCTGCCACAATGATTGCCAAGTATAGATGCTTTTGGATCATGAACCTTTCCTCTAATCATTCCTCTCTGGGGATGATTTTGAGTTGGCGCACATTGCATTGGGTTAATTGGATGATAAGTAGACGCTTTTAAATTCAATGGCTGGATTATTTTTTTCTCAAAAACAGAAAATAACGTTTCATTTTCAATACTTTCTATGATATAGCCTAATAAAATCATATTGATATCCGCGTATTGAACTTTCTCTCCTAAAGTGTTATCGGGCACTAAGGTAAAAAGTGCCGTTTTTAATTCATTCGCTGCTAAATTATCTCGATTGGGTATAAAGCCATTTAGTGCGGATGTATGTGTTAATAAATGTCTAATTGTTACCTTTCTTGATTTAAACTCGGGTAAGTATGAATGAACTAAATCTTCCAATGCTATTAGTTTATTTTCTAGTAAGTTTAAAATAGTTGTCGTTGTTAGCATAACTTTGGTTAAGGAAGCTACATCGTATTGTTGATTGTCTTGGATTTTTTCTTTTCTGGGAACAGTTGCTGCTAATCCATCTCGATGCATTTCTATTTTACCATCTTTAATAAATGCATAACTCGCACCAGGAATGATAGACTGCTCAATCATTCTCTGAATCACCTTTCGTGTTTCTGGATACATGATACTTTTCCTCTCTATTAAACGCTAGATATCCTCTCATTCACTAAAAAAAGCTTATGGAAAAACCATAAGCTTTTTTTATTTTTTTTTGGTTTAACCGTAATTTTTTTCAAGCAACGATGCTGCTGCTTCATCCATAATAAACGTCACATTTGGATGGTTTTGTAAAATAGAAGCTGGACAATTCTCACTAATCGGACCTTCTAATGTATCTTTAACAGCTTGCGCTTTTCTTATTCCGGAAGAAGCGACTAATATATGTTTAGCCTCCATAATATCTGCTAAACCCATTGTAAGCATTTGTGTTGGCGCATCTTCAGGTGATAAATTTTGATAAGCCATTGTACTCTTAACCGTTGATTCATCACTATCTGCTAAAAAAAGACGTGAATCAAAAGGAGTGCCTGGTTCATTTGCAGCTAAATGTCCATTAACACCTAAACCAACAATTTGTAAATCCCTAGGGTATTTTTTTAGTATTTTATTGTATCGTTTAATTTCCGCCTGTGGATCGTTTGTGCTCCCATCCATTAAACCAATATAACTAGGTTGTGTTTTAATCAGGTCATAAAATTTCTCATGCATATACGTGTAAACCGTAAAGGTTTTATCTCGCTCTGCGATATACTCATCTAAATTAGTCATTACACTTTTGTCAATCGCTAGTTTATCGTTGTTAATCGCTTCAACCAACAACTCAAATGTACCATCATAACTTGCTCCTGTTGTTGTGTTGATGACTGCTTCTTTCTTATTCTTAAGTGTATCTTCTATTACTTGATAAGCAGCTTTAGACAATTCTGCATAATCTTTTGTTAAAATAATATTCATTTTATTCTCTCCCTTTTTTAAACTTAGTTCCTTTTGATAAAAAGAGTGTTTTATTATAAGGCATAACCTCTTAACTAGATGATAGCATACAACTCTCATAACTGAAAAATAAAATCCTTACTATTCCCACTAATAAGATTTAGTTCTTTATCTTATATTGTTTAAAAGTAATCATATAGTACTGGAGTGCCTTCAGGAATTCTTCTTGAAAAATCTATCACTGCTTTATTCGTCCCCTTAATTCTATCAAAAAAGACTAACTCTTCAATTGTCCGATAACTCATAAAGACTTGTGTCCAAGATTGTATTGTTCCAGAAAGAAGTATATCTTGTGGTACTTCTTGTTCCATTTTTACACGCGTCACTTTTCTACTACTTAAAAACAACTCTACTTTCCAAATCCCATTGTTCCAATGTGCTTGTTCATCTTCCACCTTTAAATAAAATGTTTGAGGAGCTTGTTCCTTAAAAGGATAAATCAATAAAAAATCCTCAATCGTCACAATTCGAGCCATCATATACGGAACTATTTCTTGCTTGACTCTTGGATTATCAAATAAATAAGCTATTTTTTCATGTGCTCCTGTTTTATAACTAAATGTATGGAAACTTGCTTTATGAGACGAGACAAAATTCCATAATTCTTTAAAAGCGGACTGGTTTAAATAAACCATTTCTTGTAAGACAAATGTCCCAGGAGTTTGGCCTTTGAACGAATAGATTAAATAACCTTGAACTTCATTTTTTTCATCATAATAAACAGCAATTGACGAGTCTTCTCGGGATAACATTGAATAGTCCCAATCCCATTGACTACGCTTTAGAGGCCCTACGCTTTTAGCATATCGTTTTTCATAAGTAGCTTTAAGAATTAATTTTGCATCTTCCCATTCGAGTCGGCGAATAGACCCAGCTGTTTTTTGTATTTTAGGTAATTCGCTGCCATCAATTGTATACTGCAATTCATCAAAACAATGCTCATAGCCATATCTACGGTAAAACGAGTAAGAAAAAGGTGCTAAATAAGACAGCAATTGGCCTTGTTTATTCATCTTTTCAAGAGATAATGTCATTAACTGAGCAATATCTCCTCCGCCTCTATTTTCTGGATAACTAGCAACGGAACCAATTCCTCCCATTTTAAACGTTTGCCCATGTAAGTAAACTTCCATTGGACGAACAATTAATTGGCTTAGCAACGAATCGCCTTTAAAAGCACCAAAACAATCTGATTTTGAGCAAAGTTTAGTAAATCTTTTTTCTCGACTTGCTGATTTCTCTTTATTAAAGGCATAGCTAGCTAAATCAAACATTTGTTGGTACTCATTAAGCTGCATCATTTTATATTCAGTCATTTATTTCGCCTCATTTCCTTGCATTTTATTCTAGTTTAACATACTAGCCATTAGTCGTGAATCCTTATTGCGTTTCTTCTTTATTACTATACTATATTTTAAAAAAAACGCCCTACATACAAGTCTAGTGCATTCCTGTATGAAGGACGTTTTATCTTTCGTTCATTATACGGCTGGTTTTTCAGCAAATTGACTATTATATAAGTCTGCATAAAACCCATCTTGTTTCATTAATTCATCGTGAGTTCCAGTTTCCATTACATCTCCCTCATTCATAACGATAATATTATCCGCATCTCGAATGGTTGATAATCTGTGGGCAACAACAAAGCTAGTTCGGCCTTGTAATAACTTCCGCATTGCTTTTTGAATCAAAATTTCTGTTCGTGTATCTACACTTGAAGTTGCCTCATCTAAAATTAAGACTTCTGGATCAACTAAGAATGCTCTAGCAATTGTGATTAATTGGCGTTGACCAAGTGAAATATTACTTGCTTCTTCATTTAGAATCGTGTCGTATCCATCTGGTAATGTATGAACAAAGTCATCTACATGAGCCGCTTTAGCAGCCGCTGCGACACGTTCTTCATCTTGACCATACTTCTCACTACCATATTTTATATTTTCTAAAATGGTTCCATTAAACAACCAAGTATCTTGTAGAACCATACTAAAGTGCGAACGTAATTCTTCACGAGTCATGTCTCTTGTGTCCACACCATCTAATTTAATGCTTCCACCTTTTACATCATAAAAGCGTTCTAACAAGTTGATTAAGGTTGATTTACCCGCACCGGTAGGACCAACAATAGCTATCATTTGGCCTTCTTTAACTTTTAAGTTAAAATCATTCATTAATAACTCTTGATCATCATCCCCATAACCAAATTGAACATGGTCAAAAGAAACCTTATAGGGTGAATTTGGAATAGGCGTCACATTTGATTTTTCTTCTACCATTTCATCTTCGTCTAATACTTCAAATACACGTTCAGCTGAAGCAATCGTTGCTTGGATCGTATTAACTAAATTTGCCATTTGGCTCATTGGTTGACTGAATTGGTTTGTGTATTGTAGAAATGCTTGAACGTTACCTAACGTCATTGTTCCATTCGCTACATTAATTCCTCCAACAACAGCCACTAATACATAACCTATATTTTTAACAAAGTTCATCATCGGCATAACAAAACCGGAAAAGAACTGCGCTTTCCATGAAGATTGATACAATTCTTCGTTTTGTTTTTCAAATAACTCAATTTCTGCATCTTCACGGTTGTATATTTTTACAATAACATGACCAGCATAGGTTTCTTCAACTTGATTGTTTAATAATCCTAACTTTTTTTGTTGTGCCGCAAATAATTTTTGTGATCTTGGTGCGATTAAGCTAATTACCAACACACTCAACGGAACAGTGACAAAAGCAATTAAGGTCATTTGTAAACTGATACTTAGCATCATATATAATACGGCAAAAAATAAAACAAAACTATTTACAAATTGGGTTAATGTTTGCTGAAGTGTGCTCGCAATATTGTCCATATCATTAACAGCACGCGACATGATATCTCCGTTAGAATGAGTATCGTAGTAGCTCATTGGAACTTTATTCATTTTATCTTTTAATTCTTTTCGTAAATCATACACGGTATTTTGTGCTACACGTGTCATCGTAAATTGCTGGAAATACTGAAAAATAGCCGATAAGATATACAAGATAGCGACCGTAAATAAGACATTTTTTATTATCTCAAAATCAATTGGTAATTTCTCAACAACTTGACCAGCTTCTTTCATTTTCATTCCTACCATAACGCCTTTAAAAATTTCAGTAGTTGCTTCTCCCAAAATTTTTGGCGTGCTCGTCTGCAAAACTGTACCTACAATAGCTAAGATGAAAACTAATCCAATTGCAAGGATACGATTAGACATATAACCAAGTAATCGTTTCAGGGTTCCCCAGAAATTTTTAGCTTTGCGTACTTCACCTTTCGGTCCTGAATTTCTCATTAAAGTTCCTCCTCTCTCATTTGAGAGTTCATAATCTCTTGATACGTTTCATTTGTTGCTTTAAGTTCTTCGTGAGTCCCTTTTCCAACCACTCGGCCAGCTTCCATTACTAAAATCGTATTGGCATTCATTACTGTGCTAATTCTTTGTGCGATAATCACGACAACAGAGTCTTTCGCTTCTTCAATCAAGGCTTTTCTTAATGTTGCATCTGTTTTGAAGTCTAAAGCAGAAAAAGAGTCATCAAATATTAGGATATCCCCTTTAGAAACTAACGCACGAGCGATGCTTAGACGTTGTTTTTGACCGCCAGAGAAGTTGCCTCCACCTTGTTCTACATAGCTATCTAATCCTTTTGGCAATTCTGAAACAAAATCTTTAGCTTGCGCTACTTCTAATGCATGCCAGATTTCTTCATCTGTTGCGTTCGGATTTCCGTATTGCATATTTGAACGAATGGTTCCTGTAAACAAAAGAGCTTTTTGAGGAGCATAGCCCATCATGCTACGTAGGTCTTTTTGATTCGTGTCCCGTATATCTACTCCATTAATTTTAATGCTTCCTGATTCAACATCATAAAAACGTGCAATTAAGTTTGCTAGAGTTGATTTTCCCGAACCGGTCCCACCAATAACAGCTATCATTTCACCTTTAACACCCTTAAAGCTAATGTTCTCAAGAGCTAGTTGCTCAGCTCCATTATAACGAAAATCTACTTGATCAAATTCTATCGTTCCTTTATCTGCCATATCAACTTTAATTGGCTTTTCAGGGTCTTTAACCATACTATCTGTAGATAGAACTTTATTAATACGTGCGGCAGAAACTTGTGCTCTTGGAATAAAAACAAAGATCATAGCCAACATCATAAAACTCATTAAAATTTGGAAAGCATACGTCATAAAGGTAATCAAATTCCCAACTTCCATTAGGCCATCACCAATATACTGACCACCAAACCAAATAATTGAGATATTGGTTGCACTTATAATTAATGTCATTACTGGCAACAGAAAACTCATGATTGTGTTTGCTTTAATAGAAGTATTTGCAAAATCTTTATTGGCTTCATCAAATCGTTTTGTTTCTGAATCGTTTCGATTAAATGCTCGAATAACACGAATACCTGTTAAACCTTCACGAAAGACTAAGTTCAAACGGTCTGTTTTGCTTTGCATTTTCTTAAAATAAGGTACGGCAAAATACATAATAGTTGCCATAAAAACGGCTAAAATTGGAAGAACGAATAGAAAAATACTCGCTAATTTTGGTTCTCTTGTATAAGCCATAATTCCTGCTCCAACTAACATAATGGGTGCTTGTATCATCATTCTCAAAGCCATCATAACAACCATTTGTATTTGGACAACATCATTTGTTGTTCTTGTAATAAGGGAAGAAGTTCCTATCTCATCAATAGCATCATTAGAAAAATACGATACTTTTTTAAAGACACTGCTTCGAATGTTTTTTCCTAACAGTTGAGATTGCTGTGATGCTAAATAAACATTTCCTGTTGCTGCAGCTACGCTCAATAAAGAAAATCCCAGCATTTTTATACCAACAGATACTATATAATTAATATCCCCTGTTGCAATCCCATTATCTATGATGTCCGCAGTTAAGTTCGGCAAGTAAAGATCACTAACGACTTGGATAATCATAAATATGACTGCTCCCATTACTGCTAAACCATTCATCTTTTTAGCTAATTTAATCATAACTTTATTTCCTCCTGATTAGATGGGTCTTTAGCGACACCATATTCAATCCATTCTAATTTTTTATTAAACATTAAAATCATTTCTTTCTGTGATTTATTTTTATTAAAGCCTTCTCCAACTGTGCCAAATAAAGTAGACATCATAAATTTGATTAAAAGTGGGAAGTCACTAGGTTCAGATAAACTCAATTTATCCATATCAATGTGATTTCGAAATGTATCTTTTGAAGGTCTATTTGCTCCACACTGTTTGATTGTTTCAGGTGCAACTTCAGTCCCCGTTCGATAATCCATATGCAAAAAAAGATGTTTAAAAAAAGCACTGTTCTCTTTGTGCATAATCAGTTCAAGAATTTTAGGAAAGAATCGTTTAAACCCTTCAAATAAATCGCCATTAGCTAGTTTTAAACTATCTAAGAGCATTAGTTGAGTATCTCTCTTTAACAGACCTAAATAATAATAATACAAATCTTCTTTATTTTCGAAATATTGATAAAAACTACCTCGTGAAATTTCAGCTTTTTTTATAATGTTATTAATAGAAGATTCATTCAACGATACTCGAGAAAACTCTTCTGCTGCCGCAGATATTAATCTGTCTTGTTTTTCTATCGATAAGTTAAAAAATGTTTTAGTTGGCACTATTTTCATTCCTTTCAACTATAAAAGTGACAAGTCGTCATAATGACACCTTGTCATTATATTCTACAGAAAAAGTAAAATCAAGTATTTTTACTCGATTATATAGAAAATAAAAATTTCAAAAAAATATTGCAATACTTACTTATTATTAATAAACTAGATAGGTAACCAAACTTAGATTTTTTAAAACTAACATAAAGAAAGTAGGACTTTATTATGACAAAATTATTAATTGTACGGGCTCACCCTTACACTGGAGAAGCATCAAGATCAATGGCTGTTACTGATGTTTTCATTGAATCCTATAGGCAAGAAAATCCAAATGATGTTATTGAAGACATTAATTTATACGAAATGGCTGTTCCTGAGATTGATCGTCATTTACTAAATGCTTGGAAATCACTAAGTGAAGGAATAGCTTTTGATGAATTAGAAGAAGAACAACAAGAGAAAGTAAGTTTATTTAATGGCTACACTGAAAACTTTTTATCTGCTGATAAAATAGTTATTGCTAACCCTTTGTGGAATTTAAATGTACCTGCCCGCTTGAAAGCTTGGATAGACACGACAAACGTTGCTGGTAAAACTTTTAAATACGATGAATCTGGCCATCCTTATGGTTTAGTTAACGATAAAAAAATGTTACATATTCAATCAAGTGGTGGAGTTTATGCTGGAAAAGATCCAGCAAGTGTTTATATTAAAACGATTTTTAATTTTATTGGTGTGTCTGACTTTCAAGAGTTATTTGCTGAAGGTATGGATCACGCACCTGAGTCTGCTCCACAAATTATGGCCGATGCGATTGAAAAATCAATTCATTTAGGTAAAACTTTTTAATAAAGAGTAAAAAAAAGGAATCGAGGTATGCCTCAATTCCTTTTTTTATTAGGTGATTTTTATGACTCTTTTTTACTTATTACGATTGATTTAATCGCAGGATTAAAATCATCTTTGTACAGTCCCGAATTTTTTTTGTACCAGTTAAACACATGGTTAATAATTACTTTTAAAACAGCATACCCAGGAATACCCAAAATAACGCCAGGTATACCAAATATCTTTCCAGACGTTAATAAAACAAATATAATTGTAATTGGATGAATGTCTAAATTACTTCCTAGAATCTGAGGTTGAATAACTCTTCCTTCAATCATCTGCTCGATTCCAAAAACAATTAATACTTTAATTAACATTGCTGGAGAAGTAACAAAAGCAATAATAAGAACTGGAACCATTGCTATAAATGATCCCAGATAAGGGATTAAATTCAAGAAACCAGCTAAAACTCCTAACGTTACAGCGTATTCCAATCCAACAATTGCAAAACCTATCCAAAACATTAGTGCTACAAAAAAAGCCACAACCAATTGTCCGCGTATATATTGGCTAATTTGGTTGTTAATTTCTCCTAGTAACTTATAAGTTGACACTCTCAATTTTGATGGGACAACTTTCATAATCGTATACGGCAATTTTTTCCCATCTTTTAATAGATAAAAAAGAATAAACGGCATTGTAATTAACGCAACCACTATATTTGTTACTACCCCAACGACACTGCCTATTCCAGAAACGGTTGTATTAACTAAATTAGTAGCTTGTTTTGAAATAGATGACATAACATTTTCAGTAATTTCATTCACTTGTTGTTGAAATTGAGAAAGTATATCACTTCTTAACAAACTATCAACTTGTGAAACTAATGTGTCCCAGTAAGTTGGCCAGTCTTTTATTAAGCCCAATGTTTGTTCTCTAATAACTGGAATTAGTGTTGTTGCACCCCATACAATAAGAGCAATAATAATCATAAAAACAAGAAAAATAGCTGCCATACGAGGTACTTTTTTAGTTTCCATCCAATCGATAAGAGGATTAACTAAATAATAAAGAATCCCTGCCATTAAAATGGGTAAACCTATAACGCTTATAAAGTCTTTTAACGGATTAAAAATATAAGCTATTTTACTAAAGGCTAATACATTTAGTAGGACTAATAATGATATAAGTAAAATCGAGACGACTTTATTATTTAAAATCCATTTCCAAAACCAGGTAGCAGCATGCTTAATAGTCACTGATTCTTCTTGTTTCATCCGTCTCACTCCTTTTAATGACTAAAACTAATTTATTTCGCGTAATGGATGGTTGAACCAATTTCAATTTTCGGCAATTTAAAAGGTGTTAAATATAGCCCATTTGCTAACCTATCTTCTTCGGGTACTTCTGAAAAATCTAATGTAACGTGGCCTATCGTATTTAAATTCTCATTAGCTAAACTACCAACTTCTAAAATAGTATATTCTTGATCATCAAAAAAAACTGACTTTCCAGGCTCCAACTCTACTCTACTTTGATTCTCTTTAAAAGATTGAATAATTGAGACCGAACGAAGATCCTCTGTTGCTTGTTCTCCAAATAATATAATGATTGGATCCTTCTTAGAAATAGCGTATTTACCTATAGATGTAACTGTACTTACTAACATTAAGTTCATTCCTTCCTTAAATCTTCATTTTTTAATCGTTATTTTATTTTAGCATATCCTAGATTAGAATGGTAAAGAAAACCTTCTTTTGAGCTTGTTCTTTAGTATGCTCCTTGTTTTAGCGATTTACTATTTAAAAGTCCTTAGTATTTAACGAAAATCGTTTGCCTACTTATCAACAGACTGGTATGATAAGGCAAATGAACGAGCGTTAATTACGCGATAATGGAGGTACCATTTTATGTCATCTATTAAAGACATTCAACTTGATGAAGAAACCAATCAAAAGCTAATAAAAGATAAAATAAAGCATCCTACTTTTACTATTCAAAAAATTGACGATACCATCACAACATCTGTAACTCTTTCAACACATCAATCAGCTAAACTGGACGAGTTTTATATTTTACATCGTGAAACGGGTGAACACTACCCTTTTTTAGCTGAGAAAATAAACGACTCTAGCTATCGTTTCTCTCTGAGCATTCGCGAGTTCATTCGCCAGCATACTCATCTTAACCCTAAAGCACACTATGAATTTTATTATACTGTGCATTACCTACAAGATTCTGAATGGGTAAAAAAAGATGAACCTCTTTCCTTGAATTTATTTGATCACTTTAATTCGATTGGTTTATCACAATTTAGAGATCAAGAAAATGATGTTTATCCTTATTTTAGTCGTAAAAATAATGGGTTTTGTTTTACAGTAAATATTCCAGTGCGAAGTATTCGTTACATCCATTCAAGTAAAATTGACTCTATTGAACCTCAAAAAAACAATCTTTTAGTCATTGATGGTAAATTAGTAACTATGGCTATCCCGATAAATAGAATCGATACGGTGTTAGTTGGACGTAACTCTGATTATAAAATTGTTCTACATTCAAACCATCAATTAGAAGAATTAGAACAAGGAAAACATCTTTACCATTACAATTATACCATTTCGGTTGACTTAAATTTACTCGCTACTGAATTATTTGTTCGCGGGAATGGCGATGAAGATTTTGATTTTTATTTCGAGATTTACCTAAACGGGCTATTTGAACCAACTATCGTGAGAGTTGCAGGTCCACAGGATGTGAAGTCACGGAAATTATTTCATTCTCAAGAAGTAGCTTACGGAAAATCTGTTTATCTTTTTGCACCTAATTTTACAGATCAACATAACGGACTTTTTTTAGCGGCAACAAAATATGAAAAAGAAGTTTATGAGTACTACAAAGAACTTAGATTAGTCTCGCGATTTATCAAGCCCTTTTTTAGCGATAAGGACTATTGGATTATTGGAGAAAAACCGCTTGAAGCCCGTAATAATGGCTGGCTATTTTTCTGTTATTTACGTAAAAATCATCCTGAAATTAATGCTTTTTATATTTTAGATAAAGATTCTACAGATTATGAAAAGGCGATTTCATTTGATAATGATCGTATTTTATTATTTAAATCAAAAAAATACATCCAATATTTATTAAAAGCTAAAGTTATTTTAACTACTCAAGCACCCTATCATATTTATCCGACTCGCAATCCTTTATGGTTTGATATTATCGGAGCGAGAAGAGTCTTGCTACAAAATAACGTTCTTGGTTTGCAATCTTTTAAGCAGTCTTATGGTTTTTCAACTAAGGTGTTTAAAAATGATTTGTTCTTAGTCAGCTCTAAACATGAAAAAAGATACGCTATTGATACACTTGGCTACCCTGAACAACAATTAGCTTTATCCGGTTTAGCGCGTTTTGATCAATTACTATCTAAAGATTGTTCTATACAACTACAAAATCAACTATTATTTTTCCCAGCTGAACAAGAAATTGGATTACAGTACCAAACAGAATCTACCAAACGAACTGCAGAAAGGTTTATTGCGGTAATAAAGCACAAGGACTTTAAAGAATTTATAGCAACCTATGACTTAGACGTACTTATCGCTTTGCCTCATGCTATGGTTGGCTATTTTGATCAACTTATCGAATTAGGCTGTTCCGTCGTTTTACAAGACCAAATAGAGCTGCTTCCGTTACTAAGCGAGAGCAAAGTCTTTGTTACTGATTATCACCCGCTAGCTTTTGATTTTAGTTTTTTATCTAAGCCTGTTTGTTTTTTCCAACCTGAAGTTCATGGTCCTGATATTAAAGCGTCACAATCAATGAATGATCTTTATTCTAATGAATTACCTGGAGAAGTAACTACTAACGAAAACGATTTAATTTATTTGTTGAATCAACTTGGACAAAATGACTTTAAAATGAGTCATAGAAATCGCAAAAAAGCTGACGCATTGCTTGAATACAGCGATACTCAATCAAACCTTCGTATCTATGATGCTGTTTCAAACTTATTATCAAAAAAATGAACGTTATAGTAAAAAAGATGCGCTGTAAAATGAAATCTGTTATCCATTAGCTAAATAAAAATCGTATGGTATCTGTATTAACTTAATTGATTTCATACGATTTCTTTATTTTAACATTTCTCTGTTGTCATTTTTTAGTTTCGAGTTGTTTCTTTTCTTTTTTACCTTACTATTATTATTGTTTTATTATTCTATGCTATAGTTATTTTAGGCTATAAAAATTTTTTTAGGAGGAATATTCCATGAAAGAAACGATTTATTTAGGTAGCTACACTAAGAAAGATAGTAAAGGTATCTATAAGATACAGTTAGATACGGCTAGTAAAAGGCTAACTAATCGAACTTTTCTTGTACGAGCAGATAACCCAACATACTTAACTTTATCTGACGATAAAAATAGATTGTATTCTATTTCAAAAGAAAATGGTAACGGAGCACTTGTTGCTTTTAAGAGGAATGAATCCGATGAAATAATCAAGTCTGGGGTTGTTTCGGCTGAAGGAGCTCCTCCTTGCTATGTAAGCTACGATAAAATTCGTTCATTTGTTTATACTGCTAACTACCATAAAGGTGAAGTTTCCGTTATGAAAACAGATAATGACGGTCAGTTAGTTTTATTAGATACTGTCAAACATCTTGGATCAAGTGTTCATGAAAATCAAAAATCAGCTCATGCTCATTACTTTGATCTTTCTCCGGATGGACGTTATGTCATTGCTTGTGATCTTGGTACAGATGCTGTTTACACTTACTCAGTAGATAGTAATGGTAAACTATCTGAAGTTAGTCGTCTAGATATTGCACCAGGAACTGGTCCTCGTCACTTAGTTTTCCATCCAAATCAAGAAATAGCTTATTTATTTGGAGAGTTAAGTAGTGAAGTTTTAACTTTGCGCTATGATTCAACTACTGGAGTGTTTACAGCTGTTCAAACCATTCCTACACTTCCAAATGAGTACAATGAATTTAATGGTGGAGCAGCTATTCGTATTTCAAAAGATGGTAAATTTGTATACGCTTCTAACCGTGGACATGATTCGATTGCTATATTTGAAGTTTCACAAACAGACTTTTTCTTGAAATTAGTTGAAATCGTTCCTTCTGAAGGAATCTTCCCACGTGACTTCGATATTGATCCTACAGGAAAATTTGTTGTGGTAGCACACCAAGAATCTGATAACCTAACGTTATTCGAACGCAATGAAACGACTGGTAAGTTATCCCTACTTCAAAAAGATTGTTATGCTCCTGAATGTGTTTGCGTACTCTTCAAATAATCAACTAAAGATGACTAGCTAATTTACATCTAACTTATTCGTATTTTTCAAAAGAAAAGAACGAGCCACTATTTTAGCGGCTCGTTCTTTTTTTTATTTTTTTATGCGTTAGCTGAAATAGAACCAATTGTTGTTTTTGCACTAATTGGTCCAGTTGTGTCTAAGTTAAAGTCAGCAACTTTATCCATATTTGTGAATACAACAATCATTGCGTTGTCTTTTCCTGCTGCTTCAAGAGCAACTAAATCAACTGTTGAAACGACTGTGTTTTCATCAATATCGTCACCTTCTTTAACAACTGTTTCAAAAGGGCCTCCATTTAATTGAACTGTATCAATACCCATATGCAATAAGACTTCGATTCCATTTTCTAGTAAAATCCCTACCGCGTGCTGAGTTGGAAATACGCTTAAAACTTTCCCTACTACTGGTGAGGTAATTACGCCATCTGTTGGAATGACAGCAAAACCGTCTCCCATCATTTTTTGTGAAAATACTGGATCTGAAACTTCATCAATTGCAACTACTTTACCATTTGCTGGTGCGTAGATTTTAACTGATGTGTTTTTAGGTGCTTCATCTTTTTTCTTTAAAAAATCGAATAATCCCATTTCTTTCCATCTCCCTTAAGTCATTTATATTTTTCATTCATTCTAACAGAATAAAAGGTCTCTTACTTATAATACCATATATGAGTGATTTTTTGAAGATAAAGAGGCCTGTTTTCATACAATTCATTTTTTGGCAGAACTATTTTTACTTCCTACACCACTCATTTTTTTTAAAATACGCTTTCATATTTTAACGTTAAACTATCCCAAAGAAGACTACTGTCGTTCGTAAAATAATAATAGAATAAAACGTACTCTAAATTTATTTGGAAATTCGATTGAAATTAGGTATACTTATTTTTATGTATTGTTAAAATATAAATAAAAGGGGTTTAACATGATTTTCATAGAATTATTAAAAGCGATTTTTTTAGGAATCGTTGAAGGTATTACGGAATGGTTACCCATCAGTAGCACAGGACATATGATATTAGTTGAAGAATTCATTCAATTAGATGCCTCTGCAGCATTTAAAGAAATGTTTTTTGTTGTGATACAACTTGGAGCAATTTTTGCTGTTGTTCTGCTATTCTTCCATAAGCTTAATCCTTTTTCTCCTAAAAAAACAAGTGCTGAAAAAAAAGAAACCATGTCTATCTGGTATAAAGTAATTGTAGGTGTTTTACCAGCCGCAGTGTTAGGTTTAATCTTTGATGATTGGTTGAACGAAAATCTATACAATTACATTACAGTGGCTATTACGTTAATTGTTTATGGGATTTTATTTATTATTATTGAAAATCGCAATAAAGATCGCAAAAGTTCTATTCAAACGTTTAATGATTTAACTTATAAAACAGCGTTTTTTATTGGGATATTCCAAGTCCTTTCTTTAATACCAGGAACCTCACGCTCAGGGGCTACTATCTTAGGAGCTATCTTACTTGGTTCTTCGCGCTATATAGCAGCTGAGTACTCATTCTTTTTATCTATTCCAGTTATGTTTGGGGCTAGTGCTTTAAAATTAGTTAAATTTGGCTTTGATTTCACTGGACTGGAAATAGCTATTTTACTAACGGGTATGATAACTGCTTTCATAGTTTCAGTTATCGCTATCAAATTCTTTATGGGTTACATTAAAAATAATGACTTTAAAGCTTTTGGTTGGTACAGAATTGTTTTAGGTATACTTGTAATTGGGTATTTTGTTCTATTTAGCTAAAAAGATACAAAAAAGGTTGAAACAATTGGTTTCAGCCTTTTTTTGTATCCTATTAAACCTATTCATTTTCTTTTTTTAGGAACTGAGTTAATTGTTGAATTGCATCCTTTGATTTTTCTAAATTTTCTAATGTTGTATTATAATTTTTTGTAGCGTAATCATAAAATAATAAATCAATTGCATACAGTTGAGTTAATAAAGATGCTGTTGCTCCACTTCTCAACGGAGCTTCGTTTGTATTAGCTGTTTTTAACGAAATAGTTGCAAATCTACTTAATGAGTTATCTGTTTCTTCTGTCAATGAAACGGTTCTCATCCCAAGATTAGTGGCAATTTTCATCAACGCGATTACTTCTTGTTTTTCTCCACTGTTAGAAACTGCAAAAAATAACGATTTTTTTTTAGCCACTGACATAGAAGTAGCTAAAAGATGTTGATCTTGAGAGCAAATGACAGTCTTGCCTAAACGGCTAAATTTCTGTTGTAGGTCCATTGCTACTAAATGAGAAGCCCCCAAACCATAAGTATATATTTCGGAACATCCGTTAATCCAATTGGATACCTCTGAAATATTTTTGGAAGATAAGCTATGGTTTGTTTCTTTAAACGCATGATGAGTTTGAAGTAAAAACTTTTTTTTAATTTGATCTAAATCTTCATCTGGCTGAATTTCAGTATAAAGTTTTTCTTTAATATTTTGAGAATCAGCTGATAAATTTAACTTTAATTGAGTAAATCCTGCTAAGCCAATTGAATGACAAAATCTTATTACTGCAGCTGAACTTGATCCTGCCTTTGAAGCTAAGCTTGTTGCATTCATTTGAATAACAGCAGCTGGGTCTTCTAATATTGTCTCAGCTATTTTTTTTTCAGATTTTGGTAATTCATTTAATTGTTCCTGAATTAAGAATAACAAATTTCTATGCATAGGTAAACTCCTCTCACAAGAAAAAACCAAAGCCCTCTAAACAAGTATTCAGAGGACTTTTGTTCATTCATTCAATTCATCATTTTACAGTATCTATTGTAACTAGGTCAATCATATTTTCTAATTCGATGGTAGTTCAGTTGCTTCCATAGCTTCTTTTGGCACTCCAAATAAATAAGTAACGACAAATCCACCTATATAAGCAGCTAATAATCCTAATACATAGCCTAACCATAAATTATCAGCTATTAGTGGTATTAATGCAATTCCTGATGGTCCAATAGCAGTAGCACCAATTCCACCAATTCCGCCTATAACTGCTCCGCCAATTCCCCCACCAATACAGGCTGTGATGAAAGGACGTCCTAATGGCAATGTTACTGCATAGATAAGTGGTTCTCCAATTCCTAATATCCCAACTGGTAAAGAACCTTTAATCATATTTGTTAACTGTTTATTTTTACGGCATTTTACCCAAAGAGCTAATGATGCACCAACTTGTCCTCCACCTGCCATAGCTAAAATTGGTAAAAGTAACGTCATACCCTGAGAAGCAATCATCTCAATATGAATAGGTGTCAAGACTTGATGCAAACCAAACATCACCATTGGTAAAAATGTTAAGCCGAGAATAAAACCCGAAAATGCTCCTCCGACGTTTAAAACCCAAGTAATAGCTCCTACTAAACTAGAAGAAATAACGCCCGCGATTGGCATAATAAAGAAAATAGTTACTAAACCGATAACCAATAATGAAATAGTTGGTGTTACAATCACATCTAATGAGTCAGGAATTACTTTACGTAATGCTTTTTCAACAATAGAAAGTAGGTATACTGCAAAAACAACACCTATAATTCCACCTTGTCCAGCTATTAAGTCTCCTCCTGTAAAAATATTTGGTAATGGCATTTCAGGATTCATTCCAGTCAAGTAAACAATTCCTGCGACAACTCCTCCTAGGCCTTCTGTTGCTCCAAAGACTTTGGCTGCGTTTATACCAACATAGACATTTAAGAAACCAAACAAACCATTTTTAATAATATTTAATACAACAACAATCGTAACCCAATAATCTGCAGATAAATCTCCTGCCGTTAACAAATTTTGCAGAACTGAAGCAATTCCACCAATAATACCGGCTCCTACAAATGCAGGAATTAATGGTACGAAAATATTAGCAATTGATTTTAATGCACGTTTGAATGGCGTATTATTCTTTTTCTTCTGTTCTGCTTTTGTTATTGCTGTCTTACGTTCAGCTTCTTCCCGACCACTTAAAGTCTCATTTGACGAGTTTTTTTGAACTGGTATTGTTTCGCCTAATCCGACTCCTCCCATTTTTACCATTTCTTTTGCCACTTTATTTACTATTCCAGGACCTAAAACTACTTGAAGCGTTTCTTCTTCAACAATACCTAAAACTCCATCAATACTTTTCAGTCCTGCCATATCAACTAGCGAAATATCTTTAATATCCATACGCACTCTTGTCATACAATGAATGACTTTATTTACATTTCCCATACCACCTACTTGTGCGTAGATTTCTCTAGCTAAACGTTTTTCTTTAGTTTCAGTCATTTTATACCCTCCTAAGTTTTATCCTTTGACCTATTAGATAGTTTTGCGAATAAATCCATTTGCTTGTACTAATTTTTTTTCTGCTTCTTCTTTAGTTGAATCTGTCAATAACATTACAATAGCTAATTTCACTTGATGATTTGACTTTATAAAGGTCTTACTTGCTTCTTCGTAAGAACAATCTGTAGCTTGCATAATAATGCGTTTTGAGCGTTCTTCTAATTTTTCATTTGATGGTTTTACATCAACCATTAAATTTTGATAAACTTTTCCAATTCCAATCATCGCTCCTGTAGACAACATATTTAAAACCAATTTTTGAGCTGTTCCTGATTTTAATCTTGTTGATCCTGTTAGGATTTCTGATCCCACTTCAATTTCAATCGGTAATTGTGCATATTTACTGATTTCAGCATCTTTATTACAAGAAATCGTTCCCGTAGTTGCCCCAACTTTTGTTGCATATTCTAGACCACCAATCACATAGGGAGTACGACCACTTGCTGCAATCCCAATAACTATATCTTTTCTAGTTAATTCAATCGCTTTTAAATCTTCTTCTGCTAGTTCTTTTGAATCTTCTGCTCCTTCCACTGCAATTGTCATCGCTTTCATACCGCCTGCGATTAATCCTTGAACCATACTAGGATCTACACTAAATGTTGGGACACATTCGGCTGCGTCTAATACTCCTAATCGACCACTTGTTCCAGCACCAATATAAATTAAACGTCCATCTTGGTTAAATGATTTTATAATAGCTTCTACTACCTTCGTGATTTGCGGAATTTCCATCGCTACTTTTTCTGCAACGGTTTGGTCTTCTTGATTCATCCGTTTCATTATTTCTAATACAGATAATTCATCTAAATTCATGGTTTGTTTGTTTCTTGTCTCTGTAGCTAATTTTTCTAAATTCATTTTTGATAAACTCCTTTTTTTACTCTCTAATGTTATTTAATCTAATCTCAAAAGGCATCCCGCCTTTGCACCACTGCAACAATGATTGGTCTTTTTCTATTATTTTTGCAACAACATTTACTTTTTCATCTATTGGTAAATCCGTTAAACTTATTTGAATCTCTCCCATATAACGACCATAATTTATATTATCAATCGTAACGCTCCCTTTATCTCGTCTAATCGGAGATTCTGGTATAATAGTATCCATTTTTTTGAATCTTGCATTTGCACTACGTATGACATCTCGCGCATTATCCCATCTATTCTGATGTATTCCAACTACCGATAAAGCGTAAAGCGATTTAGCTTCTTGTTCAGCAAATAAAAGCATTGTTTTATTTTTAAAATAAGATTCAAATTGTATTTGTGTATTCTGTGTTAAGCCGGGATCCCCTATATAAATATCATCTACAAAACAGTCTTCAATTAGTTCAATTGCTGCTGCTAAAGGATGAATAGCTCGATGTTTCTCAAGAGAAGGTAATCCTTTAAAAAGAGGCCCCCTTAATTTATCTTCTCCGGGTACAAAAGCTACAACACGGAAACCTAGTTGATTTAACCATTGATTTTTTTTAATGAAGCTTTTTTTATCTAAACCTGTTTCTGGTCTAGGATAATAATTATGCCAAGCCTCTAAATGATTGAAGTTTGCACCACCTTCAATTAACTCTTCTATATCTTTTTCCGTAAGCGTACTGGCATTCAGAGACACTTTCATATCTTTTGATAACTTTATAATGACTTCATTGCTGATTCCATAATCTATTCTTAAGCCTGTTACGCCTGTCTCCAAAATTTCTTTGGGTCTATCAAAAGATAAACCAACATTTGTTAGTGAGGAACCTGACACATCCATCATAATTTCCATCTCTAATTCTATTGCCCACTCTCCTAATGTTTTTAATCGTTTAAGATAGTATTCGCTTTCATCTTCAGGTATATGAAGTGATGAAAAAATACCTGTAAAACCATGTTCCTTCATTGAAACTAAATTTTCTTTGATTGCTTCATTAAGATTTTCTCCGAGAAAGACTGAAGTACCTATCAAAAAAACACCACCTTTTTGTAATCGCTTTACTTATAAATACATCATACCACTTTAAAATAATATTTCAACATTAAATTATAATTAATTTTTCCTCTTCGTTTTAAACCTATTCTTTTAAAGGGAAAAACATTCATTTTCTATCTCTATTACCTATTTCATGTAATAATCAAAATGTTATCCAAGACATAAAACTTTCTTTTAATGAAATATAATTTCATTTTTTTTTGCAAATAGATATATTTAATAGATTTATACCTATTTTAAATAGACTTATTTTATGCACTGATAACGATAATCATTCTCAGTTGTTTATAATCATTACAATCTGGAACGTTTTTGTGTTATGATTGATTCAGATATAATCATTCATAAAAAAGGAGCAAAAATAATGAATCTATTATTAAAAGAAAATAAGCCTATGGTTGCGACAATTATTAGTGGATTATTGATAGTGATTGGTCTATTTTTTACATTTTCTAATTCCCCTACCATTGCAGCACTAATATACATCTCATCTTTCATTATCGGAGGATTTCATCAAGCTAAAGAAGGACTACAAGACACCATTCAAAATAAAAAGTTAAATGTTGATATATTAATGGTGTTAGCTGCTTTAGGAGCTTCTTCTATTGGGTATTGGATGGAAGGCGCTCTGTTAATTTTTATTTTTTCTCTTAGTGGTTCTCTAGAAGTTTACGCAACAAATAAAAGTACCAAAGCAATAACAGAATTAATGAATCTTACACCAGAGCGAGCTATGGTGATTCAACCAGATGGTTCAATTAAAGAGGTCCCAACTGAATCGCTAACTATCGGAGATAAACTAATGGTTGCTAAAGGTACGAATATTCCTATCGATGGTGTTTTGCTAAGTAAATATGGGTTAATTGACGAATCAGCTATTTCTGGTGAATCTATCCCATCTGAAAAGGTTGCCGGTGAGGAAGTTATTGGTGGGACAATTAATTTAGAAGAAGCTATCACTATGCAAGTTTCTAAGGATAGCTCCGACACTTTATTTGCTAAAATCTTACGACTGGTAGATGAGGCACAAAGTACACCGTCAAAAACAGCAACCATGATTGAAGCAATTGAAAATAAATATGTATTAACTGTTTTAATTTTTGTTCCAGTGATGATTGCTATCTTCTATTTCGTCTTAAACTGGGGTTGGAATGAGTCTTTCTATCGCGGAATGGTATTGCTTACCGTCGCTTCTCCTTGTGCGTTAGTGGCCTCTGCTGCACCAGCTACTCTATCAGCTATTTCAAATAGCGCTCGCAAGGGTATTTTATTTAAGGGTGGTTCGTATCTTGAAAATTTTGGTCAAATTAAAGCCATTGCTTTTGATAAAACGGGTACGCTAACTGAAGGTAAGCCCGTTGTAACAGAGTCTTTTTTTAAAGAAGAAAAGGATAAGAAAGAGATTATAAATGTTTGTGTCGCTATCGAAAAAACATCTACTCACCCTATTGCTCGGGCACTCGTTTCTGCTTTTAGCGAAACGAGTGATCATAATTTAATTGTTGAACAAATGAAAGATAGAACAGGGCACGGAATGTCTGGTATGGCATATGGCAGTGAGTGGAAAATTGGAAAAAAAGAGTATGTTCTAGAAAAAAATAATTCTCAATTTATCACTCATGCGGATATTCTTCAAAATGAAGGCAAAACAGTTATTTATGTGAGCAAGGATGACCAAGTTGTTGCTTATTTTGGTCTACTAGATGCACCAAAAGAAGAAGCTAAACAAATGATTGCTTATTTTAAATCTCAAGGTGTTCATACGATTATGATTACTGGTGATAATCCTGCAACAGCAGCAACTGTTGGCCAAATTGTAGGCGTCGATGAAGTTAAGGCAAATTGTTTACCTGATGAAAAAGCTAAAATCATTAAAGAGTTAGGAGAAAAATATGGTTCGATTGCAATGATTGGAGATGGAATAAACGATGCGCCTGCTCTTGCAAATGCTTCAATTGGAATTGCAATGGGGGCCGGGACAGATATTGCAATGGATGTTGCCGACGTCGTTCTCATGAAAAATGATTTAGCTCAACTAGCATACAGCCACCGGTTATCCAATCGTTTGAAGAAGATAACGATTCAAAATATTGTATTTGCCATTACTGTTATTCTTATTTTAATTATCAGTAATCTGTTTCAAGTCATTACTTTACCTTTAGGCGTTGTCGGTCATGAAGGAAGTACCATTTTAGTTATTTTAAATGGATTAAGACTATTAAAGTCAACACCAGATGTGCTAAAAGCAAAAAAAAGAAGCTAGGATATTATCCAGCTTCTTTTTTCTTACTTTATTTTAAGGAGAGTTTTATTCAAAAAAAGCATGGTATAGTGCTTTTACCGCCAACTCTTCTTGCGCTGCTGCTATACCAAACATCACACTAACTTCTGATGCTCCTTGGTTAATCATATCAATATTAATATTATTTTCAGCAAAGGCTGTTGCTGCCTTGGACATCGTTCCAATTTTTTGTTGCATTCCTTCTCCGACAATCATGATTAAAGCTAATTCCCGTTCAATCACTACACTATCAGCTGACAGTTCATTCTTTAAACGCTTAAGCAATCGTGTTTCATCTTCTTTAGATAATTGATTATCTCTCAATATAATGGTTAAATCATCAATACCTGATGGCATATGTTCATAACTAACCTTTTGATCTTCTAAAATTTCTAAGACTCGACGACCAAAACCAACTTCACGGTTCATTAAATATTTTTCAATATAGATACTACAAAAACCGTTAGAGCTTGCAATACCAACAACACCTTGATCAGATAGTTGGCGTTTTTTTAAGATACTTGTTCCTAGTGCTTTTGGGTTATTTGTATTTTTTATTTGAACTGGAATGCCCTTTTTAAAAGCTGGGTAAAGTGCTTCATCATGCAACACCGAAAAACCAGCATAAGATAATTCACGCATCTCTCGATACGTTAGCTCTTTGATTCCACATGGGTTCATTACAACTGTTGGATTAGCTGCAAATATAGCATCTACATCTGTAAAATTCTCATACAATGAGGCCTGGACACCATTAGCTAATATTGCTCCTGTAATATCTGAACCACCACGAGAAAACGTACATATTTCGCCTGTTTTTGTATACCCAAAAAAGCCTGGAAAAATAACTATTTCTTTTATTTCTCGCAACATATATAAATTCGCATACGATTCCGGTAAAATTTGAGCATTGCCAGGTTCATCTGATACATATAATCCAGCATCTTTTGGATTGACATAACGGGCCGGCACACCTTCTTTATTAAAATAAGCAGCTATTAGTTTAGCATTATTATCTTCCCCACTCGCTTTAAATGCATCCATATAGTAATCTGCTTTGTCTTTATTCCCTTTTGTCAACAACAGTAAATTTGATTCGATTTCGTCTATTATAGATGATTCTAATCCTAGCTGTTTGGAAATCGCTTGGTAACGAGAAAGAACTAGTGCTAGTTCATCTTCTACATTCAATCCTTTTAGAGCAGCTGTCCCTAAATCTATTAATAAATCTGTAACTTTATCATCTTCAGATGAACGTTTTCCTGGAGCTGAGACAACAACTATTTTACGATTTGGGTTTTCCTTGATAATGGCAAGTACTTTTTTTAATTGTTTTCCAGATGCTAAAGAACTTCCCCCGAATTTTATTACGTTCATTAAATACACTTCTTTCTATTCTTAAATTTCTTTTTCTATCTTCTCTTTTTTTGGACAAAGAATCAAGTTTAAAAAAGAAAAATTTAGTTTTTTATCTTTTTTTACTCTTAGTCGCTAAATAAACTCTATTTTGTCATCAAATTGCAACTTTAGTCTCTATGTATCTAGTTAAAATAACGTTATAATAGAAATAATGACAATCAACCTATTAGCTAATCTATAAAGGAATTCATACAATCATCTAATTTAAAAAGGAGATAGAAATATGCAACGTAAGCATTTTATAAAAATGCTCATAAGCTTTACTGTTATGAGTAGACTGTTTTATATCATCAAAAACACAAGGAAACACCAGTTAAAAACAGATCCAATTACTTTTTTTATTGGCAATTGGCATGTTTCTGAACCAAATACCCCTATTGAGATGTCTATTCAAATAGATGCAAATCGACAAGTTTTTCTTAATAAACAAATGATGAATGGCCATTTGATTTCTGTTGAAAAGGATAAATTAATTTTTAAAGATCATTTTGGTTACGAAATAATTGTGACCAAACTCTCAGAGACTAGTTTAAATTTATTTGACGAAGCAGACGAAAAAAATTATCAACTTATCAGAGAAACTGAGCTATCATAATCGTCTTATTTTTTATGTCTAAAAATTAAGAACCCAGCAACACTCGTTGATACGAATGCCGCTAGGTTCTATTTTTTATTCTGTTGCTTCAATATAAGCATTCTTATATGTGTATTTAGCTCCTACTTGATGATTATAGATATCTTTAACATTTGTTTTTTGTAAAGTTGCTGCGGCTCTTTGGAAAAGAGGTGCAACTCCAGCTTCTTCTAACAGAATTTTTTCTGCATCCAATAAGTTTTTCCAACGAGCGTCTACGTCTGTAGCATTTTCACCCTTAGATAGCTCAACAAGTTTATCAAATTCTGCATTGCTATAACTAGAACGGTTATATGGGCTTTCAGTCGTTAATAAATCAATAAAGTTCACTGGATCTGCAAAGTCTGCACCCCATCCGCCTAGAGCAAAGTCATAATTTTGTTTTGTTTGTAATTCTAAACGAACCTTAAAGGGAACGTTTTTAACTTTAATTTTCAATCCAGGTAAACTAGTTTCAATTTGATCTTTCATATATGCTGCAATTTTTTTGTTTGATTCATCATCATCACCAAGTAATTCTAACTCTACCATGTCAACACCCAACTCTGATTTTGCTTTTTCCCAATTTTCTAAAGCTAAATCTTTGTCGTAAGTCAAGTAGTCTCCAGATTCTTCACGGAAATCTTTTTGTGAATTTGGATT
This sequence comes from Carnobacterium sp., assembly GCF_049673005.1. Lineage (GTDB taxonomy): Bacteria > Bacillota > Bacilli > Lactobacillales > Carnobacteriaceae > Carnobacterium_A. The sequence goes on along the minus strand of NZ_JBATXB010000055.1, from coordinate 6,415 downwards.
TGCAGCTAAATCAGCCGGAACCAATCCTCCGAGAACTTGAGAACCGTTTGCTAAAATCTCATCAGCTAGTAGTTCTTGATCAAATGATGTTGCGATAGCTTTACGCAAGCTTTCATTTGCTAATGGAGTCTTTTCACCATTTTTCTCCTGGTTAAACTGAAGGTAAGATGATCTAGCCTCTGTTTCTACAACGTAATCATCGTTGCCTTGGAACTGTTTTGCAAACTCACCTGTTAAATTCACACGATCAAGTTGACCAGAATCATATAAATTTAAAGCTGTCGCTGTTTCTTTGATAACTTGTACATTGATTTCATCTAAAATAACATTCTCAACATCCCAGTAATCTTCATTTTTTTCATAAGACCAGTTTAAATTTGTTCCATCCCAATCACTAAATGTAAAAGGTCCATTAAAAATCATTGTTTCTGCTGAAGTACCATATTTAGAAGCTTGTTCTTCCACAAACGCTTGATTTTGTGGGAAGAAAGTTGGGAATGCCATCAGTGAAATAAAGTATGGAACTGGTTTTTCCATTGTTACTTTAAATTCATTATCCCCTACTGCTTCAACGCCTAAAGTTTCCTTATCTTCTTCGCCTTCCATAATTGCTGCGGCATTCTTGATTCCATCAAATAAATAAGAATATGGTGCTGCAGTATCAGGATCTACAATTCGTTGCCATGCATAAACAAAATCTTGAGCAGTTACAGCATCTCCATTAGACCATTTTGCGTCCTTTTGTAATTTGAAAGTATATTCTAATCCATCCTCACTTACTTTTGCTTCTTCTGAAGCTAAAGCAGGAATTGGTTGGCTATCTTTATCTAAGCGATAAAGCCCTTCGTTAATTTGATTAAATACAGTAAAACTGACGGTATCTGTTGCAAGAGCTGTGTCACCTGTAGGTAATTCAGCAATTTCAACTAAGTTTAAAACCTGCTCATCTGCTAACTTTGAATCCTTTGAACCTTTTGAACTTTCTGATGCATCTGTGTCCTCATTATTTCCGCAAGCAGTTAATAAACTGGCTGTTAATAGAACCGCACCTGCATACCACCATTTCTTTTTCATATACCCAATCCCCTTTAGTGTTTTTATTTCAATCAAATTAGAATTAGATTCTATTTAAATGAGAACTTTCTAATAATATACACATAAAAAACACATAAAGCAATAGTTATAGTCAATTTCTTTTTATTTTTTTGTATATTTTCTTTTATTATTAGAAAAAGATTAGAAAGAATAACCTCCTTCCTAATCTTTTTCTCTAGCTGACTTCTATAGATTCTCACTACCCAGAATAATTTTTATTCCTTGTGGTGAAACTTTTTGTCGGTCAATAGTGCTTTGCTCAAAAAAATCTATCTGTTCGAATGAATAATCAATTGCTATATCTTTTGAGTTGAATTCTTGCTGTTCCTTAGAACAATTAACCAAAACAAGAACATACTCTTCAACAGAGAAATACCTTAATACAATAAAAATATGTTCTGTTGAAAAAGTATGAAATGAGCCTTTCACTAAAGCCACTTCTTTTTTGCGTAATTTAATTAACTGGGTAGTAAAAAGCTGAATCTCTTCATTTTCATTCCCCCAAGGAAAATAACGTCTATTATCAGGATCCATACCGCCTTTTAGGCCCACTTCATCACCGTAATAGATACACGGTACCCCTGGAAGAACAAATAGCAACAGTAGTGCTTGTTTTACTTTTTCACTTTTTAATTGAAGAGCAGTAAAAATTCTAGTTGTATCATGACTTCCAATATTATTTAAATTATTCTTCAAAGCCTCAGGAGGATAATTTTCTTTCAATTTCATACACATCAAAACAGCTTCTTGAGTCGTTAGTTGATTATCCAACAATCCTATAATTAGGTCTCTAAAAGGATAATTCATGACTCCGTGCATCATTCCCCCTTCAAGATAATGACGTCGTTTTCCGTGAGCAATCTTATTCGTAGCATCCTCCCAAACTTCTCCAATTAATACTAAGTCAGTAGATACAGCATCCATACTTTTTCTAATGCCCATCAAAAACGCATCGCTTAGTTCGTCTGCAACATCTATTCTCCAACCACCGATACCCATTTTTGACCAATAATTGATCACACTATTTTCACTTCCATAAATAAAATCTTTTACTTCTTGATTCTCTTTATTTAACGTTGGCAAATCTTTGATCCCCCACCACGAATCAAATTCATCTGGGAAATGTTCAAATGTAAACCAATCGCTATAAGGGCTCTCAATAGATTGATAAGCTCCATTGCTAACGTAAGAATTGAATTGATTAAAGTAACGACTGTCCGCACCTACATGATTGAAGACACCATCTAAAATAATTTTTATCCCTAGTAATTCGGACTGGGCGATTAATTCTTTAAAATGCTCTTCACTACCAAACATTGGATCTATTTTCATAAAGTCGCCAGTATCGTACTTATGATTACTACGCGCTTCAAAAATAGGGTTAAGGTATAAAATCGTTACTCCTAATTTAGCAAGATAAGGTAATTTTTTTATAACACCTAATAAATTTCCTCCAAAAAATTCCCATCGTATAATTTTTCCCGTTTCATCTTTTATATACATTGGTAAATCTTCCTGGGAAGCGTAAATAAACGAGTTCTTCTTTCGTTCACTTACTTCACTATTTTTATTCCCATTATAAAAACGGTCAACAAATAGTTGATAAGCAACCCCATTTTGGTACCATTCTGGAGCTGGATCATCAAAACGATACGTCGTTAACTGGTATTGGTTGATATCTTCTTTCTCATAATAAGTCGTACCAGCACCACTTAAATTGTGTGGATCACTTCCATAGTAAATTGTCCTTTTATTGTGATTTTCTTGATAGTCGATTTTAAAATGGTAAAAATACAGACCACTTTCATTGGTTACTGTAAAGACAGCCTTATATCTTATTTGGGTAATAGCTGTCATTTTGATTTGAAAACTTTCGCCAAAATCTTTATGAATCATCAAGTAAATAGATGTGATATTTTCTAACGGACAATCCAAGTGAAAAGTTAGTTCGCTATTTACTTTAACAGCTCCAAAAGGCGATTTGTATTCATTTTTCCATGAGTGATAGGTTATTTTTTCCACAATTAAATCCTTTCTAGTCCGATTATTAAATAGGTTCTGTTAAAAATGTTTTGTGATGTAAATGAACTAATTGAGAGTCTATTTTCCATATTTCTTCAGCGTAACGTTGAATTGTAAAATCGGCTGAAAATGGTCCGGAGCTGGCAATATTTATAAGCGATTTTTGATTCCATTTAGTCTTATTTTTATACAATTGATCTATTTCTTCTTGAGATTCTATATAACTATCAAAATCTTTTAGCAAAAAGTACTCATCATTATGGTAAACAAGAGAATCAAAAATAGCTCGTCCTTCCGTTTCAATGTCCGGAATGGTTCCATCAATAAGCGTATTTAATACTTTCTCTAATCGCGGGTTTGCTGCATAGATTTCTCTCGGGTGGTATGACCCATTTTCATTAAAGGTTTGTACTTCTTGATCATTTAAGCCAAACAAAAATAAGTTTTCTTCTCCTACAAAATCTCGAATTTCAACATTCGCACCATCTAAAGTAGCAATGGTTAATGCTCCATTCAACATTAACTTCATATTGCTTGTGCCCGAAGCTTCTTTACCTGCTAGAGAAATTTGCTCACTAACTTCGGCTGCCGGAATAATGAGCTCTGCTAGAGAAACCCCATAATTTTCAACAAAAACAACTTTTAATTTATCGCCTACATCTTTATCGTTGTTCACTAATTTAGCCAGTGCATTAATTAATTTGATAATTTGCTTGGCATATGCATAACTCGGTGCTGCTTTTGCTCCGAAAATGAAAACACGCGGTTGAATAGATAAGGATGGGTCTTCTTTTATCTGCACGTAACGATCAATAATATGCAAGACATTCAACAACTGCCTTTTATAAGCATGCAATCGTTTAATTTGTACATCAAATAATGCTTCGGGATTTATATCAATCGACATCTCATTTTTTACATAAGCTGCAAATTTTTCTTTATTCTTTAATTTAATTTCTCCAAGTTTCTTCAATGTCGCTTGATCTGTAATATAAGCTTTAAACAGTTTCAATTCTGCTGGATTTGTTTTCCAATCTATTCCAATTTTATCATCAATTAAACTTGTTAATTCTTCGTTAGCTAGATGTAACCAACGTCTTTGTGTAATTCCATTTGTTTTATTGTTGAACTTAGCTGGATACATTTGGTAAAAATCATTTAACACATCATGCATTAAAATCTCGGTATGCAATTTCGCTACACCATTTACACTATGACTACCAATAATTGCTAAATGTGCCATTTTTACATAGCCGTCAGCAATTATTGCTGTCCGATAAGTTAAGTCTGATCCATACAAAGGCAATTTTTTATCGATGTGTCTACGGTTAATTTCTTCGATTACTTGATAAACACGTGGCAATAAATCTTTCAACATATCAATCGGCCATTTCTCCATAGCTTCTTGTAAAACAGTATGATTCGTATAACTCATTGTTTTTTTTGTGATTTCCCAAGCCTGTTCCCAACTTAAATCTTCTTCGTCTAAAAGAACTCTCATCAACTCTGGGATAGCTAGTGAAGGATGTGTATCATTAATGTGAATGGCAATTTTGTTAGGGAAATTTTGCCATGTTAAATCTGTTTGTTTGTAATAGTGGACAATACTCTGTATGCCAGCCGATGTAAAGAAGTACTCCTGACGTAGACGAAGAATTTGACCTTCATAATTTGAATCATCTGGATACAATACTTCTGTAATCTTATTCACTTGTTCTCTTTCAGCTATTGTATGATAGTGAATTTCTTCTTCTGGAGGAATTTCAGCAGACCAGAGACGTAAGTTATTAACAACATCATTTTGATAGCCTACCATTCCTGTATCATACGGGACCGCTAAAATATTTTGTGTATTGAAATAAGTCGGTCTAAGATTTCCATTGGCTCCTTTAACTAAACCTACTTGTCCTCCAAAACGTACAATAACAGATTTATTTTCTTTGCGTACTTCCCAAACGTTTCCATTTCTTAACCAGTTATCTGGTAATTCAACCTGATACCCATTAACAAATTTCTGTTGGAATAATCCATATCGATACCGTATACCATTTCCATTTCCTGGTAGACCTAACGAGGCAATTGAATCCATAAAACAAGAAGCTAAACGACCTAAACCACCGTTTCCAAGTGCTGGATCAGCTTCCGATTTTACAATATTATCAAAATCTAATCCCATATCGTTTAATCCAACTCGAACAGTATCTAAAATACCTAAATTCAGCAAATTACTTTTAAGCATACGTCCAGGTAAAAACTCAATTGAAAAATAGTAAACCTGTTTAACTTGATCTCCTAAGTATTTCTTATTGGTTTTGTTCCAATCATCTGAATAGAGAATTCTTAAATAGTTTCCTAAAGCCGTATATTGTTGTATGGGAGTAGAATTTTTAATATCGAAAGCATACAAATTCTCAAACATTTGACCAAAATCTTTTTTAAATTGGTTTGCTGTTAAATTCATTCTTCTCCTCCATCTCTAGTGTTTAATCACCAATTCAATTTTCTATAAAATAAAAGTCCTAATTCCAAGTAAAGTTATAAGCTATCTTACACCCTCTCATCAAATTAGAACTTTTTTTATCTATTCGTTTTTTAATAACAACTCGTACTGTTTAATGTACCGTTTAGTTGACTCTTCCCAACTATTATTTTGCGCCATAGCTTGTTTTATTAAAGACCTCCACTGGTTAGGGTTGTCATAATAAACAGAGATTGCGTGATCAATTGCTTCCAACATGACATGACTTCGGTAATCATAAAAACTAAAACCCGTTCCTTCTCCAGTAAATTCATTATAAGGAATAACCGTATCCTTAAGTCCTCCCGTTTCATGAACAATTGGTAAAGTACCATATCTAAGAGAATACAGCTGTGATAAACCACATGGTTCAAAAGCAGATGGCATAATAAACAAATCACTGCCCGCATAGATTTGTTGAGCTAGGACTACGTCAAAGTCAATAATAGCTTTAAATTTTTCTGGATACCGCCAATTGAAATAATGGAATTTATCTTCAAACTCTTTTTCTCCTGTTCCCAAAATCAAAATCTGCACATCACGTTTCATCAGTTCGTCCATTTGCTCGCACAATAGGTGGCATCCTTTTTGAGCTGTTAACCGACTAACCATAGATATAAGTGGAGTACCTGGTTCGACTGGTAACCCTACTTTTTCTTGTAGCAACGATTTATCTTTAGCCTTACCACTTAAGTCTTTAGCGGTAAAATGATGTTTGATTTTCCCATCTGTTTCAGGATTAAATTCTTCATAGTCGATGCCGTTTAGAATCCCACTTAT
>NZ_JBATXB010000054.1:0-7889 GCF_049673005.1 Carnobacterium sp. | reverse complement strand
AGGCAATATTAAATTGATCGCTTGAAAAAGGTAAAATAATCATCGGTTTCCCGTAATACAAGGCCTCTGTAAAGGTATTGCAACCTCCATGAAAAATAACGTTATCCATATAAGGCATTAAAGCTTTTTGTGGTATAAATTCTTCAATAATAACTGAATCAGAACGGTATTTTCTTAATTTTTCAGCATTGCTTCCTGCCGAAACAATCAATAATGAATCTGGATTGTATTTTTTTGAGCCACTTATCAGTTTTTCAAGTACATCTACTCGATTAGATAAAAATGTTCCTAGAGTTATCAATACCCTATTTTTTTGCCCTTTTAGTTTGTTAATCCATTCTTTATCTAATACGTCTTCTTCAAAACAATTGCCCATAAAGATTTTATCAGGGAGCTGATCATCCTCTTCAATCGAATCAAAATCAACATAATTGTAGAGGATTGCTTTATCTGAGACTAAACTAAAAGCATTTTCTATTTGCTTAGAATTATTCTCACTTTCAGCTAGTAGTGCATTAAAAATTGTTGTAAATTCACTTTGAGTCTTTTTAGAGACTTGTTTTAACTCTTCTAACTTCTTTTCATCAACTTGTATGACAGAAGGCCAATTTTTGGGAACGCCATAGTTTTCGTTCTCCATTGGAATCGTACGCGGATGAGGTGGACAGAACGTTATAAAAGGGAGATTTAAAGAATACAATCCTAAAGTAACTCCATATGATAAGATATCCACCACATATAGATCTACTTCTAATGAATCGGCTATTGTTTTGATTTTCAAAACCAGATCTTCTGGCTTATAAAGCATATCTTTTTTCCTATGTTTAGATTGTGTGATAAGTGTTTCAACAGCTCCTTTTCTCGTTGATTCAAAAAACTCATCCAATCGGTCTTTTTCTGAATCAGGTTGAGTTGTGCTAGTTGCTTTCCCAACATTTTTATTCTTACTAATATCTATTTCGTAAAAAGATAAATTCGCTTGTTCAACTTGATCTTTAAACTCACTGCTACACCCAAATGTTACGTCTTTACCAAGTTTTTTAAAACTTTTTGCAAGAACCAATAGTGGAGTAAAATGAGAATAAAACGGGGGACTTATAAAGAATATATGATTAACGTTCATTCACTTTGCTCCTTTTTAAAGACAGATAAAACAGTAAAAATTCTTTGGCTATTTCTTCCATAGAAAAGCGGTCTTTTACTGTCTGTTCTCCAGCATTTTGTATCTTTTCAAAAGCTAACGGATTATTTTTCAATCGCTGAATAATGGCTTCTGTTTCTTCAGAAATTGTTTTCCAACCGGATGTATCAATTAAAAATCCATTGATATCATCTTCCAAATAGCTTTTTACGCCTCCTCTTTGAGGTCCCAACACTAAAAATTTTTGTGATAAAGCCTCTAAAATTGCTATTCCAAATTCTTCTTTTTTACTTGAACAAAGGTAAATTTGCGGATAATTATCTTGATGCTCCATTATCTGCTTTTCAATCATTCTTATATTCTCATTTGATAAAGCACCAACGTGATGAAACTTATCTTTTAGATGAGGATACTCAAAGAGGTAGTCTTCAAAAGAATGAATCATTTTCTTTTCATCGTTGCTTGGATTTTCTAAATCTCCACCAATCAATAATAGATTATATACATCAGATATACTCGAATTCCCCCATGCTTTCATTAATTCGTCTTGGGATTTCTGTTGCTCTAATCTACCTACATTTAAAATAATGGGTCTTTCAAAAAAACCTTTTTTAAATTTAATGTTCTTTAATTCTTTGTAAGGATCTAGTGTATTCTCCGTATTTAGAACATTCTCACCTGCTTGTATTCCTTCGCTAATCATCCACAGCCTCTCTTTTTTATCGTCTTTAACTAATTGAGGGAAATAAGAGTGCAGTTCTTTTTCGACTGTATGATTACCTATTCCAACTATTTGATCACTTTCAGAGATTAATTCGTCCCCTATTTTTATTTTATTTAATTTTTGAAAATAGTCATTGGCCTCTAGATCTTTTAACGTCCCATCATTATTGGTCATATTGCGATGCGGGTCGGGAGTTAACGTAAAAACTAGTTTTTTACCTAATTGTTTGCTTAAAAGCGCTACTGCCCTAGAAGCATTATCTAAATACCGAACATGAAAAATATCGGGTTCAATTTCTAATTTCATTAAGAATCTATCGATAGCTCTTTTAATAAATTGTTCCTTCTTTAAAAAAGGATCTTTATTTTTTGCATCGATATAGATAGGCGCTCTCAAAAATAAATGATTCTCAGAATAAAAATTCATAAGCGATTGATTGTGTGACCATTCATTTGTGATGGTTAACGTTACTACCAGTGATACTTCTTTTGACTTAGACAACTCATTTCCTAGAGTCTTCAAAAACACCGCCATTCCACCATTATTGCCTTTACCACTATTTTCAAAATCGCCATAAAACATGGATTGTAAAATGGTTAATCCATCATGCTGTACAAGTTGTTCCTTATTAAGAATTGCCATATAATCACTAAATAATTTTTTGTTCGCTTGAAACGGAAGCAATTCCCCTATTTTTTTCTGATCTAGTTTTTCCAATGAATACAATTCTACTAACAAATCTATCAGTTGTATCTTAATATTTATTGGGTAATCTTCTTTCAGCCATTCGTAGATAGTTTGCTCGAAACCGTCTAATTTAAAATGATACAGATAGTCTATCGCTATCGAAAAAATATCCAACTGCTTTATATACTTTCTTAACAAGCTTTTTATCATTTCTTTAGTCAGTATCTCTCGATCACATTCAATGCAACTATCTATTAAAGCATAAACGGTTGATTCATCTGTTTTTTCTTGAGACAAAAGCCCTATTGCAACTTTATCGAACCCTTCTTTAGTAAGCAAAAATTGATTATCCATAATCAACTTAGTAATATAGCAATCTAAATAAGCATTTTGACCTAGATAAGATAGACTCCTGAGAATTTCACTTTCTTTTATATCTTTTTTTATAGAGAGTTGCATAATTTCTTTAAACTGATTTAATCCTGTTTTTGATTCTAAATTTTTAATGAAATTGTTTTCTCGATATTTTTCTAAAAAAAATAACGGAAATGAATACATCTGTTCTTTCTCAAAATAGTTGTTTCTTAATTCAACAAACTCATTCATGATTTACCACCTTCCTAATAGAAATCGCCTTCATCTTATTTTCATTTAAATTACTTTAATTTTTGATTTCATGTTTTAAAAATGAAGTATTGAAGCAAACTCGTAGACAATATTATAACATAGTAAGCGTTAACGAACTATTTTAAAGAACTATCATTGTTTATTCAGAAGTTATCCATCCAACTCTTTTAATAAATGTACCTAAAAAAAATAAACTTAGGGAACTACACTAAATGACTAGTCTAGTTCCTTAAGTTTTTACATTTCTTGTATCGCTTACTTGTTATTTTTTTCTACCCAGAGCTCTATTGGATCTTCTTGTCCTTTTTTTAAAGGCATCTGCTTCATAGTAAGTTTGCGATCGTCTCTATCTTTTTTTAAATCATCGTAAATAACTTTAGAAACACCTAGTCCAATTTCTGCTGCTGCCTCAACTGATTCGCAATAGTAACCTTGTTTTATTCCAGATAAGTACATCACAGATAAGCACATCGGACAGGGTTCGCCACTGGCATACATTGTGAACTCCGAAAGGTCAAGTGTCTTAAATTCTGCTTGGGCTTTACGGATTGCCAGCAATTCTGCATGCCCACTGCTATCATATGTGTGGTGCAACTCATTGACTCCTTCAGAAATTATTTCTCCATTTTTAACAAGTACTGCTCCAAAAGGTGTACCGCCGTCACGAACATTTTCTACCGCAAGCTTAACTGCTCTCTCCATAAATTTATCCATTTCTTCATTCCTTTCTTTCTTGTTAATCTAGTAATTTACTTATTTCATAACTGATTTTACTCTAACGATTTCTGGCTACTTAGTCAAAGAATACGCTACAACCTAAGATGATCATGTGAGCATCTAGTTGATGGAGTTTTTCTTAAACTTAACGATTTCTTCTAAATTGGCTGCGGCAGTAATCGACCCACCTACTATAATCAATGCGCAAACAATACTTCTAAAAGACACTTCTTCATTCAGAATAATCGCTCCAAAAACAATTGACCATGCAGAATAGGTTATATTTAAAGCCATCGCTTTAGAAGCACCAATTTTATTAATCGCTTTATAATAGAATAAATAAGAAGTCGTTCCAAATAAGGCAGCTAATAAAATAATTGATGTTGTTTTTGTTGATAGAATAGACAGCGTAAATGACCACCCTCCAACAAACGGTAATATAATGGCTCCGTAAAAAACGGCAGATGTTAACTGCCTTATCTGAAGAGCTACTCGATCACTAATTTCTTGATTTTTTAGACCATAAGCGATAATTACGGCTTCAGACGCCCAGCCAATCACACACATTAGTGCAAACAAGAACCCTAAAAGTATATTTTTTGATTCGTTTCCTCCGGGAGAATAGCCTAATGCAATGACACCTAAAATACTAGCGGTTAATCCAGCTAGTTGATACCCTTTCATTTTTTCTTTTAAAAAAATATAAGATAAAAGTGCTCCAACTCCTGGAAACAATGCGGATATGATTGCTGTATATGCCGCTCCAATATAACTTATAGATAAAACATAGCCCGTCATGCCAATTGGGCCACCCATTAAAGCTGCCAGAATAATTACTTTTCCACTTCTAGTTTTTAAAGCAGCTAGTATTTTTTGGGATTCTTTTTTGAACCCCATATAGACTAACATCCATAACGATGAACAAAAATCGTGAATAAATGTGCTAACAAATGGAGCTAATAAAATTGCTTGTTCAGTTGATACAAATGGAGTCATAACTAAAGCAATTCCCAATATTACTGTGTCTAATCCCCAAAAAAAACCTGCTAGTAAGCCATATGCCATAGCGCATTCTCCTAAACAATTTTATCAACGATTGTATCTAAGCAATTCTTTTGTTTTATAGAAATAAGAATAGTTTATGTTTTTTATAAAAAAATCAAAGCCAACCGTTTGACCCTCTTTTTTTATGGGGGTTAGTCCTGTAATCTCACTCTCTTTACACTCTAATTGCTCGCAAATAGAGTGTAAGATTATTGATCCTGTAGAATCAATATAGTGCGTGTCAAATCTTCTCAACTCATCTAGCGTATCGAATTCAATTATAACTTCCTTAGGGTATTGACGACTATATAAATTTAACTCATTGATGTGATTTAAATAGATACTTTCCCATAATAAATTCTTTGTTTCAGAATTATCATAGACAGCTTCCAAAATCTTTACAAATTTCTTTGAAAAATCCCGAGAAAAAAATACATGCCCTAACATAATCCATTTGTCTATTCCGCCTATTTCCACATTTTTTATTAACCCGGTTTCATCAGTTTCAATGCACCATTCATCTGTTTTTCCTTCTTGATAGACGGATGAATAATAGGCTTTATTAACAAAAGCCTCAAAAACGTTTTGAGTAAAGTAGTTGTCCGCTGAACAGATATACGTATTACCCAGTTTCTCTCTGACAGCGTAGAGAGTCGAATGATTATTTCGACTAGCATAATCAGGATTCTCAACTATCTTCACTTGAAATTTATCTATTAGATAATAAAACAATTCTTTTTTATAGCCCACAACAATTGTGATGTCGTCAATTCCAGCTTCTTTTAATTGACAAATTTGCCGTTCGATTAAAACTTGACCTTTTACTTTTACCAAAGATTTTGGGTATTCGTAAGAAATAGGTGCAAAGCGAGAAGAAAGCCCTGCCGCCATAATAATTGCATTTTCGACTTTAAGTAACGATTCTTTTTTCACACTCATTTCAATACTCTCCTTACTTTTTACCTTTTATAGTGCGCATCTCTAAACTATACTCTGTCTTTGGTAACAGTTCATTTACAACAATGGCATAGTACTCTTTTGCATACTCATATTGTTTTATTGCATACTCCCCAAAGTCTACTCCCAATGCACTCTTATACTCACACCAGTTACTCCAAAGCAAACCGCCTATAGCCATATAAGCATATATTTTCATTCTGATTTCAGTTGTGCATTTTCCAGCAAAATAACTCTCCATTAAATAATCTGTTTGTTCTCGATCATACATAGAATAAATAGCAAACATAGCTATATCGAAATGCGGGTCTTGCATGGCTGCGTACTCCCAATCTATAACGAAAACAGTGTCTTCTACAAATAAAAAATTGTCTGAAATAGAATCTACATGAGCTAAAACAAGTTGCTTGGGTAGCTGATCAATTAATTTTTCTAATGAGAGAACATTTTTCTTTACATCAACGTAATCTTCAAACATCAATGGTTTCCCTTTCCATAAACTTTCGTAAAATTCTATTTCAGCGAAAGGATCAAAAAAATGGGATACTTCTAGGTTGCTATTATGAAATTCTTTTAGTTTTTCCATACAACGTCGAACGTCATTTCTATCAAAGGGATCACAAACTCGGGCAGTTTCCCAAAACTCCGTTATTTTGATACCGCTCTCATAAGAAATATAAATAACATGGTCACTTATTTTTTTCCCCTTTAAAACTTCATACACATTGTATTCATTTACCCTGTTAATTAATTTATCTGTACCCACTCCAGGAATACGGATAATATAAGTTTTATCTTTAACTTCAAAAGTGAATGAATCGTTTGTAATCCCTTTTTTTAAATACGTGATGTTTTTTATTTCATTCGGTTTAACATCCATTACATCAACAATAACTGAAATAAATTCTGGATCTAGAACCTTTTCTGTACTGTCTTCATTTTGATTTCCCATTTTTTTCCCCTTCTTGTGGCACTAATCAATTAGTACACCCAATTTTATTTTTGTTTACGCTAATTTTATTTCAATAATCCCATGATGCGGCTCCTGTTCATTTAAAGGGGGCATTTCCATATAATTACCATAGTTTTTTGTCAAAATTTCATCATATGCTCGCGGTACAGGAAACTTATACCCCTCAAAATCCCAATCAATCGAGTCATAAAAGAACTCTTTTTTCAATACGAATGAATCGTACATATGCTTACTTGTTGATATGCTTAATTCCCCTACATATTTCTCCTCTTTATTATTAAATAAACAAACAAGTTTTGTAATCAATCGATCCATTTTGCTTTTGGGGATTACTTTTAATATATAATATGTAGCTTTTTTAGCTATCCTGAGTACCCTATTCTTTTCAACATCGTTTACTCTCATCACTCTACAATAATTAATTAGTTTCAATTGATCAATCGCTATTCTCTGAGCTTTCCCCTTAAGAGTTTTAGGTCTGACGTGATCATAAGGAAAGACATCTATAAAAATTCCTTGGTGCATATCTACATCTTGAACAAGATTTTCGACATAACGGGTATGGTTCTTTCTTATTTTTGAATACTGTGATTGAAAGTTCTTATCTGTATGATAATTTTGTAAAAAGTAGTTTTTATTTAATTCTTTTATACTAACTTCTAAAAACCGGTTGTATTCTTCTCTTAACATGCAAACATCAATATCGTCGTCCCAAGGAATGAAGCCGTTGTGCCTGATTGCTCCAATTAAAGTTCCTGAAAAAAGTTGATACTGAATTCCATATTTTTTACATAGTCGATCAAACTCTAATAAGATTTCTAACTGTACCTCTTGAGCCTCTTTAATCTTTATATTTAACCCTGGAAATTTCAATTCGTTTTCTTGCATGAGCATACCACCTTAATCGTTAATTTTAGTTTTTACTGGATTATTTTTTAGTTAAGCGCTATATAGGTGGTTCTATCTAGAGGTTGATTCTTATTATTCCGTATTCTTCATTTTTTTGCAAATTCAAGCCT
>NZ_JBATXB010000053.1:0-15186 GCF_049673005.1 Carnobacterium sp. | reverse complement strand
ATCCAACCTGTTAAGAAAGGAGCTATAATTGAACTAGACATTCCAATAAAGTTATAGGCACTTAGTGCAGTAGAAAGTGAACCTTTTGGTGCATTTTTAGCAACAAAGGCTACTAAAATAGGATCTAGTGCTAACTTACCAGTTAAACCGTAAGCAATTAAAGCAACAATTAACAATGTGCGGTCTGTTACAAAAGCAATAGCGAAAATAGAAATCATCGCAACCGGAACTAAACTAAAAACAAATATTTTTGTGCGTTTGAATTTATCAGATAAACGAGCAAATAATAACGCTCCAGGAATAGAAGCCCATGGAACTAAAGATGAAATGAAACCAACGCTTGTTCCTTCAAAACCACGTTCAACTTGTAAGAATTGTGGCAACCACGTTAATACTACAAAGAACCCATAAAGTGAACAGAAACATAAAATAAATGTTAACAAAAGATTGCGGTTTCTAAAAATAGCACCAAGAGATACTTTCTTAATCACTTCAGCAGGGTTATCATCGCCCTCTGTATCGTGAGCAGCTTTTTGATCTTCTGGACGAACAACTTTTTCTTTTAGAAGGAAGAAGAATAATAAACCTACTATAACCGTTGGGATTGCCATAACTTTAAACGGTAATGTCCAGTGTTCGCCGTTTTCTAATACCAATTTACTTGAAATCAAGAACCCAGCGGATGTACCTAATGCCATTCCACTATTTATGATTGCATTCCCAAGCGTCAAATTCTTTGTAGGAATCGCTTCAGTTGATAATGCGTATTGTGGACCATAGTATGAACCTTGACCTACTCCTGTAAGAGCTCTAAAGATCATAAACATACCGAAACCTGAAAGGATTCCACTAAAGAATGTTGCGATTCCCATAAAAACGAAACCGATGGCAATAACCATTTTCCTACCATATTTATCACCAATTACTCCAAAGGGAATCTGTGTAATTGCGTAAGTTAGGAAGAAAACACTACTAACTAATCCTAATTGTGCATTACTTAAATCAAACTCTTTTGCAATTTGTGGCATAATCGGATTTAAAATCGTTCTGTCTGCGTACATTAAAACCCAGCCAAAGAAGAATAAAGCCACTGTTTTCCACCAATATTTATCTGATACGTACGTTGCTCCATTAACTACTCTAGGAGTCGTTTTGCTTTCTTGGCTCATTTTTCATTCCTCCATCTTTATAATTATCTATAATAATAGCTAATCTCTATTTATAAACTTATTGATTATTAAAACTTTACTATTGTTTTATTATTAGACAATAGTTTTTTGGCTTAGTTGCAAGTATGTGGCTAGTTATAAGTGTTTTGACGATAGGGATAAGTGACATATATAGTAAGTAATCACACCTACTAAATAAAAAAAATAATTATTCTATTAATTACATAGTATATATATTCAATAAATTATGCAATTAAAATTTCACTAACTTTTTAATAGGGACCACTTTTTAAGTAGATTATCTCTCACCAAATGCATCTGCTTTATCATAATTGTCGAAATGTATTGTATCGCTTTTAAGGTAATCATAAATTTCTTTTACGATCGGGATTCCATCATCCGCATACTTTTTAGCAACGATCGTCGAAAGTTCTCCTGGATATAAGACTTGATCAAAACCTTTAGCTGGTTTGACTTCGTGTAACTCTTCCACCATTTTATTGATATTTTCTTTAAATCCAGTTAAATCAGTAAAGTAACTCGGGTTAATTAAAATATGCAGTTGGCCTAAATTTCGACCAGCAGTAATATCTGTATACATAGAGGAAACATTTTTTCCAAATGGTAGTCCCAACAAAGTTCCTGATAGAACATCAACCATCATCATTAATCCGTACCCTTTTGGACCAGCAATGGGTAATAATCCCTTAACGTTATGTGGGTCTGTGGTAGGAGCTCCATTTTTATCAACTGCCCAATTAGACGGGATATCAACATTACGTGATCGAGCATCAAGTATTTTACCCCAAGCTTGAACGGTTGTTGCCATGTCAAAAACAACTGGCTTGTGGCCTGCCCTAGGTGCTGCAAAAGCAATTGGATTGGTTCCAAAATAGGGTTCTGCCCCACCGAACGGAACAACCATTGGATCTGATTGACAAACCGATAAAGCGATTAAGTCTTGCTCTGCTGCTTGTTCAACAAAGTAAGCTAATGCTCCACTATGTCCCATTTGATGGACACCTACAACTCCAATTCCTGTTTCTTTCGCTAATTTTATCCCTTCTTTTAATGCCTCATTTGCGGCAACATGCCCAACGCCATTATCTGCTTCAAAAACACCTGTGCTTGGTCCTGTTTGATTAAATTTAAAATTCGGATTAACATTGCTACCGCCTTTTGCAATTCGTTCAGCATAATAATCTACACGAACGGCCCCGTGGGAATGAATTCCGTGAGCATCTGCAAAAACTAATGTTTCTGCTACCCCGTCAGCATGTTCTTTTGTAAGGCCGGCTTTTTCAAGTTTATTTTGAATCAACTGATGCAACTCTTCTTCTGTTACCTTTATCATCTCTATCTCAGCCATCTATAAACCTTCTTTCTATCTTTTCTATTTCCGCTGCCGTTTTTTGACTAATCTAGTTCATGTCTAATGGCAACTAATAAATAGGCGTCTTTGGTCGTTAAGATGATATAAACGTCTATCTATTTCATCTAAAACATAACGCTTTATTTATTTATCCCTCCTTTATTCCTCTTAAAACTTATTTTACGTTAAACATTACAACTCTTATTGTAAGCGCTATTCGTCTAAATTACATTGTCCATATGTGCTAAAAGACAACCCTATATTTTGTCCTATTCAGCTAATTTATACTAGTATGTACACTTTAAAAATCATTGTGTTATAAAATAACTAATGACTAGTTTAATTTATTTTCTCTATCCAATTTTGATTACAAAAAAAGAAGCAGCTTGAGCTACTTCTTTTTTAAATAGGTTATCTATTTTATTATTATAGTATGATTCATCACTTCAAAACTATCTCAAATCAATCCAAAATAGGTTAATCCTTCAATGATTCCACCTTGAGTGTTACTAGAAGTAATATACGTAGCTCTATCCTTCAGAATATCCAGCCCGTTACCCATAGCAACACCATAATTGACATGATCAATCATTTCGATATCATTTGGCCCATCTCCAAATGCATAAGTTGGAAGGTGCTCAAACGTTAACTTGCTCATTAACTCTTTGATTCCTGTCGCTTTAGAATTACCTCTAGGAATAGTATCCATGCTGTAAGGTGTATTACGATAAAAAGATAATTCCGGGAATTGTTTTCTAAAGTAGCCATCCTCTTTTTCATCGGCACTTAAAACTAACGCCATCAGTATCTCTTCGTTTAAATGCACTAAATGATCTATTGATGGAATAGGTGCACGGATAAATTCATACGCATCTTTTAACGCCTTAGTCTGTCTAGTGGTTCTAATTTTATTAGAAGTATAAAAGGACAAAGCAAAATTTCGTTCTTCAGTAGCTTGTTTCAAACGAATCAGTGTATCTATTGATATACTGCTTCGATGTATTTCCTTACCTTGATATACAATATATTGGCCATTTAGCGCAATAAAAGAATCAATACTCGTTGAATCTAACACAAAGTTTATTTCCAATGGGCTACGACCTGTAGCAATAAACGGAATATGCCCGTTAAGTTGCATTTCCTCGAGAGCTTTCACAACCTCTGGCTCAATTTTTGACTCATTGTTTAATAGAGTACCGTCTAAATCAAAAAATACAAATGATTTTGGTTCCAAGATTTTTATCTCCTTTGATGTGCCCTTAGACAGTTTATAAATCTAGAAAATGGTCAACTTGATTGTAGCTTTCTAAGTGATAAAATCCATTATGGTAGCTAACTTTTGATACGCTCGCATTCAGTAATGGTTGAGGATCAATTAATTCAGGAACTAATCCATTTAGCATGTAACGAATCGTGTTGCCATGTGCTACAACTAATACCGTGTCGCCAGTATCACGGTGTTTTTCAATTAGTTCTATTAAACCTTTTTCAATACGTGTCCAAAATTCAATATAATTTTCAGCATGATGATAAGGATCGGCTTTTTTTGTTGCATTCATTTGTTCAGGTACCGTTGCTTTTGACCATAAGTCTCCAACTGTAGGGTAACCCATCACTTCGTTTATGCTTGCCCAGACTTCATCGACACCTAATCCTTCAAAGGAACCAAAGAACACTTCTCTAAATTCAGGCATAGCCTGGATAGTTAACTCATCAGCAGCTTTATTTTCTTCTAAAATAATACCCGCTGTTTCAATCGTACGATTAAGGTCACTCGTGTAGACAGCATCAAATTTAACATTAGCTAAGCCCTTACCACTTCTACGAACATCTTCGCTTCCTTTTTCAGTTAATTGAATATTACTCCAACCTTGCATTCTTCTATACAGATTCAAGTAGGTTTCACCGTGTCGAACAAAATAAAATGTACATCCTTTACTCAAAAAATCTCCTCCAGTAACTGAACATTTTCATGCTTATCGTACTCATCTTCTATTGTACCAAAAATAAGCAGTTAGTGAACCCATACAATGAGTTTTGACGACTAAGGTCTATTTTTTATTTTTTGAAGGATTTCTCCTTCGTAATAAGCCATTAGCAATAGTTTCAAATCTTTTACTTGCTCGGTTAACCGTTTTCCCGTATCTGTTTCTCTTACCTTTTTACGTTCTGTTTCGCGATCGATAACCCGCCTGGTAGACACGATATCAAACTCATCTTCAATTGCGTGTTTTACAGACGTAAATGGCTGATGAGAAACCAATTGCATTCCAAAAGAATTATAGAGTAACGTGTATCCAGCTAATCCTGTTGTTTTTTGATAGGCTTTAGAAAAACCTCCATCAATAACAATCATTCTTCCTTCTGCTTTGATAGGATCTTCTCCACGCTTTTCTTTAACAGGTGTATGTCCATTAATAATGTGGCCCTTAGTTGGATCTAAACCAAACTCAATCAATATATTTTCACAAGTTGATACATCATTGCGTAAATTATAATACGCATTTTTCTTTTCTTCATGGGTTTTCTTATCCTTTATATAATACCGCTCAAAAGTAGTCATCTGATTTTTACCAAATAGTGAAGAAGCAGCTCCAGTCCATAAGTACCAGATCATATCTAAGTGCTTCTCTTTATTTTCTTTCTCTCGTGTTAAATACCCTTTACGAAGAACTTCTTCAAATTTATCTAACAGAGCTTTACCACTATAAGTCTTTTCTCGAATTTTAAATGCCATAAAGCTTCCATCTTCATTCAACGGTACACAGCCATGAAACAAAAGATTGTCATTATAAATTAGATACATACTTCCTTTATTGTATAAATATGAAATATGTTTTTGTAGCCGTTCACTTGTTTTAAACGCATAAATTAATTTTTCAACGATACTTTCTTCTTCTTTAGTCAATTGATAAGGATTAGCTGGATTAATTGTTGGGAAATATGCGTTCGTTAGCGGATAAACTTTTCCTTCTATAGAAATTGTTCCTTTTTTATAATCAATTTTATCTAGTAGCATCCGATCATTCATTTTAAAATTAGGTTGTCTTTTAATGATAGCTCCCTCTAATTTAAATTGAATGATGGCTATTGCTTGATGCATTTTTGCGATTTGCCTGATTTCTTCTTCAAAAAAATCTATTTCTTCTTTGTCCACTTTTGGATAAAAACCTTCTACTACATCTTGTGTATAAGTCATCTCAGAAAATGTTAACAATTGACGCAATGAAATGCCGTATGCCTCTTCAATTATTTCAAGATTATTATACCGTGCTGATATTCTGAGAACGTTCGCAATACAAACTGCCGATCCACTCGCAGCTCCCATCCATAAAATATCATGATTTCCCCATTGGATATCCACAGAATGATGATCCATTAGCGTTTCAATAATTTTATCCGGATAAGGACCCCTATCATAAATATCCCCTACAACATGTAAATGATCTACTACTAAACGTTGGATAAGATAAGAAATAGCTGCAATAAATTGAGGTGCCCGATCTAATGAAAGAATACTTTGGATAATTTCATTGTAATAATCATCCTTATTCGGGAAGCTAGTATCCTTAGATAATAATTCCTCTATAATATAAGCAAAATCCGCCGGCAAAGCTTTTCTAACCTTTGAACTCGTATATTTTGAAGCTACGTACACGCATAATTCAATTAGGCGAGATAAGGTTAAACGATACCACTCATCCATCTCTTCTGACTCTTCTAGTGTTTCAACCAGGTTTTTTATTTTATCCTCTGGATAATAAATTAATGTCGCTAATGTATTCCTATCCTTTGTGCTTAATCGATCACTAAAAACTTCATTAATTTTCTCTTTGATATTTCCAGATCCATTGCGCAAAACATGCTGAAACGCATCATACTCTCCATGAATATCGCTCAAAAAGTGTTCAGTACCCTTAGGTAAATTCATAATCGCCTCTAAGTTAATGATTTCTGTTGTTGTTTCTCCAATCGTTGGGTACTCCTTAGCTAATAAATCTAAGTATTTATTTTTACTACTCATGATCATTCTCCTTTGGAATTTCTATGTATACCACTTCATTTTATCATAAGTTGAATAAAATAGACTAACCATTTCAAACGTTCAAAAAAGAAAGGAAATTATCCTTAAACTCGGTAATTTCCTTTTCTTTTTCACTCATTTAGCCAATTAGCTTACCTGATATTAATCATTTAGTACTTTTACTATCGAATCCTCTAATTTTTCTGGTTTAGTCATTGAGCCAAATCGTTCAACAATCTCTCCATCTTTTCCAATAAGAAACTTAGTGAAATTCCATTTGATTGCTTTATTGCCTGTTTGTTCAACTAAATACTTATATAACGGGCTCGCATCGTCTCCATTAACTTTTATTTTTTCATGTAAAGGAAAAGATACATTATAGGTCAACTGACAGTGACTTTCAATTTCTTCATTCGAAAGGGGTTCTTGATTCATAAATTGGTTAGATGGAAAACCTAAAACAGTTAATCCTTGTTCCTTGTATTTTTCGTAAAGCTCTTCTAGTCCTTCGAATTGAGGAGCAAGTCCACATTTACTAGCAGTATTGACTATCACTAATGGTTTCCCTTTATATTTACTAAGTGAAACTTCTCCTCCGCCAATCTCAGTTACTGTAAAATCATAAACAGACATAAAAACCCTTCTTTCTTTTAGTATCTATTAAGTATACCAAAGGAAATAAAGAAACACTCCTATTAAGCATTATGAGGCAATTTAAGTTCAAAAAAAGTAGTTTAGACAAGTTCCTTGTCCAAACTACTTTTGATTATTCCTTCTATCTTTCTCTCATTGAACGAGCTAAGTCGCGTTTTTGATCTTTTCGTTTTAAATCTTCTCGTTTATCGTAATTTTTCTTCCCTTTTGCTACGCCGATTAAAACTTTCGCATATCCATCTTTTATATAGACTTTCAAAGGAACGAGAGTGTGTCCACTGCCCTTCATTTCATTTTCTAGACGAACGATTTGTTTTTTGTGCATCAATAATTTTCTCGTACGTAAAGGGTCGTGATTAAACTGATTGCCTTGTTCGTATGGGCTAATATGAACATTGTGTAAAAATATTTCGCCATTACGAACACGTGCAAATCCATCTTTTAAGTTTATTCTTGCTGCTCTAATGGACTTTATTTCTGTCCCTTTAAGAACAATCCCTGCTTCAACTGTGTCTAAAATAGTGTAATCAAAACGTGCTTTTCTATTTTGAGCCAGCAGTTTCCCTTCTCCTTTGGGCATTTTTTTGCCTCCCTACTTGCTTAACTATGTTTCTTTTTTGGTTTTCCTTTTTTAGCAACATCTTTATAAAATGGCTTATTTTTCTTTTTATCTTTAGAATGGCTATTTTTAGTATCTTTATCTTGACGACTGCTCTTTTTAGCCATTGATTCTTTAGCTTGTTTGTTTCTATCTGGTCTTCGATCGCCTGACTTCTTCTTATCCTTATCTCCACTTTTTTTCAATTGAGAATAAGAATCTGCTTTTGGTGCATCCGGATCTGGAATCAATTCAAAATCAATTTCACGTGTTTCTGGATTAGCTTTAGTTACTTTAATTTTAACTTTTTGACCGATTCGATAAACAACACCTGTACGCTCTCCAACTAGCATTAGTTGCTCTTCGACGAAGTTATAGTAGTCGTCTTTCATATTAGAAATATGAACAAGACCTTCAACAGTATTTGGTAATTCAATAAATAAACCAAATCTTAAGACTGACCCAATAATCCCTTCGAATGTTTCGCCAACTTTATCTACCATAAATTCTGTTTTCTTAAGTGCATCAGTTTCTCTCTCAGCATCTACTGCGCGACGTTCCATTTTAGAACTTTGAATAGCAATATCAGGAAGTAGACTACTCCATTTATCTTTTTGTTTTGAACTTGTTCCCTCTTCACTGTATGAACGAATCAGACGATGTAAAATTAAATCAGGGTAACGTCTGATAGGTGAAGTAAAGTGGGAATAATAATCAGCAGCCAATCCATAGTGTCCTAAAGGTTCAACATCATATTTGGCTTGCTTCATACTACGCAAGAGCATTGTTGAGATAACTGTTTCTTCTGGTTTCCCTGCAACACTTCTCAAAACTTTTTGTAAGCTTTTTGGTGATACATTTTCACTAAGCCCTTTTACAGAAATACCAAAAGCTGTAACGAATTCCATAAAACGTTGCATACGATCACTATCTGGCTGTTCATGGACACGGTAAATCATCGGTACCTTCATACGTGTGTAATGCTCTGATACTGTTTCATTAGCTGATAACATGAATGACTCAATCATGCGTTCACCAATGCCCCTTTCGCGTAGCTCAATATCTAAAGGATGTCCTTGTGAATCGACAATAATTTTAGCTTCGGGAGATTCAAAGTCAATCGCTCCACGAGTTTTTCTATTGCCTTCTAGAATTTTATGCAAATCAGCCATATCCTCAAACATAGATACTAAGTCTGCGTTTTCTTTACGAACAGTATCCTCTTTATCTGTAATGATTTGGTTTACTTGTGTATAGCTCATTCGACGGTAAGAGCGGATAACACTTTGGAAAACTTCATGATTTACAACTTTACCTGCTGAATCAATTTCCATTTCACAACTCATTGCTAATCGATCCTCATTTGGATTCAAAGAACAAATTCCGTTTGATAAGCGATGTGGCAACATCGGAATAACTCGATCCGTTAGGTAAACACTGGTTGCTCGATCGTAAGCTTCCAAATCTAGTGGACTGCCTTCCGTTACGTAGTAAGAAACATCTGCAATATGAACACCTAATTTAAAGTTGCCATTTTTCAATCTTTTTACGGTTACTGCGTCATCTAAATCCTTCGCGTCTTCTCCATCGATTGTCACAAGGATTTCATCACGTAAATCACGACGGTTCTCCATATCTTTTTCAGTCACTTTGTCTGGCACTTCATTAGCTTGATTCATCACTTCTTCTGGAAATTCAATTTGAATACCATGTTTATAGACGATTGTTAAAATATCAATACCTGGATCATTTTTATGTCCGATAATTGATTTAACAATCCCTTGCATGCTTCTTGGAAATTCCCTATCCGGATATAATGTTAGTTCAACTAAAACAATAGCTCCATCGACTGGCTTGATTCCTTTTTCTTCAATAAATACTCTGAAATCTGTAAGTTTTTTATCTTTGGGTTCAATGTAACCGTATAGGCCAGTTTCTTCAATGCCTTCCTCGGTATAAGCGAAAAACTCTCCAACTAATTGAGTAAATTTACGCTCAATAATCGCTTTGACTTTACCTTCCGCACCTTTATCAAACCACGGTTCTGCTGGGCGAAGAATATCTACTGTAACAATATCTCCATCTAATGCAAAATTCGTCTGATTGATAGGAATATAAATATCGTTTTCTTCGTCTTCAATCGATACAAAACCAAATCCGCGATCACTTGCTCGGAAAACACCTGATAAAACGGTATCTTTTTCAGTAATTTTAAATTCACCTTTTTTGTTAAGAAAAACAGTTCCCTCGCGCTCCATTTCAGCTAACGTTGAAACAAGCATTTTAAAATCAGCTGAACTAGTCAACTTCATTCCTTCACTTAATTCTTTTACTTTGAAAGACATTTGATTTTGTTCGTTCATATATACCAAAATAGCTTCTTTTATCGTTTGATTATTTTTCATTCATTTTACTCTCCATTCCAATTCAAATCAGACAGGAAATGTAGCACATCCTCTTCTAACTCTCTTCTGTCTACACCAACAGTGATAACATGTGTACTATTTTCATACCACTTAAAATCTACTTTTGCATGTATTAATTCATCTTTAAACTTTATTGCTATTTGTGGATTGATTAGTTCATCTTGCCCGGATTGAGCAATAAATACTGGCTTCGTTATTTCTTTATAAGCTGGCTGCATCGTTGAAACCATTTTAGAAATAGCTGCTAATTGTTGATCAAGATTTTTTTCAACGGTTACCATTCGAGATTCTATACTCTCAGGAGTTTGTCCAGCTAGTTTTTTTATGCGTCTAACATAACGTAAAAAAGAAGGTCTTAAATTGCTTTTCTCGTCATTTATCGTTGGCGAACTAAATGAACCACTTGCTAAGATAGATTCTGTAGTCATAATATTCGTTGCTATTACCCCGCCTAATGATAAACCAAAGACTGCTACCTGCTTATATCCTTTATCAGCCAAAAAATCTAAAGCCTCTTTTGCATCTTGTATCCAGTCTTCAGGAGTCGCCGCAAGGATATCTTCTGGTTCAACTGTACCATGTCCTTTGAATAGTGGTGCATAGACCGTATAATTTTCTTTTTCCAGAGCACGTCCCATCATTCTAACATCATTCGGACTTCCTGTGTATGCGTGCATTAATAAAACTGCTTTAGGTCCCTTTTCAAAAAAAAATGGTTGCGGCAGAGTTTGTTTAACCATTGTGAAATCTCCTCCTGTTACAATTCCTATTACTTTCTATTTTACTTTATATTTCACCATTTTCATACCCAAACACTGTCGAAACATCTATTTACTCTTTACTTCTATTTTTTATTGTTTCTTTTTCTAATTGATTAAAAAAACTAGTGCGATAGAACCACTTTTATGGCTCTTTCGTACTAGTTTTTTCTCTTAAATCATTATCTATTTAGCCCTTCATGAATCTTTGTCAGATTCCATTCCATCATATCGTAATAACTATCTCCATTTTCTCCCTCTTTTGCAATTGAGTCAGTAAAAATAGTTTCGTAAATTGGCACGCCTGTTTCTTTTGAGACACTTTGCATACTTCGTTTATCTACACTTGTTTCAACAAATAACGAAGGTACCTTACTCTCTCTAATTGTATCGATAATTTTACTCATCTGTTCCGGTGTGCCTTGGCTTTCAGTATTAATTTCCCAGATATAGTCGCCTGTTACTCCATAAGCTGCTGAGAAGTACTTAAATGCCCCTTCACTAGTAACGAGTAATTTTTGTTCTTCAGGGATATCTTTGAATTCTGCTTTTGCTTTAGTATCCAATGCACGCAACTTTTCAATATAAGCTGTGGCATTTTCTTCATAAGTTGTTTTATTATCTGGGTCTTTTTCAATCAATACTTCAGTAATGTTTTTAACATACTTGATTCCATTGCTAATATCTAACCAGGCATGAGGATCTTGCTCTGTTTCTTGACCTGCTGAAGTTAGAAACATTGGTTTGACCCCTTCACTTGTAGAAAAATAATCTTCTCCTTCTACTTTTTTAGACGTTTCCATCAAGTTAGCAAACCAACCGTTTCCACCAGTTTCAAGATTTAATCCATTATAGAAGATAACATCTGCATCTGTTGAACGCTCAATATCTTCAGGTAAAACTTCATAGTGGTGGGGGTCTGTGCCAACTGGAACGATACTATGCAAATCAATCTTATCGCCTGCTACGTTTTTAATCATATCTGCTAGTATAGAGTTTGTTGCTACAACTTGTAATTTATCGCTCTTTGCTTCTTCACTGCTTGTTCCACATGCTGATACAAAAACGGTTAAGATTAGTAATGCTACAATTAACTTTATTTTTTTCATTTTATAGCCTTCCTTCTCTTTATTAATAGGTTCTGTTTTGGTGAAAATAAAAATGCAATGATAAAGAATACTGTTGTTGTTAATACTATCGCTGCACCTGAAGCTAAATTGTACGAATAACTTAAGAATAGACCTACAACTGAACTGACAACACCTATCGTAGAAGCAATAAGAATCATAACTGACAATCTATTAGATAATAGATAGGCCGTTGCAGCTGGAGTAATTAACATGGCAACAACTAAAATTGTCCCAACCGTTTGCAACGCTGAAACAGCAACTAAAGTAAGCAGTAACATTAATGCATAGTGAATAATGTGTATTTTCAATCCATACGCTTGTGCCATTACTGGATCAAATGAACTAACAAGTAATTCTTTATAAAAGACAATCACGAACAAAATAACAATGATCGCAATCACTACTGTAATCATCATGTCACTTTGCGTAACGGCTAATACGTTTCCGAATAAAATATGATACAAGTCGGTTGAACTTTTTGCAAAAGATATTGCGATAATACCTGCTGCAAAAAATGAACTAAAGACAATACCAATGGCTGTATCACTTTTCAACTTACTATGTTGAGTAACTAATCCTATTATTAAGGCCGCAAATAAACCAAAAACAGTTGCACCAATGAAGTAGTTAACTCCGACAATATAAGAAACAGCTACACCTGGAAGAACCGCATGAGATATCGCATCTCCCATTAGAGACATTCCTCTTAGGATGATGAAACACCCAATAACTCCGGAAACAATCCCAATGACTACCGATGTGAATAAAGCATTTTGTAAAAATTCATACTTTGTTAAACCTTCTATAAAATTAGCAATCATTCGTCTTTAACCCCCTTGATCATTAAGTCTCCCATAGAATCACCATACGCAGCTTTAATATTCTTAGTCGTAAAAGATTCAGAAATTGGGCCATAACTAATTAATTTTTGATTCAGTATAATTAAATCATCAAAATAAGTCGTTACTTTACTTAAATCATGATGAACAACAACTATTGTTTTACCTTCGTTTCTCAATTTTTTAAGTAAATCAATAATTACTTTCTCGCTGTTCATATCAATCCCAACAAAAGGCTCATCTAAAAATATAATATCTGCTTCTTGGGCTAATGCACGTGCAATAAAGACCCTTTGCAATTGTCCACCAGAGAGTTCGCCAATTTGACGATTCTTAAATTCTTCCATTTTAACTTGCTTTAGACTTTCTATTACTTTTTGTTTTTCCCTTTCTTTCGGACGATGAAAAAGGCCCAGTTTAGGGAAAGTCCCTAGCAAAACTGTTTCGCTAACTTTTATAGGGAAAGTAAGATCAATCGTATTTCTTTGTTCCACATAAGCTATATTTTTTCTCACATTGTTTAAAGAGTTCCCATCTACAGTTGTTACTCCAGAATTTTTTTTAACTAAATCCATCATCCCTTTAATCAACGTTGATTTCCCAGCTCCGTTAGGTCCAATGATTCCAGTTATAGCATTTTCTCTAATCTTAAGTGATATATCCAAAAGAGCCGGTTTATCTTGATAAGTAACGGTTAAGTTTTTTAATTCAATCATGTTGTAACGCCCTTTCTTTTTTGTTCTATTCATTATTTATACACCTTTTAAATTTAAGGTGTGCCTAAACCTCGTTTAAAGTATAACTAAATACTTTAGTTTTAGCAACCTTTTTTCCTTAAATAATTGATGTTTTTTTCCATTTTATCTAGAATTTAGCAGTATTTAAACCAAGGTTTTTTTGTAAGCGAATACTTTCTGTATTTAGTACTAAACCTATGTTCCTATTTCATTTTGTTCTCTTAAAAAAAATAAAAAAGTCTAAGAATATAGATTTTTACATCTATTTCCAAGACTAGTTAAAAGATATTAATTTTTTACATAAAAAAAAGTTACTCACAATTTTTCAGAGTAACTTTGCATACTTGTTATTTAGTTGATAAATAGGCTAATACTAGCGCTATTACAAAAAAGGCAATTCCTAAAACAACCGTTGTCCGCTGTAAAACAGCTTCGAAACCGCGTGCTTTTTGTTTCCCAAATAATTGTTCTGCTCCGCCAGTAAATGCACTAGCTGCATTGTTTGTTTTAGTTGGTTGCATCACAACCACAATAATCAGTAAAACTGATATGATAAGTTCAGCAATTAAAAATGTATCGTACACGTTTATTGCCCTCCTGTCTAACGTTTCTCTTGCAACTAACTTTACCATAATGAAAGATAAATTACCAGAAGAGTTTGTCCCTATTTCCTATCTCAAAACCCTATCTTAATTCTTGTTTAAAGCATATTCTCTTTCTTCAAAAGATCTATCATATAAATTTTATTATCAGAAGCTACTTTACGAATTTCGAGTTCAATTCCTTGCTCATTTAAATAATTAAAGTCTTCGACGTCTTGTGCGTTAACAGCAACCGCATTTGTTATCATTCTTTTCCCTGTAGAAAAACTCATTCCCCCAATATTAACGGAATTGAATTTAACTCCACCTTCTACGACTCTTTTTACGTCGTGTGGGTTTGTAAACAACAACATCGCTTTAAAAACATCAAATTGAGGATCTTGATAGATAGCAATCATTTTTTCTATTGTAATAACGTTAGCCGTTCCTCCAGGAGGTGCTGCATGCTTCAGTAACGTTTTTCTTAGTGTGTCCTTTGCAACTTCATCACTGACAACTAGTATACGATTAATTTTCATTGTTTTTGTCCAAACTGTTGCTACCTGACCATGAATCAAACGGTCGTCAATTCGTACTAAACGAATATCCATTACCATGATAATACCATCCTTATCTATTATAGTAGTATTTATAAGCACTTCTCAACTATGTAAAACAAACCTTACTAGACGACTAAATCAGTCTAGAAAGTTTGTTTCCAAAAAAATTACTCTTCTGATTGTGTATCAAATATTTTTAGAATATAGACCATTTCATTATCAGGAATGATAAGATTCAATTTAGCTTTTACCAAGTCATTCGCCTTAGTGACTGCGTCAAAATAAGGGTTATTCTCTTGATCCTCTTCTTGCTCTGAAGAAAGTGTGTCATTTAAAAG
>NZ_JBATXB010000052.1:0-5090 GCF_049673005.1 Carnobacterium sp. | reverse complement strand
TTTCTTGTAGCAACGATTTATCTTTAGCCTTACCACTTAAGTCTTTAGCGGTAAAATGATGTTTGATTTTCCCATCTGTTTCAGGATTAAATTCTTCATAGTCGATGCCGTTTAGAATCCCACTTATTTTATCTTTATTTTGACGCAAAACGCCATCTAACTGTTCTCCGAAATAAGGTGTTTGAATTTCTTCGGCATATGTTGGACTTACTGTCGTCACCTTATCTGCGTAGAAAATCCCACCTTTTAAAACATTTAAATCTTCATAATATTTTAATCCATGTTCATGAAAAGTATTATACCCAATGCCATACCAATCTGATAAAACCGCTTGGTTGTATATTCCTTGAAACTGCAGATTATGAATAGTTAAAATTGTTTTTATCTTCTGATAGTTTTTTATCCAATGGTATTTATCTTTTAATAAAACTGGAATAATAGCCGTATGCCAATCATTTAAATGAAGCACATCCGGTATAAAGTCAATTTTCTCCATCATTTCACAAACAGCTTGAGAAAAGAATGCGAACCGCTCTCCATCATCTTCGTATCCATATAAATTAGGTCGATCGAAATAATACAGGTTATCAATAAAATAATAGGTTACTTTATCATTAATTAATTTCTTTACTCCACAAAATTGATTTCTCCATC
This sequence comes from Carnobacterium sp., assembly GCF_049673005.1. Taxonomy (GTDB): domain Bacteria; phylum Bacillota; class Bacilli; order Lactobacillales; family Carnobacteriaceae; genus Carnobacterium_A. Next base: position 4,436 of record NZ_JBATXB010000052.1, on the reverse strand, counting down.
CGACTTTTACTTCAAACTGCAAAACGTCTTCTAGTTTATCTTTAAATTTTTGAGGCATCGTAGTATGAAAAGGCAAAACAACTTGTACATTTATTCCTTGCTTGATAAGTTCTTTTGGTAGAGCTCCCGCAACATCACCTAATCCTCCTGATTTAAAAAAGGGCGCACATTCTGCTGCTGCAAATAATACATTTATTGTCATTTAGACTTTGGCCCCTCTCTCTGGCTCAACGACAGTGTTTTTCTTAATGACTTTAATATTATCAGCTGTTCCTTTTAAGTGAACATTTTCTCCAATCCTGACACCCTTATCTAAGATGACATATTCTAGAGAAGCTCCTTTTCCAACTTGACTACCTTGCATGATAATGGAATGATTTATTTTAGCTTCTTTTGCAATCGTCACTTTACGAAAAATTAATGAATTTTCAACTTCTCCCTCAATAAGACAATCACTTGCAAACTGTGAATTTTTGACTTTGGCATCTTTTGAATAGAATGTTGGAGCTCCATTTTTAACTTTAGTAATAATAGAATCTCCTCTATTTAATAGCGCATTGTAATTAGACTCATTCAGCATATCCATATTGGCTTCAAAATAACTTTTTATGCTATTGATATTTTTCAAATATCCTGTGTATTCATAGCCAACAACGTTTACTTTATCTAAGTGCTCCTTATACAGAAGTGTTGTTTCACTCTTGACCTTACTTTTCCCTGCTTTGGTAGCCAATTCAACAAATTTTTCAGAAGTCATAATCGCAATATCCATATTTACTGGAGCTTTTTTTAGGTTTGAGTCTAGTTTGTCGAAAGAAACTAAATTCGTTATCCTATCCGTTACCTGACTTTCAAATAAAAGATACGTTTCATCCTCACTTCCAACATAATCAGGTTGGACCATATTTTTGTATACGACTGTTACATCAGCTTCTTTTTCCTGATGGTAGCGTAAAAGTGCTAATATGTCGATATTGCTTAACATTTTACTCCCCATCATTACAACATACTCTGATTTAGAGCGCATAACATAATGGATTTGATCATGGTAAAAACTATTTATTTGATCAACTTTCTCCATTTCTACTGCTTCTCTTATAGCTGTTTCAGTATGTGGAAATAACCCTCCACCAATTGATGAATCCAACCCCCATGAAGCTCCACTGCGGATATGATCATGCAGTGAGCGTCCATTACCGGCTATAAAGAAGGCTGCAGAATCGATTGAAGCATTATGAAGACTAGTAAATGGAAAGTCAATTAAACGATACCGACAACCAAAAGGTAGAGATGAAACGGAACGTTTTTCTGTAAGAGGCAACAGTTTCAAATCGTCCTCTTTTAAATTTAAAATAGCGCTAATTTTATTTTTCTTCATCTGTTAGTCCTCCTATCTCTTCGTTATATCCTACAACCATAATTTCTTTTTCTTTCCCAACAACCGTTGCGCCATCATGAATCTTAGCGTTATCTCCAATAATAGCGTAGTCAATAGTTACATTTTCTCCAATTGTTACATCGGCCATAATGATGCTGTTCTTGATGGTAGACCCTTTTCCTACTTTAACATTATGAGACAAAATGGAATGAGTAACTTCTCCTGCTATATAACAACCATCGACTATCATTGCGTCTGTCACTTTTGACGTGGCTGTTAAAAATTGTGGCGGAGATGATGGACTTTGAGTATAGATACGCCAATCTGAGTTTCGAATATTTAATGCATGAGTAGGATCTAAAAATTCCATATTTGCTTCCCACAAACTTTCAATTGTTCCAACGTCTTTCCAATAATCAGTAAAAGCATACGCAAAAATACTTTCGCCATTTCCTAGATAAGCTGGAATAACATCTTTACCAAAGTCTTCTAATTCTCTTCTTTTCGCTTGATCTTCAACTAGGTATTTTTTTAATAAGGCCCAATCGAATATATAAACACCCATTGAAGCTAAGTTACTCTTAGGTTCAGCAGGTTTTTCTTCAAATTCAATAATGCGACCGGTCTGATCTGTATTCATAATTCCAAAACGTGGCGCTTCTTCAATTGGAACAGGTATAACACCAACCGTTAACGCTGCTTTTTTTAATTTATGAAAATCTAACATCTCTTGGTAATCCATTTTATAAATATGATCTCCTGAAAGAATTAAGACATAATCTGGATTATGCTGGTCGATAAAACTACTATTTTGATAAATGGCATTAGCAGTTCCCTTGAACCACTTTTCGCCATCAACACTAGCATACGGTTGAAGTATTGTTGCCCCTCCATTATGAATATTTAATCCCCACGATGACCCATTACCCACATGGCTATTTAATTCTCTAGGCTGATATTGAGTTACAACTCCAACGTTTTTAACTCCTGAATTAACACAATTGCTTAAGGCAAAATCAATAATACGATACTTCCCACCAAAAGGTACTGCTGGTTTAGCTATTTCTTTCGTTAATTTTCCTAGCCGCGAACCTTGTCCACCTGCTAAAATCATTGCTAGCGTTTCAATTTTTGTCATATCACTTGGAAGAGCTTCATACTAACTCTCCCCCTATCCTCCTTTTTAGATTCAATTAGCCTTTCGGAACACCTTTTATTCTTTTAGGTCTTAAAATTACTACACTCATTGCTGGAAGAATAAGTTCAACATGATTTTCTTGATGGTTCACCGATTCATTGATTGTTTTTAAAAGACCTTGATCTTTCGTCCATACGCCTCCAAATTCACTCATTTCTGTATTTAAACGTTCTTCATAAGTCCCTTCATAAGGAACGCCAACTTTAAAGTTAGGTCGTTCGATAGGCATGAAGTTACATAGAATGATTAAGAAATCACGTGGCTTCTTGCCTTTTCTAATAAAAGTCAAAATACTTTGCTCTGCATTATCTGCATCTACTATTTCGATTCCTGATGGATCATGATCCAATTCCCATAAAGCACGTTCTTTTTTATACATTTCATTGATTTTTTTAGTGAAATAACTGTGTTTATTATTCTGATTATCTTCTAGACTTGTCCATTCTAATTCAGAATGAACACGCCATTCTAGAAATTGACCAAACTCGTTTCCCATGAAGTCTAACTTCTTGCCTGGATGAGTCATTTTAAAGGCTTCCATCACTCTTAATCCTGCAAATTGATTGTATCGGTCTCCTGGCATTTTATGCATCAATGATTTCTTTCCGTGAACAACTTCATCATGAGAAAAAGGCAATATATAGCGTTCATTGAATGCGTACATAAATGAAAATGTGATTAAATTAAAGTGGTCTTTTCTTTGGTGAGGTTCTAATTCAAAAAATTTTAGCGTATCGTTCATCCATCCCATGTTCCACTTGTAATTAAATCCTAATCCGCCTTGGTCTACAGGACTAGTCACATTTGACCATGCTGTACTCTCTTCTGCAATCATTAATGTTTGTGGGTGTCTTTCTAAAATTACTGAATTCAATTTTTTAATAAAGTTTACACCTTCACGATTATGATTGCTTCCATCTTCATTCGGTGTCCATGGACCTTCATCGTAGTCTAAGTACAACATGCTTGAAACAGCATCAACTCTTAATCCATCTAGATGAAATTGTTCTAACCAATATAAAGCGTTAGAAATCAAAAAACTGTGAATTTGATCTTTTCCTAGATCAAAGTTCATGGTTCCCCATCTAACATTTTGAGCTTGATTTGTATCCGTGTATTCAAATTGAGCCGTTCCATCAAAATAAGCCATACCATAATCATTCCGATTAAAGTGACCAGGCACCCAATCCATAATGACACCTAAATTCACTTGATGAGCGGCCTCAACAAAATTTTGGAATTCTTCCATTGTTCCGTATTTAGATGAAATAGCATAGTAGCCAGTTAATTGATACCCCCACGAAGCGTCAAGTGGATGTTCCATTAGTGGCATAAATTCTATGTGTGTATAGCCCATCTCTTTTACATATGAGATGAGTTCTTCTTGTAATTCGGAAATGGTATACCATGAACCATCATCATGGCATCTCCATGAACTTAAATGAACTTCATAAATAGCCATAGGTCGAGTTGCATGGTTGTATCTTTTTTTATTAGCCATCCATAAACTATCTTGCCATTTTTTTTGTGTCAAATCTTTTACAATTGATGCATCTTTAGGACGAACTTCAAATGCATAAGCATAAGGATCTATTTTTAATTTGATTTCTCCGTTTGCTTGCTCAATTAAATATTTATAACACTGTCCTTCTTTTGCATTGGGTGTAAAAATTGTCCAAGATCCTGTTTCGTTTACTTTTTCCATCTCTAATCCATTAGTCCAGTCGCAAAAATCTCCTACTATAGACACCATTTTCGCATTTGGTGCCCACACAGTAAACCGAAATCCTTCTGTTCCCTCATAATTTTCAAAAGAACAACCTAGCGCTAAGTAACTATCAAAATGTTGACCTGTATTAA
>NZ_JBATXB010000051.1:0-2365 GCF_049673005.1 Carnobacterium sp. | reverse complement strand
GTGCAGAGCAAAAAAGTGAAGACTAATGGTTTAATGAACTCAGGCCCCTTCTGCTTACTAATAAGTAGAAGGGGCCTTTGTTTAGGTGGTGCAGCTAATCAAACGAGTTACTAAGCAATGTAGCTCTACTTGTCCAATTTAACACAAAAAACGACCAGTTAGCGCGAATGAGCAATCCAGTTATCCAAAAAAATACGGGCTGGACAACTGGACGTCAAATCAAAGCCAACTGGTCGAAAAAAATCAGCTAATGTACGAGTAGCATCTCGTTTATCCTCATCTCGTCTGTTCATCTCGAAAAAAGAGCAATAAAAAAACTCGTACATGTAGAATGCAAGAGTTAAAAGAGACAGTCTAAAGTTATTTTATGATCCTAGAGAGGTTCGAACTCCCGACCTAACGTTTAGGAAACGTTCGCTCTATCCAGCTGAGCTATAGGACCAATTCAATACGTTAGTTATCTTCTCACGCATCCTGGTATTTGTCTAGTATTATTTTAAAATAAAGAGGACTCAGTTGACTAAAAAGTCTTCTGGATCCTCTTTACTTAGGCATTACCAATAAAAATAGTAGTTAGTACCGACTAGTATATTAAGCCCAGTCGCCATTACGGAAGATAGGAACAACACTGCCATCAGCGCGGATACCATCAACATCCATTTTATCCGAACCAATCATGAAGTCTACGTGCACATTTGAGCGGTTCAAGCCAGCTGCTTTTAACTCATCTTCAGACATTTCAGTACCGCCAACTAAACTAAAAGCGTATGCGGATCCCAATGCCAAGTGGTTAGAGGCATTTTCATCAAACAATGTGTTAAAGAACGTAATACCGGATTGAGAAATAGGAGAAGGATCTGGCACTAAGGCTACTTCACCTAAACGAGCAGCTCCGTCATCCGTTTGAATGAGTTGTTTTAAGACATCTTCGCCTTCACCAGCAGTTACGCTGACAACTTTGCCATCTTTAAAAGTGAATTCCATATCCATTAGTGTATTTCCAGCATAGCTTAATGGCTTAGTACTTCTGACAACGCCATCGACACGGTTTGCATCAGGAGCCGTAAAGACTTCTTCAGTAGGCATATTAGCCATGAAACGCTCGCCACGAACATTGTCACTACCAGCACCTTCCCAACGGTGGTTAGCAGGTAAACCGACTGTTAAGTCTGTACCAGGAGCCGTGTAATGCAAAGCTGTAAATTGTTCTTTGTTTAATTCGTCAGCTTTTTCATTTAAGACTACATCTTTTTTCTCCCAAGTAGCAATGGGATCTTCATCGAAAATATGAACAGCTTTAAAGATCGCTTCCCATAACGCGTCTACTTGTTCAGTGGATGTTTCTAAATCAGGAAAGACTTTAGCCGCCCATTTTTCACTTGCAGCTGCAGCTACAACCCAACTAACTTTATTGGATTGAGTGGCTTTGCGTTGTACACTCAAAGCTTTTCCGTTAGCTGATTGAAAAGCCGCAATTTTCTTGCTGTCGATACCAGATAAAGCATCTGGGTCAGAAGACACAAGGCTAATACGACTAGCACCTTTGGCAACCATGGCTAAAGACTCATCAATTTTATATTGTGGAATAGCGGTTAAAATTTCTTCAGGAGTGTGTTCCATCTGCTCACGATTGATAACATCGTCAGCCCATTTAATAATGACCTCAACTGCGCCCAAAGCATAGGCTTTTTTAGTAATTAAGCGTGCTAGCGGAGCTTGGTCGACGGCAACTTGAAGAACAACTGTATGTCCTTTTTGTACGTTGATTCCTGTTTTAACAATTGCCTCAGCGTATTTATTTAATAATTCATCAAAATTAGTTAAACCCATATAAATTATTCCTCCTATAAATGTGTAAGTTAGTTAACTTAATAATCATAGCATAAGACTTGTTTTGAAACAATTTCTTGATTTCATAAAGAAGAAAAAAGTGCAAATGAACCATCGAACGGCTTAGGATTTTTTAGGGTCAAGGCCCATAAACGCATCAAAAGTATCAGAATTTTGATTTTTCAATCTTTTTTTTTCATTAGCAAGAAATCTTTCTTGAAAAATATTAATGCGTTCATCAATAATGGTTCCATTTTTGATGATAAGAGCGTTGTCTAAAATGTCATTAAAACGGTTTTCAATCAAATCGTCAATGTATTTAGCTGTTTCTTTTGAAATGGCACTAGAAGAAGAACGATAAAAAATAGTTGGTGTGTGCTCGACGGCATAATGGACTACACCATTTATCTCATAAATGGGTTCGGTTAGTGAGGTAGGGATTGTTGATTCGATAGCACCATTTTCGTCGCAACTAACATCAATAATCATCGTACCGGGCTTTAGATTTATTAAATCCGCACGGTAAACTAAATGG
>NZ_JBATXB010000050.1:0-4458 GCF_049673005.1 Carnobacterium sp. | reverse complement strand
ACAGAAAGTATCTTTTTTGATGAAGAAATAGCGGTTAATCATGTTACTCAACCAGCCTCTTTATTTAATAAGCAAGACTCCATTCATGGCAAATTAGTTTATAATGCTGTCTCAGGAAAAATATTAGGTGCACAATTAATTTCAAAAGCAGATATATTAGAAAAAATAAACACGTTATCATTAAGTATTCAAATGGGAATGACCGTTACTGAATTAGCTCAAAAAGATTATTTTTTCCATGCTTCATGGAGTGCCGTTTATGATATAACCAATCAACTTGGCTTGATGAAAGATTAGGTAGATAGGATGAAAATTGAAGATTTTTTAGAAAAAAAAGAAGCCATTCAACTGACAATTTTAAAAAAAATAATAAAAGAAGGAGGGAAAATATCTTACGAAAATTTGCGCAAAGATAGTAAAGTATCTAAAGCTTCATTAGAAAATTATTTAGAAGAAATCAACGATCATTTACAAGACTATCATGTAGATTGTCGAGTTGAGTTAGATGGTTCATGGGTAGAATTATTTTTAAGTAATCACTTTTCAATTGAAACCGTGTATGCCGGTTATGTTAAGCAATCGTTGAAGTACCAGTTAATTGATTATATTTTTAATCATCAAGAATTTACAGTAGTAAAGATTATTAGTGACCTTTCTATTAGCGAATCTTCTTTGTTTCGAAAAATAAAAGAACTCAACGTTTTACTTAAAGAGTTCTCTATCCAAATAAAAAATGGGCAACTACAAGGCGAAGAATTGCAAATCCGCTACTTTTATTTTCAAGTGTATTGGTTTTTAACACCGTATGAAGAATTCCAACAGGCTATATTAACGAGCCAAAATCAAAATTTAATTAATGGGTTTGAAAAAGAGTTAGACATTAAATTTAGTTCTTTTAGTAGAATGCGTGTAAGCTTGTGGTTTGCTATTAGCAAAAAACGAACAGCTGTGACTAAAAAAATTCACAAGACTATACTACAAAAAATGAAACCCTATAAAAATGATCATTTATACAAACAAGTTAGACAATTAATCCTTCTATATTCTAGTCGCTATTCTATAGAGGTAGAAGAAGAAGAAAGTATGATTCATTTTATATTCTTAACGTCTCAATCGATTTTATCAGAGAAAGATTTCATTAATTATGATTTGGTTAGAAGTCGTAGAACGCCAACAGCTTTAGTAGACACACTTTTAAGAGAAACAATTTTATTGTATTATCTTCCAACTAAACCAACCATTGCATTAGAAAGAAAAATCACTTTTTACCTTTCACAAATTAACGGAACACTGTATTTTTTTGAAGGTGCACTAGAAATGAATGATTCGTCAGACTTCACAGCAAAAGAAAGTGAAGTTTGGGGGAAAAATTTAGAAAAATTATCTAGACAATTATTAAGTACCGCATTAGAAACGGTTGGGAAAATAAATTCTCCAATAGATTCTCTGCAAAGACTGACTTTGTTAGAATATTCAACGGCTTTATCTATTGTTGATTTTAATATTTCAAAAGAGTTATTAATAGGAATTGACTTAAATTTAATGGATATGCATGCGGAATTTTTGACACAAACGTTACTGTTAAATTTGAAAAATATTATTGGCATAACTGTTGAAGAATATCGAGAAAATCACACTTATGATTTAGTCATAACAACTAATTTTTCATCAAATTACTATATAAGAGCAACAGAAATTTATATTATTTCAGAATTTTATTCGCAATTTGACATGATTCAAATTAAATCTCGCATCAATAAATTGAAAATATAAAGTTAAAGTAGATAAGTTTAAATGTACTCACATTGAATTTTTATAAACAAGCCGATAGATACAATAGTACTCTTTAAAAAGTCCATTCAACTAGAATTGTATGGACTTTACCGGCAATAAAACGTTATTTTTTAAAAGAAAGAGATAAAAAAGCAGATTCATTACAAAGTTTATAATTTTTTATGATTACCTTAAACGTTGGTGTATCTGGTTTCTTCGGAAAAACTTCCAGAAAAATAAAAATAAATGAAAAAACTTGGGAGTATTTTGAGAAGGAAACAGATTATTATAGGTACATAGAAAAGAATACGCTTTCAAAAAACAGGAGGTTATTAAAATGATAGAACAAAAATACATTATGTCGATTGACCAAGGTACAACGAGTTCAAGAGCAATTATTTATGATAAGAACGGAAGAAATGTAGGAAGTTCACAAAAAGAATTTACACAATTCTTTCCAAATGATGGTTGGGTAGAACACAACGCTAATGAAATTTGGAACTCTGTTCAGTCCGTTATTGCTGGAGCATTTATCGAATCAGGTATTCGACCAACTGAGATTGCAGGTATTGGGATCACAAACCAACGTGAAACGACTGTCATTTGGGATAAGAAAACAGGATTGCCAATTTACAATGCTGTCGTATGGCAGTCTCGCCAGTCTTCTGGAATTGCTGATCAACTAAAAGAAGATGGTTATGCAGACTTTTTCCATAAAAAAACAGGTTTAATTATTGATGCTTACTTCTCTGCAACAAAAGTTCGCTGGATTCTAGACCATGTAGATGGTGCACAAGAGCGTGCTGAAAAAGGTGAGTTATTATTTGGAACAATCGATAGCTGGTTAGTATGGAAGTTAACAGACGGTGGTTCACACGTAACCGATTACTCAAATGCAAGTAGAACAATGATGTTCAATATTCATGATTTAGAGTGGGATCAAGAAATTCTAGATTTATTGAATATTCCCAAAGTTATGTTGCCAAAAGCTTGTTCTAACTCTGAAGTATATGGACACACGCGTAGTTTCCACTTTTACGGCGGAGAAGTTCCAATCTCAGGAATGGCTGGAGATCAACAAGCAGCGTTGTTTGGACAAATGGCGTACGAACCTGGAATGGTCAAAAATACCTATGGTACAGGTTCATTTATTGTGATGAATACTGGTGAAAAACCAACGCTATCTAAAAATAATTTGCTGACAACGATTGGTTATGGAATAAATGGAAAAGTTTATTACGCTATTGAAGGAAGTGTCTTTGTGACAGGTTCTGCTATCCAGTGGTTAAGAGATGGGCTGAAGATTATCGACAACGCTGGCGATACAGAGAAAATTGCAATGGACTCAACAAGTGATGATGAACTGTTTGTAGTGCCTGCTTTTACTGGTTTAGGAGCACCTTACTGGGATTCCAAAGCACGTGGAGCTATCTTTGGAATTACTCGTGGAACAACAAGAGCAGACTTTGTTAAAGCAACATTACAATCGATTGCTTATCAAGTAAGAGACGTTATCGATACAATGAAAGAAGATACTGGAATCGATATTCCTTTACTAAAAGTTGATGGTGGAGCAGCACACAATGATTATTTATTGCAATTCCAAGCAGATATTTTAAACTCTTCTGTTCAAAGACCTCGTGATTTAGAAACAACGGCATTGGGCGCAGCATTTTTAGCAGGCCTAGCTGTTGGATTCTGGAAAGATTTAGACGAGTTGAAAGAGTTTTATGAAGCTGGAGAAGCATTTGAACCATCTATGCCAGAAGAAAAACGTGAAGAGTTATACAGCGGTTGGAAACAAGCTGTTGCTGCAACACAAGCGTTCAAGCCTACCTCAAACTAACGATAGGCAAAAGGGGGAAATGATAATATGACTTTTTCAAATGAAACAAGAGAAAAAACAATAGAACAATTAAAAACGAAACAATTAGATGTGCTAATTATCGGTGGTGGGATTACAGGTGCTGGTGTTGCGCTCCAAGCGAGCGCAGCTGGTATGCAGACGGCTTTGATAGAAATGCAAGATTTCTCAGAAGGCACCTCTTCTCGATCTACAAAATTGGTTCATGGTGGAATTCGCTACTTGAAAAACTTCGATGTTGAAGTTGTAGCGGACACCGTAACTGAGAGAGCTGTTGTTCAAGGTATTGCACCACATATTCCAAAACCTGCTCCAATGTTGTTGCCTATTTATAATGAAGCAAGTTCTACTTTTAATATGTTTTCTGTTAAAGTTGCGATGGATTTGTATGACCGGTTAGCGAATGTTACCGGTAGCAAGTACGCAAACTACACGTTATCAGCAGATGAAGTATTAAAAAGAGAACCTCACTTGAGAAAAGATGGGTTACTTGGTGGTGGCGTTTATCTTGATTTTAAAAACAATGATGCACGCTTGGTAATTGAGAATATCAAACAAGCAGCAGCTGACGGTGGATACATGCTTAGTCGAGTAAAAGCTGTTGGGTTCATTTATAATCAAGAAGGAAAAGTTGAAGGCGTCAAAGCTGAAGACGTAGTAACCGGTGAGCGGTTTGACATTAAAGCTAATTTAATCATCAATACAAGTGGACCTTGGGTTGATAAAGTTCGTCAATTGGATACATCGAAAGATTTTGTACCACAAATTAGACCAACAAAAGGGGTTCATTTAGTTGTCAATAGTAGTAGGCTAACGGTTCC
>NZ_JBATXB010000049.1:0-8028 GCF_049673005.1 Carnobacterium sp. | reverse complement strand
TGTCTGAAAGACCGTCAAATAACTGAACATTTTTACTCATGTTTTCACCTCAACAAAATTTTAATAGTAACAAGAGTGTACCATTAATAGAGAGGAAAGGTAATATGAAAAGTAAACGAATACATTTGATTGTGTTAGATTCAGTCGGAATAGGCGAAGCAGCAGATGCTGCAGCATTTAACGATACAGGGTCACACACCCTAGGACATATCGCTGAGTCGATGGAATTAGTTTTACCAAACCTAGAAAAAATGGGATTAGGAAATATTGACCAATTAAAAGGGATAAATAAAGTAACAAAAAGTGAAGCCTACTATACTAAATTAGCTGAAAAAAGTGTTGGAAAAGACACCATGACGGGCCATTGGGAAATCGCAGGCTTGCAAATTGATACACCTTTCAGAGTGTTTCCAGATGGCTTCCCAGATGAATTACTCGAAAAAATAACAGCATACTCAGGGAGAAAAGTTATTGGAAATAAACCAGCATCTGGTACGGGTATCCTTGATGAGTTAGGTGAAGAACAAATGAAGACAGGCGCATTGATTGTTTACACATCAGCAGATCCCGTTCTTCAAATTGCAGCTCACGAAGAAATTATTCCTTTAGAAGAGTTATACGACATTTGTGCGTATGTACGTGATATTACAAAAGATGATCCTTATATGATAGGAAGAATCATTGCACGGCCTTACCTTGGAGAGCCTGGTGCATTTAAACGTACAGCAAATCGTCACGACTATGCTTTAAGTCCATTTGGTGAAACCATATTAGATAAACTGAAAGATAACGGAAAAGAAGTTATCGCAGTAGGTAAGATTAGTGATATCTTCAACGGAAAGGGTATTACACAAGCCGTTCGAACAGTAAGCAATATGGATGGTGTAGATCAGTTATTAAAAGTAATGGAGAAACCTTTTGAGGGCTTATCCTTTACCAACTTAGTTGATTTTGACGCTCTGTATGGACACCGTCGAGACACAATAGGCTATGGAGAAGCTTTAATGGACTTCGATAAACGTTTACCAGAAATTTTGGAAAGACTCGATGAAGATGATTTGTTATTGATTACAGCTGACCATGGAAATGATCCAACTGCTCCAGGAACAGATCATACACGTGAGTATGTTCCATTACTTGTTTATTCAAAACAATTTAACCAACCTCAAGAATTGAAGCCTGGCAAGCACTTTTCAGATATCGGTGCGACCATTGTTGCTAACTTTGGTTTACCCGCAATCGAAAATGGTGAAAGTTTCTTAACCGAATTAAAGTAAGCAACGAGAACGTATTAAAAATGATCAAACAAATAAACTACAGGAGTGATACAAAATGAAAAAAACAACAATCAAAACTATTGGGTTCGCATTATTATCTATGACATTATTGGCAGCTTGTGGAAATGAAGAAGCAAGTGAGGGAGCAGATAAAGGCGATAAAAAAGAATTTAAATTAGGAATGGTAACGGACTTAGGAAGTGTAAACGATAAATCATTTAACCAAAGTGCTTGGGAAGGGTTACAACGTTTAAATAAAGATAAGGGCTATGAAGTAAAATACCTTGAGCCAAAAGCAGATTCAGAAGTAGAACCAAGCTTGTTACAATTTGTTAACAGCAAAACAGACTTAACGTGGGCAACGTCATCAACATTAGCTGATGCCGTAACAACAATTGCTGGCAATAATCCAGATGCAAAATTAGGAATTGTAGATGCAGAAGTAGAAGGAATTGAGAATGTTGTTTCCGTTTCGTTTAAAGAAAATGAAGGAGCATTTTTAGCAGGAGTTGTTGCAGCTAGCATGACTGAAACAGATAAAATTGGTTTTGTCGGAGGAATGGAAATTCCCGTTATCCAACGCTTCCATGCAGGTTTTGAAGCAGGAGTGAAAGCGGTAAATCCTGATGCAACAGTTGTAGCGAACTACGTGGGTGTCTTTAATCGTGTAGATATGGGTAAATCTGCTGCTTCTACAATGTATAACGATGGCGTAGATATTATCTTCCACGCTGCAGGTGGTACTGGGAATGGTGTCTTCAATGAAGCACAAGAACGCTTTGGAAATGGAGAAAAAGTTTGGGTAATCGGAGTAGACAAAGATCAATCATTAGAATTCGGTGACGACGTTACATTAACTTCTATGATGAAAAATGTAGACAACGCTGTTTATGAAATTTCTGAAAAAACAGCTGAAGGAAACTTCCCAGGCGGAGAAGTTGTTAGTTTAGGTCTAGCTGAAGATGGTGTTGGCTTAGCAACGACGTCAGATAAAAATGTACCAAAAGATGTATTAGACCTTGTAGAAGATTACAAAACAAAAATTATTTCTGGAGAGATCACAGTTCCTGAAAAACCATAAAGGAGAGTCATACTATGGAACAAAAACGAGTTGAAAAAGTATTAGAGCTAAAACACATTACAAAAAAATTCGGTAATTTTGTTGCCAATGATGACGTTTCACTGACTGTAAGACGTGGAGAAATCCACGCCTTACTAGGTGAGAATGGTGCAGGGAAATCTACTTTAATGAATGTCGTTTTCGGGATGTACCAACCTGAAGAGGGCAGTATTTCAGTTTATGAGAATGAAACAAAAATAGAAAATCCAAACCATGCTATTCATTTAGGAATTGGAATGGTTCACCAGCATTTTAAATTAATTGAAAACTTTACTGTTGCTGAAAATATTATTATAGGTATGGAGCCAAAAAACGGAATCCGCTTAAATATGAAAGCAGCGATTAAAGAAGTTAAAACTATTTCTGAAAAATATGGTCTGAAAGTAGATCCAAATAGTAAAATTGAGGATTTACCAGTAGGAATGCAACAAAAAGTTGAAATTTTAAAATGTTTGTATCGAGGAGCAAATCTATTAATTTTTGATGAGCCAACAGCAGTATTAACACCCGATGAGATTGGTGAGTTATTGCAAGTGATGCAAAAACTAGTAGCAGAAGGAAAATCTATCATCTTGATTACGCATAAATTAAATGAAATTATGAAGGTAGCTAATAAATGTACCGTTATCCGTAAAGGGAAATACATCGGTACGGTTGATATTAAAGACACAAATAAAGAAGAATTAGCAGAAATGATGATTGGTAAAAATATTTCGCGTGAGATTGATAAAGAAGCATACAATCCTAAACAAACAATTTTAGAAATTAAAAATCTAACGATGCTAAGTCCGAGTAAAAAGAAAGTATTAAACAATATTAATCTAACCGTTGCTTCTGGTGAAGTAGTGGGGATTGCTGGTGTAGATGGAAATGGTCAAATGGAATTAGCTGAAGCCATTATAAAGATGCGTAGTTTTCAAGAAGGCGATGTCGTTATTAACGGTGTATCTCAAAAAGATAAAACCACTCGTGAAATCTATGAATCTGGAGTAAGTTATGTACCAGCAGATAGACACAAACATGGGTTGGTTCTAGAAAATGACATCGCTGAAAACTTAATTTTAATCGAATATTATAAAGAAAAATACAATGATGGAATTAAATTAAATAAAGCCCTAATGTACGAAGAAGCTAGAGCAGCAATGAAAAACTATGATGTTCGTGCTGAAAATGAACGGACAATTGTACGTGGAATGTCTGGTGGGAATCAACAAAAGGTTATTTTATCAAGAGAAATTAGCCGTAATCCAGAACTGTTAATCATTGTTCAACCTACAAGGGGATTAGACATTGGCGCTATTGACTTCATCCATCGTGAAGTTATTCGTTTACGGGATAAAGGGGTCGCTATTTTACTGATTTCTTTTGAACTTGAAGAAATACTAACCTTATCAGATAGAATAGACATTATCTTTGATGGACAAATAGTTGGACAGACAAGACCAAGTGAAACAAACGATAGAGAATTAGGTCTAATGATGGCTGGCAAAGGATCGGGTGATGAATGAGACTATGGAAAAAATAAAAAAAAATTTAAAGAATAGTCAAGCAACTATTCCGTTAATAGCTATCCTTATTGCACTTGTCATCGGAGCAATCGTTATGTTGATCGGAGGATATAACCCAATAGTAGCCTACCAATCTTTAGTATTAAAGATTTTTGGATCAACCTACGATATGGGTGAAACCGTCCGAGCTATCATCCCACTTCTTCTAAGTGGATTCGCGGTTGCGGTAGCAAGTAAAGCAGGTATTTTTAACATCGGGGTTGATGGACAAATTATTATGGGAGCGGTGAGTTCTCTTTTAGTTGGTACGTTGATTGATTTACCTCCAATCATACATGGGATTGTAGCAATTATAGTCGGTGTCATTGCTGGAGGTTTATGGGGAGTTCTAATCGCTAGTCTTAAGACTAGGTTTGGAATTAATGAGGTTATCAGTTCGATTATGTTAAACTATATTGCACTCTACTTGAGTCATATGCTGATCAAGAGTTTTGCAGCACAAGAAGGAACAGCACGCTCATCTCTTATCAATGAGTCGGCGAGTATTGGATTCCCGTCATTAAATAATCTGTTTGGAGGTGCTCGTATTCACTGGGGTTTCATCATCATTCCATTCATTATTTTCGGATTCTATTATTTCTTCGAAAAAACACGTTGGGGATATGAAACTAAAGCAGTTGGATTAAACCCTGATGCAGCGAATTATTCAGGCATGAAAGTAAATGGAATTTTAGTCAGAACAATGTTTATTTCTGGTGCACTAGGTGGCTTAATCGGCACATTAGATACATTAGGCGTATATGGATACGTAGCCATCGTCTCTTCTACAAGTGGTGTAGGGTTTGATGGTATCGCGATAGCTTTATTAGGTGGCAATTCAACGTTAGGAACAACGTTATCAGGGATCCTAATTGGGGCATTAGATTATGGTTCACAGGGTATGCAATTTGGTGCAGGCGTACCAAGCGAAATTATCGGAATTGTTATTTCATTGATTATTTTCTTTGTAGCAGCTCCTGGTATTGTTAAAGCATTGTTACCGAAAAAAAAGACGCTAAAAAAGGAGGTAGAGTAAAATGACGGCTAATATTATAAGTGGAAGTTTGATTTTTGCGGCAGCCTTACTATTTGGTGGCTTAGGTGGAATGTTGAGTGAAAGAGCCGGTGTGATAAACTTAGGAATAGAAGGTTTCATGGTTTCTGGAGCATTTTTTTCAGCAGTTGGAGCTTATTATGCTGAGTCAGCTGGTATGGGAGGATTAAGTCCCTTCATTGGTTTACTAACAGCTTTTATCTGCACAGCATTATTCTCAGGGATGCATGCTTTAGCAACGTTAAAATATAAAGCGGATCATGTTATTAGTGGGGTTGTTATCAACTTGTTAGCAGCCAATGTCACTTTTTTCTTAGTTAAACTTCTTTTTGACGGAGCAGCAGAAACACCACGTTTAAAAAATATGTTTTCAAAAATTTCTATTCCTTATTTATCGGATATTCCGGTAGTTGGTAAAGCACTTTTTAGGTCATATCCTACAACCTATATTGCCTTTGCAGCTGTTCTTTTAATCGGGTTTGTTTTCTTTAAAACTTCTTTAGGCTTACGTTTAAGAGGGGTCGGAGAAAATCCAGGATCAATTGACACAGCAGGAATTAATGTAATGAAAATCAAATTTTGGGCTGTTATGTTAAGTGGCTCAATTGCTTCATTAGGTGGAGCGACAATTGTTCTAACAACAAATGGAAACTTCTCTTTTAACACAATTGCAGGACAAGGATACATTGCAATTGCAGCGGTTATCTTAGGTCGTTGGAATCCATATGGCGTTTTAGCGGGAGCTTTGCTATTCGGATTTGCACAATCTATTAAAGATCAAATTCAAATTTTAGATTTCGCAAGTTCTATTCCAACAGAAGTCTTTTATATGCTGCCATATCTTGTAACGTTACTTGCCCTTATTTTCACCGGTAGAAAAACTCGTGCGCCAAAAGCATTGGGAATTCATTATGATGCGAGTGTGAGATAATGGGGACCTTGCAACAATTCTTTAAAGTAAAAGAAAGTGGCAGTACGTTACAAACAGAAGTAGAAGCGAGTATTACTTCCTTTGTTTCTATTGTTTATATTGTAGCAGTGAATGCGTTGATTTTATCGCAAACGGGAATGAATTATAATTCAGTTATGGTTGCAACAATCTTGACGACTGCTCTTAGCAACATTTTAATGGGGCTCTATGCTAAGTCCCCGTTAATTTTGGCTCCAGGAATGAGCGATAATGCTTTCTTCACGTATATTTTAGTAGGTGCATTCGCTTTTACGTGGCAAGAAGGCTTATCGATTGTTTTTATCGTTGGAGTGATTTTTTTCTTATTAACTTATTTTAAAGTTACTGGGTTGCTTTTAGGAGCAATACCATCGACAATGATTAAAGGAATGAGTGCAGGAGTTGGTTTCTTCTTAATCTTTCTAGGTTTAAAAAATAGTGAAATTATTATTTCTTCACCGGAAACGATTGTAGCGCTAAATAATATTTTCCAGCCGATTCCGTTAACGATGTTGCTTACTTTATTAATGGGACTGTTTTTATTCGTTAAAAACGTAAGAGGAAATTTTTTACTAACGATTGTATTTGGAGTTATTGTCTCGATCTTTTTAGGTGTTACGGATATTAGCTCTTTTTCTTATTCTTTAATCAACATGAATTCGCTAGAACCATTTATTTTCCAGTTTGACTTCTCTAGTATTCTCTCTGTAAATTATTGGATTGCGGTCTTTTCATTGCTCATTCTTGTTGTTTTTCAAAATTTAGGAACGCAAATTAGTTTTTTAAACTCTGAAGATCCAGCTGTTTTAAAAAAAACATTAGAAGCAAATGGATTATCTGTTGTGATGGCAAGTGTCTTGGGCTGTAGCTCGACCTGTACAAGTGCGGAAGGAGCAACGGGGATGGCGGTAGGCGGGAAAAGTGGATTAACATCTTTCTTAGTGGGGATCTATTTTCTTTTTACTATCTTTTTAATTCCTTTTATTGCCCTTATTCCACTAGCTGTAATATCAGCTTTACTTGTTATAGTAGGCTCCCTTTTAGTGGCTGGAAATTTAAAAGATATTGATTTTATGGAATTCACAGAATATTTTCCAGCTATATTAATGGTTTTAATGATGGTTTTAACGTTTAATATAGCCGATGGAATTGGATGGGGTTTTTCTTTCTATACATTTCTAAAAGTAAGTACTGGAAAACATAAATCCGTCTCTAAAATGATGTACGTGTTAACAGGAATATTCATTTTTTATTTTGTTTTAAAGTTTATTTAAATGATCGAAAGGTTTGAACAATGTCACATGTCACCTCCAAATTTTAGAGCGGAGGAATGTGATACTGTTTAAACCTTTTTTTCTACATTAATTTAAAAAATATACATAATAGGCACCTTGGAAAAGTAAAATCAAATCACCAAAAATACCGATACAAAAAAACAGGAAATAGTAGGTTGATTTAGATATTTCCTTATTAAACAATTCTTTAAAAGCTTGAATAACTAACTGTTCGAATTTAAATAAACTCAAAATCCAGCCAATAAGAACAAAAGTAACAATAGCCATAGTGTTTAACCTCCTTTTACCTTTTTTTAAATGAGTTCTTTGTTTCTATTTTATTATCCACGTAACTAACCCAATCGCTGTAACCACCTAAGTAAAGCTTGGGATTTAAACCAACTTCTTCCATGAAAAGAATATTTACTGTGCCCGTTATGCCGGATCCACAATGAACAATGACTTCTTTATAAGTTTCAAGGGGTTCAAATCGTTCTTCTAGTTCTTCTTTATTCATTAATTTTCCATCACTCACTAAGTCAGTCCAAGGGTAACTAAGGGCGCTTGGAATATGACCAGGTCTAGCATCTAAAGGTTCCACTTTTCCTGAATAGCGTTCATAAGCTCTTGAGTCAACGATAACGGTATCGGGTAAATGAATAGCTGATTTCACGTCAGGCATATCAACAAGGAGAGAAGAGTTGATGGTTAAACGTAAAGAATCAGATACAACAGGTTCTGTTACATAATCCGTTACTTCTAGTTTATTTTCTAGCCACTTATTCATCCCACCTTCCAATACATAAA
>NZ_JBATXB010000048.1:0-35984 GCF_049673005.1 Carnobacterium sp. | reverse complement strand
CACCTTCAACAGCTTCCGTTGCAGCAAACCCACCCATACCGGCTTTTGCACCTGTATCATAGATACTATAGAATAGTTTATTATCGTCAGTTAACATCTCAGAGATTCCTTCAATTGGTTGAACAGCTCCCGCTTCAGCAAAGATTTTTGCTGCTTCATCAGAGTACACGTAGCTTACAAATTCTTTGGCAGCATCTTTATTTTCAGCTGCTTCAGGAACCCATAATTGTTCAAAGAATGTAAAGGCATAGCGGTCTCCGCCTTCTTCAATAGCTGGTAACGCAGTCATACCCCATTCAAATCCATCAGATCTAGGCGCTTCTGCCATTTCCCCTACAACCCAAGTTCCATTTGGCATAAATAATGCTTTGTCATCAAGAACCAATTGTTGATTTTTAGTAAAATCTCGATCATTCCCGTTAGCTACTGTTGTTGGTTCAGTATATTCAGCTAATTTCCCTACGATTTCAAATGCTTTTGTTGCTTCTGGTGTTTCCCAGATTCCGTCTTCGTAACTCATTGCACGGTTATAAAAATCCGGTCCGCCAACTTCGAATAACAATGAGTAAAAGAACGCATCAAAATAGCCAGCATGAGGATAAGTAAATAGCGATATGCCCTCAGCTTTTGCTTTGTCTCCTAACTCCCACATTTGATCCCATGTTTCTGGAACATCCCAGCCTTTTTCAGTTAAAAGATTTTGGTTGTAGAATAAGCCCGTTGGACTATAAAACATTGGTGCTAGGAAAGTTTTCCCGTCATTATAAGGATTGGTTACTAACGTATCTGTAAATCCTGATACTAATTTATCTTTAACTTTTACATCTTCTCCATAGACATTCATATCTAAAACATCGGTCAAATCTTCTAGAGCATTGTCTTTAATCATGGTTTCAGGAAGAGCTAGTTTACGACCTGTTCCAAGTAACACAACATCAGGGTATTTGCCCGCTTTCATGTTTGGACTAATAACTTCTTCTAAATTTTTATCTATAGTTAATTCAACATCTACATCTGGATTAGCTTTTTCGTAAGATGTTACGATATTATCCCACATTTCTGATCCATAAGCTGACTCAAGTGCTGCTATATGAAGAGTTTCTTTACCATCCTCACCGGCAGTTGCTTCTTTCTTTGTATCCTCTGTTCCACACGCTAATAGCGCAACTGAAAATAATGCCACTGAACTTGCCAACAAAAATTTATTTTTCATAATAAATCCTCCTTTTATCTTCTTAGTAACTAAAGTATACGTCCGAAAAAGCGCTTTCACAATCGTTATCTTGCTACGATTTTTAGATATCTTGTTATCCTTGAGTTTTTAAACTAAAAACACTATACTTAATTTAATACAATTTCGTTTGCTGGGAGGGTTAATGTGTCAAATTTAGTTTACGAAATCCCTATACTTGATCATCTTCATTCCGCTACTCCTTTATTATATGTTACAAAATCAATTGATGAAAAAGATTGGCACAGCTTAATTCATTCACATCATTTTACAGAATTGCTTTACATTACTGAGGGAAAAGGATCCGTTTTTATAGCAGGTAAAGAAATAAGCGTCTCGAAGCATGATTTAATTATCATTAATGCCTACATTGATCATACAGAAAAATCATCACTTGATCATCCTCTAGAATACATTGCACTCGGTATACAGGGCATATTTTTTTTACCTACTGACCAAGTAAATGCACCCATTCCTTTTCATATCTATAGAGATAAAGATGCTGAATATTTAGTATACCTTAAAAAATTAGTAGAAGAGGTACAAAATCAGAAGAAAAGTTATGCCATTATTGCTCAAAGTTTATTAGATATTTTATTGATAAAGATTCTACGTAAAAATACATTAATTGTTGAAAAATCAGAGAACCAAAAGTTAACGAAAGAGATTAATAAGATAAAAAAATATATAGAAAATTCTTTTCGTGAAGAAATCAATTTAGATAGCCTTGCTAAAATTAGCCATCTTAATAAATATTATTTAGCACACTCTTTTAAATCAATTATTGGCATTTCTCCTATCGAGTATTTAATTAATATCCGCATTCGAGAAAGTAAAATTATATTAAAAACAACTAATTATCCCATATCCGATGTATCTGCAATTACTGGTTTTTCATCGCAGTCTTTTTTTTCACAATCCTTTAAACGTGTCACCAATATGACTCCATCTGCTTATCGAAAAAGCAAATCAAAGTTAGAAAAAAATAAGCGTAAAAAAATAAGGTGAATTTATTGTGCTTTAACTTAAATCTCTTCATAAGATTATACTTAAACACAAAAATACAGAATGAGCTTTTTATAGCTCATTCTGTATTTTAATTATTTATCCGTTTTTATTAATTCTAATGGTGAAGCAATTGATTTTTCAACATCTTTACCTGAGAAATGGTCGAATGCTGCTTGCATAGCAAGCTTACCCATTTCCTCTGGTTGTTGGGCAACTGTTGCACTTAATGTTCCTGCTTTTATAGCAGCTAAACCATCTTCTGTTCCGTCAAAACCTACAACTTGAATCTCGCCTGTCTTGCCGGCTGCTTGAATAGCTTGGATGGCACCTAATGCCATTTCATCATTTTGTGCAAAGACAGCTTGAATTTCTGGTTTTGATTGAAGCATATTTTCCATAACTGTCAGTCCTTTAGCACGGTCAAAACTAGCTGTTTGTTGGTCTACGATGTCTAAATTTTCTTTAGCGTATTCGTTAAAACCTTTGCCTCGCTCATTTGTTGCAGAAGCACCCGGGATTCCCTCAAGTTCAGCAA
Organism: Carnobacterium sp.; assembly: GCF_049673005.1. Taxonomy (GTDB): domain Bacteria; phylum Bacillota; class Bacilli; order Lactobacillales; family Carnobacteriaceae; genus Carnobacterium_A. The sequence continues at coordinate 33,210 of NZ_JBATXB010000048.1, read as the reverse complement.
CTTTAGCATCTTTACCTGAAATTTCTTCAATATATTGAGCCGCTATTTTCCCACCTTCTACATTATCTGAAGCAACTAAAGTAACAACTTCTCCACCTTCACTTGAACGGTCAATTGTGATAACTGGAATACCTGCGCTATTTGCCGCTTCAACTGCCGGCGAGATAGCAGATGAGTCTACTGGGTTAATCAGTAAAACATCGACTCCTTGTTGAATTAAATCATCAATGTCATTACTTTGCTTAGACGTGTCATCTTGTGCATCTAATACTTTTACTTCTGAACCTTTCTCTTCAGCTAAGTTAACAATGCCTTCTTTTACAGAGATGAAGAATGGATTGTTTAGTGTAGATAAAGATACTCCGACAACTAAATCTTTTGCGTCTTTTTCTTCCACAACTCCTGAATCTGTGTTGTCCCCTTCTAAAGTTGCACTCCCACATCCACCTAAAAATAATACTGCCGCTGCTGCAAATCCGATAAGTTTTTTCATGTCCTTTTCCTCCTAATGTTTTATTTTTTTCTATCTAATAATACGGCGATAATAATAACGATCCCTTTGACAATTTGTTGATAAAAGCTAGAAACACCTAGCAAATTCAAACCATTATTTAATGTCCCCATAATCAACGCACCGATTAAGGTTCCAACGATTCTACCACGACCTCCAGAAAGGCTTGTTCCACCTAAAACGACAGAAGCAATTGCATCCATTTCATAAGATTGTCCTGCTGTTGGTTGGGCTGAATTCAATCTTGAAGTTATAATGATACCTGCAACAGAGGCCATCATTCCTGAAATAGCATAAATAGCAATTTTAATGCGGTCACTCTTAATACCCGCGATGAAAGCAGCTTTTTCATTTCCACCAATAGCGAATACTTTTCTACCAAATGTCATTTTGTGTAATAAGACATACAATAAAGTAAAGCAAATCAGCATTAATACAACCGGGAAAGGAATCCCAAATAGATAACCACGTCCAATAAATTTGAAAATAAAACTGTCGCCAATTCCTGTAATAGGATTTCCTTTAGTAAAGACTAGTGTGGCGCCACGGAAAATAGTCATGGTTGCTAATGTCGCAATAAAAGGTGCCATCTTTCCTTTTGTAATCAGTAAACCATTAAATCCACCAAGTAATCCACCAGCAATAATGGCAAGCACCATCGCTAGTAAAGGATCTAATCCAGCCACAATTCCTCCAGCCATCAATGCACTACTTAACGCTAATGTCGAACCAACGGATAAGTCAATTCCACCAGTTAGAATGACAAAAGTCATTCCAAAAGCAATTAGAGCATTCGTTGAAACTTGTCTCAATAAATTCAACAAATTATTGGGTGCTACAAAACCTGGATTAAGAATAGTAACAAAGATTATCAATACAACCAGTGCTAATAACGGTCCTAATTTTTCAATCAGTTCTTTTCGTGAATTTTTTTCTTTAGTTAATGTTATTTTTTTTGTATCTAAACTCATATTAATATCCTCCAGTAGCGAGACTCATTATTTTTTCTTCTGTTGCTTCAGTTCTACCTAGTTCTCCAGCTATAGATCCTTCGTGTACAACAATAACTCGGTCACTAACACCTAATATTTCTGGTAGGTCACTAGAAACCATAATAATTGCAACGCCACGATCAGCTAGTTCATTCATTAACTGATAAATTTCTCTTTTTGCTCCAACGTCGACCCCTCTTGTAGGTTCATCTAAAATTAAAACTTTCGAACCAATTCCTATCCACTTAGCAAGAACGACTTTTTGTTGATTCCCACCGGATAAATTAGAAACGGCTAACTCCGAACTCTGTGCTTTAACTTTTAATCTTTTCATCAATAAGTCGACAAAGTCTTTTTCGGCTTCAGTATCAATAATGCCATTCTTTTTAAACCCATCAATTGAAGGCAAGGATATATTTTCTTTAATTGAATAATCTAAAATTAGCCCTTCGTCTTTGCGATTTTCTGTGAGAAACCCGATACCCTTATGAATAGCATCGCTAGGTGTTTTTATTTTCAAGAGTGTATTCTCTAAGTAAACTTCTCCACTATCAAGCTCATCGATTCCAAATATCGCCCGCATAACTTCCGTACGACCTGAACCCATTAAACCAGAAAAACCAACAATCTCTCCTTGACGAACAGTGAATGAAATGTCTTTAAATACACCTTTTTTAGATAACTCTCGCCCTTCAAAGATCACTTCTCCAATTGTTGAATTTTTTTCAGGATAATAATCATCTAAGTCTCGCCCAACCATTTTGCGAACAACATCATCCACACAAGTTTCTTTTGTTTTCATTGTATCAATGGATACACCATCTCGCATAACTGTAATAGAATCACTAATTTTAAAAATTTCTTCCATTCTATGAGATATATAAATAATAGCTACGCCTTTTTCTCTTAAGTTCACTATAATTTTAAACAATACTTCTATTTCTCTTTCCGTTAGTGCAGCAGTTGGTTCGTCCATAATCAGTACTTTTGCATTAGTCATTAATGCTTTTGCAATTTCAATCATTTGTTGTTGTCCAACGGATAGTAGGCTAACTTCAGTATTTATATCAATCGTAATACCTAAATCAGTGAATATTTCTTTAGCTTTCATTTCCATTTCTTTTTTATTTAACCAACCAAATTTATTTTTTATTTCTTTTCCAATAAAAAGATTTTCAACAACTGTCATTTGAGGCCAAGTATTCATCTCTTGATGAATGAAGCTAACTCCATTTTCTTCAGCCTCTTTAGGATTATCATAGATGGTTTCTTTACCATCAATAATAATTTTACCTGCATCGTATTTGTGCAAACCCGTTAGTATGTTCATCAACGTTGACTTACCCGCTCCATTTTCACCCATTAATGCATGGATTTTCCCACCATATAGTTGAATATCAACGCCTTTAAGAACTGAATTGGTACCAAAACTTTTTGTGATTCCTTTCATTATTACGTCCATTTTTTTACCTCCTAGAATAGCACGCCCGATTGTAAGATGATATTAGAATAAGGGGTTGCTTCACCGGTCCTAATAATTGCTTGAGTATAGGCTGTTTTCTCTTTAAATTCTTCATGACTAACATAATGAATCTTATCTTTCGGTAATTTTTCTTCAATTAGCTTCAATTGTTCGGGATTTTCTGATTTAATCTCACTAGCTAATATAACTTCTTCTATCTCCATTTCCTTTATTAAAATATCTAATAGTTTTTGAAAAGGAGGATCGTTTAAAGTTAAAGCTAAATCAATTTTTTTAACCCCTGCCGGAATCGGTAACCCAGCATCGGCAATGACGATTTGATCTGTATGACCTAAATCAGCTAAAATTTTATCAATCTCACTATTTAATGTCCCATTCTTTTTCATAATACACACTCTCTTTCAATTCATTTAAAGTAGGCATGCCTGTTTGAGCCCCAAACTTTTGAATAGACAACGCTGCTGCCAAATTACCAAACCGGATACTTGATACCATATCTAATCCTGATGTTAAGGCTACTCCGAAGGCTCCGTTAAAAGTATCTCCTGCTCCAGTAGTATCTAGTGGTTTAACTTTATAAGAAGAAACTTGAACTTCTTTTTCTCCATCGTTAAAATAAACACCCTTAGAGCCCATTGTAACTATTAGTTTATTGGGATACTTTGCCATACCTTCTGATAAACTCAGTTCAGGAAAAAGCAACTTGAATTCTGATTCATTTGGAGTAAAGTAAGTAACTTTTTCTATTAATTTTCGATCAATTTTTTTGGCAGGAGCTGGATTGTAAATTGTTTTAATCCCTTTTTCGTAACAAGTTTGAATCACTTGCTCAATAATGTTTAACGGCGTTTCGTTTTGTATAATTACAACGTCGCTTGATTCTAAACGTGATTGAGCGAGATTAATTTGTTCTTCGGTTATCTCGTCATTGGCTCCAGGAATATATATAATGCTGTTATCTCCATCAACAACTGTGATATGTGCAGATCCTGAAGGTTTTTGTGTAACCCTTTCCACAAAAGTCGTATTAATAGAATTGTTTTCTAAGTTTGATACAATCTCTTTTCCAAAAAGGTCTGAACCAACTGTACCTATCATGGATACTGTTCCACCCAATCGGGCAGCTGCAACCGCTTGGTTAGCTCCTTTGCCTCCAAAAGTAGTAGTGAAATTTTCGCCTATAATCGTTTCTCCAATATCTGGTCTTTTATTTGCATTTACAACAAAGTCTGTTGACAGACTTCCTACAACGGTTATTTTGCTCATTCGTATTCCTTCTTTCTTAAAGATTCTCTTATTTCAATTTTTACTGGTAACTGAATGTTTTTTTCGACAACTTTTAATCCTTCTATTCTATTACACAATATTTCAGCACCTTTGTAACCAATTTGATAAGCTGGTTGTGCAATAGTAGATAAACTTGGATACATTAGCTTACTATAAGGATTGTCATCGTATCCGATAACTTGTAGATCTTCAGGAATCGTTAATCCTCTGCGAATGGCTTCACGCATGATGGTCAATGCATGAATGTCATTTGATGCAATAATACTTGAGACATTGGGGAACATTTCGAACAGTCGATGAGCCGATTCCTGAGCTGAATCAAATTGAAAAGACTCTGTTTCAAACAAGTGATACGTCAGTTTATTTTCTTCTAATAGTTTAACACTCCCAGCTAAACGAACCAATGAGTTAGAAACCGTTCTTGGACCAACCATTACAACAACTAGTCCAGGTTTCCTTTCGCTTATAGCTGTAGCTGCTAGGATTCCACCTTGATAATCATCAGAATGAACAGAATATTCTTTGTCTGACGTAACTCTATCTAACATGACAAATGGCATATTTTTTAATTTAGTAGAATTGCTTTCAACAGCAGACAATACGCCAGCAACATTATTTTGGGCAAAAGTCCGTATGTACTCTGATTCTTTTAGTGGATTCTCTTGAACATTGCCTAAGATCAAATTGTATCCTCTCTCATTTACCTTATCTTCTACACCTTTAGCAACTAAAGGAAAGAATGGATTCGAAATATCTGGTAAGAGTAAACCAATTAGCTTAGATTTTTTTTGGAAAAGTGAACGAGCTACTTCATTCGGATAAAAATCCAATTCTTTAATTGCTGCTTCAACTTTTTGTCGGCTCTTGTCGCTAACATACCCGCTTTTATTTAAAGCTCTTGAAACTGTCGCTACCGAAACACCTGCCAACTTAGCAACATCTTTAATTGTTTTCATCCTGTTCACCTCGTTTATTCGGCTTAATGTGTAACCGATTACATACATATAATAGCATCATTCTTTTTTATTTGCAAGCGTTATCAGAAAATTTTTTGCAAAAAAAAATAGAGTAACTGTTTACTCTATTTTTAAATCCAACTTATTTAAATCAAATGCACTTTTTGATACTCGTTAAAAACCATTTTTTAAATTCGATTTGATTGATATCTACACAAACAGTGGCATTGCTTTCTTTATTTAAGAATCCTTCTAAATCTACAATCGTCGCACCTTTTGTATACTTACCCGTTAATTCTACATCCATAAATGTATCTACAACATCAAATATATCTGGTCTAAGTAGATAGGCGATAGCTGTACTATCGTACATAGTCAAACCATTCTGCATGTTTCCCCCTCTGTAACGTTTAAATAAATGATAAAACATATCGCCAACTTTATTCATCTCTTTTATTTCTGTACTGTCTTCAGGTAGAATTAATGCTTTTAATCCTAAATCTAACCCTACCATTACAATTCGAACACCCGAATTAAAAACAATTTTAGCAGCCTCTGGATCAAAATCGATATTGTATTCGGACATGACTCCACTATTTCCTCTAGTTAGAGAGCCCCCCATAAAAATGATTTCTTTAATAGCTGTCTTCGTTTCCGGATACATTGTTAGAAGCATCGCTATATTTGTTAATGGTCCAATTCCGATAATAGTAACCGATTCTTTGCTAGTCATAATAACTTCCCTCATAGCATTCACGGCATGTTCTTTCAGTAATAAATGATCGTCTGGTTCTTCAAAGATAAAACCTTCCATTCCTGTTTCTCCATGTATACTACTAGCATCCATTATCTCTCTAATTAGAGGTGCGCCTACTCCTTTTGCTACAGGGATATCTTTATTTAGAAATTTAAGCAGTTTTAATGCATTTTGTGTAACATGATTCAATCCTACATTTCCTGCTACAGTGGTAATGAGTTTGACATCTATTTCACTACTAAATAGAGCAATAGCTAACGCGACTGCATCATCAATTCCTGGATCTGTATCAATAATTACCTGCTTTTTATTCAATTTAATTCCTACTTTCTTCTATTTAAACGTTTATTCTTTAAAATAATTATAAAATTACATTAACATTCTCATCGTCGTTTAGCAAGCGCTGTCAAAAAACAAAAAAAGAGGAAAACTGAGATAAGCCTCAGTTTTCCTCTCTTTACTTCATTACCATTCAGCTATAGTACCGTCATAATGTTTCCATTGAGGATTAGTCCATATTAGACCCTCTTGAGAGATATCTTCAATTAGTTCTTCGTTTAGATCTAAACCTAGACCTGGCTTAGATGGAAGATCAACAAAACCATCTTTATATTGAAAAACTTCTTTATTATGGACGAAATCTAATAAATCAAACCCTTTATTGTAATGGATTCCTAAACTTTGTTCTTGGATGAAGACATTTGGTGTACATGCATCCACTTGTAATGTTGCAGCCAACGCAATTGGCCCATATGGAGCATGTGGTGCTACAGCCACATCGTAAGCTTCTGCCATAGCTGCTATTTTTTTTGTCTCCAAAATCCCACCAACTAAAGCAACGTCAGGCTGAATAATATCAATACTGCCTTGTTTAAAAATATTTTTAAATGCCCATCTAGTATATAAGCGTTCACCTGTTGCTAACGGTGTTGCTACATGACGTGCAATCTCTGAGAATGCCTCTTCGTTTTCTGGAAGTACGACTTCCTCTAAAAACATTGGCTTCAGTGGTTCAAGTTCTTTAGCCAATACTTTTGCCATTCCTTTATGAACTCTACCATGAAAATCAACAGCAACTTCCATATCATATCCTAATTTATCACGAATTGATGCAACTCTATCTACTACTTTTTGTACCTCTTTAAATGAATCAATATAATGTAATTCTTGTGTTGCATTCATTTTTACAGCTCTAAATCCTCTATCATAACGATCCATAGCTTCAGTTACAACATCTTCAGGTCTGTCTCCACCAATCCAAGAATAAACTTTGATGTTATCGCGTGCAGCTCCACCTAATAATTCATAAACAGGAACATTAAAGTATTTACCTTTGATATCCCATAGAGCCATTTCAATACCAGATACTATTGTTCCATTTATAGGTCCACCTCTAAAGAATGAACGATGAAGTTCTTGCCATAATCTTTCAATCTCAAAAGGATTACGTCCAATTATTCTTTTTCCCATTTCATATGCTCCAGAGACTACTGTTTCCGTTTTCGTACCCGAAATCATTTCTCCCCAGCCTTCGATACCTTCATCTGTGCTAATTTTTATAAAAATCCAGCGTGGCTTAACTTTGTAAACTTTAACATCTGTAATTTTCATTTTATGCAACCTCCATCAAATAGTTATAGTGATTGTTCTTCTGTTTCTAACCCTCTTAGTTCTTTATCTAACTTCGCTTTAGGCTTCATAACTTCAAAGTAATACCAGAAGATTGCTATAATAACAATCATAACAGGTAACGTTACGAATAATGGACCAACAAAAGCAAAGAATACTAAAAAGCTATGTGTTAAGCTAGTTGCTGAAAATGATGAAATTAATAGAGCTCCACCAGCAACTGCTACTTCAATACCCACTGAACTTGCAAGGTCTGTAAGTATAGGAGCAGTAATTGTACCTGCGTATAAAATAGCTGCACTAGTTGATAAACCAATAATGATATTTTTGAAGAAGTTTCCTTTTGTAAGAGCTACAACTAAAGCAATTCTAAATGGAATAATTGCTAAGTCAGCAAAAGGTAACATTCTGTTTCCTGGTAAAATGAAAGCAAGTCCGATTGTTAAAGGTATCAGAATTAAAGCTGTAGTTATAACATCTTGATTTCCTACTACAACAGCTGCGTCTAATCCGATAAATAACTTTCTATCTTTAAATTTCTTTTGAGACCAATCTTGGGCTGCTTCTGAAATAGGCATTAATCCTTCAACAAATAAAGAAGTCATTTTAGGAATAATTACTAATACTGCAGCCATACTTACACCTAGTTGTAATGATGTTGTAATATCATATCCTCCTAGTAATCCAATAGCCGTACCCAATATTAAACCTAAAACCATTTGATCTCCGAAAAAACCTAGGTACTTTTGAACATCTTTAAGAGTGATGTTAATCTTATTTATCCCAGGAATTCTGTCTAATAACCAATTTAAAGGCCAAGCAAGAACTAATGTGGAGGTTGCTGATACTGTAGGTAACGACACCCCAGGTATACCAAAGAATTTTTCAATCATTGGTTGAGACCAATCTGCTATTTTAAAGGTTGTTATTGCCATCACAACTGATGCACCAATTCCAAGCCAAATATTTTTTGTAACATAGTGAACCATTATTCCAACGATTGCCATATGATGATAATTCCAGATATCTACATCTAATGTGCTTGTTGTATTAGTTAATAGCATGATAATGTTTACTGCAAATATTGAGAAAACAAGAAACACAATGATTGGAGACGACCAGGTAACCGCTGCAATAGAACCCCAACCTACATCTAATACATCTAAATTTATTCCAATGTTATCTACCATTGCTTGAGAGGCGGGACCTAAATTGGCCGCCATATAATCTAGTAATAATTTGATTCCAGCAAAACCAATTCCTAAAGTTAGTCCAGATTTAAATGCCTTTCCTAATTTCAAACCAAAGAATAATCCGATTACTGTTATAATAATAGGTAACATAACTGTTGGACCAGCCCCAATTAGCCAATCAAATCCTGACATTACTGCATTCCACATAATATTTCCTCCTGAATTATATTTTTATTTCAGATAACTCAAAATTTCTTTTAATGTATCCTCTTTGCCAATACCAGTTAATAAAGATAATCCAGCTACAACCGGAGTACTAACTTGTCCGCCAAATTGGCCGGTTGTTACAACTAAATCATAATTGTCTCCTTTTCCGGGAACCTCCATTAATTTACATTGTTCAGTTTTAATGATAACTCCTTCTTTTTCAGCATAATCTCTTATTTTTGAAGCCACTACAGTTGACGTTGCAATCCCATTTCCACAAGCTACTAATACTCTTTTCATAATAAATTCCTCCTACTATTTTTTAGTTTAAGTATGGTTCTAACGCGCTTAATACTTCATTCTTATCTTTAGATTCTGTAATTTCCTTTGTTAATTTATCATTTTGAATAATTGAAACTACTTTTTGTAACATTTCTATCTGACCATGAGGTTCTTTTATAGCTAACATAATGACAATCTGTACATTCAATTTTTTTTCTCTGTTTTCCATAGAACAAAATTCTACAGAATCTTTTAAAACACCAATAGCTATTGTTGTTTTAAAAACTAAATCATTATCTGCGTGAGGTATAGCAATATTCACTCCTAGCGAAGGTAAACCAGTAGGATATAGTTCTTCTCTATCTATAATAGCTTGTGGATATCCTGGTTTAACGTAATCATTTTCTAGTAATTTAGTTGATAGAAAATTTAAAATATCTTCTTTATTTTCAAAATCTAAATTAATAAATACTAATTTTTCATCAAGATTTAACTTCATGTTTACTTTCACCCCTTTCATTTCACTTTTAACTTAATACTATTTAAAAACTTTATTTTCAAATAATATTAATGACTTTGCTAACTTCTTGCTATTTTGTGTTGAAATATCTTCTTTATTAAAAATACCTGAAGCAATACCTACGTAGTCAGCTCCATTATCAAAAAAATTAGCCGTATTTTCTGAAGAAACTCCTCCAACAGCCATCAAAGGAAGTTTACCCAATGGAGCTTGAATATCCTTAAAAAATTTATTTCCAACAGTATTAGCTGGAAAGATTTTTATAATGTCTGCGCCATTTGTTTTAAGCTCCATTACTTCTGATGGCGTCATCGCGCCAGGTATAGTTAGAATTCTTTCTTGTTTACACATTTCTAAAATTTCTTTGCTTAATTTTATAGGAGACAATATGAATTTTGCTCCTGCACTTATAGCATCTTTAGCATTTTCCATAGATAATACTGTTCCTGCTCCTATATAAAAATCATTTCCGTACTCTTTTGATATTTTACTAATGGTTGTAAAAACATCTGGAGAATTTAATGTAATTTCAAGAGCATAGTCCTTATGCTTACCTTTTAAAACATCCATAACTGTTTTAACCTGCTGATAATTATAGCCGCGTAATATAATGGTAACTTTTGGAAAGTTATTTATCATTTTTTCCACCTCCTGTGTTACTTTTATACATGCAAGTATCATGCCAACTTTTGGTTTATAATATTGTATTCGTTAAAATAGAATGAATCTCTTCTTTTGTATTAGCCTCTTCAAGGAGTTTGAAAACGTTATCCTTATAGAGTATGTTATATAAATCTTCTATTTCTTTCCCGTTATCTTCAGTTAATGCCAAAAGAAAAATAAAAGTAACATACTGGTTATTCTCCCATAATATAGGTGTGGCTAGTTTGGTAATCGAAATGGCTGGTTTTGTAATATACTCACTTTCACCGTGAGGTATTGCAATACCTCCTTCTAAAAAAGTATTACCCATCGTTTCTCTTTTATACATACTTAAGATAAAACCACTAGTAATACTTTCTTTTTGTATTAACTTTTTAGTCATTTTATCGAGAACATCATTTTTTGTAACGAACTCATTCTCAATATGAATTAAATCTATACTAATATAATTTTTTAAAGTATTTTCTTTATATAGTTTGCCTTTATTACTAAGTATGTGTAGAAGCTTATTGCTTTTATTTAAGAGTTCTTCTGCTGATACAAAAGGTATATCTTTATATATAGGGTTAATGGTTCCTACTATGGCTAATATTTCATTAGAATGACTAATCTCATCTAAAGTCACTGATAGTTCATCTTGAGTAAAAAAACCAATCGGAATTATTTTAATTTTGTCAGTATAATTAACAATTGATGTTTTAATATAATTTTTTAAAACCTTAGCTGCACCTTCACCAGTTAGACATAATGTTACAATTACTTTTTCTCTTTCTATTGGTGAAATAAACGTGCTCCCAGTTAAAAATTGCTTTGAATCAATTTCATCTGCAAGTTTATCTAAAGTATCTTCTGGTAAAAGTGAACGCCTAACTGATTCAATAACCATTAAAGTATCAACTCTCCCAACTACTCGAACAGATATCTGTGTTCTTGCTGAAATAATATCTCCAAATAGTATTAAAGATCCCATATCGGCTAATATAAGTACTCCTTTTCCTTGATCAGCATTTTTCACTACAGGTATTGTTTTTTCTAGCATCAAATTTGGTGAATCAGTTAAATCCATTTCCAATCCAACAGCATGGTTTACACCTAATAATTTGTTCGCTACTTCAACCATTCCTTTAGCTACATTCCCGTGAGAAAGTACAACTATTCCAATTTTTATATTTTTTTCCTGTACTAAACCTTTAAAGTTTTTAAGATACATAGCGATAAAACCAATTTCATCTTGCGGTAAATTTATGGCATATTCTTTATCGATTAAATCTTTAATCAAGCTACCAACTTTAAACTCTTTTTTATAATTTTGTTTTATCATTTCTAAGTTTGGATTTATCGTTTCTTTATTAGAAATATACCTATTGATAGCTGAATTCAAATGAATAGAAAGGGGGAAAATCAGTTTGCTGTCTAAATTCTCAAAATAATTATTTGCTATTTCAAAACTCATCTTTGTTGCTTCTAAAAGCCTAGAGCCTATGAGATTTTTTAAAATATCATAATCTATTTCTTTTTTATAACTTAATAAAGAAAGACGTTGCATCTCTCCTTCTATTCTTTCGCTCAAGTATAATTTTATTTTAGATTCTGTATAATTTTCTAATTTCATTGTTTGATAAGTATTTTCAATAAATTCGTAAATAGTTTCAGTATGAACAGGTATTGAAAGCTTGTTCATTTTTTCTAATTCCTTACTATCACTTTCATTAATAATTAGATCTTTTTGACTAAAGGAATAAACTTCTTCATTAAAATCATTTTTCATAATAATTTCTTCAATGATCTGCTTAGGTAATTCTTGAAAGTTTATACAAATTTCATTTTTCTGATTTATTGTTGCATGAAGAAATCCTTTTGCAGAAGTTGCTTGGATATCACTTTTTAACTGACCTATATTACCATTACAGGAATAAGATAAAAACGATTTTATGACATCTCTTTTTATTCGAAATGGTTTATTCACTCGTTTACTTTCATTTTTAAAAAACATTTTTATAAAATGAAATTTTTCACTAATTGTTCTTTCGTGATAACTTGGCATCTCTATATTTATAGGAATTCTTCTTCTAAAAGTTAACAATAGTGTTTTAGATGGATCTTCAGTTGTTGCCCCTATTAAAAGTAACTTACTCTTTCTAGCTAACTCAGTTTCTCCTAGCCTTCTATACAAATTTTGATCTAAAAGATAAAACAAAATTTCTTGCCCTTCAGGTGGTAATCGATGGATTTCATCTAAGAATAGAATTCCACCATCGCAGATTTCAACAAGTCCTTTTTTATCCTCCGTTGCTCCAGTAAAAGCTCCTTTAACATAGCCAAAAAGTTGTGAGAGTAATAATTGTGGATTTTCTGCATAATCTGCACAGTTAAATACTTCAAATCGAACATTTCCCTTGAAATTCTTTGTAGTTTTGCTGTATTCATACATTTTTTGTGCGACAAAGCTCTTTCCAGAACCAGAAGGCCCTGTAATAAGAGTGTGTAGGCCTTTAGGAGGATAGAGAATTGATGCTTTTGCTTGGTTAATTTGTGTTTTCAGACTACCGTTTGATCCGATTAAGTCTTCAAATGGATCCGCTTCCTTAATTTGTTTTAGCGGCTCAATAATAGAAATTTTATCTTGGACTTCTTTTTTATATTTTCCAACTGCAGATCGTGTAATAGAGAATCCAACTTCATTTAATTTTTCGGTTAATTTTCTTTCAGATATTTGAGGTTGTTCTGTTAGAATAGCAATAATTTCAAAATCTAATAATTCTTTTCTTCTTGTTCTTGAATCGGGTATCATTTCCCTAGTTCTTAAATTAGTGATAGTCTCTCTAAAAGTTTCTAATAGTTGAGCAAGTTCGGTGTCAGTATAAGGATTTCTTGGATTTTCATTTTCTATTATTTTTTTCAGCTTATTTATCATCTTTTTAAACCCCTTTTATTTGTATTTATTTTCTCATTATACAACAATAGCTTAGAATTTCTGCTTTATTTGAAATTACTTCACAAAGAGATTCTTTACTTTATATATAAATTACAATTATTCTTTATCGGTTTATAAGAAAAAAACACCCCTTACTAACGTAAAATGGATCACGCAGTAAGGGGTGTTTATTTATATTAGTTATTCTTTTCCCATAACGTATTAACGATTTCATAAGGTTTCGCTGTTGAATCTACTGAGCCTTCAATAATCTCTTCAAGTAAGTTACACTTTTGAGATTGATAATTTTCAATCGTTAATGAGGCATCTACTTCTTTATTGGTTAAATTGTAAGCACGAGTAATAATTTCATCACTGTGTTCTTTTCGTTTAAATGCTGTTAATGCCATTTCTTTGCTCTCCAATTTAGCGTATTGGTAATTGTTTGGCCACTTTCCTTCATGAATAGAAGTCTGATAGGCACTGAATGGTATTTGGAAGTTAAATGCTTCTAGATAAGTTCTCGTTTCTTCATTTTCTCCATGGAATGAGAGTGCATAAAGCATAGATTGTTGACCTAAGCATTGTGCTTCTGGTGTTGGGAAGTATCCCCAATCGCCTAATTCTCCAACTGCTCTTAATAAAGTTACCGCGATAGTTTGTTGGTTTTGTTCTTCAATAATTTCGTATTCATTTAATCCAATAACCGAAGCTGTAACACCATTTTCATCATTTTGTACATTTACAAAAGCATGAGTATGTTGGGGATTTGACGGATTAACCCAAGCAGGGTCTACCGAGTTTGGTCTCTCTACTACTTCGAATATACTGTCCGCATAATGAATAGCTGATTGAATACCGGTTGGGAATAATACACGCAAACGGTGATCCAAATGTTGATTATCAAAAGTAGTCTCAAATTTCACTTGTTGACTATGTTTTTCTAAACGAACCTTTGTTTTTACTACCAACTCTTTCAAAGTAGTTGATCGTCCCGCTTGTCTTTCACGCATCTCTATAACGGCTTTTTGCTCCTCTTCCAAAAGCTCATCTGCTGAGATAGGGATAGCTAATGTATGGGTAATTTCTATTTCCCCAAAACCAATTGTGTCCTCTATAATTTCAATCGTTGCAGCTGTTCCTTTTGAATAAATAGCTTGATCATTTAAAGGTTGTCTGAAAATATATTCATTCCCAATATCTCCAACATCTTCAAAATTCAATAGATCAGTATAAGTTTTATTGGTTGATTTATTTAAGATAGTCAACGTTCCATCACTTGCTATATCTACTTTTAAATGCTCGTTTTCAAGCGTTTTTCCTTCAGCTGAAATAAGTGTTTCTTTTGCTAACTCATTCATCTCTTCTTGATTTGCTTCAACTAAAATGAAACTACTCCAAGATAAACCACTCATAGATTCAATAGGCAGCCTAACATCAACATAACGAGCCATGAAGGGTTGTCTAAATCTATCTTTAGGCAAGTCGTAGCCAAATTCTGTTCCCGCAGGAGTGATAACGGCAGAAATCCTTTTCCCTTCTGTATTCTCCACTACATACGTTGGATACTCTTTTTCTTTTAAAGCAGAGTATAAGTGGTCTGGTTGTCCGGCAGAAAAAGGCAAACGCTCAATTTCTAATCTCACTTCGGCAACCCCTGTTTTCTCAGATCCGCTTGTATTAAATACAACAAAAGGAAGACCTTTTTTATCTTTAAATGTTGATGTGTCAATTGATTTTACTAAATGTAAGGCAGCTTCGTCTGCTACATACCGTCCAACTTCGTTTGCTTTTTCAAAACGTGTAACCATTTCACGGTGTACTTCATCAACGCTGCAACCACAAATACTATCATGAGGGTGATTTTGCATCAACGTTTTCCAAGCATAGCGCAACATGTCATGTGGGTATTCTTCAGCAGTTTCATATGCCATTGTCGCTAACGGTTCAGCAATATTTTCAAGTAAACGTGACACTTGTGTATTCCATTGCTTCAAATAAACACGTGTTGATGCTGTGTTCGCTAATGTGTACCATCCTTCGGTTTCTTGCGACGTTAACTCACCTGAAACAGTGTTTAAGTTTTCTGGCAAATCTTTTTTCAAGGCCGTAAGGTACTCGTCAAAACTTGTGTGAACAAACTCAATTTCAGGATACAGCTCATTGGCAACTTGGATTGCTACTGACAAATCTTTTTGAACCGGTTGGTGGTCACACCCATTCATCATCAGTATATGATCTGTTGAAGTATATAAACCAGCATCTGCCAATTTTGTTTCCCAGAATACTTGTGCTTCTGCTTTATCTGTTGGAATTTCATTTCCATTACTGTACCAGTTCGCAAATAATAGCCCTAATATTTCAGAATCATCTGGCCCCTTCCACCACATTTCTGAGAATTGTGATGCGTATTTATCATCATTTACAACAACGTTATTGAATCCGGTAGGTTTAACTCCGCGTCCAAATGCCGCCACATCGAAACCAGCTTGTTTCATCATTTGTGGTGTCTGTCCAGCATTTCCAAAAGTATCTGGGAAGTATCCTAGTTCAACTGGAGAACCCCATTGTTTACTTTCGTCCATTCCAACAAGAATATTACGAACATTTGACTCGCTACTTGTT
This sequence comes from Carnobacterium sp., assembly GCF_049673005.1. Lineage (GTDB taxonomy): Bacteria > Bacillota > Bacilli > Lactobacillales > Carnobacteriaceae > Carnobacterium_A. The sequence goes on along the minus strand of NZ_JBATXB010000048.1, from coordinate 17,191 downwards.
AAGAATGCATCTTGTAAAATATAAAAAGGTCCTATCTTTAATTTCCCATTTTGAATGTGCTTTTTAACTAAGTCTTTTTTACCTGGACGTACTTGCAAGTAATCGTCTAAAATAATCGTTTGTCCGTCTAAGTGAAAACTTTTAAACTCTGGATCCGTTTCAAATAACTCTAATACATCATCCATTAATTCAATTAAACGCATATGGTGTTGCTCATAAGGTAAGTACCATTCTCGATCCCAATGACTATGTGATAAAATATATACAGTTTTTTTCATTTTTAATTTTCTCCTTTAAGAATGGCATTATTTCGGATAACTTCTTTCATCCAAAAACTACTTTTTTTAGGGATTCTCTTAAATCCATCTTCAATATCAACACGATAAAATCCATAACGGTTGCGGTAACCATTTAACCATGACCAACAATCAATAAATGTCCACATATGGTATCCAAAACAATTGCTGCCTTGTTCAATAGCTTTATGAAGTTCCAAAAGATGATCCTGAACAAATTCTATTCTATAATCATCCTGAATGATTCCTTCTTCATTCATAAATCGCTCTTCTTCTGCAACTCCCATACCATTCTCTGAGACATACCAAGGAATATTTCCATAGTCATTTTTAATTCTCATCCCAATATCAAAAAGGGCTTTTGGATAAATTTCCCATCCTCGATAAGGATTTATTTTTTTATCTGGCCAATCATAGTCAGCAAATAAATCACTAGGCATTAACGCAGGAATGCTTGGATTCTCAACAGCTTGAACTCTTTTAGGCTGATAATAATTAACCCCTAAAAAATCTATCGTTGCCTGTGCAATCCGTTCTTTATCTCCTTCTTGAGTAAGTGGAAGTAACTGATTGTCCTTTAGTAACGCAATTAATTTCGGTGAGATTCGACCAAGAACAACCGGATCTAAGAAACTTTTAATATACAATTCATCTGCTGCTTCTTTTGCTTTCATATCCTCAAAACGTTCGCTTTTACTTAATACTGGTGTTAAATTTAACACAACGCCAATCTGACCTTTGTGTTTATTTTCCTTAAATTGTTCAACTGCTTTGACGTGAGCCATCAAGGTATTGTAACCAACTTGTACTGCACGCTTAAAATCAACAACAGCAGGATAGTGGAATTCAAACAAGTATCCACACTCCGCTGGAACAATCGGTTCGTTAAATGTCGTCCACTGTTGAACTAAGTCTCCAAACTGTTCAAATGCTACTTTAGCGTAATACCCAAAAGCCTCTATAGATTCTCGATTCTCCCATCCGCCCTTTTCCATTAACCACCAAGGCATATCAAAATGAAATAAATTTACAATCGGCTTAATTCCTTTTTTATTCATTTCAGAAAAATAAGCGCGGTAAAAATCGACAGCTTTTTGGTTGAGTGTTTTTCCATCAGGTAATAAACGCGCCCATGAGATAGATGTTCGATAGGAGTTCAACGACATGTCTTCCATCAATTGAACATCTTCTAAGTACTGGACATAGGTATTTGATGTATCCCTTGGTCCAATCTGATTCGCAAATTTTTCAGGATGCATGTCAAACCACTTATCCCATGTTGTAGCTGATTTCCCATCTACTAATGCTGCTCCTTCTGTTTGCGGTGCAGAAGCAGCGGCTCCCCATAAGAACTGTTTTGGAAACTTTTTCAAGTCAATACACTCCTTTTCTTATTTCTTAATGCGTAAATCATAATAATCTAAAACTAGTTCACAAAACATCATGTTAGCCCATGAGAACCATTCTCTCGTATAATTATTTGGATTATCAACATCAAATCCCTCATGCATTAAATTAGTTCCACCGTCATTTTCAACTAGTAAATTTAAAATGCGTTTCTTTTCGCTTTTATCTGGAGAAGTTAGTCCTTCGATTGCTAAGGCAATTGGCCAAATATAATTTTCTGGTGTGTGTGAACTTCCTATGCCTTTCGCACATTTCCCTTCATAGAAATAAGGGTTTTCTTTACTTAATAGAGTCTTTCTTGTCGCTAAGTAAACGTCGTCTTCTTCTGAACAGTAGCCCAAGTAAGGAGCCGCAAGTAAACTCGGCACATTTGAATCGTCCATGATGGAGTAATTTCCTAATCCATCTACTTCATAAGCATAAATAGTCTCTCCCGCTTGATTTTTAACTTTAGCATACTGCTCGATACCTTGATTTATTTCCTCACGCAAAGTTGTTATTTCTTCAATTAAATCTGTTTCTTTTAAGATAGTCGTATAGATATCTTTCAAATAATCCAAGACTACAACGGCAAACATATTCGCTGGAACTAAATAGTTGTATACACAACGATCATCACTCGGTCTAAATCCTGACCAAGTCATACCCGTCACTTTAATTGGAGACCCTTTACCTTGATTAACTAATGTGTCTTCTTCACGCCAAGTATCGCGTTCAAATACATAAGGAGAGTTCTCATGATTTTGTTCTGTCTTCCATAGAGCAAGTATTTTTTTTACGGCTTCTTTAAACGTTTCATTAAATTGATCTGTTCTACCAGTTTCCTTATACAATAGGTAACTCAATTGGATTGGGTAGCAAAGGGAATCAATTTCATATTTACGTTCCCAGATCCATGGGTTCATTTCTGTATCGTCGTCTTGGTGTCCAGCATTATTCGCTTCTTCATTAAACGCATTCGCATAAGGATCTAAATTAACATAGCGCAATTGTTTTTCTACAACACCAGCAATCATATCACTAATGTCTTTGTCTTCTTTTGCAACCAATAAATAGGGACGTACTTGAGCGGTTGAATCTCTTAACCACATCGCTGGGATATCGCCTGTTAAAAGAAAAGTCGTATTATCTTCTTGTTTTTTTACTGTTGTTAATAATGTATTAGAAAAGGATGCATTAAAATTCTCAGCCCATCTTGGGTTTTCTATCGATTTTTCAGTAACCGCCTTCATTAATTTTTCAACAGATGCCGGTATTTTTTTGTAAGCCATTATCATTGCCTCTTTTCATATTATTTATATCATTCATTAACCATAGTATAAAATAGACAATTATTAATATCTACAAAACATAGGTATCTCTCTATTTTATATAGAAAACACTACAATTTGTTGCATTATATTATTTAAATGGTATATTTTTAAAATATACTATATCATTAGGAGGACATACTAGTGCCTAAATCAGAACCTTTATACAAACAAATATACGCAACACTGAAAAAACAAATTTTAACAGGGTTATTTCCTTATAACAGCCGGTTGCCTTCAGAAAAAGAACTCTCGATTCAATTCAATGTTAGTCGCATTACGAGTAAGCGAGCACTAAATGAATTAGCTAAAGATGGATACATTGAGCGTTTTGCTGGAAAAGGCAGTTTTGTTGTCTTTAAAAAATTATTAAAAGAACAAACCTTTTCCGTTTCACTTTTGCTGCCTTTTTTTAAAAATGCTGGGTTGGAGCAATATATTCAAGGTGTTTCTGATTTTTTAAAACCTTTGCCTTTTGAACTAACGATACACACCACTCAAAAAGATTCACAAAAACAACGAGAATTGATCCAATCCTTATCCAAAGAAACTTCTGATGGACTTATTCTCTATCCAGAATTCCCAAAACCATTATTAGATCTCGTTTATACTCTCTATTTAGATGATTTTCCAATTGTACTATTAGATAAAGACTTGTTTGATTTGCCAATTCCCGTAGTATCTTCAGCGAATAGAACGGGCGGATACGAAGCAACGATACATGCTTTAGAACAAGGACACCGTAAAATTTTATTTTTCTCTTTGGCCTCTTTTTTTAAAACTTCAGCTGTAAAAAATCGGTATCTTGGCTACCTAAAAGCTCTGCATGAATACTCTATCAGACCCACTCTAACGTTGGATAAATCCGTTTATTCTTTAAACATGAATCAACCAGAACTTATCCAACAGTTCTTAGAAGAAACCAAACAGCAAGGATACACGTGTATCTTTGTAGAACACGACATCTTAGCAATGGAATTAATCTCCACGGCTTCTAACATGGGATGGAGTATTCCAGAGGATATGTCGTTTATTGGTTTTGACGACGTCTTGCTTTCTCATTTAATCACGCCGAAATTAACAACCATCAAACAAGATTTTTATCGTATTGGGTACACGGCAGCGGAAATGTTAGTTGCTATGATTACCGAGCCAGAAAGCATTCATTCTTTATCCTCAATTGAAATCCCTGTTGAATTAATTAGTAGAGATTCGGTCAAAAATAAAAAAAGATAGAGACTAGGTTTAACCAGTTCTATCTTTTCCTATTGAATTTGATCACGGAATTCTCTTGGTGAATGTCCAACAATTTTTTTAAAGTTTTTATAGAAATATCCTAGGTTCTTGTATCCTATCCGACTCGCGATATCATTTACTGGTTCTTTTGAACGCAATAACAACTCCTTAGCCAAATTAATTCGGTAGTGATTCAAATATTCGGAAAAACTTTTTCCAGTTTCCTTTTTGAACACTTGTCCTAAATACATAACGTTAACATGCAAGATACTCGCTATGCTTTTTAGTTTTAAATCTTCTGTATAATTTTTTTGCACGATTTCTATCGTCTGTTTGGTTAAGTCACTGTATGATTGTTGTTTCTTCAGTTCATCTAATGGAACTAAATCGTTCTTCATAATAGCCGCTACTTCATCGAAGGTTTTTGCATCAAAAAGTTGGTTTGATTTGACCATTAACTTTTCACTTTCAATGGCATCAAATTGCAAATATAGATTAACCATAACTAAATACATCAACCTTTTGATATTTTCTGCTTCTAATGTTTGAAACTCCCTCAATTGATCAGTAAATGTACTTATCTCAGTAGTCATTCGTTCAATATTCTTCGAAAAAATCCCTTCATTTAAATCTGTAATTAGTCCTGATAAGGTTAAGTCTGTTAGTTCATTTTCTTTGTACGTGTTAAAGATGAACGGTCTACCATAAAAATCAGCATGATTTTTTGCTTTCAATGCGCATTGATAACTGTTGTAAACCTGCTTTTGATCATGAATGCATTCACCGATAAAAAACAAACAGTCGTTGTTCAATTTTGTATTTACTTTAGTTAATAACTTTTTTAGCTCTTCATCCGTTTGGTTTGCTAAAATAAGAACGTCTTCTTTTTCATTAAGTGAAAAATGAAGTGATAAATTTAATTCTAGGCAAACACAGTTAAAAGTTGATTTCCATTGAATGCTGGACTGATTCCGGACAATAACGACTGTCAGATTGGATTCTTTAGGTAAGCGAAACAACTCATGCTCAACCAATTGGGTTAGTTGTTCTTCTTGAAGCTCATTTCGTACCCATCTGCCTAAAAGACTTTCAAAGATTGTTTGATCTGCTTGTTTAGTCAAATGAACTTGTTTAAATTCTTTTAAAATTTGGTTGAGAGATTGAATGAGTTCATCTTTATCAATCGGTTTCAACAAATAATTGGATGCTCCTAAATGGATGCCACTCTTAACATAATCAAACTCTTGATAACCAGAAACAATGATAAATTTAAATGGATTCGCTACCTTTTGAGCTTCACGAATAAAATCAATTCCAGATAATACAGGCATGGTGACGTCTGTTAAGACAATATCAACTTTATTTTCCATCATAAAATCTAAGGCTTTTTTTCCATTTCGAGCTGTCCCAATGATTTCCATGTCCAAGCTTTCCCAGTTGATTAACTTTTGTAAACCATTTAAAATCATGTATTCATCATCTACCAACAAAACTTTATACACTCTATATCACCCTTTTCTTTACTAGAATTCCATCATCACTGTTGTTCCTCCACCTTTAGTTTCAGTTATTTCCATTTTGAATTGATTCCCATAAAATAACTTCATTCGAGTGAATACATTCATTATTCCAACTGAATCTGGTTTAAAACTATCTGTTTGTATGAGTGACTGATTTAATTGCGCTAACTTTTCTTTTTCTATCCCTATACCATTATCACTAATTACTATTTTCGTTTTACCTTTTTCATTATAGGCTTTAACGCTGATGGCGTTCTCATTTCTTGTGAAATCAATCCCGTGAGCAAAGTAGTTTTCTATCAAAGGTTGAATAGCAAATTTTGGAATAAGGGTTTCTTTTGCATCATCACATACCTTAAATCTATAAGCAACTTGGTCTGGATAACGCATTTGGTAAAGAAAAATATATTTTTCGCAAAATTTCAATTCATTTTCAACTGTCACGACTTTTTCATGAGAAATATTGTTTCTTAATAACGTTGCAAATTGGAAAACAACATCTGCTAATTCTTCAGCTCCTTCGCTCACTGCACTCATACGGATGTACTCCAATGTATTATACAAGAAATGTGGATTAATTTGTGATTGTAAAGCGCGCATATCCGCATCTTTTTGCTTTATTTCTAATTCATAGATATCTTTAATGTAATTTTGAATACTATCTAGCATACGGTTGATACCTTCTGCCAATTGTTTGGTTTCAGCTTTTTTATTGTGAACAGAAATCCTATTCTTACTAGCTCCGACGGAAATTTGGTCAACTGTTAGTAAAATATCTTCTACTTGATCAACATATTTCTTGAATAAGTTAAACAATATCATTAACAATAATCCATCAAAAACTAAGCTCAATAAAAATAGACTAATGGTGCTTTTAATTGTACTTTCAATTATTGCTTTATGAGGAATAATCGTAACAATTTTCTGATTGTTTTTCGTTAAAGATTCTGCAATATAGTAACTAGTTGATAACTGATCTAATTCTACAGTCGAATTCTGTTCCATTTGTTCGTTTATTTTTTTTGAAATTGTTGAATCAATTCGTTTGTTGCTTCCTTCATATATCAGTTGATCATTAACAGAAAAGACTAGTGTCTGAATTGGATAAGGAGAATTCTGATTGAGTATAATTTGATCAAAACTTTCTTTTTCAAAATCCATATGGAATGAACCAAGCGTTTGAAGAGTATCTTTATTTAGAAGAGGAGTTGAAAAACGAAATACCTCTGTTTTAGGTAATTGCATCACTTTATTCCCCATCGTGTTGGTTTTTTGCGAATAATATATTTCAGGGAAATTTTTTAAAGTCATACTAGTAGATAATAAAGAACTATCCCTATAATAAAGATTTTCAATCGTTTTAGGCAAATAATAATACCAATTTTTTTTGTAATTAATCTCTAATACTTTTGTTAAATACTCAGAATAAGTTAAGTCAAAATAATCTTGAATAGAAGCTATTTTTTCAGAAGTGGACGTCAATTCGACACCTACTTCCGCTACTTTGTCTTGATTTTTATTTATTAAAAATTCAAATCTCCCAGTTGTATTTTGAATACTTTGTAATGCTATCTTTTTATTGTTCTCGTGAAGCAGCATTCCTACAGCAATACTAAGAAAGGTCAAGAACAAGATTAATATAATTGAGTATATTTTTAATAGAGAATATAGCTGATTGCTTTTCATTTTTATCTTCATTATCTTCACTCCTAAGAACCTCTAATAAAGCTCAATACGGCTGTATAGTTAACTAGTTTAATCTGTTCTATTGTTCTATTGTTTTATTTTTGTATCTTAATTTAATCTTACACTACTTTATTCGAATAGAAAAGGAATCCTAAACTAGTGATAGCACTAGAACTATCATTCGTGAGGGTACTCTATTATTTTTGGGAATTTTAATTCAGAGAGTTGACTCATTTTCAACGTGTAAAGCAAGAAAAAGAACGCCTAAGTATCTGGCGTTCGAATTTTTAACTTTCTTTATTATTTGTTTGCATTAAATTCATCAAATTGCTTTTGTGCTTCTTCTTGTATTTTTTCAAGTCCTGCTTCATTTAACTTTTCTAAATATTCAGGAACGACTTTCTTAGGATCTACACTACCTGTTTGTAAGCCGGCAGTGTATTGAGCAGAAACGTTATTCACATTCGTAATCTCTGATTTAACATTGTCCGTTACAAAATTAAATCCTAGTAAAGGTGATTCTTCAGCCTCTTTAATAGATGTCTCTTTGTAGTCAATTTGTTCATCTGTTACCGCTTCGTCAATATAAAGAATCTCATTATTAGCTAAGTTCCAAGCAGATAGGTATCCACTCTTAGGATCTTGATACCCTTCTAATAAACGAACACGTCCTTCTTCATCCGTCATTTCCCAGTTTCTTCCTTCAACTCCATACACTAAACCGTTTAATAACTCAGCATCTGTATTTAGCATATTCAATATCTTCATCGCTTCTTCTTTTTTCTTAGAATTGTTTGAAATAACAAAGTTAGCCATACGTGCTTGTGCTACGGTTTTAGCTGGTTTTGAGAATGGTTTTGATTGGATATCCTTACCAGTAATGCGTTGTAGCAAGTAATCGCCGTAATCGTAAGGTCCTTGTGTTTCAGATCGTACGAACCAAGTATCTTCGTCTGTGTTGTAGGCCGTCTGACTAGTGGCTGCATCAGCAGGGACATAGCCTTTTTTGTAATAGTCATGCATAGTATCTAATTGTGGTAGAATACCTTCGCCTTCCACATAAGGATTAATTAGTTTTGTTGGATCGCCGTTTAAGTCAACACCAAGTGGTACACTGTTGCCAATTAAAAAATCAATATCTTTTTCAATTCTCCAACCAGATCCAGCCGTTAACGGAACAACCCCAGGTTCATTCTCTTTAACCGTTTTCAATAAGGGTTCAAGGTCAGCTAACTTACTAACGTTAGAAATATCCAGGTCATATTTTTCTAAAAAAGTTGGGTTAAACGTAAACATTTGTTGCGCATAAACATTTGCGTTCACTGGCATTGCATATAGTTTTCCATTGATTGTATTGCCTTTGATATAAGCCTCGTCTAATTGTTCCATTGCTTCAGGAGCAAATTCTTTTGATAATTCTGTTAAATCTGCATAAGCTCCTTTTTGTGCATTATTTAAATAATCTGTAGCAAAGGCAATGTCGTAATTCTCTCCAGAAGAAGTAATAACGTTCATTTTTTGTTCATAGTCACCCCAACCAATGTATTGTATTTTAAGTTTGAGATCTAGTTCTTCGCCAATGCGTTTATTTGCAATTTCCATTAACTCATCCATGTTTTCTGGTGGTACACCGACCTGATACATCAATACAGTATCTTTGTCTGTGCTAGCTACCTTACTTTCACTTGCTTTGTCATCGCCAGATGCTAGTCTTCCACAACCCACTAAAGCAACACCACATAATAAAGCTACGGCACCTTTTAGAACTCTTTTTTTGATCGTCATTTTACATCCTCCATTACTATTTTTTTAAAAGCACATACCCTTTATTAAAAAAACGAGAATAATGAATCAGCTAACACTAACTTATTATTCTTTTACTCCACCAATAGTCAATCCACTGATGAAATATTTTTGGAAGAATGGATAGCTCAATGCTATTGGAAGTGTTGAAATAACAACCATTGCCATTCTTGTTGCCTCTCTTGGAATACCAGTAGTTCCAATCATTGAACTCTTACCCGCATTTTCAATCATAAATTCAATATTGCTCTGAATTTGCATTAATACATATTGTAACGGCATTAAATTATCGCTTTCAATATACAATAAAGCATTAAACCAATCATTCCAAAATCCAATGGCTGCAAATAAACTAATCGTCGCAATGCCTGGTACGGCTAAAGGGAGAACAATCTTGTAAAATGTTTTAAATTCTCCAGCTCCGTCTATCCTTGCTGATTCAATAATCGAATTGGGTACCGAACGGATGAAAAAGGTTCTCATAACAATAATATTAAACGGACTCATAGCCATCGGTAGAATTAGTGCCCAAATAGTATCTTTTAACCCCAGTAAACTAGTCATAACAATATAACCTGGTACCAAGCCAGCACTAAATAGCATAGTCACTAATGCAAACATCGTAAAGAACTTACGAAATCTGAAATCTCTGCGTGAAATAGCATAGGCATAGAAAGATGTTAATGTTGTGTTCGTAATCGTTCCAACAACTGTAACAAAAACAGTTATAAATAAAGCTTGAGTAATTTGATCACCCATCTTAGCTAAATAACGGTATCCATCTAAACTCCAGGTTTCAGGAATTAATTGATATCCGTTAACAACCATCGCTGTTTCATCACTAAATGATAGAATAATAATGAAAATAAATGGGAATACACAAGAAAATGCAAACAAGCCAATTAATAGATTAAAAAAGAGATTTGATTTTTTCCCAAAACCTTTGTAATTAACTTGATTGATCTTTTTTTTCTTCTTATTTGTTATTTTTTTTGTTTTATCTTTAGCCATACTCGTATTCTCATGAGAGTTCACTTTAAGCCTCCTCCTTCCTACTTAAAATAATGCCGACTCTTCATCAAAGCGACGAACAATTAAATTAGTAACCATTACTAAAAAGAATCCGACAACTGATTGATATAATCCAGCGGCGGTTGTCATACCTATGTCCCCACTTTGGGCTAATCCGTTATAAATATAGGTATCTAAAACGGAAGTAACATTATAAAGAGCTCCTGAATTTTTAGGTATTTGATAGAACAAACCGAAATCGGCTTTAAATATCCCGCCTACCCCCATAATCGTTAAAATAGTAATTAATGGAACTAAATGAGGGAGTGTCACGTGTCTTATTTGTTGCCATTTACTCGCACCATCAATTTCTGCTGCTTCATAATAAGCTGGTTCTATTCCCATAATAGCAGCAAAATAAATAACACTGCTATAGCCAACACCTTTCCAAATTCCCAAGAATACTAAAATGAAGGGCCAATAGGTAGGATCTGAATACCAACTAATTGCAGAACCCCCTTGTCCTGTGATGATTGAATTTACTAAACCTTTATCCGGACTTAAGAAAGCGTATACAAAATAGCTGATAATGACCCATGAAAGAAAATAAGGAAGCAACATTGACGTTTGATAAACTTTAATCATTCGCTTTGAACGCAATTGGCTAACAATAACCGCAATACTTACTGCCATGAATAATCCTACTACAATGAATGTAATGTTATATAAAAGTGTATTTCTAGTAATAATATAAGCATTAGAAGAGGAAAACAAGAATTTAAAATTATCAAATCCTACCCATTTACTTTGGCTAATACTTCCCCAAAAGCCACCATCTTCAACAAATTTAAAGTCTTTAAACGCAACCACGTTTCCTCCAACGGGTATATAAAAGAAGAATATTAACCAGACTGTTCCAGGTAACGCCATTAAAAGCAACGCCTTATCTCTATTTAAATAATAGAAAAATCCCTTTTTTTTCTTTTTCATTCCGTTTACTCCTTTCCACTACATTATTTTTACTATACATCTACTATACTAAACTATACCAGAATCCGTAATGGATAAAGTATAGAGAAAGATACACAAACTATATAAGCGCTTACATTAGCTATATATAGGCGGATACAAAAATAGATGTTTTTTTAAAAAAATAAAACACTTTTTCCAAAACGGACTATACCATTTTTAAAAGTGTTGTTTTAATTAGATTAATCTAACCATTACAGAACCACTCTAAACGAGAAATTTCTCAATGAGATCTTATTCTTGTTGCCTATCACAAAATAAACGACCTCTTTAAAGATAGGTCGTCATTTATATAAATAAAGAGAACTTTGATGTTAACTTCTAAGCATTCAGCATAAATTAGAAACTTTTTTATCATTTCTGCTCACTAAAAATAGTACTTTGATAAAAAACTATGAAAGCAATTGAATAAAATTTTGTGCTATTTCCATTCCTTTAATGTTTGCTGTTTTTAAATAGACTAAATGAAAAGGATGCTCAATCATGAAATCTTTTATCTTAATTTCTTTTAAGGTTCCGTTTAAGAGTTCTTCTTCAACCGCACTTCTATATAAAAAAGTAATACCTAAGTCTTTTTTCACTAATTGTTTTATAGTAGAAATGTTTCCAATCATCATTATCTTATCAAAACTATCCAAATGAATGCTTTTATTTTTTAGCGCGGTTTCTAAAATTAAGCGTGAGCCTGATCCAACTTCCCTGATCATCAATTGATGTGAAAATAGTTCGTTTATTTCCTGCTCTTTCTTCCATAATGGATTAGTTTCAGCACATACTGCGATAAACGATTCATCAGATATCTTATGGAAACCAAATACATGCTGATTAAACTCCCCTTCAATAAAGGCAAAATCAATTTTTCCATGTTCCAAATAATCAATTAAAGCAGCCGTGTTATCAACAAGCATCGCTAATGTGTGTGCAGGAAAAGCAAACACGTACCGCTCGATAAGTTCGGGCATAACGTATTCACCAATTGTTAATGTTGCACCAAATATAAAAGATGGCGCTTCTTCTATTGGAGCTAATTTTTTTTGTATTTGGATAATTTCTTTACGCAAAAGCAATAAATCTTTCTGTAATTGTTTCCCTTTTTTTGTCAGAGTTAATTGTCTATTTTCATAATGGAACAAGTCAACATTTAGCTCGTTTTGTAAATATTGAATGTGTTGAGTAACAGCTGGCTGTGTAATGTGCAATTTTTTTGCAGTACGTGTATAGTTCATTTCCTCTGCTAATGCAAGAAACGTTTCGTAACGGTAATCTAACACGAACATCATCCTCTCTATAAATATTTCTTATAACTAAATAATAAATGATTATTTTAACTTATGCAATAATAAGCGTAAACTAACAGTATGAACAAATGAAACAAGAGGAGAGTCAGCATGATTCAAAAAGGAATAGAAAAAACAACAATTATTTTACCAGGTTTAGTTATAAGTATTGTCATCTCACTTATCAGTCAAGGTTTGGCTTTTTTTGTTCCAACTTTAGGAGCAGCTTTAATTGCTATTTTTTTAGGTATCTTACTTGGCAACACGTTTTTAAATAAACCTATTTTAAACACCGGAACAAAATTTTCCGAAAAAAGTCTTTTAGAATTGTCAATTGTCTTAAATGGGTTAATTCTTGATTTCCAAATTATTAAACAAGTTGGATTGACTGGATTTACTTTTATCCTTTTTCAAATGGTCGCAACTATTGTTGCTGCTTATTGGATTGGACGTTACTTAAAATTTGGCAAGAAATTTTCTTTATTAATGGGAGCTGGAAATGCTGTCTGCGGATCTTCTGCAATTGGAACGGTTTCTCCTGTTATTGATGCGAGTGAAAAAGATAAAGGTTTATCCATTACTATTGTTAACGTAACAGGTACTCTTCTAATGATTACGTTACCCATTCTTTCAGCTATTATTTATAAAAATGAAACCGTTCAAACTTCCGCTCTTATTGGCGGAACAGTCCAGTCTATTGGCCAAGTTATTGCATCAGCAAAACTAGTTAATGACGATGTGGCTAATTTATCAATCGTCTTTAAATTAATGCGTGTTTTACTTATTATAGGAGTAGCTTTATTATTTGGGAAAATGAATTTTGAAGAAAATAAATCATTGTTTTCAAAATCAGGAAGCAAACAGGAAAACAAGAAAAGTACGGCGGGTATCCCTTGGTTTATCTATGGATTTTTCTTATTATTCTTATTAAGAAGTTTTGTTTCCTTACCTGATTTCTTAGTATCAGCTTCTCGAAATGTTAGCAATCAATTTGAGATAGCGGCTCTAGCTGCCATTGGATTACGTGTTAAGTTTTATGATATCGTAAAAGAAGGACCTAAGACTTTGCTTTATGGTCTATTAGTAGGATCTATTCAAGTTCTATTAGCAATCGGCTTAATATTTTGGTTATTTTAAATAACTACTAAAAAAAGCACATCACCAGTTTTTACTCACTGATGATGTGCTTTTATTTTAACGCCCATTGGTAAATGGCATGTGCAACCCCGTCTTCTTCATTGGTTTTCGTTTCGTATTTAGCTGCAGCTTTAATAGTAGTCGTTGCATTTCCCATTGCAACACTTTCAACAACAGCATGCATTAAATCACTATCGTTTTCACCATCTCCAATAGCCATGACTTCTGACATTGAAATCCCTAATAAATCTGCTAAACCAATTAACGCATCGCCTTTATTTGCTTTTTTTGGAAGTATTTCAAATACATAAGACAAGCTTCTAATTGGATAAAATTTTTGATACCACTCTTTTGGTACTGTTTTAACAAACCGATCAAGTTCTGTAGGTTCTCCTACGAACATCGCTTTATAAATGTTCATCTCTTCAGGAATATCCTTCACGTCTAAATGGATAGGAGTCATTCCTAAGATAGCTGCATCAAAAAGCAGTTTCTCTGTCTTCTTACCTGTATAAAAATAATGAGTTTCATCAAAAAAAGTTAAATTTACAGCAAAATTTTTACGAATAGAATCAATCTCACTTAGTTCAACGTGTTTGAGTTTGTGACTATAGACAATCTCTTGCGTATTCGTTTTTTGAACGATTGTTCCATTCAAAGAAATAATATAATCTTCTTGGTGTGACAGATCCAGCTGTTCTAAGTAGGGATAGACGGCTTTAGACGGTCTCCCCGTACACAAAACAATTTTTATTCCAGCTTCGATGGCGTCAAAAATAGAGTCTTTTACATTTTTTGTAATTTGATGAGCATTATTTAGTAGGGTTCCATCCATGTCAATAGCAATCAATTTAATCAATTCAATCTTCTCCCTCTATTTTACATATGTTTCTCTACAATATACTCCATTAATCTAGTATACGTTTAAGTAGAATGGTGAACCAAATAAAAAAAGCCAACCTATCATTGACTTTTTTTATACATAAATTCTTATCTTTTTCCCATACGGTTTGGTTGATAGATAAATTTACCGCTATTCGATTCTATCATAATACTTAATTTGAACTTAGACATTAAGAATTCTCCAATAGCCTCATTCGTGTAAAAAACATCAGTCGGAAACATTTCTGTTGGTGTTTTCACCTTTACTTCAAAAAAACCATTTATAACTGTTTCTACAAAAATTAAATCTGAACTGGCTTGTAATTCTTTGATTTCATCTTCTGATAAATCATCAATATTTCCTTGATTCATTTTTATCGTTTCTCCAATCACTATGAACTCATACATAAGTTCGACTCATAAACTAAGATTAAATGAAACGAATGGCACTGTCAATAGGACTTTGGACCACTTACGAATGGCTATTCCGACTTCGTATATTCTATACCAATCATTGCTTTAATACCAGTCATTATCCCATAAAGCGTATCTGTTCCAGAGGTGTGTCCAAACAACAACAGTTTACTCAATTTTTGTTTAATTTCTTTTCTATCCTCTGAATACAACGAATCAATTAATTCCTTGATATTTTCATTAACTACACCATCAAGCAAACAGGTTAAATAGGCTAAACTAATATCAGTTGTTCTTCCTTTTTCTACAAACGGTCGTATAAGATGAAGCCATTCTTTTTGTTGGTTGAATAAAGATAAAATACTAATATAGCCAATAAGAAAATCATCTCCACTAGGCGTAAGTCCAATTCCTCTACCGATAAAATGCTGCCAAATTGAAGGATTCGACATTTTTCCAACAGAATACGTACTTAGATCTTCTATATAATGAAGTGTTTGTTCACTTAGTGGCAAACCAGTCTTCATTTTTAAAGGGAGCTTACTTATTTCTTCAAAAAACAGTGTGTCTTCTATTTTTATAGTTGATGAAAAAGAGATTAACTTAATATTTAATTCTTTTTCAACGAGTTCATTTAACTTAATAATTGAAATGATTTTATTTAAGTGATTATAAAAAAATAGTGTGTTATTTTGGTAACTAACAAAATAGCCAACTTTTACTAAATGTAACAGAGAATGTATTTTTTCATTAGATAGCTTCAAACCAAAAGCTGATAATGGTTCAATCCGATCACTCACATGTATAAGCTGCTTTCCTAATTGAATATTGAGACTATGAGAAAATACACTATGAACAAACCCTGAATAATCATTTCTCAAAAACGTAGTTAAATAATTACTTTTTAATTCTAATTGTTCTTGTTCCATAGCTATCCTCCTTTAATTCGTTTAAAAAGCTACAAGTTAGTTAAGTGATAACTGAGAATGAAAAAATTAGCTTAATAAATTAGAGACTGTTCCGTATAAGCCTATCAGCCCGATAGTTAAGGTAACGACTACTGCTATAATTCCTAATACATTTTGTAAAAAAGTATTGGTGTATTTGCCCATTATTTTTTTACTATTAGAAACAACCACTATCAATGCTGCAAAAAATGGTAAGAAAAATCCACTTGAAGCTTGCGCAAAAATAATAATTTGAGTAGGTTTAATATCAGCAACAGCTAATGCTGTTCCAAAAATAACTACAATCGTGCCCATTATCTTAGCTCTATTATCATCAATCCCTTTAGGCCATTTAAAAATACTAGCTAGAATTGTTTTTAATATAAAAGGAATCGCAATAGCTGAAGACAGCCCAGCTGCAAAAATTCCTAAAGACCCTACAAATCTAGCCCATTCTCCTAGGACTGGTTCTAATTGAGTAGCAAATACAAGTGGACTTGTTATTTCAGTTCCCGTTTTAAATAACAGTGCAGCACTTGTTGTCAGCATAGACAGTGTAATCAACCCACCTATTATCACATTCACTTTAATATCAAAGCGTGCTTCTACCAGTTCTTCAGGCTTGTTCCATTTTTCTTTAGATATAATAGAATGAAGGACTAGATTTATCGCAATCAGACTTGTACCAATAAGGGCCATTGCAGTTACTATCGCTCCTTTTGGCATAGAAGGAATAAACAAACCTTTTAATAATTCTGAAATATTTGGTTTTACTAAAATCATTGTAATAACAAAGATAAGTCCCATTGCACTTACAAATGATAGCATGATTTTTTCTAATAGTTTAGTTGTTCCCATTAATACTGTCACCATAACGATTGCACCTACAATTAGCGCTGAAATACTATTTGAAATACCCAATGCATCTCCCAAACCCAACGATGCACCAATTTCATTTCCACTTTGAAAGCCAAAACAAGTAATAAATACGGCAAATAAAACTAATGCCTTGACAAAAATCCCCCAATTTTTATTATCCGGACTCAGCTCTTCTGCAGCATGAATCACATCTTTTCCAGCTATAATACCAATGCGTGCACTCATTTCCATTAACACCATTAACGCGATTATTGAAAATAACACTGCCCAAAGGAGTTGGTATCCGTAATTGGCGCCAGCAAGTGTCGTTGTCGTAATTGTGCCTGGTCCAATAAAAGCACTTGTTATAATTGCTGC
>NZ_JBATXB010000047.1:0-3103 GCF_049673005.1 Carnobacterium sp. | reverse complement strand
GGATAAACGAGATGCTACTCGTCCATTAATTGGTTTTTTTCGACCAGTTGGCTTTGATTTGACGTCCAGTTGTCCAACCCGTATTCTTTTGGACAACTCTATTGCTCATTCGCGCTGACTGGTCTTTTTTTTCGTTAAATTGGACGAGTAAAGAGCGAACGTTTCCTAAACGTTAGGTCGGGAGTTCGAACCTCTCTAGGATCATAAACCAGCATCTGTTAACTCTTGCGTTCTACATGCACGAGTTTTTTTATTGCTCTATTTTCGAGATGAACAGACGAGATGAGGATAAACGAGATGCTACTCGTCCATTAGTTGATTTTTTTCGACCAGTTGGCTTTGATTTGACGTCCAGTTGTCCAGCCCGTATTCTTTTGGACAACTGGATTGCACATTCGCGCCGACTGGTCGTTTTTTGTGTTAAATTGGACGAGTAAAGCTACATTGCTTAGTAACTCGTCTGATTAGCTGCACCACCTAAACAAAGGCCCCTCCTACTGATTAGCAAGTAGCTGGGGCCTTTGTTCATTATACGATTAGTCTTCACTTTTTTGCTCTGCACGATTGTAAAGCATGAATCCAATAATGGTTAAAACAATGCCAATAATTAAGGTAATCGGTTGGTATTGATCTGTGCTAGTAAATCCAAGAATAAGAGAAACAAACCCTACTACCATAACAAACAAACCGTTTTTAAGCATCTCGCTCATCCTCACTTGTTTAGTTGGTTTCACTTCTATTGTGGTAGAAAACGCTTACTTAGTCAATTAATTCCCTCTTCTTTTCATCACATTTTAATTCAACAAAAAAACCGGACAAAAGTACAGTGTGTACTTTTATCCGGTCTTCTTATTTCAGTTATTTAATCTACAGATACGCCAGCCATTTTTTTGTACATGTCGACCATTTCAGATGCCATATCACGGAATGTGATGGCATTCATCAAGTGATCTTGTCCATGTATCAATAATAAGCTAAGTTCTGTTGCTTCTCCTGAAGCTTCGGCTGTCAGCATCGATGTTTGAGAGCGATGTGCTTCAACTAACGATTTATCAGAATCTTTTAATTTTTGATCTGCTAATTCAAAGTCTTCAACTTTAGCGGCATGAATAGCCTCCATTGCATCACTTTTAGCGTTTCCACCATTAATAATTAAACCCATAATCAATTGCAAATTTCCTTGTTCTTCCAATGTGTAACTTCCTCTCATTACTTGTTCAATTAAGTTTATTTGATTAAGTTTAAAGCTTGATCTAGTACTTTTTCGCCGTTCATCATGCCGTAATCTTGCATGTTAATTACTTCTAACGGAATGTCTTTTCCGGCTAATTTTTTCTCGAACTGAGCTTTCATAAAACGGACTTGAGGTCCTAATAATAAAACATCAACGTTTTTTGATTCAATGTTGTTGTCTGCTTCAGAAGCTGATACTGCAAAAATATCTGCTTCAACTCCTCTAGCTTCAGCCGCTTTTTCCATTTTAGTTACTAATAAACTTGTACTCATACCTGCTGAACAAACTAACATAATTGTTTTCTTTGACATTTTTCATCACTCCATCTCTTTTATTTGTTGCTACACTTTATATAATGCAAATAGCGTGCCAACTTTTATTTGTATAAAAGCGCTATCTGTCAACGCTTTCTTTCACAACGTCTAGTTACACACTAACAATTAAACCTACACAGTAGCGTTTACTGTGTAGGTCGGTTTTTCCTTAGTGTAGATTCATTCCATTGTTCGTTGATTTTCAACAATCATTTGAACCAGATGCGCTTGTTCGTCTTGAGAAACCAGTACGGTATATTCTTCTTCTAAACGATTAAGGACTTGTTGAATCTGTTTCACGACCAACGGGTATCTAGTTAAGTACGCTTCTTTATTCGGGAAGGTTAACTCCGATTTGCCACTCAACATACGTTCAAATAAGAAGGCCATATGCAAAACAATGCCCACTTTGACTTCTACTGGCAGGACAATCTGCAATTCTCTTTCTAATTGTTGGATTGCTTGTTGCAACTGTTGAACCAAATGCCTGACCGAGTCAATATGTTTTAAGGCTTCGGTTAATGTTTCGCTAATATTATCCAATGGCCACTCTTCTACTTGGTTTTTTAAGTCAATTAGTTTCTGTTTATCAAAAGCCTCATAAGCGGTAAAGTACGGAATGCCTTGATACTGAATTGGAACAGTTCCAATAATCGCTTTAATCGCATACCGCTCACTGAGTTGAGCTAGTTCGTGTTTCATTGTTTCCATCTTTAAAAACTGCAAGGGGATAATACTTAGTTTAGTCGTATCTAGTGCTTTATTCAGGTGTTCTTCAAGTCTTTTCGCCACACCTTCGCCAGTAAAACACGAAACAACGATTGCTGGGGATTTTTCTTTTGGACCCGCTAATTCATTAACGGGTCCTTCTGTGTTCATTGCCATACGACAATTTTGGTAGATATCTTCTAAGGGTCTTCCAATGCTCGCCATTCGAATCGCTTCTAAGACGATTAACGTACTAGTCATGGAAAGCGTTCGGACCTCTATGTCTAGTTCTTGTGCAAGCATCCCACCAAAAGCATTTAACGATCCCATATCCGTTAATAAGAATAAACCGTGCTGGTACATCTCTTTATTCGCTGCAATGGTTTGCCTAACCGTTTCATACATGTCTTTTACTTTAACCGTTAATGGCATATTGAGTGCTACACCAACTTTTGTATCCAATAGCTCCTGTACGGTTTCAAGCATACTGCTTGCGGTAGATTTGCCGTGCATAATGACTAATACGCCTACTTGATTGGCTACAACCTTTTCAGGCTCTTGGGATTCTAGTGTTAGGAACATGGTGATAAAGCCAATCTCATCAAAAGGGATATCAATCGAAAATTGCTTTTCAATAATTGCCGATAAATCGATTGCTACTTGAAATTCTTTTGAGTATTTTTTTCGGACACTATTTAAATCAGGATGAACAATTGGTCGTTTTTCTTTGATTCGCTCAATCGCACTCTGCAAATGCAATGAGAAAGCAAAGCGCGATTTTGAATGATAGGTTCTATCCAATTTTTTTTCAGCAAAATCATACAATTTTTCTGTAACTTTACGAATA
>NZ_JBATXB010000046.1:0-1773 GCF_049673005.1 Carnobacterium sp. | reverse complement strand
AAAATGTAGAAAAAACCTATCCTAAAGGAGTAAAAGCACTTCGGGATATGTCAGTATCGATTGAAGATGGCGAGTTTGTTTATGTGATTGGAGCAAGTGGCTCTGGAAAATCTACGTTTGCAAAACTGCTTATCCGAGAAGAAAAAATGACTAAAGGAAAAATGACTGTTTGTGGATATGATTTGGCAAAAATAAAGAATAAAGATATTCCAAAGCTAAGACGTCAAATAGGGGTAGTTTTTCAAGACTATCGTTTATTAGAAAGTCGAACTGTTTTTGAAAATATCGCTTACGCGCTAGAAGTGATTGGCACGAATCCTGAAGACATAAAACCTCGTGTAATGGAGGCGTTAATTCAGGTGGAACTTGAAGATAAAGCGGATCATAAGCCTACAGAATTATCGGGTGGGGAACAACAAAGAGTTGGAATCGCAAGAGCTATTGTGAATAATCCAAAGGTCCTAATTGCAGATGAGCCAACAGGGAATTTAGATCCAAAAACGGCATTAGATATTATGCGGTTATTTTATCGTATCAATCTAACTGGAACGACCATTATCATGGTCACTCACAATCGTTCAATTGTTACGAAAGTACATAACCGTGTAATCGAAATTAAAAATGGGACGCTTGTTGGAGATAAGTGCAAAGATAATGGGAGCTTAGAATACGATTACAGTTCAGGAGATTATATTCTGATTTAAAGTGAATAGTGTTATTAAAATGCTGAGACAATTTGTCTTAGTGTTTTTTTTTTTGAGCAGTGAAGAACGTGCATGAAATCTATCTTTTTCTTATTTAAAAAAAATTATTTCTAACTTTTGTTTACTATATCGTCTAAAGTTTATTCTGAATAAGCCGATATAATAGACAGATGTAAATGAGAAGGAGAGACATCTAATGATTGTACGAATCAGTTTGAAAAGTTATAAGAACAAGTGAAAACGAGACTATTAAAAAAGAGGAATGAAAAAATGAAAATGAATGAAAAAAGATTAGGTAAAATAACGAAATTGAGAACAAAGATAGTAGCTGGTTTTGCTATTATAGTATTATTTATGATTCTGCTAAGTACTTTTAATACCTTATCTTTGAATGATATGAATACATCAATGGAAGATAGATTAAAGATAGAATTAAATACATTGATCTATGATGAAAGTTTATTAACAGATATACACAGACGCACTAGTTTGATGAGAGGATTTATGTTGTATGAGAATGAGAGCTACCGCACACAATTCAATCAGGAAACTGAAAATATTATTGCATTAGAGAAAGAGTACAGAGAACTAGGGTATTCACCCGAAATAAAAAAAATAATTGAGAAAAAAATAATTTGGGGCGAAGTCATACAACAGGCTTTTGAAGCCTACGATAAGGGAGATTCTCAACAAGCTAAAGAGATCATGAATACACAAGCTGAAGTCTTAGAAACAGAAATAGCAAAAGGAATAACTGATTTAGTAATTGAACGAGAAATTTTAATTTTAGATTTAACCGATGATTTAATACGAAGAGGTACAATAATAAAAAACTTAGGCATTATTGTAACAATGGTGCTGGCCTTTCTTTCTATTGTAATTGCTTACGTTATTTCAAATAATATTACTAAGCCAATTAAGCGTGTAATGAAACAAATGAAAGAAATATCAAATGGCAATTTGATTTTAGAGCCACTTCCAGTAACAACTGAAGATGAAACAGGTCAGTTATCAGAATCAATGAATCTAATGCAAACGAACCTAACGAATATGATTCAAAAATTAGCTA
>NZ_JBATXB010000045.1:0-21732 GCF_049673005.1 Carnobacterium sp. | reverse complement strand
TTAATTTCTTTTTACAATTAGGACAAGCTAAATATTTATATTGTTTGCGCTGATAAAACTTATTGCGCAATTGATTAAATTTTTGCTTCCAACGACGACTAGCGGTTAAATATTTTTGGTTTTCGATATATCGTTTTGGACGATTTTTAGAAAGTGCTCGAGAGTAGCTAATAATAACAGCTAGCCAACCGATAAAACCTCCAATTGGTAAATTTAATAGGTTAAATAATAAAACTAAAGCCAAACCTAGATACAATAAAAAAGTTGACAGTTTATCCATACCATATCTTCCAACCATGAACTTTTGAATTTTTAATCGGATATTTCTCATTCTATTTGTCACCTCTTTCTCTTATTCTGTCTTTAGTGTCGGTAAGTAGTATACCATTTTAAAGTAGATTTTCTACCGGCTTTAGACTGATTTTTTTGTTAGTGAAATTCAATCAAGTTGTTCCGATAACAGAGGCGTGGTATGATTTATCTATAAAATATTTTTCAGAGTATAATTTAAAGAAATAAAAGAAATAAAACTAACCATAAAAGGAGATTAATAAATATGAAATCACGTGCAGCAGTTGCGTTTGGTCCAGGCCAACCTCTTGAAATAGTAGAAATCGATGTAGAAGGACCAAAAAAAGGGGAAGTATTAATTAGAATTACCGATACAGCTGTTTGTCATACAGATGCGTATACATTATCGGGTACAGATCCAGAAGGTGTTTTTCCTGCTGTATTGGGTCATGAAGGTGGCGGAATTGTTGTAGAAGTCGGAGAAGGTGTCACATCTGTTGAACCAGGAGATCATGTTATTCCTTTATATACGCCTGAATGCGGCAAGTGCAAGTTTTGTTTATCAGGTAAAACGAATCTCTGTCAAGCCATTCGTGAGACACAAGGTAAGGGACTAATGCCTGATGGAACTACTCGTTTTTCATACAAAGGTGAACCAATCTACCATTATATGGGAACAAGCACATTTAGTGAATACACGGTTGTTTCTGAAATTTCTTTAGCAAAAGTTAACCCAGAAGCTCCATTAGAAAAAGTTTGTTTACTAGGCTGTGGTGTTACAACTGGAATAGGTGCAGTAACTAATGCAGCTAAAGTAACTGAAGGAGATACCATTGCTATTTTTGGTTTAGGAGCGATTGGTTTAGCCGTTATTCAAGGTGCTGTAAAACAAAAAGCTGGACGTATTATTGTGGTTGATACAAATCCAGACAAATTTACATTAGCTAAAGAATTAGGGGCAACAGATTTTGTTAATCCAAAAGAATACGACCGTCCTATCCAAGAAGTGATAGTTGAAATGACGGATGGTGGAGTAGATTATAGTTTCGAATGTATTGGAAACGTAGATGTGATGCGTTCAGCGCTAGAATGTTGTCATAAAGGCTGGGGAGAAAGTGTTATTATTGGTGTTGCTGGAGCCGGAGAAGAAATTAGTACAAGACCTTTCCAACTAGTGACTGGACGAGTATGGCGCGGTTCAGCATTTGGTGGAGTAAAAGGACGTACAGAATTACCCGGGATGGTTGAGGAAGCAATGAAAGGTACTATTCAATTGGATCCATTCATCACCCATACTTTACCATTCGATAAAATAAATGAAGCTTTTGATTTGCTGCATAAAGGTGAGTCAATTCGTACCGTCCTTTCTTATAATTAAATTAGTCCATTGAAATGAATTTAAGGAGGAAAAAAGAATGCAGGAATTAGAACAACTCGAGAAACACGTTAGTTTTGATGGGGTCCAATATAAATATCGCCATCATTCAACAACTTTAGGTTGTCCAATGACCTTCAGTTTGTTTTTACCGAATAAAGAGACATTTCCTAATCCGCCTTTGCTATGGTGGTTATCTGGTTTGACGTGTTCAGATGATAACTTCACACATAAAGCAGGTGCGCAAAAAGCAGCTGCAAAATTAGGTATAGCTATGATTATGCCAGATACGAGTCCGAGAGGGGAAAGTATCGCTGATTCAGCTGATTATGATTTGGGGCAAGGAGCAGGTTTTTATATTAATGCGACTCAAGAACCTTGGGCAAAACACTATAAGATGTATGATTACATTACCAAAGAATTATCAACAATCGCACATGAGCAATTTGAATTGACTGGAAAAGAGTTTATCTCTGGTCATTCTATGGGTGGACATGGAGCACTAGTCATTGGTTTACGCAATCCAGAACGATTCCAATCCATTTCAGCATTTGCTCCAATTGTTAATCCTAGTCAAGTTCCTTGGGGGATAAAAGCTTTTGGTGAATATTTAGGTGAAGATAAAAAAAATTGGCTTGAATGGGATGCGTTGGAGTTGTTGAAGAATTCTACTAACAGAAAAATTCCCATCTTAATTGATCAAGGTGATGCAGATTCGTTTTATGAAAAACAGTTGCAACCGTCTAAGATAGAGTCTCTTGCAAAAGAAAAAAACTATCCACTGACCCTTCGAATGCAAAAAGGTCATGACCATAGTTACTATACGATAGCGACCTTTATTGAAGAACATTTGGAATTTCATTTATCACATTCAGTTTCACATTAAGCTAAAAAAGGCAGCATCACCAGTTAATTGGTGATGCTGCTTTTTTAGAATGAATCTAGTTTTGAAGGAGAAAATCCTTCCCCTAATAAACCATTAATTTCTTGAAGAATTTCCTTTGCATCAGGATTAATTAAGAATGAATCGCCGTCTATTAAATCTCCACGGCTATTTTCTTCAGGTGCATCATTTTTTGCTTTTAAACAAATAGGGTAGTGTGTTTTAGGGTCAGGTTTCACTATTTTCTCTAAAACAATCTCGTGCTCCCAGTCATCACCAAAATCATAGGTATAAATAATTCGATCTTTCTCTTTTTTAAACCACTTATCCAGAGTTTCATCCTCACCTAATTTTTTAATAGAAGATGAAAATTGTCCCCAGCCGCTATCAGAGTTAGGACCTTGATAGTCATTATCAGGCTCGATAGAGATGTTTTGAACGGGCTCTCCATTTGATTTACGAATAGAAAAATTGTGTAAGTGAGAGTCATACCAGTCAAAACTAACTTGAATAACTTCGTGTAATTCAAGAAAAGTAGATTCGCTGTTTACTTGAACTCTACGCCATACAGGGACACCAACGTCTAGTAAAGCAATTTTAAATTGAAAAATCATCCGAGCACATCCTTTTCTTATAATTAATAATGAATGATAATGAGTTTCTTGATATATAACTATAACAATAAAATATACAATCGTATAGCGTAGGCATAGAAAAACAACTTATTTTAGAACAAAGACGTATCTCTTTTAACAAAGGAATTCAAACAATCAGGCGCTTAATTAATCTGTTAAAATGCTTATGCTATTTATTAAAGAGGAACGCCTAGTGTGACTACAAAAATGATAAAAAGTGTTACTATAGTAAATTATACATACGATTTAAGTTATACTCAGATGAGATAATCCTAACTAGTTTAAAAAAACTGACTAACGATTGCATAAACTTAAAGAGATTAATAAAATAGTTACGTTAAAAGTAAAGGGGACGAATAGAGAATGGGATTGACATTAATACTCGCAGAAAAACCATCTCAAGCTTTAGCATACGCTGAATCCTTTGGTAAGTTTTCAAAAAAAGAGGGGTACATTGTGTTAAATCCATCCAATGATATCATTACTTGGGGTTTTGGCCATTTAGTTGAGTTAGCTTCTCCAGAAGAATACAAAGAGGAATGGAAAAAATGGAATATGAAAGAACTGCCTATCATTCCACAAACATTTAAATTTAAAGTTGGACAAGGAAAAGCGAAACAATTTACTATCGTAAAAAAATTACTAAAAGAAGCAGAAAGAATTATTATTGCTACGGATAGCGATCGAGAGGGAGAAAATATTGCTCGTTCGATTATTAATCAAGCACAAGTTGGCAATAAAGAAATTAAACGACTATGGATTAATTCACTAGAATCTGATGAAATACAAAAAGGATTTTCAAATTTAAGAGAGGGAAAAGAGTACTATTCCTCTTATATTGAAGCCCAAACAAGACAAATAAGCGATTGGTTAATTGGGATGAATCTATCCCGTATGTATACTCTGACGTTACAAAAAAAAGGAATAAATGAAGGTGTGTTTAGTGTTGGACGTGTTCAAACACCAACCTTATATCTAATTTATACTAGACAAAAAGAAATTGAGAATTTTGTCCCTGAAGTATTTTATGAGCTATTTGCAACAATAAAAGCTGCGAATGGAGTATTTAAGGCTAAATACAATGAAAAGTTTCCTTCAAAAAAAGAGCTACAACAATTGATCAAAAAATGTCAATTAGTGGCTAATAATCCGGGAGTTATCTCTAATGTTGAAATGAAACATATCTCCAAGCCTTCGCTGCTACTCTTTTCTTTAAGTGATTTACAAAGTCTTATAAATAAGAAGTATAAAGTGAGTCCAGCAGATACATTGAAGCAGGTTCAATTCCTTTATGAAGCTAAAATTATCAGTTATCCTCGAAGCGATTGTCGGCACATTACTGACTCAGAATTTCGCTACTTACTAGAAAATCTTGAAGATTACCAAGGTCTATTAAACTATACGATTAAACAGCCCAATGTAAGCAAACGGAAACGTTATGTTGACGGGTCAAAAGTTCAAGAGCATTATGCCGTTATACCAACTAAAAAGATACCAACACAAAAAGAGTTAGGCAAATTAACCACTATTCAAAAAAACATCTATTTTACAGTTTTGAGACGAACACTAGGGATGTTTGAAACAGACTTTAAGTATGATGAAACAACTATTACAGTCGATGTTAAGTCGCTTCCTTTTATTAGTAAAGGACGTACTATAATAGATAAAGGCTGGCGTAAGTTAGAATATCCAGCTAGAGAGAGTTCAGATAAAAAAGAACATACGGAGTTACCATTTGTACAAAAAAATGAAGCAATTGAAGCGGAACTTTCCACCTCAGAAGGTTTCACTACACCGCCAAAACTGTATACAGAAGGTACTTTGATTACCGCTATGAAAACATGTGGAAAAGAACTAGAAAATAAGAAAGAAAAAGAGATATTAAAAGAAACAGAGGGAATTGGAACAGAAGCAACAAGGGCAAATGTTCTAGAAACCCTAAAAAAGCAACAGTATATTATCAGTGAAAAAAATAATGTGACGGTCACACCAAAAGGAACAATTTTGTGCCAAGCAGTTGCAGATACACTTTTAAGCAGCCCTGAGATGACTGCCAAGTGGGAAAATTATTTAAAGAAAATAAAAAATGAAGAAGGGACTCAAGAAGCTTTCTTAGCAAATATTGAAAAGTTTATTCATCATACCTTAATTTCAAGTGCGCAAGTTATTGAAAGCCATGATTGGTCTGCTCATAAGAGTAACTTTAGTCAAAGTAAACAGGAAATCGCGAAGTGTCCTGAATGTGGACAATCGATAGTGGACAAGGGAAAACTTTTTGGTTGTAGTGGATACAGTAACGGATGCACCTTTACCCTTCCAAAACGCTATGTAGGAAAAACGTTGTCTGAAGCTATGATAAGAAGTTTAATAACAGTTAAAGAAACGCAACTATTAAAAGGATTTAAGAAAAAAGATGGAAAAACTTTTTCAGCTGCTTTATTGTTGACAGAGGATTATAAATTACTGTTTAAACCCTATAAATAAAAGGAAAAATAATTTAACAGCCTAATGAGTAAAAAAAAGTTGCAGATAGATAGAATATCATCTATATTAGTAAAGTGGTAAAAATAGAGAAAAGAGGTTGATGTATGGATTTTGAATCTTATGCAAAAGTGATGAAGGCATTATCTGATCCTAAACGTGTCAAAATTATAGAGATGCTTTCTCACGGGGAGTTATGTGCGTGTGATATCTTGGAAAAATTTGATTTTACACAACCGACTTTATCTCATCATATAAATGTACTTGTAGCTGCGAATTTAGTGACGGTAGAGAAAACTGGAACTTGGCACCATTATTTTTTAAATAAAATGAAAATAGTTCAACTAATAGCGGCTACTGAAAAGTTTACTTCGGTAAATGAATAAGGTGAGACGAACCAACAACACACTGTTTACAAGGAAGTGAAATCCTACATGTAATGTGGAGGATAAAATGAAAGGGATGAAATAATTGTTTGATACGTTTAATAAATACGGGTGGTTTTTTAAGTTACGCTGGAAAAGTTATACTTTCGGTGTAATAGCTTTAATTATTTGTGCCATTTTGCAAGTGATGAATCCCAAAATTATTGGGACTATAATTGATCACTTTATTGCAGGAACACTAAATTGGAAGATATTACTTTTTTTTGTATCCTTAATACTTATTTTCTCATTAACCATGTACGCATTGCGATATGGTTGGAGAATGGCTTTATTTGGAAACTCAACTTTGATTGAGTCTATATTACGCAATCGTTTATTTTCATTTTTCACACGGATGGATACTGAATTTTTTCAGAAATACCGGACAGGAGATTTAATGGCTCATGCGACAAATGACTTGGCTGCAATCCGCTTTGTTGCCGCAGATGGAGTCTTAACCTTAACAGATGCCTTATCTTTAGGTGGAATCACACTCTTTTCCATGTTCTTTTTTATTGACTGGAAACTGACGCTAATGACTATTTTGCCATTGCCTATTTTGATTTTTGTTTCAACTTATTTAGGTAAGATGATTCATGCACGATACAAAGATGCACTACAAGCATTTTCTTCTATGAATAATCATGTTCAAGAAAGTGTAACAGGCATGAAAGTTCTTAAAACATTCGGTGAAGAGAAAGAAGACTATACTGCATTCAAAGAAGAAACAAAAAAAGTAGTAGATAAGAATCAACGAGTCTATAAGTTAAAAGCTGCTTTAAGTCCAAGTATTGAAATTATTATGGGCTTAACTTATGTAATTGCTTTATTAGTTGGCGGTAATTTTGTACAAATTGGTCGTATTTCTATTGGAGATTTAGTAGCTTTTATTAGTTATATCGGCATGATGCAGTGGCCTTTATTAGCAGTAGGAGGACTAATTAACACCCTTGAACGTGGAAGTGCTGCATATGATAGAGTGGAAGCTTTATTGGACTATACTCCTTCTGTTGTTGAGAAAAAAGAAGCTGTTTACCAACCATTAGATGGTGACATCCACTTTGATATTCACTCTTTTACCTATCCTGATGATGCACATCCTACGTTGACTGATATTTCTTTTCAATTAGAAAAAGGAAAAATGTTAGGAGTAGTTGGCAGAACAGGTTCTGGGAAAAGTACGTTATATAAATTGTTATTACGCGATTACGATCATTATGAAGGAATGATTTCTTATAACAATATAAATATAAAAGATTACGCATTAGAATCGTTAAAAAAAGGAATAGCTATTGTTCCGCAAGAAAACTTTTTATTTTCAACTACGATTCGTGAGAATATTCGATTTGGAAATCCATCGTTATCTCAAGAAGAAGTTGAAAAGTATGCACGCTTAGCTAATATTCACGAAGATATTTTACAATTTCCTGAAGGATATGATACAAAAGTTGGAGAAAGAGGTGTCTCTTTATCTGGAGGTCAAAAGCAACGAATTGCTATTGCACGAGCACTAGCTGTTGATCCAGAATGTTTGATTCTAGATGATTCTCTGTCAGCTGTAGACGCACAGACAGAAGAAACTATTTTAAGTTTATTAAAACAAGAGCGACGCCATAAAACAACCATCATTTCAGCTCATCGCATTAGTTCGATCATGCATGCAGATGAGATTATTGTAATGGAAAAAGGTGAGATGAGTGAACGTGGGACTCACCAAGAGTTAATCGGGATAAATGGTTGGTACAATGACATGTATCAGAAACAACAACTTGAGAAAAAATTAGATGGGGAGGGAATGTAATGGCAACTCAAAATCAAACAGCCTTTTCCACTAAAGAGTCAGGGCAAGTCCTACTTACTTTGATGCGTTTTGCGAAGCCACATAAGTTCCTTTTCATTATTTCTTTTGTGTTTTTAGCATTAAGTTCAGCAATAGCTGCGTATCTGCCTATCATAATTCAACGATATATTGATACGTATCTAGCAAAAGGAACAGCTACAATGGAAATAACGATTCGCGTGGTTACATTTTATGGAATCTTAACGCTCCTTAAAGCATTATTTTCTTACGGAAAGGATTTTCTTTTTAATACTGCTTCAGAAAGAACGGTAGGAAATATTCGGAATCGTTTGTATGAAAAAGTAGGTTCGTTGGGAATGAGATATTTTGATCAAACTCCAGCAGGTACGGTTGTTTCGAGAGTAACGAATGACACTGAAACGATTAAAGAATTTTGGACAGTGTTTTTGAACTTATCTAATGGATTTTTTAGTGTAGTTTCAATTACCATCGCAATGTTTGCGCTAAATTGGCGAATGGCATTAGTCTTTCTCTTTTTTATTCCCTTTATTATATGGATGGCAGGCGTTTATCGTAAAAAAAGTACGCTTGTTTATAGCCGTATGAGGGGTGTATTGGGTCAACTAAATGCTAGTTTAAGTGAATCAATTAGTGGCATGAGCATTATTCAAAAATACCATCAAGAAGAGAATTTTATAAAAGAATTTGATGAGATTAATCAAGAGTATGTAGATTCTCGTCGCTCAATGTATAGTATGAATGCGTTATTATTGGCACCAGCTATTAATGTGATTGAATCGGTTGCTTTAGTAGCCGTTTTGCTGATTTTCGGTTACCAAGATTGGAGTTCGAATGCAGTTGATATAGGACTTGTCTATGCGTTTACGGCCTATTCGCGCTCGTTTTTCCAGCCAATTAGTCAAATGATGAATAGTCTAAGTTCGTTACAAGATGGAATTGTTGCTGGACATCGAGTACAAGAATTGCTAAAAAGTGATGAACTTGCTCCTCAGTCAACAAAAGAAGAAAAAGGTCTGATTACAAATGGACACATTAAAGTAAACAACTTAAACTTTTCATATGATGGAAAGAAACAAGTTTTGCGTAATATTAGTTTTGAGGTGAAACCAGGTCAAACAGTTGCTTTGGTAGGACAAACAGGATCAGGGAAAAGTTCAATTATTAATGTACTAATGCGATTTTATGAATACCATGAAGGAGAAATCATGATAGATGGCTATTCTTTAAAAGATATGCCGATAGAAGTTCTTAGAACCGAAATGGGCTTAGTTTTACAAGATAGCTTCTTATTTTATGGAAATGTTGCGGATAATATCCGTATGTACGATAAGTCATATACGGATGAAGAAGTTAAGAGAGCAGCTGAATTTGTTTATGCGGATGATTTTATTTCTAAAATGGATGAAGGGTATGCATCAAAAGTTATCGAACGTGGGGCAAGTTTATCTGCTGGAGAAAAGCAATTGATCAGTTTTGCGAGAACAATTTTACGTTCGCCAAAAATCCTAATCTTAGATGAAGCGACTGCCAATATTGATACTGAGACTGAAGGGAAAATTCAAAAAGGCTTAGCTAATATGCGTAAAAATCGGACGTCATTAATTATTGCTCACCGGCTATCTACAATTAAAGATGCGGATAAAATTTTAGTATTAAGTAATGGCGAGATTGTTGAACAAGGCAGTCATGATGAATTAATTGATAAAAAAGGTGCTTATTTTGATATGTATCAATTACAAACCTATCAAGAAAAAACAGGCGATTTATAAAAAATAACTCGATGCTAAGAAATAAGAATGACTACAATGATTTCCAAGGATTAGACATTATTCTAATCTTTGGAGGTTATTTTTTTTAGACTAATTATCAGTTAAAAAAACGAATCTATTTTAAAGGATTGTTTCAATCAAATAGTGGAAAACGAGATAGACCTAAAGAACCAAAAGATAATATTCTACTAGTCTTTAATAGCTTTTTTCATTATAATAAAGTCGACAGGTAAAACGCTTACAAAGTTAAAGGAGTGGATACTATGGAATCCATTAAGGTTCAATTATTCGGTAATTTCCGTACGACAATTGATGGAGAAGCCTTGTTATTTCCATATGGAAAAATACAGGCACTTTTTTGTTATTTGGTTGTGAATAAACGAGCAACTAGAGATGAATTATCATTGCTATTATGGGCAAATATGGAAGATCGAGTTGCAAAGAAAAATTTGCGAAATGCTTTATATACACTGAAGAAACTCTTTCATGCCTATGACTTATTGATTTACGATGGACTTTCTAGTGTGGCGATTCAATCAGGTGTTAATCTATTATGTGACTATGATACATTTATCAGGAATACTGATGAGTTAACGAGCTATGGTGGTGAGTTCTTAAAAGGGTGCTCGATAAAAGGTGCAGAAAATTTCGACTTATGGATAGATCAACTTAGAGAAGAAACAAAAAGTATTTATCTAGATAGACTAAGGTTTAATAGGCAAAAAGCTAAAGATAATCAACAGTACGAACAGTTAGAACTATATTGTAAATTATCCATTAAAGCAGATGAATTTGATGAAGAAGCTTATAAAGAATTGATGAGTTGCTATAAGGAACAGCAAAAGTATTCCAGTGCAATTCAACTATATAATGAGTTATCTGATTTTTTAAGTAAGGAACTTGCTATTATCCCAGATGACGAGACTGAAGTTA
The DNA here is from genome assembly GCF_049673005.1 of Carnobacterium sp. Classification (GTDB taxonomy): domain Bacteria; phylum Bacillota; class Bacilli; order Lactobacillales; family Carnobacteriaceae; genus Carnobacterium_A. The sequence continues at coordinate 11,118 of NZ_JBATXB010000045.1, read as the reverse complement.
TCTATACAGAAGTATTAGACTTAATGAATAAACGTGAAGAAAAAGTTTCTTCAGAACGTTTTTTCTTTGGAAGAGACAGAGAAATTCGTTTATTTCAAAAAAGTTATAGTGCATTTATAAAAAAAAATAGCAACTCATCATTTCTAATCAGAGGTGAAATGGGAGTCGGTAAGACTAGGCTTAAAGAGCAATTCTTGAATAAAAATAAAAAAGAAGATTGTCGAATAATTGAAGTGAAGTGCTACCAATTTGAGAGCAGTTATTCTTTAAAGGCTTGGAAGATGGTCATACTAGAAATTGTAAAAATCGCTCATGAAGAAGCTATCTCCATTCCTTTATTTTTAATGAATGCTTTATCAGAATTTATCCCTGAAGTTAGAGGAGAATGGACGACTCAACGAAGTGAAAAAGAAACGCCTCACACCTATCAAAAAATGTATGGTTTTGAAGAAATAATTAATGAAATTATTAAACATGTATCCTCAAAAAAGAAAATGATGATTATTTTTGAAGATATTCACTGGATGGATGCAGCAAGTTTAACATTATTAACGAGTTTGTTAATAAATAATGAGTTAGTTTCTTGTCTATTTATAGTGTTAAGTAGGAATGAAAAAAACACAGAATTAGATAAATTTATTGCAAATACTAAAGAACAAACGAATATGAATCACATACTATTAAAAACGTTTACTGAAGATGAAAACAAACGCTTTATTGACCGGTCGTTACCTGGAAACCAGTTAAATGAAAAGTCACATGAGAAGATTTATTCTGAAACAAAAGGAAATGCATTTTTTCTTACAGAATACTTACAGGTGTTGGTAAATAATGAAAATCCAGATGAAATGTCTGCAAAAATGATGGATGTTTTACAAAAGCGATTCTTAGATCTTACCGAAAATGAAAAACGCATTATAGAAGTTAGTTCATTATTTTATGATGAAGTACCGTTGCGTATATTAAAAGAATTTGTTCCATTAGACGAACTAGAAATTATCTATCAAGCGGAAAATTTAGTAAAAAAAAGGCTGTTAGTCGAGTTAACGATGGGAAACAATATCAGCTACGCATTTAACCATCAAAAATTAAGAGAATTTATTTACACTTCTTTATCTTCTGCTAAGAAAACGGTATTGCATAACCGGGTTGGAAAGCAGTATGAAAAAGAATTAAAAGAAAATTTAGGAGACTTAAATATTTATTTCAAATTAATTTATCACTTTGAAAAAGCGAGTAATCATTTAGAGACATTGCGCTATCAAGTTAAAAGAATGGATATGCTCCTTAGTTTCGTACATGAACGCTTTCCGATTATTCATTATGATGAAGATTATTTCCGTAAATTGTATATTAATGAAGATGATGTAGACCGTATGTTAGATGAACTGAAAGATCGCTTATTCATAGTTAAAAGAGAGCAAAATGAGTCAAAAGAGATGGCTATTTTAGAAGCAAATATTTTATTCTTATGTGGACGAGCAATGATCAGGAAAGGCGATTACACGAAAGGATTAAGAGACATTCAACAATTATTAAGTTTAGCAAAAAAGTATAAATTGAAAAAATATTTGTTAGGTGGACACGAACAGATGATGTGTTATTGTATTCAAACGGAAAATACGCATATTATGAAAAGTTATATCGAAAATATGGATGAAGTATTGAGAAAAGAATTTGAGAAAGAAGAACAAGGATTGATTCATCGTTACCGTGGAATGTATGCGCTGATGAATAGAGATTATATAAATGCGGAAAAATATCTTCAACGAGGGATTACTCATTTTACAAATTCAGAAGAACTATTCGAAAAATATTGCTTAACTATTGCAGCTTGCTACAATAATATTGGAGATATAAGGATTGCAGCAGGCGGATATGAAGAAGCTATTTACTATTATAGAAAAGCAATTTATCTTTGCGAAGAGAAAAAAAGTTGGATTAGCATTTCACTTTTTGAAACAAATATAGGTGTGGCTCTTTTTGAGATTGGTGATTATAAGCAAGCAAAACAATATTTAAAACGAGCAATGAAGACCTATGAAAAAATAGAGTTCAATATGAGTCAGTCTATTGCAGAAATATATATGTCCTATATTATGATAGAAGAGCACCGATACCAAAAAGCATTAGAATTTATAAAAAAAGCAATCAAACACGCTAAGCTTTTAAATGTTCCAAAAGAAAGAGTTTATATTAATGAATGGAAAGCAAAAGTAATGTTGTTATCTCAAGAAGATAAACAAGCAACTCAATTATTTGAGGGGTATTTAAAAAAACATCCAATTAAGAAAGTAAGTACTCAGGAGATAGATAATAGTTACTCAAATTAAATTTTATCGCTCTAACCGAAAGAATCAGTTGATTATAACTGATTCTTTTTTATTTTTAGAAAATACAACAAAAAATATCAAATTAACGATGAGAAGACTATTTTTTTGACGTTTTGTAGATGCTTCGAAGGTAGGATAAAGATAATAAAATCAATAAGTAAAGGAAGGCTGATAAAATGGCGACCATTATGGATGGAGAAGTTGTTTCAACCGCTTTAATGGAAAAGATGCTCATTGATAGAGAAAAACTAAGGATAAAGAATATCATGCCAACAGTTGAAATCATTCGAGTTGGAACAAAGAGGGATGCTCTTGCTTATGAAGCAGCAGTAAAGAAAATGTTCAAAAGAATAGAGATTAACTGTATCGTTTCTGCATATCCGGCTGAAATTTCGCAAGAAAAACTAATAATAGAAATGAAAAAGAAAAATGAGGATAAACACATACATGGGATTCTAGTGTTGCGTCCTTTACCAAACCAGCTAGATGAATGCATTATAGGGAAATGTCTTAATCCCATTAAAGATATAGATGGGATGACGCCATATAATTTGGGAAATATTATTCTTGAAAATAATAGCACACACTTACCTTGTACACCTATTGCGGTATTGGAATTGCTTTCTTATTACAAAATAGACATTTTAGGACGAAGAATTGTGGTTGTTGGTCAAAGTTCAGCGATCGGTAAACCATTAACTGTTTTATTGTTAAATCGAGGAGCTACAGTAACGACTGTAAATATTCATACAAAAGATCTGAAGAAAAGCTGTTTAGAGGCAGACATAATTATTTCTGCTACCGGAAAAAAAGGATTAATTAGGGAAGACTTTATATCGAGCAAAGCTATTGTGATTGATGTAGGAATTTCTGTAGACGAACGAGGTGAAATTAGTGGAGATGTTTGTTTTGAGGAAGTTAAAGAAAAATGTGAATTTATAACGCCTGTTCCAGGAGGGATTGGATTAATAACTACCACTGTATTAGCAAGGAACGCCTTGCGTTCTGCTGATACGGAAAAAAAAGACTAGTTGAAATGACAGGATAAAAAAGGAGGAATAAAAAAATGACGGATTTTAATCCACAAGAAATTGCGCAACTAACTGTAGAAAAAGGTGTATCTAAAGTGAACACACCTATCGGAAAAGAAAGTTTACTAGCTTTTGTCGGAGGTGCATTTATTTCTATCGGTTACTTGGCGTATATCCGTATTACTGGAACATTACCGGCAGAATGGGGAGGGTTATCTACTTTTATCGGTGCGGGTGTGTTTCCAATCGGATTAATACTAATTTTATTAGGTGGAGGAGAGTTGTTAACAGGCAATATGATGGTTGTTAGTATGTCATATATCAATAAAAAAATTTCATTTTTAGATATGTTGAAAAATTGGGGAATTGTTGCTTTCTTTAATTTAATTGGTGCACTTTTTGTTGCTTACTTTTTTGGTCATATTTTAGGATTAACAGAAGGAGTAGTATTGGAGAAAACAATTGCTGTGGCACAAGCTAAAGTGGGTGATTCATTCTTGATAGCTTTTATTTCAGGGATTGGCTGTAATTGGTTAGTTGGAATGTCCGTTTGGTTATGTTACGGGACAAAAAGTTTTTCTGGGAAAATACTAGCTATTTGGTTTCCAGTAATGGTCTTTGTTCTCATTGGTTTTCAACACGTTGTAGCTAATTTCTTTATCATTCCAGCAGCTATTTTTGCAGGTTCGTTATCATGGATGGCATTTATACAAAATATTATTCCAGTTTTTTTAGGAAATGCTGTAGGCGGCAGCATATTTGTTAGTTTATTTTACTCAATAGCCTATGTGAAAAAGACTGAGAAAATAAAAAAAGAATCTCTTTCTAGAGAAAGACTACTTGATTCATCTTTATCTACAGAATTAGAGAAATAGGTTTAAAAAAAATGAATGAAAAGGGGTAGCATCATGATCACGCAAAAAGATTTAATCAAACAAAATGAAACACCGTACTCTTCAACACAAAAATTAACTATGACCGCTATGTTCATCGCTTTAAACATTGTCTTGAATCAAATAACTATTCCAATAGGAACAACAATTGAAATAGGTTTTGCTTTCTTACCTATTGCGATAATGGCTTATCTTTTTGGTCCTATACGAGCAGGAGGAGCAGCAATACTTGCTGATGTACTGGGTTTCTTTTTGAGACCAAACGGATTTTTCTTTCCAGGATTTACATTAAACATGGGTGTGGCGGCCGCGATTTACGGACTATTCTTATATAAAAAGCCTGTTACCTTGAGACGTGTAGCCATTACTGTTTTGATTGTAGATATCGTCATTAGCTTAATTTTAACACCGATCTGGCTAAATATAATGTACCAAACTAATTTATTTGCTATACCGCGTATCATTAAAACAGTGATACTTTATCCAATTAATGTAGGATTACTCTATTCAAATTTGAAATTTGTGCATCAGTTTTTTGGCAAGAAGAATAGATAATCGTTTAAATTAAATAATTGGACAAAAAGGGGGGAGAATTAAATGATAAAAACGTATGCTGAAGCGTTAGATTGGATTCACGGACGGACTCACTTTGGTGTTCGCCCTGGCTTATCTCGTATACGGTACTTATTAAAGCAATTAGGTAATCCTCAAGATGAGTTAAAGACGATTCATGTTGCTGGAACGAATGGAAAAGGATCAACTGTTACGTATCTTCAGGAAATGTTTTTAGCAAAAAAGATGAAAGTAGGAACCTTTACATCTCCTTATATCATTTTATTCAATGAACGCATTAGTATAAATGGAGAACCTATTTCTAATGAAGAGTTAATTCAGCTAGTTAATAAAGTAATCCCGATTATAAATGAGATGGATGCGACCGATTCTGAGTTGCATGGGATTACTGAATTTGAAGTCATTACAGCAATGATGTTTGATTATTTTCTGAAAGAAGAAGTAGATGTTGCGGTTGTTGAAGTTGGTTTAGGTGGGTTATTAGACTGTACAAATGTTATTAAAATACCGGTTGTTTCTGGAATTATAACGATAGGATTAGATCATATAGATATCTTAGGAGATACAATAGAAGAAATAGCAACTCAAAAAGCAGGTATCATCAAAAAAAATTGTCCTGTAGTAACGGGAAATATACCTCAAGAAGCGATGGTGGTTATTCAAAATAGAGCAAAAGATAAACAAGCTAAACTCTACCGATTTAATGAAGAATATCAAGTTCAACTAGAGGGGAATCAAGGGGATTTTATTTTTAGAAATGAAACTGCTATTCTAGAGTCTCTTCATACTTCTTTAACGGGAAGACATCAAATAGACAATGCAGCCCTTGCGATACAGCTGTTTCAAGTCTATATGGAAAAAGAAAAAATAGTCTATACACAAAATCAGATTAAAGAGGGGCTAGAAAGGGCATTTATTGCGGGAAGGATGGAAACTTTATCAGAAAGTCCATTAGTTATTATAGATGGCGCACATAATGTTCCGGCTATTTATAAATTAAAAGAAAATATAAGCTCATCATTTATCGGAAATCAATTTAAAAATAAAAAATTGAAAATAATATTTGCCGCAATTGATACGAAAGATATTGTCGGTATGTTAACTTTGTTAGAAGATATTCCAAATAGTGAGCTCATATTAACATCTTTCTACAATGATAAAGCTCGACCGGTTAAAGAACTAGCTAAACTAGCTTCAGTAGTTCATCAAGTTTACCCTAACTGGGAAGAGGCAGTTTTTAAGACTTTATCAGAAGTAAAAGAAGACGAAGCCTTGCTGATTACAGGTTCATTGTACTTCATTTCTGATGTTCGTAAAAAATTTAGTCAAACGTCGATTTATTTTAAAGAAAAAAGAACAAAAGAATTTGCAATAGACGTTTTGTAGACGCTTACATTATATAGTTAGGGTAGTAAAAAAATAGAACTATAGGAGGAATAAATGATGAGTAAGAAACATGTATTGTGCGTACCAAACTTTAGTGATGGTAAAAATATGGAAGGCATTAACGCTGCGGTTGAAGCAGTTAAAAATGTGAAATCTGTTAAAATTGTAGCTGTTGAACCAGAGGCGAACTTTAACAGAACCGTATTAACTTATATCTGTGATCCAGAGTACTGTGAAGAAACGATGTTAAAATTAGCTGAGCAATTATACAAATTTATTGATATGGAAGTCCAAAAAGGCGATCATCCTCGTATTGGCGCATTAGACACAATGCCAGTCTTTCCATTAGGTGATATGACATTAGAAGAAACAACTGAATTAGCCGAAAAGTTAGGACAATCTTTACATGATCATTTTAAAGTTCCTGTTTATTTTTCTGGACAAAACGCACGTACAGAATATAAAAAATCAAATACAAACATACGTCGTGGGCAATATGAAGGATTAAAAGCTATTTTAGAAGATAAAAATCATGAAAAATATGAGGAAAGAAAACCAGATTTGAGTGTAAATGGAGAATTAGATCCTAAAATGGGTGCATGTACGGTTAGTTCTGATCTTGAAGGTTTAACAGCGTATAACGTTTATGTAGAATCTGAAGATGTTAGCATTGCTAAAAAAATTGCGAAGTTAGTAAAAAGTCCTGAACACGGTTGGGCTTCAATTAAAAGTGTCGGCTTTAAAGACGAAGGACATCCTGGTACAGCTGTTTCAATGAACGTTTTTGATGCTAACGAAACACCATTAGCTATGCTTAGCGAGTGGGTAAATACAGAAGCTGAAAAAGATGGAACAAAAGTTATCAGTACAGGTTTAGTAGGACCGGTTAAATTAAAATATATCGTAGAAGCTGCAAAACATTATGGATATGATTTCGATGGAAAAGACTACGATGGTATGATTAAAGTACTAGAAAAGAATATGGGCTTAGAAGGATTCAAAAAAGAATCAATTATTGAGTACCATATAGATTGATGGTCCTTGTATTGGCGGTGAAAGTTAAGTAGCCGCCTCTCTTTATCTATACTATTCTTCTTAGAGAGGAACGAGAATAATGGAAATAAAAATTATATTAGGCTTATTGGTTCTTTTAACGATTTACTTTTTGATTATTTTTATTCAAGACTACAGAAAAGCGAAAAAAGATGGCAAGCTAGAAGAAGGAAGCAATTTTGTCACATTTTCAGTAATAGGCTTTATTGCTAATTTTTTTGATACATTAGGTATTGGAAGTTTTGCTACGTCAACATCCGTTTTTAAACTAGGTAAGTTAATGCCCGACAAAATGATTCCTGGTACTCTAAATGTCGCAACGACAACGTCAGTTGTAATGGAAGCACTCATATTCATGACACTTGTTAAAGTAGATATTTTAACGTTAGTCTTAATGATTGGATTCTCAATGTTAGGGGCATATTTTGGAGCAAGTATTGTTTCTAAGTTGCCCGAAGTAAAGATCCAATTTGCGATGGGCGCAGCCTTAGTAATTGTTGCTTTCTTAATGCTTGCTGGATTTTTAAATATTTTCCCAATGGGAGGAGCAGCAATCGGATTAAGAGGAGTTAAACTAGTTATTGGCTGTACGGTTTGTTTTATCTTAGGCATCACAAACTGCGTTGGTATTGGAATGTACGCTCCAATTATGGCATTATCATTTGCTATAGGATTATCTCCGTTAGTTGCTTTTCCTCTAATGATGGGTTCAACAGCTTTTCTACAACCTGTTGCATCTGCAAAATTTATCAAAGAAGGCATGTATCACCGTAAAGCTTCACTTGCTTACAGCATATTTGGTGTATTAGGTGTTTTAGTGGCAGCATTCATTGTTAAGTCATTGCCTATCAATGTATTAAAAATATTAGTGTTTATTGTTGTTATCTATACAGCTCTTATGATGTTTAGATCAGCAATTAAAAGTACGAAAAAAAAAGCTGATATAACTATAGAAAAAGTAAACGCAACAGAATAAACAGTAGAATAAACTAAAAATTTAAAAAAACAAACTATAGGAGGATTATCATGCAACTTGTTGACTTAACCATTACAGAATTTATAGGGAAATTAGGATCAAATGAGCCAGCACCAGGAGGTGGTTCAGCATCTGCACTAGTTGCAGGAGTCGGAGCAGCTTTAACACGTATGGTTGCAGAATTAACAATTGGCAAACCGAAGTATGCAGAGTATAATAATGAGATGGAACTTGTTCTTGAAGAAATGAAAGCCGTTAACACAAATTTAATGGAATGCATTGATCGCGATACTGAAGCATTTAACCAAGTTTCTGCAGTCTTTGATTTACCAAAACAAACGGATGAAGATAAACAAAATCGTCGTGCGGCAATGCAAGCAGCATTGAAATATGCAACAGAGATTCCTTTTGAAACAATGGAATTTATATTAGAAGGGATTCATTTAACAGCTAAAGCAGTTGGCAAGTCGAACACAAATGCGGCAAGTGATTTAGGCGTTGCTGCATTAACAATGAAAGCGGGTTTATGTGGAGCTTGGTTAAATGTCCGCATTAATTTAAGTGGAGTAAAAGATGAAACATTTAAAGAGGACTACACGAATAGAGGAAAAGCTATCCTAGCAGAGGGCATCAAAATAGCTGACGAAATCTATGATGAGATTGAGAAATCACTATAATTAAAAAGAAGACAATTTTATAGGGGGCAGTACAAATGACTTTTCTAACAGACATTGAGATCGCAAAAAAAAATACAATGAAGCCAATTGTTGAAGTGGCAGAAAAATTAGGTATCCATTCAGATTCATTAGATATGTATGGGAAATATAAAGCAAAACTCGATATTAATGAATTAGAAAGATTGAAAGACCAACCAAATGGCAAGTTGATTTTGGTAACGGCTATTACTCCAACGGCAGCTGGAGAAGGGAAAACAACTATGTCTGTTGGATTGGCAGATGCTCTGCATAAACAAGGGGAAAAGGTTGTTGTTGCTTTAAGAGAACCTTCATTAGGCCCTGTATTCGGAGTGAAGGGTGGAGCCGCTGGGGGTGGTTATGCACAAGTCGTTCCGATGGAGGATATTAATTTACACTTTACTGGTGATTTTCATGCTATAGGAGCAGCTAATAACTTACTTGCTGCTTTGATAGATAACCACATTTTTCATGGCAATAGTCTCGATATTGATAGTAGACGAATTACTTGGAAACGGGTTGTTGACATGAACGATCGTCAATTGCGTCATGTTGTCGACGGTTTAAACGGTAAAATGAATGGTGTCCCAAGAGAAGATGGTTATGATATTACAGTGGCTTCAGAAATTATGGCTATTCTTTGTTTAGCCGATGGATTAGATGATTTGAAAGCGAGAATTAAACGAGTCGTTATTGGGTATTCAAGAACAGGCAAACAAGTTACCGCTGGTGAGTTAAAAGCTGAAGGCGCAATGACAGCTTTATTGAAAGATGCCATCCGTCCTAATATTGTTCAAACGTTAGAGCACACACCAGCCATTATTCACGGTGGACCATTTGCTAATATTGCCCATGGGTGTAATAGTGTGATTGCAACAAAGACAGCTTTGAAATATGCAGACTATGTCGTTACTGAAGCAGGATTTGGTGCTGATTTAGGAGCTGAAAAGTTCATTGACATCAAATGTAGGAATGCGAATCTAAAACCAGATGCTGTTGTTTTAGTGGCAACGATTCGAGCACTTAAAATGCATGGCGGCGTGAAGAAACAGCAGCTAGCAGAAGAGAATATAGAGGCAGTTAAAGCAGGTCTACCCAATATGTTGAAACACATTAGCAATATGCGAGATGTTTTTGGGTTGCCTTTAGTTGTTTCAATTAATAAATTCCCTACAGATACACAAGCTGAAATTGATGTTGTTTTAAAAGCCTGTCAAGAAATGAATGTTCCTGCAGTTTTATCTGACGTATGGGCAAAAGGCGGAGAAGGCGGATTAGAAATGGCGGATGTTGTTAAAAAATTAGCCGATGGAGAAAGCAACTTTAAGTTTGTTTATGAATCGGAAGATACAATCGAAGAAAAACTACACAAACTCGTAACGAAAATTTATGGTGGCGATGGAGTAGAGTATTCAGCAGAAGCTAAAAAAGAGTTGAAAGTATTAACTGAAAATGGATATGGAAACCTACCACTATGTGTAGCTAAAACACAATATTCTTTCTCAGATGATAAAAATTTGTTAGGTAATCCAAAAGGCTTTATGATTACTATCAAAAACTTAAAAGTATCAGCAGGAGCTGGATTTATCGTAGCTTTAACAGGTGCAATCATGACAATGCCTGGGTTACCAAAAGTTCCAGCATCTGAAAATATTGATGTGGACGAAGCTGGAGAGATTATAGGTTTGTTCTAAAAAAGAAAAGGCGGCAAAGAATACACTCTATTCTTTACCGTTTTTTTTTATTTTATTAGAACGGTGTGATTTACAGATAAGTAGAATGTTGTCTAACGATTATACCAACACTAGAATAATATTCCTACTTTAGACTGATTAAATAAATACTTATTTTACTTATACTAAGCACATAGAAGAAATACATTCAGGCCGTTTGAAACTAGCTAACCTCTTCGGTGAAATTAGCTACTCGTAGGATGTAGCAGTAGAGAATAACCTGGCTCCCATTTCATGTCCCTCAAGACTAAAGATAAAGGATGATGAAAATGAAAGCAATAAATAAACAAAAGAAACCATCTTTATTTCAAATAAAACCAATCATCACTGCTCTTTTTGATAAGAATATAAGCAATAAGAAGAAAGTTATGGCAGTGGGGGTAGTGCTCTACATTATTAGTCCTATTGATTTTATTCCAGATTTTATTCCTCTAGCAGGTTATGC
>NZ_JBATXB010000044.1:0-4928 GCF_049673005.1 Carnobacterium sp. | reverse complement strand
GAGTGAATTGATCAGCGAAACCTAAATCCATAGCTGCTGCTGCTGAATCTCCACCACCGATAATAGTTGTAGCGTCTGTTAGGTTTGCAATAGCTTCACATACGCCAATTGTACCTTTAGCAAAATTAGACATTTCAAACACGCCCATTGGTCCGTTCCATACAACTGTTTTAGCACCTTGTAATTCTTTTGTGAATAATTCAATTGTTTTTGGTCCGATATCTAATCCCATTTGGTCACTTGGGATTACACCTTCATGAATTTCAATCGTTCCATCATTGCTAAATTCGTGCGTTGTCAAAGTATCAATCGGTAAGATTAACTTGTCGCCGCCTTTTTCAAGTAAGCTTTTAGCTAAATCAATTTTATCTTCTTCAACTAATGATGTGCCGATTTCTATTCCCTTAGCAGCGTAGAATGTATACGTCATTCCTCCACCAATCAGAACTTTATCTGCTATATCTAATAAGTTTTCAATCACACCGATTTTATCGCTAACTTTTGCGCCTCCTAAGATTGCAACAAAAGGACGTTGTGGTTCATCGACTGCTCCACCAATAAATTTGATTTCTTTATCCATCAAAAAGCCGGCAGCTGTTTCAAGATTAGAAGCAATTCCAACGTTTGAAGCATGTGCTCTATGAGCTGTACCAAATGCATCATTGACAAATAAATCGCCTAAGCTAGCCCAGTACTTACCAAGATCAACATCATTTTTACTTTCTTTCTTGCCATCGATATCTTCAAAACGAGTGTTTTCGAATAATAATACGTCTCCATCTTTCAATGAAGCAATCGCATCTTCTAATTTTTTACCGCGAGTTTCAGGTACAAATGTTACTTCTTTACCCAATAATTCACTTAAACGCTCAGCAATTGGACGCAATGATTTTCCTGCTTTGTCTTCTTCTGTTTTCACTTTACCTAAGTGAGAGAAAAGAATCACTTTTCCACCTTGTTCAATAATATATTGAATCGTTGGTAAAGCTGCTTGGATACGGTTATCGTTCGTGATTTTACCGTCTTTCATAGGTACGTTAAAATCTGCACGGACCAATACTTTTTTATCTTTTAATTCTAAATCAGTTACAACTTTTTTTACCATTGAGAGATCCTCCTCAATTCTAATTTTCTAATCAAAAAGAAAAGCAGGGAAGCGCGCAGCTCCCCCGCTTATCAAAACGTTTTTGTTGATTATTTGCTTAATTTAGCAAAGTACTCTAGCGTACGTACTAATTGAGCCGTGTATGACATTTCATTGTCATACCAAGAAACAGTTTTAACTAACTGCTTGTCGCCCATTGTCATAACTTTAGTTTGAGTTGCATCGTATAATGAACCGAATGTCATACCCAAGATATCTGAAGAAACAATTGCGTCTTCAGTATAACCGTAAGATTCGTTTGCTGCTGCTTTCATAGCTGCGTCAACTTCTTCAACAGTTACAGTTTTGTCTAAAACAGTAACTAATTCTGTTAATGAACCAGCTGCTACAGGAACACGTTGTGCTGCTCCATCTAATTTACCTTTAAGTTCAGGTAAAACTAAACCAATAGCTTTTGCTGCTCCAGTTGTGTTAGGAACGATATTAGCTGCCGCAGCACGAGCACGACGGAAGTCGCCACCTGGGTGTGGAGCATCTAATGTATTTTGGTCACCTGTGTAAGCATGAATAGTAGTCATTAAACCTTGAACAATTCCAAATTTGTCGTTTAGTACTTGAGCCATAGGTGCTAAACAGTTAGTTGTACATGAAGCTCCAGAAATAACTGTCTCAGAACCGTCAAGAATTTCGTGGTTTACATTGTAAACGATAGTTTTCATGTCGCCTGTTGCAGGTGCAGAGATAACAACTTTTTTAGCTCCTGCTTTCAAGTGTAATTCAGCTTTTTCTTGAGTAGTGAAGAAACCAGTACATTCTAGCACGATTTCAACGCCTAATTCTCCCCACGGAAGTTCTTCAGGGTTACGGTTGCTTAATACTTTAACATCTTTACCGTTAACATTGAAAGAGCCATCTTTAACTTCAACTTCTCCGTTGAAACGTCCTTGTGTTGTATCATATTTTAATAAGTGAGCCAACATGTTTGCGTCTGTTAAATCGTTGATTGCTACTACTTCAATACCTTCTACTTCTTGAATACGGCGGAATGCAAGACGTCCAATACGTCCAAAACCATTAATACCTACTTTAACTGTCATAACTAAATTTCCTCCTTTAGGAATCGTAAAAAATTTATTTTAAAGGGTTATCCCTCTTAAAATCTGATTGGCGGCACCTTCATCTGTGATTAACCACGTTTGAGAAGGTACATTTTTCATATGTGCTTCAATTGCTTTTGCTTTAGATTTTCCACCCGCAACCGCGATGACACTTGCTATTCGCGCAAGGTCTTTAGATTGCATTCCAATGCGTGGGATTTTATAGACAACTTCCCCCGCTTGATTATAGAATTCTCCAAAAGCTTCTCCAACTGCTGCTTTATTTTTGATCAGAGCTAGAACATCTTTGCTCATTCCTCTGCGCTTTGCCATATGTGTTGCATCTCCAATACTATAGAGAACACAATTAGCTTTTTCTACCAGATCTAGCGTTTTTTTGATCTCTGGTTCTTGCAAGAGCGGTTTATATGTTTCTTCGCTTACTTGTTCTGGTACATACAAGACACGATTCTTCCCACCAGTCCTCTTTGCCATCTGCGCGCTAACTGCGTTAGCTTGCATATCTACAGACTCGCCAAGTCCACCTCTTGCTGGTACAAATAATAATTCTCGTTGATAAGCAAGACTTTCATCCATATGGTTAGCAACTTCAGCCATTGTTGTACCACCCATAACTGCAATGATGTTAGTCCCTTCAGGCAATAATAGTTTTAGCGAATCCATCGTTGCTCGACCTAACTCATCTCGAACCTTATGCTGCTCCTCAACATTTCCAGAAACAATCACACAATGTTCTATTTTAAAATATGCGGCTAGTTGATTTTCTTTCTCTCGCATCCCCAACAGTTGTCCCATTATTTGATCTAAATCATGATACACAATTTCTCCATTTTGGGTTAATTGCATGCCTACTTTAGATGTTATAATTAAACTTTGTCTTTTTAATGCATCTACTTCTGTTCTTAGTACACGCTCAGTAATATCCATCTTGTCGGCGAGTACTCGACGTCCAATAGGACCTAACAAGTAAACATTGCGCAAAATCTGATACCGTCTTCTCAGCGTATCCATAATGTCCGGTGTAACCTTTTCGATGATAGACAATATATCCTGCATGAGTTCCCTCTTTCTCAATGGGTCAACTAACGACCACGTGAGTCGTTGGGCGACCCTTATTGACTAAAAAAACAAGAGATCTAAGTGAAACAAGACATTCAGTTAACTGTATGCTTTAATCTTGTTTTCCTATACGGTCTAAAAAACAACGCCGCTTTTATCTCTTACAACACTTATTATATCATCTAGGCTTTTTACTTTCAAGCTTTAAGACTAAACCCAGAAATATTATACGTGTTTTTTAAAACTCACTTTAAAATAAAGAATAAAAGGATAACCTGAATAAAAATAAAATCACCCATTAAATTATTTATAATGAGTGATTTTATTTTTTTTGCTCTAGTCTTCTATCCAGGCTGCATAACACCTGCAAACGCTAACCATGCTAACGCAGACTTAGCAACCAAACTTAAGATAATGTATGCACGTTCTCCATAGAGATAGTTTTTCCATGGACCTACTTTTTTATATTGCAAAATCATGTTTATTGGAAACAGATTAAAGAAAACAAAATACGTTCCTGCTAAAGCGTATACGAACCAAGGAACTTCAGATGGATCTGCGTTCCCAAATGCGTACAATAGAATAACTACCCAAGGAACAAAACCAGCGATTGTTCCAAAGACAAACGACTTCCAATCTGTTGACTTCCTGTAGTAAGTCATTTCTTCCATAACTAGACCGAATAGGTTCATTGTAGCGTTAAGAACAAACATTAAAATAAGTGAACCGATATCATAAACACCAAACAACATCGCTATTAAAATAATCATTAATGATGAACTAATCGCATATTCATACCATCTAAAACGATTCATATTTCTTTCTAAATCTTTATTATATATTTTATTCCCCCAAGGCGTCACAATAATAAAGTGTGCTAAAGCAGAAATAAATAAGAATAAAGAAACCATTATTCCAAATGGGGCATTAAAAATTTCTTTTTCTTCAGTTAGTAACCGCATTTGAGTTGTATCAAAAGTAAGGAAATAAGAGCGGATAGGTATTTTAAAATTAGCAATCTTATCAATAAAAATAGCAAAACCCAACATTAAACTTCCTTGAACTAAATGCAACAGTCCCATAATGATGTTAAATCTTTTCAATGATCTGAAATCTATTGCCTTGGCCATTATAATCACTCCCTATTTTTAATTAACCTAAAAACTATCCGTATTGTAGATTCTTATTTTTCTTATATAATTAGTGTACCTTTTTTTCAAAATAGTACTATTTTTATCCTTTATTTTTTAAACAAAAAAAGCAGCAAGAGTTATCGTCTTGTACTGCTTTTTCGAATGGGTTTAATTAGTTCATTTCAATTTATTCTCTATTAACGTTTTTAGTTCACTTACTGTGATGTGTTCATCAAAAATTTCTTGACCGATGAAGACTGTTGGGACTAACTCTACATTAGCTCTAACTGCTTCTTCAATAATTCCTTCTATTTCTTTTGTATTCGCTTGTACCTTCAAACCGCGTTTCCCTTCAGCGTAAGCAGCAATCTCATCTAAACTAGAAAGATTACCCCAGTCATTTTGATTTTCATAGAAGTAATCCATTTCTTCAAGAGCTGCCTTAGAATCTGAATAATCCAAGTAATGATGAATAACTCCACCTTTTTTCAAATGAGGTGTTTCTTTGTTGTA
>NZ_JBATXB010000043.1:0-3850 GCF_049673005.1 Carnobacterium sp. | reverse complement strand
ACTGCTATGGTTGGTGATGGTATAAATGATGCACCTGCTCTCGTAAAGGCAGATATTGGGATTGCTATGGGAGATGGTACTGACGTTGCAGTAGATGTATCTGATCTCGTTTTAATGCAAAATAGTTTAGCTAAACTGGTAAATGCACATACAGTTTCTTTGAAAATGAAACGCGTTATTTGGCAAAATATTATCTTTTCAATGATAGTTGTAGCCTTTTTAGTTGTAGTCAGTTTGTTAGGACTAGCGGATATAGCGATCAGCGTAGTCATTCATGAAGGAAGCACATTAGTCGTTATATTGAACGGACTAAGATTATTAAAAGCGAAGTAAAAATAACGAAGAATCTTCTTAAAAGATTCTTCGTTATTTACGTAAAAAAACAGGTTTAATTCAGTATTAAAGAATAACTATAAAGAAGATTTGTACAATTTAGTAACAATGCAGTTACCCTATTGAATCAAATCAGTCTTTAAAGTAGAATTGAGTGGATACAATGTACCCTCAACTAAATTGTTCATAAAAGGAGATTGTACTATTGAAAAACGATACTCAAGAAGAGTTGATTTTAGAAATGGCTTCTTTAAAGAGATTAAACAAGGAGTTATTAATAGCACTGCAAGACTCAGAGCGTTTAGAATTTGAATGGACAAAAAACTTAGGTCAGTGGTTCTGGGACTTCACAACAAACGAAGTTACGTTCAATCCTTTAAAAGCAGAGGCTATTGGATACTTAGAAATAGACTTACCTGAAAAGGTTCCTTTCCAATTTTTTACAGATAAAATCCATCCAGATGATAAAGAAAATGTCATGCAATTAATGACCAATCACCTCAAAGGAGAATCGACTGTTTGGAGAGTGAAATACCGTATTCAAGCTAAAGATGGTTCTTATAAAATGTATCATGATTTTGGAAAAGTAACCGAGAGAGACAAACAAGGTGCACCTCTGTTTTTAAAAGGGGTTGTATTCGATATTACAGAAGAGGAATACGAACGTGATCAATTAGTCGTTAGAAATAAGAAGTTGTCTGATCAAATGAAAATAGATTCTCTTACATCTCTGCATACAAGGTCCTCTTTAGTTGTAGAGCTAGCGAAACATGTTCGTCTTGCTAAAGAATACACTCTTCCCTTATCCGTACTGTTTTTAAAAGTAGACCATTACACCGAATATGAAGAATTATTCGGAATTGTGATGAGTGAAGAAATATTAAAAGTGATTGGACAAATCATTCAAACAGTCATCAAAGAGAATGGTCATGTTGCAGGTAGGTATAGAGAGTCCGTATTTTTAATTCTATTAAATGATATTCAAGAAGATGAAGCCTATGCTTTGGCTAACAAAATAAGACAGACTGTTTTTGAAACTCTTTTTGATGTATCTAGGCATGTAACTATTAGTTCTGCTATTTCTGTTTTTAATTCAGAAGAAACAATCAGCGAACTAATCAATAATGTCTCTAAGAAATTATTGACTGCAGTTAAAAATGGCGGAAATCAAATTGTTATGTAAGTAAATTTCCAACTCATTTTATTGGTTATCTTTTTGAACAGTAGAACTAACCAAATGGTACAATAACAGGTTTAATAAAAAGAGATAACGTAGCCATCACTATGGATGGCTACGTTATCTCTTTTTATTGCAACAATACTCGTACTAATTTTTTCATTCATTTTGATAGGCTATCTTCTTAATACTAGTTGAGTTCTGATAAGATTAATTCAATTAGTTCCATTGTTTTGACATTGTCTTCGCCTGAAGTCTTAGGTGTTTCTCCACTAAGATGTTTTCTCTTTCACGGGACCAAGCATCCATCCCCACAAAGTATGCACTGCCGACAGTACCGGATTCAAATTTTAGTGAGATAGACTGAGATAGATTAGAACCTTCAATTGATTTAAAACCTGAAACACCAATCGCTTCACCAAATAGATACCGCATTAAATCAACAATATGAATTGCAGCTAATTTAAGATAGTCTTCCTCACTCTTACAGAATTCTGTACTGTTAACTGCAAAATCTACATTAAAAGACTTAACATTGCCTAACTCTTTCGATGCAATCAATTCTTTAAGCTTCAAATAGCTTGGTGCATATCGTTTCATAAATCCTACCATTAAAATTACTCCAGCTCGTTCAGCTCTATCTGAAAGATCCTTAGCCTCTATGGCTGTTAATCCTAAAGGTTTCTCAGCAAAAACATTTTTCCCTGCTTCAATACACTTTATAACCATTGCTGACATATCTTCTGGCTGTGCAACGATTACAACACCATCACACTCTTCGTTTTTAAGCATTTCATCAATGTTATCATAGGCATTGCCTTCACTACCAAAACGAACAAGTGTAGCTTTTGAATTTTTTTTATTTCTAGTAGCGATTGCCTTAATCTCTATGCCCGCTTCAACCACTGATGGATAAATATTAGTCGTAGCTTGAAATCCTGCTCCGATAAAACATAAACTAGCTCTTCTCATACTATTCCTCTTTTCTTATTTAAATAAACTAAATAGTCTAAATGGACTCTCCACTATAAATTGCTAAGTATATTTCAATCAAATCGTTCTATCTTATAGTATAAATATACATCGTTTTTTTATAAACGACTTCTTATTTTTCTTTACTAATCTTTTTATTTTTAAAATAATAGTCTTCATCATGCTTATTAATTTCCCTAAGAATACGACAAGGATTTCCAACTGCGACGACATTATCAGGAAGATCTTTCGTTACCACACTGCCTGCACCGACGACGACATTTTCTCCGATGGTAATTCCAGGTAGAATAATTGCGCCAGCACCAATCCAACAATTCTTACCAATATGAACGGGTATATTATATTGGTAAGCTTTTTTTCGGAGTTCAGGTAAAATAGGATGTCCTCCAGTTGCGACAACTACATTGGGACCGAACATCGTATAATCTCCCACATAAATATAAGTATCATCAACCAGAGTGAGATTATAATTAGCATAGACGTTCTTACCAAAATGAACATGATGACCTCCAAAATTTGCATGAAGAGGTGGCTCAATATAGCAACCTTCACCAATTTCAGCAAACATTGCCTTCAACATCGTTTCTCGCTTATCCAATTCGCTCGGCCTTGTTTGATTGAAGTCATACAGACGGTCAAGATGCTGCATCTGCTTTCTCATCAACTCCTCATCGTTAGGTAAATATAAGTCCTCTGTGTGCATTTTTTCTTGATTTGTCATATTAGTCCCTCCAGGTTTAAACTATTATTCTTTCTAAACAATAGATGGAAAAAGTCCATATTTTTTCTTTAAAAAATAACATCAAGTAAATCATTAGGGTAATTAAGGGTATAGGTTGTGTTTTTGAACTTTTCTGGTTCCAGGCTCCCCCATGAAGCAAAAGCAAAATCCATTTTAGCCTTGTTAGCTGATTCAAAGTCCGATAATGAATCACCAACATATAAGCAGTTTTCAGGTGCCACATTTAGTATCTTTGCACAATGTAAGAGAGGTTCCGCATCAGGTTTATGCTTTTTTGTGTCTTCTAATAAGACTATAGCAGAAAAGCAGTCATGTATTTTCTTTCCTTTAATATCAATGATATATTGTTCTCTCTTTTTAGAAGAAACAACCCCCTGAATAATTTTATTATCAAGACTACGAATAAGTTCATCGAAATTATAATAAATACTTGCTCCATGTTTATACGCATTCACGTATTTAACCCAACGCTCATAGACTGTTGGACTATTTTTTATATTAAGGAGTTCTAAACTCTTTGGACCTGGAAAAGACATATAATGCATTAATTCATCATATGTCATATCTCTATCAAGTTCTTCTTTTACGATTTCCATTAATGGGAA
>NZ_JBATXB010000042.1:0-25833 GCF_049673005.1 Carnobacterium sp. | reverse complement strand
TTTATTTACCCCTTCTTTAGAAGCAGAGGATGCAAAAGCTAGTAATTGGCCCTTTTCTGTTTATGGCTATTTAGACAATGAGAACCCTTGGTCTATTCTATCCGAGAAAATAAATAGTACTACTTCTGATATAAAAAAAATGGCACTAGAAAAATCGTTCTTAACCGTAGAACGATTCGAATTACTTAATCATTTTTTCAATCATATAATATTTTTAAATGCTTCAGAAATAATACAAGAAATGAAAATCATTAAAGATACCGATGAAATAAGACGAATGATTGAAGCTGGAAAATGGGCGGATAAAGCCCTAGAAATTGGATTTAATAGCATCAGAGTAGGTGTTACGGAGGAAGAAATTGTAGCAGAGATAGAATATCAACTAAAAAAACATGGCATTAAGGAAATGAGTTTCGAAACAATGGTCTTAACTGGCGATCATGCTGCTAGTCCTCATGGAGTTCCAGGGAAGAGAAAAATTAAGGAAAACGACATGGTACTCTTTGATCTAGGTGTAGTATATGACGGATACACTAGCGATGTTACAAGAGTAGCCATTTTCGGCACACCTTCTATTGAAGCAGAAAAAATATATTCTATTGTTCTTAAAGCTCATACTGCTGCTATTGCAGCAGTAAAACCAGGTATAACTGCTGGACAATTAGATAAAATTGCACGAGACATTATTACAAAAGAAGGATATGGAGATTATTTTACCCATCGTTTAGGTCATGGATTAGGCAGTAGTGTTCATGAGTTTCCTTCAATTATGAAAGATAGTGAGTTAATTATAAAAGAAGGTATGTGCTTTTCGATAGAGCCTGGAATTTACGTACCAGGTGTTGCGGGTGTTAGAATAGAAGATTGCTTATATGTAACAAAAGAAGGATGCGAACTTTTCACAAAGACTTCTACTTCTTTTAAATCTATTCTTTAAAAAAAGACGCTATTCCCATTATTGCAATAATGGGAATAGCGTCTTTTGGCTTTTTAATTATTAACTAGCAAATCATTATTTTTTATCAAAATTAGTCGTTTCATTTGAGCTGAAATCCATTGTGTTTCGTTCAATTTCTTTTTTTAAT
This sequence comes from Carnobacterium sp., assembly GCF_049673005.1. Taxonomy (GTDB): domain Bacteria; phylum Bacillota; class Bacilli; order Lactobacillales; family Carnobacteriaceae; genus Carnobacterium_A. Next base: position 24,748 of record NZ_JBATXB010000042.1, on the reverse strand, counting down.
GAATCTGAGTCTAATTTCATCCCAGTATTTAAATCAACTTCTTTTTTCTCTGTTTTTGCTTCATCGGCTGTTACTTTTACATCTTCTGTTGCCTCTTTAGCCGTCACTTGTACATCAGTTTTTGCATCCTTAGCTATATCAGCTAAATCATCTGTAGTATCTTTTACATTCCCTTTAGCATCATCAAGTGTTGAAGCGACTTTCTCTTTTGTGTCTAGTGCAGTTTCTGTCAAATCAGCCTTAACTTTATCAGCATTTACCATTAAATCTTCTCGAATATCTTTCAAATCTGCTCCTACTTCTTTTGAAGTTTGAGACAATTGTTCTTTCATTTGTGATGCCGTATCTTTTAAGCTAATTTTTATATCTTCCGTTGCATCTTTAGCAACTTTTTTTATATCTGATCCTTTTTCTTTTGCAATATCAGAATAATCTTTTGCTGTATTTTTAGCATCTAAAGCTTGTTTAGATAAATCATCACGCAATTCTTTTCCAGATTTCGGTGCAAATAATAATGCTGCTATACTAGCTGTTGCTGCTCCAATTAGTGTTCCTAGTAAAAAACCATTTTTTTTAGCCATAATTCGTTTTCTCCTCTTCAAGTTACCTTATTTTTTGTCTATAAAGTTATGCTGCATCATAAAAATTAGTTAGTTTGCTTTTCTTTTTCTATTTAAATTTAAAGCGGTCTTGCCAACTTTCGTTACCATTCCTGCTTTAACTGTCTTTTTAGTCGTACCTGAAACATGACCTGCTAAATTACGTGTAGATGAGTTTAGACTAGACACTGATACTCCTAAATCTCCAATTGCTTGGAATACAGGATCTGTCTTGCTTAATTTTCCGTTTACATCATCTAGCGTTGTATTCGTTTTATTCAATAGACCTTCAACTTCAATTAACAAACTATCAGCATCTTTCGTTATGACTTCTATACTGGTATTTGCTTCTTTTACAGTCTTAGATACTTCTTCGATTACTTTTGAAACTTTTAATAATACCACAATTAAAAAAACGACTAATGCCGCAAACGCTATTGCAGCTATCAAAGCTGCTATTTCTCCACCTGTCATGTTAATTCCTCACTTCCTTCATTTTATTGTGTATCTGCTTAATTTCACTCTATCCTACAATAAAAGAATAAAAAAAGTGATTATCTTATTGCCGAACAAAATAAAATTACTTCATGTTTAGAATACCATATCGATTTTGCCACTTCAAATGATATGATACCGATTTCTAATAAAAAATTGCTCTCTAAAAAAGAACAAACTATTAAGATCCTCTAAATTTTAAAAGGTTTGTTTTCCTTTCTTTTATTAATTTGTTATGATTAAGGATAGTAACCTATTTTTTAAATTAAATGATAGTTAAAGGAGTCTTTCTATGAATAATCAATCGGATAGTTCTGTTACTGCAGAAGTAGTGGATTCCGTTGCAAAAAAAACATCTTTTTTTATAGATTTTTGGCAAAATATCGATTGGAACAACTTGCTTTCTGTTGGCATCTCAAAAACAATTCAAATTTTCTTTTTTATCCTTATATTTTTACTTATTAAAAAAGTTGGAAATGTATTTATTACTCGAACATTTCAAAATTATCGAAGAAAAAAACATATTTCATTAAGCCGTTTAGATACTTTAGACAATCTCACCCACAATATTTACAATGCTGTACTTGGTTTTTTTCTAGCTTATGCTATTCTTTCAGAAATTGGTATTCCTGTAGGTACACTATTAGCAGGTGCAGGGGTCATAGGTCTGGCTTTTTCTTTAGGTGCTCAAGGCTTCGTAAGTGATATCGTGAATGGATTTTTTATTTTATTAGAAAAACAAGTAGATATTGGTGATGTTGTTACGTTTACTGATATTACTGGTACTGTAGTCGATGTGAACTTAAAAACAACTACCGTTAAAAGTTTTGATGGCACTTTAAACTTTGTACCGAATCGTTACATTACAATTGTTAGCAATCTTTCAAGAGAGAATATGCGTGCTCAAATAAATATTCGATTAGAGGCAGACGTTGATATGATAAAAGTAAATTCAATCATCGAACAAGTCAATAATCGATTAGTTCCTCTGCATCCTGAAATCACTGAAGAACCTATCAATTTAGGATTAATGGATATTGGAGATGGTTTGCTAGCTATCCGTATTCATATTTTTACATTGAACGGCAGTCAATATGCCATTCAAAATACTTTTTTTCAAGAGTATGTTATGGCGTTAACAAAAGAAGGCATTGTCATCCCGGCAACCCCGATAAAAATGACGATTTAATTGTTTTGATTAGCAGTAAATAAAAAATTTTATAACAATTAATTGATATTAGGACAGTAACGGCCATAAAAAAATAAACATAAGCTATTATTTTATAGGCTACTCAATTCAAATAAATGAACTCATTTGAATGAAAGGATTGGAAAAAATAGTGAAATCTCCAAAAATTTTAATTTTAACTGGCAGTTATGGAAACGGGCACTTAGAAGTAACGAATGCTTTAGTTGCAGAATTAAATAAACGCGGCATTACAGATATTGTAATCTCTGATTTATTTTATGAAGCCCATCCTATTTTAACCCATTTTACTAAACAACTTTATTTAAAAAGTTTTACTAAAGGTCAAAATATTTACGGTTTTCTTTATTATAATTCAGATGCTCGCTTAACAGACTTTAGGATTGATCGAATGATTGACCGTTATGGCTATATACGTATTAGCCAACTAATGAGTACTTATGAATTTGATGTAGTTATAAATACTTTTCCAATGCAGGCTTTGCCTATTTATAAACAAAAAAATCGGCACAATATTCCTTTTATAAATGTATTAACAGATTTCTGCCTACATTCTCGTTGGCTTTCTGATGAAATAGATCATTTTTTTGTAGCTGGTGATTCTTTAAAAGATGAATTAACGGATTCTGGTATTTCTCCTGATAAAATAACTATTTCTGGCATACCCATTAAAGAAGAATTTTATAGTACAAAGGCTAAAGCTATTCGTCCATCCTCTACATCAGATTGTCCAAAGAAAGTACTCATTTCAGCAGGAGCTTTTGGGGTAATAAAAAACTTGCCTCTTTTAATTGAAGAACTACATCTCAACAGTAATCTTGACATTACTGTCATCTGTGGACGAAACCTTGAACTTTATACATCACTACAAACTAGGTTTAAGGGTATTTCTTCTATCCGTATTTTAGGTTATGTTGAAGATATGGCGTCTCTTATGAATCAAGCTGATATTATGGTTAGTAAGCCAGGTGGCATTTCTCTTTCAGAGGCACTAGCTATCCAAGTACCGTTGGTTTTAACTCCTGCTGTTCCTGGTCAAGAATTAGATAATGCTAAATTATTTGAGCAAAAAGGAATGGCTATTCTATCTTATGAAGAAGAACAAATTGCACCAGCGGTTCTTTACCTATTAAAAAATCCTTCTTTAATTGCTGAAATCAAAGGAAATATGAAGGATAACTTCAAACCAAATGCAGCTGCTAAAATTATCGATAAGGTTCTAAGCATTGTCAATGTGGGAGTTAAGCTAGAGTAAATAATAAAGATAGGTTCTATTAGTAAAAACATTGAACTAAAATGTTTATTGGAATTATCAATCTCCTTCGCTCTGTCAAAATTTACTTAAAAATAAAAATGCACTAAGAGAATACTCTTAGCGCATTTTTATTTTTTCTACATAGTTAATTTTGGGTTTTACATCGTACTTATTTTCAAACTCATGAGCAATTCTATTCGTTGCTTTAAGTATCTCACTACGAGTTACAATACCCGTAAAACTCCCATCTGAGGCTGCGACACAGACAAATGAATTACGAACTAATAAGTGTAATACTTCCTCTAAATCATAAGGGTCATCAATTAACGCAAAATCAGTTTGCATGACATCTTCGACGCGAATCTCTCCAAGTTTATTAAAATCAACATCTTCGATACTAGTTATCGCATCAATAACCATTGACATAGAGATTAATCCTCGTATTTTATAGGTTGAATCTAAAACAGGTATAACAGTGTAACCTATCTTTGTTAAGACCAACAATGCATGATCTAAATAGTTAGTCATTTGAATATGAGCCACTTGTTCTGAAGGAATTAAAAATTTCTCTTTATTTTCTAATAACATTTTACCAATCTCTTTACCAATCATGTCTCTCAAGTTCCTCTCTCACTAATGAATTTTCTAGTCATTTCAAAGTGAAATATATTAAAATAATAGTATAACATGTACTCAACTATTATTTTTTGGATAATGACTTAGCCTATACAATCTACTCTTACTAAGTACGTGCAAATGTACGTTTTAATTCTTCAACTGGTTGATGCATTCTATTATAATAAGTAACCTTAATTGTTTCTTTATCCGTCTCAACTACTGCATAAGTTTTTAATTTATAGGCTCCACGAGGTAACAAAATACTTCCAGGATTCATAACTAAAATTCCATCTATCATTTCTACGCCTAGTTCGTGTGTATGTCCGAAAAAAGCAAACTTGGCTTGTGCTTCTTTTGCGACAACTAATAATGTTTGCATCGTTTTTTTCACTTCATGAAGGTGTCCATGAACCCAAACAATTTTTTCTTGGTCGATTTTTTCAGTACGCACTACTGGATAAGCTTGATCAAAATCCATATTTCCTTTTACAGATAACATCTCTTGCCAAATTGAGTCTGTTTCCTCGAGTTCTGAATCTCCACAGTGAATCATTGCATCAACTTTCCCTTTATATGTTTCAATGAGTCCTACTAAGATATCTCGATCACCATGGCTATCACTTACGACTAATACTTTCATTCCCAATTTATCCACCTCATTATTCGTTTGTCTGGTTACTCATCCAATTATCCCATACTTGATCTAAGTGTACTAATGCAATTGCTCGATGACTTATTTTATTTTTTTCCATTTCAGAAAGTTCTGCCATTGACTTATCTTCATCCGTCACATAAAAAAGAGAATCATATCCAAAACCATTTTCCCCACGAGGTATACCTAGTATTTTACCTTCTAGCTCTCCTTCAACAACTAAACTTTCTTTACCTGGATAGGCTAGAGCTAACGTGCAGTGAAATTGTGCTGTGCGTGAATCATTAGGAATATCCGTTAAGTCATGCAAAAGCTTTGCATTGTTTGCTGCATCACTTTTGGGCTCCCCTGCATAACGAGCTGAAAAAATTCCAGGTCGTCCTTCTAAAGCATCAACTTTTAACCCTGAATCATCTGCTAGTACAATTACATTAAGTTTATTGGCTATTGTCTCTGCCTTTAATAAAGCATTTTCTGCAAAGGTTGTCCCGGTTTCTTCTACTTCAGGAATTTCTGGGTAATCTAGTAGAGTTTGCACTTTCATTCCTTTTTTTGCAAAGAGTGCTTCAAACTCACGTGCCTTACCTTTATTGTTAGTAGCAATTAAAATTGTATCTGTCAAAACGGTGCTAAAATTTTTTTCTATTGAATAACTGTCGTCTATTGCCTTATCTTGTAGTTGAATCAATTTCTTTATTCCCTTTTCTCCAAGTTCAAGCATCTCCATTAACTGAGTTCCAGAAAAAGTTGATTCTTCACCTGTTCCTTGAATCTCTGAAAACCTGCCGCTTGATGTCATAACAATATTCATATCGACAGCTGCCGTACTATCTTCTGAGTAATCCAAGTCTAATAAAGCTTCATTATTTTCTGTTATTCCCACGCTGATTGCGGCAATCGTTTCCTTAATGGGATTTTCTTTTAACTGACCACTTTCTAATAAAGTCAAAATAGCCAGTTTCATCGCAACAAATGCGCCAGTAATACTTGCAGTACGTGTCCCACCATCTGCTTGAATAACATCACAATCAATTGTAATTGCTCGTTCACCTAATAAATCTAAATCAACAACCGAACGTAACGTGCGGGCTATTAAACGTTGTATTTCCATTGTTCTACCTGTTAGTTTACCTTTTGCAGACTCGCGAATAGTCCTTGTATTGGTAGCTCTGGGCAACATTGAGTATTCAGCATGAATCCAACCTTTTCCTTGACCACGCATAAATGGTGGTACTTTCGTTTCAATGGTCGCATTACAAATAACTTTTGTATCTCCAAACGTTACCAACACAGAACCTTCTGGATGTTTCAAATAATTTGTCTCAATTGTAACGTGACGAAGTTCATTATTTCTTCTTCTATCTTTTCTCATAATTCCCTCAATTCTAAAGACTTTTTAATGACCTAATTTAATATTTTCTGTTTTAAATGACTCTATTTCAAGCCATTGCGAAGCAATCGATTCAAACATGTGAACTGATCCGGTTGTATAAAAATTGTGTTCTGTAGCCTTATTGTCCCGACTATCAACAGATAGATTAAAGTAGTCTAAAATAGTACTTACTTCACTAATCGTTTCTGCACCCGAATCGATTAACGAAACACCATCTCCCATCACGTTTTGAATAATCGGTCGTAACAGTGGATAATGTGTGCAGCCCAAAATCAAAGTATCTAATCCCATATTTTTTAAGGGACGTAGCGTTTCAGCAACTACTTTTTTTGCAATCGCACTGTTGTATTCATTACTTTCTACTAGCGGAACAAATTTTGGACAAGCTAAACTAGTCACCGCTGATTTTGTATCTTTAGATTGAATCATTTTCTTGTATTGGTTACTTTTGACTGTTCCTTCCGTACCGATTATACCAATTTGATTATTACGCGTACTTTTTATAGCTGCTCGACTACCAGGTAAAATAACTCCTATTACAGGTATAGCTAATTTTCTTTTAATATCTTCTAAAGCTACTGCAGTAGCAGTATTGCACGCGATAACTAGCATTTTAATGTCTTTATCTAATAAAAACTGAGTCATTTGCCATGTGAATTTTAAAATCTGTTCTTCCGGTCTAGGCCCATAAGGACACCTTGCAGTATCCCCAACGTAATAAATGGATTCATTCGGTAATTGTCGAATAGCTTCTTTAACAACCGTTAAGCCACCCACTCCTGAGTCAATAAAACCTATTGCTTGTTTTTTCATGTTGTAACAACCTTTATCTAAAGTTAATTTATTTGTTATCCCTATCTTCTCTTTTTTTCATCAATAATTCAAGTCTTATAAATAAAAAAGGTAGGTTTCTGATCTATTGCACGTTATACTAAGATTGTATAAATAGCGAGGTGAAAAAGAATGAACGAACAAAAACCAAGTATAGATCTAAATTTATTCAAAGGAAATAGTCCTTTTTTAGGTCAATCTTTACTACGTGACGTTTTAATACCGAATTTACTAGGGAATGAGACTAATGAAATTTTATATTGGGCAGGAAAAGAAATCGCAAGACAATATCCTTTATCTTCCGATGAAGATACCATTCTTTTTTTTGAAAGAGTAGGATTTGGAAATCTCACATTAAAGGTACGTAACCAGCACTCGATTGTTTTTCAATTAGCGGGCACCTGTGTAGAAAGCCGAATTAAAGCCGTTAATAATTTATCTTTTAATTTAGAATCAGGTTTTTTAGCTGAACAAATCCAACAACAAGAAAGCAATTATACTGAGGCTTTTTATCAAATTGATCAAAAAAATTTAACAGTTGCCATTACTTTAAAGCAAGATGCAAAAGATTTAGAACCTATTGCATCGATTAATCATTTTTTTACTTTAGATGAACTATCTGAAGAAAAAGACATACCAAATCTTTTTGGTAACGAGATTGACCAAGCATCAACTAAATTAGTAATTGATAATGATAAAATACAAGATAATAAAATAAATGATAAAAAATCTATTTTTGAGAAATTGCCTTCTCGTTCTTCTAGACATACTAAGAAAAAATAAAAAAGTTATCAAGCGGGACTAAATCGCTTGATAACTTTTTTTATTTTTGTTTCTCACTTCTCATGATACTCCAAGATGTTTTCAATGTTTTAAACATACCTGTATCTGAATAAACTAGTACATTTGAACGATAAAGAATTAATGAAATAGATGTACAAAGTATCGTAAAACCTATCATGAAGAAAATAGCAATGGTATTGCCTGTAGCTGTGACTGTTTCGCTGGCTACCCTGAAAGGCATAACCATTGGAGTAAAAAAAGGAATATAAGAAGCAATTTTGACAATCATTTGGTTCGGACTCGCAAATGCAAACATACCTGCATAAAAACCAATCATCGATAGAAAAATTAGCGGTGTTACAGCTTTATTCACATCTTCAATTTTAGAAACAAGTGACCCTAAAAATGCAGCTATAGAGGCATATAAAATAATTCCTAAAACAAAATAGATTGCAGAGTAGCCCAATAAACTTCTTAACAACTCTTTAATATCAATCCCTTGCATAATCGTTTGCACAATCTCAAAATCCTTACCTATTTGATAGGCAATGAAACCAATCACACCGTAAATGACAACTTGTGTTAAGCAAACGAGTAAAATACCTATTAATTTTCCAAAAAAATGAACCGATGAACTAACACTTGATAAGATAATTTCCATAATTCGAGTTCCTTTTTCAGAGGCAATTTCTTGAGCAATAATACTCGAATAATTAACAATAAAAAGAAAAACTGCAATACCTACAACATAGGCGCTCCATCGTTTTATAGCTGTATCTGAATTGTTTTGGCTAGAAATGTTATCTCCTTCAAAACGAATAATTTCATCCGCTACAGTCGCTGTTGAACTTAGCTGAGTAACTTCATTTTGAGTTAAACCTAACTTAAGGGCTGTTCGGTTTAACTGAATAGTAGATAGTAATGCTTCTAAACTCATTAAATCGATTGTTTGACTTGTAGAGGTATGAATATAATTTGCATCTATCTTTTCATTTTTAGTATCTATAATAAGATACCCATCGATTTCCCCATTTTTTAAAGCTTTTTTAGCAGAACGTTCCGTCTTAATTTTTTTATTTATATTAAACTGATCCCCGTTAGACTCTAAAACAGTTTCTATTTGAGAATCTGATGTGATTAAAGCAATTTTAGAAACTTCACTAAATGAAGAGCCAACAAAATAAATTACTACTCCAACAACCGCTAAAATAACGATAGGCGATAGCACCATCGATATAAATCCAACTGATTTAACATTCTTTTTATATACTTCTCCTGCAATTACTTTAAACTTGTTCATCTGGCACACCTGCTTTCATTCTAAAAATTTCTTCAAGCGTAGGCGGTTGTTGACTAAAGGTTGGAATATATCCATCGTTGGTCACTCTTTTAAATATTTCTTTTCCACATTCTGGGTCAGTTAAATCTAACATAGTTAGGCCATCTTTTGTTTTTTTAAGCTTTAATACTCCAGGCATCCCTAATAACTCTTCATCTGAAAGAGTTGTTTCTAAAAAGAGTTTTGTACGACCAAATTTTTCTCTAATTTCGTGAACGCGGCCTTCTAACACCATCTCACCATTGCGTAGCATGATTAAACTATCGCAAATTTCCTCGACGTTATTCATATCGTGACTTGAAAAAATCACACAGGCTCCTTGTTTTTTAAGCTCTTTAATTCCAATTTCTAGTAGACTTGCATTAACTGGATCCAAACCACTAAATGGTTCATCTAAAATCACTAACTTAGGTTGATGAATCAATGTGCATATCAATTGAACTTTTTGTTGATTCCCTTTTGATAATGATTTAACCTTATCTGTTTTTTTCCCTTTTACTTCAAATTTTTTCATCCAACTATCAATTAACGGTTTTATTTCTTTTTTTGTTTTACCTCTTAGTCGAGCAAAATAAATAATTTGATCTTCAATGGTTACTTTAGGATATAATCCTCGTTCTTCTGGTAAATAACCAATAATATCGTAATCAGTCTTTTTTAACGGATGTCCATTCCATAAGACTGTCCCCTCATCTGCCGTTAAAAAATTTAATATTAAACGAAAGACTGTCGTTTTCCCTGCTCCATTTTGTCCAATTATACCCATAATTTCGCCATCTCGTATCGAAAAACTAACCTGATCAACAGCAGTAAGAGAACCAAATGTTTTTTTTATGTTTTTTATTTCAAGCATGCTCTCTCTCCTTTTTAATTTTTTTTGATACACTAATTTTGTTTATCTTCTATCTTTCACTATTCGTTCAGCAACATTTTTGAACCTAATATAAAAATTAGTTTATAATCATCCAATTTGTATCTCAGGTACACGTTGTATTAATTCTTTAATAAAATAGTGTTTCTTTTCTGGCGATAATTTGATTGCTTTCATTCCTAATTTTGTCTGATAATAAAGCACTACTCCATCTTTCGAACTTAACGCTCTTTCTCCACTTAATAAGTCTGATAAACGATAATCAACTTCTTCTATTTTTACTACTTGATTGTATTGAATTTGTTTGATAACTAACCCTTTTCTTATTAAAATACTATTTTTATTGAACGTGTAAGAAATAAACCACGCAGCAGCTAACCATGATAATAAGGAAAATCCCAATAAAATAAAACCAACCCACTTAATCCATTGACTAAATGATACAGTTGTTAAAATGACAACTAAACTAATAACAAATAAAAAACTATTGGATGAAAACAATACGAGTAAAAAACTGTCTCTCTTTGTACGAAATGTCATCTTCATTTACGCTCCTTACACTATTTTTTTAATAGGAAATCTCTGACTATCGAATTAAATACATCTGGCTTTTCAATCATTAAAAAATGTGTTGCTTCTGGTATTGTAATTATTGTGCTTTTTAATAGCAATGTATGCATCACTTCTGAGTGTTTTTTTTTAATCACATCATTTTCTCCAACCACTACTAACGTTCGTGCTGTAATATTTTTTAAATCTTTCTCATTCAATTTAAGTTGGTGCCACATCAAGTCTATAATTTCCATACGTTTCTGTTTAGCCTTAGAAATATACCCACTAACTTTTAGATAATAAAACAAACCTTTAACATACAAAAATTCTTTAGTCTTTAAACCATTTGATTTATAATTTGCTCCAACTACAATAAGATTATCTACTCTAATAGGAAAGTGAGATGCTACATAAAGCCCTAAATTACCACCATCACTAAACCCAATTATGTTTGTTTTTTCCAATTCGAAGTAGTCTAACACTGTTACAACATCCTCTGCCATTCTTTGAAATGTTAAACACTCTTCCCCATGATCTGAACGCCCATGTCCACGGCTATCAAGCGCAATAACTTGGTAAAATTTACTTAAAAAAGGAATTTGATGTTCAAAAATAGTATGATCCTCTTCATTACCATGCAATAAAAGTAAAGGTTCTCCTGAACCACTTACTTTACAAAACAACGTAGTTTCGCCTGTTGAAATAGAATAGTCAATCATTTTTATTCATCCTTTTTAATTCTTATTCGTTTGTTAATTAAAATCAGTTTAACATACTTTATTGTGATTTAAAAAACTCACGAAATTATTTTTAGCAATAAAAAAACAGCTATCTCTTTAAAGATAACTGTTTTTTTTCAAACTAAAATCCAGGGGGGAATTTTAGTCTGAAAATATAGCTTACATATTTATATTTAGTTCTATCGTTTTCAATGTAATCGTTGCCTCATTAGTAAACTTTACAAATGTTAGTTTACTTACATACATGTTACTTAAATCAATTGAAGTGAGATTGTGCTTTCTTAGAACACTATCAAAAGGACAATCAAGGATACCATCTGCATTTTCAATTAAATCTTCTTCAGCTATACTCAAAGTACTTTTTGCATTTTTTCCTTCAATGACATAAGCGTATAATACAGTTGACTGTCTTTTATCCATGATTTCCTCTCCCACTCTATAAAATATACTATGTTTTCAAAACAATATAACCGTTTAAATTTATCTATGTGTACGAAATTTCCTGTTATCCATGTTCATTCTTTTTATTAATTGTGGCTTAAATAAATCAATTGGAAAACAGGAATCTTATATTCTGACATTTCTTCTAGCCACCAACAAACCAAAGTATTGGTAAGATTGCCACAAGTTTTTTTAAGACTTTAGTGTAGTCTGTTTTCATGTCATCCCTCCGCTCTATAAATAGAGTATAGCAAAGGAATCGCCATTTATTGTATAATGTGCATATAGTAACATTATTTTTTGAAATTATAAAAAAGAGGTGATCTTTTTGATAGAATCTAACGCTCCTTTTGGTCCATCTTTAAAAAAAATACGTGAAAATAAGGGGTATACTCAAGAAAAAGTAGCACGCAATGCAATGAATCGATCAACTTATACTCGATTTGAAGCTGAGAATATTACAACCAATGCAATAAAATACTTTCAAATTCTTAGCAACTTAGATATGACGCATAAAGAATTTTCTTACATTCATAATTCTTATCAATTAAGCAAAAAAGAAGATCTATTGTTTCAATTTAATTCTATTACAACGAATTCTGATGTGGCTCTTTTAATGCAATTAAAGGATAATGCTGAGGTATATTTACTCACTCATGATGATGCCGTTATAAAAGACATTGTTCAAGTCTACCATGCTCTTTTAACCTTAGCTCAAACGAATGATTTGAAAAAAGCTTATACACATGCAGAAACAGTTTGGTTTCGTCTAGAAAAAATGGATAAGTGGTACTTAACAGAACTACGCTTATTAAATAATATCTTATTCTTTTTCCCTGCTGAAACTTCTTTATTTATCTCTAAACGCGCCCTAATCGATCTGAATTTTTACCGCCATTTCGAAGAATCAGCTAAATTACAATCAGCTTTTTCTATGAATTTAATTTTTTTATTAATGGAAAATAAAGATTTTAAGCAAGCTTTAATTCAAATTGAAGAGTTAATTATAAAAACTAAATCAGACTCTAAATACGTTATGCTAGCCGTATTATATGTAAGAAAAGGGATTGTTTTAGAAAAAATTGGTACTAAATTAGAGGTTGACTATTTTATCCAAAAGGGCTTTAACTTGCTTGATGCTATTGAAGAAACGGATATAAAAAAAGAATTAGAGCAAGAATTAACTTACTTTATAGAAAAAAAATAAAAAAAGAACGATTCCTGTTCACCAGACAGGAGCCGTTCTTTTTTATTGTTTATTTATATTTTGCAATGATTTCTTCGATTTGTTCTTTACCATGATAACCAATTAGTTTTTCAACTACTTCGCCATCTTTTTTCACTAGTAATGTTGGAATACTCATAATTCCAAATGAAGCAGGAACTGTTTGATTTTCATCAACATCCATTTTTACTATTTTAACTTGATCGCCTATCTCTGTATCTAATTCTTCTAAAACAGGAGATTGCATACGACAAGGTCCACACCATGGTGCCCAAAAATCTGTTATTGAAAGACCTTCATTTGTTTCTAATTCGAAATCTTTATCTGTGACTACTTGTACCATTTAAATTCCTCCTAATGTATTAACTAATTAATAGTAAGTTATTTTATTCTTTAATCATTGTACCAAATAACTTTATTTTTTGCTACTTATTTAGCTTATTAATAGTAAGCTATTTTCTAGTAACTTCATTATAACAAACAAATTTATTTATTTCTACTATCTTGCTTATGATTTAAATTCTACTATTGTAGCACCATTACCACCTTGATTGTTAGGTGCGTAATGAAAAGTTTTTACAGAACGGTGTTTTTTTAATGCTTCTGTTACACCCGTTCTCAAAGCGCCCGTACCTTTTCCATGCACAATTGTTACTTGCGGATAGTTTGCCAATAAGGCATCATCTAAATATTTGTCTAAATCCGCTAGTGCATTCTCGTAACGTTCTCCTCGTATATCTAACTGTGGTGAGACATGGCTAGTTGATGTAGATCGAACGGCTGTTGTCATTCGACGAGTTGGTTCTTTTTCAGGAGTTGTTAATTTGAGATCACTTTCTTTAATTTTCATCTTTAACATACCCATTTGAACAACCCAATGGTCCTTGTCTGCATTTTCTAAAATGACGCCTTTTTGTCCAAAAGATAGGACTTGCACGTCGTCGCCTACTTTAAAAGACTGATCTCGTTTAGCTTTTTTTAACACTTTATTTTTAGCCAAAGACTCTTCATGATGAAGCTGTGCTAAACTTGATTTTGCACCGATTAACTCATGTTCTTTTACGTTGTTCCCGTATGGTTCTTGTAATTGTTTTTTGCGTAAATCCTTGATAATTTGATCTGCTTGTTCTTCTGTTTCTTCGACAATACTATTAGCCTTTTTACGAGCTTTTTTTATTAAGTCTTCTCGTTCACTATAGAATTGTTGGACAGCTGTTTGTAAATCAGCATGTAGTTGTTCGGATTCATCTAAATGATACCTTACTTCAAGATATTCTGTTTCAGCCATTTTTCGGCGATTTTCTAAGTCGGTAATCATTTCATTTAAATCCTGGCTTTCTGCATCAATTAATTGACGAGCAGATTCAATAATTTCAGTCGGTAAGCCTAAACGTTTAGATATTTCAAACGCATTGCTTCGTCCAGGTACACCAATTAACAAACGATAAGTAGGACTTAACGTATCTACATTAAATTCCATACTTGCATTCACTGTATTGGGGCGATTATAGCCATAAGCTTTTAATTCTGGATAATGGGATGTGACCATCACATAACTTCCAATCGCTCCTATCTGATCTAGAATAGCAATCGCTAGCGCAGCTCCTTCTTGAGGATCTGTCCCCGCACCTAATTCATCGAAAATAATTAAACTTTTTTCATCGACATTTTCTAAAATAGAAACAATGTTCGTCATATGTGAAGAAAACGTGCTTAAGCTTTGTTCAATTGACTGTTCGTCTCCGATATCAGCAAATATTTCAGTAAACAACCCCATTTGACTGCCTTCAGCTACAGGTAATTGTAACCCCGATTGTCCCATTAGTTGCAACAAACCCAGTGTTTTTAAAATAATCGTTTTACCACCTGTGTTAGGTCCGGTAATAATAACCGCTTGGTTTTCACCGCCGATTACTATATCGTTAGGTACAACTGTTTCTGAATCTAACATTGGATGTCTTGCGCTAAGTAAGTTCACTTCATTCGTTTCACTAATGAGTGGACGTGTAGCTGCAATACTTTTACCGTAACTCGCTTTCGCGCCGATAAAATCAAGTTTACCTAGTAAAAACATGTTATTTACTATTTCATTTGCATAAGGAGCAATTTCATTAGAAAGTTCTGCTAAAATACGATCAATTTCTTGTCGTTCCTCAATCTGTAATTGGCGCAACCTATTATTTAAATCAACAACGGATTGAGGTTCAATAAACAACGTTTGTCCTGTTGAACTTTGATCATGGACAACTCCACCAAATCTACTGCGGTGCTCTGGTTTTACTGGAATAACATAACGATCATTACGCATGGTTACTACTGCATCTGTTAAATACTGGGCATTTTTCCCTCGAATTAAACTATCTAATTTTTCACGAATCCCCGTTTCACTACGCTTAATACCCGTTCGGATACCGCGTAGAGCTATGCTCGCATCGTCTAGGACGTGACCGTCTTCTTCTATAGCTTCCCTTATTTGTTGGTTTAATGTAGGCGTTGTAATAAATTTGTCGGCTAAGTGATAGAGTGTCGTCAATTCGATACCTGTTTCTTTTAAAGTTTCAAAAAAACGAGAGACTTCCGATGTAGTTCTTAAAATTCTACCAATTTGAGCAATTTCTAATCCATTTAAAGAAGCTCCAATTTGAAGACGTTTCAAATGAGGTTTAACATTGTGTAGTTTAGGGATTGGCAACCCACCACGCAAACGAAGAATAGTCGCACCATCTTCTGTTTCGTCTTGAAGGGTTTCTATTTCTGATAAAGAAATTGATGGTTTCAATTCAAGTACTTGCTCTTTACCTAATTCAGAAGCCGTAAAATGAGACAACGTTTTTATTATTTTATTAAATTCTAATGTTTGAAATATTTTCTTATTAATCGTGTTCACCTCTTCATTAATCTTAGTTTAGTCATATAGATACTAAGAAACCGTTCTTTTATGTACCAAAGAACGATTTCTCGGTTAATCATTTAGCATGAATTATAGTGTTGTTTGTATCCACCAATTATAGATTTGTTTAGATAAGACTGGCGTATTTTCAACTATTGTTTGAGCTAAGTTGCTCTCATTAAAAGCATTTTGAATAGCAGCATAAGGCAACATTGTTAGCAAAATCAAGACTAAGAAAACCCCTGTGTACGAGACAACAAATGCTAATACTGCTCCACCCAATGCATTAATCTGTTTTAATACTGGTATATACGTCAATGAATTTAATAATCCACCAATAAATCTTGTCAACATCCAACCAATGAATAGGATTACTAGAAAAGCAACTCCATTATAAAAAGCCTGATCTAAACTAAATCCAATTGCTTGATCATAAAATGAAAATTGTGTTCCTTCTGAAGCTGATGGATATGGGATAAGCAAATCTAATTTTGTACCTAATACCTTGTAATACTGTGCTGCTACGAAATAAGATATAAAATAACCTATTGTCATTACAAGTTGTAAAACTAATCCTCTTCTAGCACCCCCATAAGCACCTAATGCTAGAATAATACATATTGCAACTGTCATTAACATTTTTCCACCCTCTTCAATCAAAAATTTAGTTTATTAATTTTTGATCATCTTTTAATTTAAGTTCCATTTCATTTAACTTGTTCTGCAGTTCTTCAAGCTTAATTTGCATATCAACTTGATCAGAAACGGCATTAACCGCTGTTAAAACTGCACGTCTCTCTGGATCTAAGTCTTTAGATAAATTTTCAATTTGCCCCATCTGCTTATCAACTATTTCAGCTACCATTTTTAAGTGAGCTTCAGGGCGTGCACCAATAATTGTATATTTTTTCCCTGCAATCGTTACTTTATAACGAATCTTCCCTTGAGTCATTACGAACCCCTCCTAAAAACTACATTTCCCTCATTTTACCATGAAAGATAAAAGAGTAACACTTCTTTTGTTTAACTTTTTTTTACTTTGGTCGAGCTCGAAAGTCAAGAGATAAACTATTTTGCACTTTGACTCTCTTTTAACAAGCATTAAAAAATAGATTTCTTCTTAAATTTATTATTTTCTATCTAGACTTTTTAAAACTCTCGTGCATTATTAAATCCGTTATTCTTTGTGCTATAATAAGAACCAGTCTATTTTTAATCAGAAAGGACGACTAACGATATGTCCAATGAAGTATTGACCGTCTCACCTCAAACCTTACAAGATATGAAAAAATACTATACGATGAATTTAAAACCAAAAACACCACCAGGAGGACTATTTGCAGCTAAGAAAAGTACGGTTAATATTACGGCTTATCTTTCGGGGAAAGTTTTATTTCAAGGAGCTACTGCACAACAAGAAGCCGCTCTTTGGTCAGGCAAAAGCAGTCAGGGTGTTACTAGTAAAAAAAATACGAAAGACCTTAATACTCCTTTACCAAAAGATTTCAAACATTGGTCTGTCATTGGAAGTGACGAAGTGGGTAATGGTAGTTATTTCGGACCTTTAACCGTAGTTGCTGCGTATGTTGATAAAAACCACTTTGCTTTACTAAAGGAATTAGGCGTTCGGGATTCGAAAGATATGAAAGATCCGGAAATTAGGAAAGTAGCCTCTGATTTAATCACTTTTCTTCCTCATAGCTTGTTAACGGTATTGCCTTCAAAGTACAATGCCATTCAACCAACCATGACTCAAGGTAAAATGAAAGCAGTCCTACATAATCAAGCGCTAGGGCACGTTTTAAATAAAATCTATCCCATTGTTCCTGATGGTATTTTAATTGATCAATTTGAATTGCCTTCTACTTATTTTAAACACATTCAAGATCAACCTAAACAAATAAAAGAAAATCTCTATTTTCAAACTAAAGGCGAAAGTCATCACTTAGCTGTTGCTGCTGCTTCTATCATTGCTCGCTATGCCTTCTTAACTAGCTTAGACACAATGACAAAAGAAGCTGGTATCACTATCCCCTCCGGAGCTGGTAGCCATGCTGATTTGATAGCAGCGAGATTACTTAAGCGTGGCGGACTACCTTTATTAGGAAAATATGCCAAACTACATTTTGCTAATACACAAAAAGCTCAAAAAATAGCTAGACTTTAATCATCTATTTTTAATAGAAAAATTAAAAATAACCTTCATTTTCTCATACAGAAAATAAAGGCTATTTTTTTATTTGTTTTTATTCTTAGTATACAGATAAACAGGTATTCCAGATAATGTTAGTAATGTCCCTAACAAAGCATTCTCAGGTTGGACAATCACTGTATTAAAAATAATATAAACCCCACCAAAAATAGCTATTAAAGGAATAACTGGATAAAGAGGTACACGATAAGGTCTTTCAATATCAGGTTTAGTTTTCCTTAATATAAGAACAGCTATAAAGGTTAAGGTAATAAAAACCCATATTACAAATATAATCAAATCCGTTAACTGATTAAATTGCCCTGTTAAAATCATAATGACTGAAATACTCAGCATAACCAAGCCACCATTTATTGGAACATTTGTCCGTTTACTCACTTTACTGAACCATCCACTAAAAGGAAGCATTTTTTGAGTTGCTAGCACATAGGGAATGCGAATACCTGAAATTGCGTAACCATTCATTCCGCCAAATACAGATATCAGTATTCCTATTGTCACTAGTTTCCCTCCTAGACCAGCGAATAATTTAGAAGCAACCAATGCAGCTGGAGTTTCTGTCCCCGCTAATTGTGAGCTATCTAGAACAAATAAATAAGCAACATTAATCATTAAGTAGACTGCCATCACAATTGATAGTCCTCCAATAATAACTTTAGGCAACATTTTACCCGGGTTTTTCATCTCACCTGCTAAAGTCCCAACATTTATCCAACCATCATAAGCGAAAAGAGTTGCTACTAAAGCAGATCCTAGACCTGTAGCCACGGGATGCTCTGCAACAGAAAAAGGCAGCAATCGGACTACTCCCCCACCTGGATACATTAATCCAGCTACAATAATAACAATTATTGGAATTAATTTCAGAATAGTTGCAGCCGTTTGAATACGCCCGCTATACTTCGTTCCCATAAAATTTATCAACATCACAAATATAGCGGTCATAATAGCAATAGAAACAATCGTCGAGTCTGCTAATTCAAATAGACTACTTACTTGTGTAGCAAATATAATAGCTAACGCTCCAATATTTGCTGGGTAATAAACAATCATTTGTGCCCACCCAACTAAAAAACCGAGCCATCTTCCATAAACTTTTTCTAAATAGATCATCATTCCGCCAGTTTCAGGATAGATTGTCCCAATTTCAGCAACGGTTAACCCTCCAGCTATCGTAATTAACCCGCCCAAAAGCCAAGCTAGTAAGCCAACTCCTGGCGCACCCGCTGCTTCATAGACTGCAGTTGGTTTAAAAAAGATTCCAGCACCAATGACAGTGCCAACGACTACTGTTAGGGCTGTTAACCCTGTCACTTCTTTTTTTAATTGTCCATCTCTCATATTTCGACCTCTTTTTCATTTTAAAAATAGTTTTTTTCAGCTTAACACAGGAATTAAAGTCCGGCTATCTTTTTCTATTTTCTCTAATAAAAAAAAGCTTTGCGGTTAATAGCAAAACTTCTCTTTACTGTAGCTAAATTCAATACTATCTAATCACTGCATTAAACTGTTCAGTTAGTGCATTAATTACTTTTTCAAAAGCTTTTGTAACTTCTTCTTCAACTAGTGTATCTTTTGGATTTAAATAAGATAAAGTATAGGCCAATGATTTTTTGCCTTCATTAATTTTATTTCCTTGATAGAGATCAAATAAACGAACCTGCCTTAAATATTTCCCACCTTTTTCATAAATTAATTCTGTTAATTGTTGATTTGTAATGGTCTCATCAACTAACAACGCTACATCTCTTGTCATTCCAGGATATTTTGGTATACCTGCATAAATTGTTGGGTGTTTTTCACCTTCAATAATCGGATGTAAGTTTAATTCAAAAATGTAGGTTTCTTTAATATCATATTCTTTAGCCGTTAACGGATGTATTTGTCCGATAAACCCGATAGACTGCTCTCCTAAATAAATAGCAGCTGTTCTACCTGGATGCATACCTTCTTGCTCTTTATCCGCTACAAACGTTAGTGGTTCTGTTAACCCATAAGTTTCAAATAAGCCTTCTAAAATTCCTTTTAAATCAAAAAAGTCTACTTTTTCTGCTTTTTCTTGCCAGTTGCTTTCTATCAATGATCCTGTTAATACACCTGCAAGATGTTCTTCCTCTATTGGTAATATACTGTCATCGTTCTTATAGAAAACTCGGCCAATTTCATACAAAGCTACATCTACATTTTTACGAGCACTGTTATAGTGGACATCATCAAGCAATCCACTAATAAGATTCATTCTTAATGTACTACGATCTTCACTCATTGGTAAGTCTAATTGAGTGACATCACTTTCACGCATTAAAAATTGTCCAGCTTTTTGAGGTGTTGTTAGAACATAACTAATAGCTTGAGACAATCCAGCACCTTCTAGGTAATGTCTAGTATGACGAATGATTCGTTGCTTATCATCTAGTTTACCTGGAGTTGATTCAATTATTGGCAATGTTGAAGGCAAATTGTCGTAACCGTAAATACGAGCAACCTCTTCTAATAAGTCTGCTTCAATAGAAATATCCCAACGGCGTGGTGGAATAGATACATTAAACAATCCATTGTCTTCTGTAACGTCAAATCCTAAACGACTAAAAATAGAAAGAACTTCATCCGTTTTTATCTTTGTTCCTAAAGAACGATTTAATTTTTCTAACGTAATAGAAACTAATTTATTTTTTACATCTAAGTCAGAAACAACAGCTACTCCGCTAACGATAGTCCCACCTGTTAATTCCTTTATTAAAGCAGCAGCATGAGCACTTGCTGTTAAAATAGAGTCCTGATTGATTCCCTTTTCGTAACGAGAACTACTTTCACTACGTAAGTTAAGTTCTTTAGCTGTTTTACGAATAGCTACGGGCTCAAACAAAGCAGCTTCCAATGCAATATTCACCGTGTTATCTTGAATTTCTGTTCCTAAACCACCCATAACTCCTGCAAGCGCAACGGGTTTTTCCCCATTTGTAACCACAATCATTTCATTCGTTAATTGACGCGTTTCGCCGTCTAGTGTATCTAACTCTTCCCCTGATCGTGCACGTTTAACTACAATTTTTTTTGATTCTAATCGATCGTAATCAAAAGCATGCAGAGGCTGTCCATATTCCAACAAAATATAATTTGTACTATCAACCACATTATTTAACGGACGAATACCAGCATTCATTAATTTGGTTTGAAGCCACATCGGACTTTCAGCAATAGTTGCATCTTTAATCATTCTCATACTATAGAAGGGGGTATCGTTTTTATCCTCTACTGCTACTTCTATATAATCTGCTATTTTTTCACTTTTATTTTCATCTAATGAAATCGTTTTGAATTCAGGTTTTAAGTCATAAATAGCTCCTACTTCGTAAGCTACTCCTCTCATACTCAATGCATCTGCTCTGTTAGGCGTAATCGATAAATCTAATAGAGCATCGTCCATTGCTAAGTATGAAAAAACACTCTCACCTGGTACAGCATCATCAGGCAGTACATAAATGCCATCAGCATATTTTTTAGGGACTACTTTTTCAGAAAAACCTAATTCTGATAGCGAACAAATCATTCCATTTGATACTTGTCCACGCATTTTACCTTTTTTTATTTTAGTATTCCCCGTGATTCTTGATCCCGGTAAGGCAACAATAATTTTTTGTCCCGCTGTGATATTTGGAGCTCCACAAACAATTTGCGACAACTCATCTTCTCCAATATCAACTTGGCAAACATGTAAGTGATCTGAGTCTGGATGATCCTCTACTTTAACAGCGTGACCAACAACAATTTTTTTCAATCCTGTTTCTGGAATAAAAACATCTTCTACTTCTATTCCGGTGCGTGACATTCTATCTGCTAAGTCTTCAGGTGAGATCCCTGTTAAATCTAAATATTCTGATAACCATTGATACGATACATTCATGAGTTTACTCCTTTACCTTAAATTGATTTAGAAAACGACTATCATTTTGATAAAAATACCTAATATCATCAATTCCATATTTTAACATAGCTACACGATCAGGCCCTAAGCCAAATGCAAAGCCACTGTATTTAGAAGAATCAATACCGGCCATCTCTAAGACATTTGGATGAACCATACCTGAACCCAAAATTTCAATCCAGCCTGTTTGTTTACAAACGTTACAACCCGACCCACCACATTTAAAACAACTAACATCAACTTCTACTGATGGTTCAGTGAATGGAAAGTAACTCGGTCTTAATCTAATTTCTCGTTCAGCACCAAAAAGTTTTTTAGCGAATACTTCAAGTGTCCCTTTTAAATCAGCCATAGTAACATTTTCTGAAATAATCAATCCTTCAATTTGATGGAATTGATGAGAGTGAGTAGCATCATCACTATCTCGTCGATATACTTTACCTGGACTAATCATTTTTAATGGACCTTTAGAAAAATCGTGTTTATCCATTGTTCGCGCTTGAACCGGTGAAGTATGTGTCCTCAACAAGGTTTCATTCGTAATGTAGAAAGTATCTTGCATGTCACGAGCTGGGTGGTGTTTAGGTAAATTCATTCGTTCAAAATTATATTTGTCTTCTTCAACTTCCGGACCTTCAATAACTTGATAACCCATTCCAATAAACAAATCTTCAATTTCTTCCATAATTTGTGTTAATACATGTGATTGTCCAGTTGGGATATGTTTGCCTGGTAATGTTACGTCAATGGCTTCATTTGCTAAATCACGGTTAATTTTTTCTAACTCCAATAGCGTTTTTTGTCCCTCGAGTTTTACCGCAATCGCATCTCTAACTTCATTCGCTGCTGCACCAATCATAGGACGTTCTTGTGCTGAGACATCTTTCATCCCTCTAAGTACTTCAGTAATTGGACCTTTTTTACCTAAATAAGCTACACGCACTTGATCAAGTGCAGATAAATTTTCAGCTTGGGCTATTTGTTTAATCGCTTCTTCTTTTAAAGCTTCTAATTTCTGTTTCAATTCCATATATTTTCTCCTTTTTCAGTACATTTTTTATTTTTGGACGCAAAAAAAGCCTTATCCCTAAAAGGGACGAGGCTACGATTCGCGGTACCACCCTTGTTTAGATTTAAACGAACTTAAATCTACACTTCATTTACATAACGGTGTATACCGGATCTCTTTTCATTACATACAGTAAATTCCAAAGGTCAACTACGGAAGTGAATGTTCATTTGGCAATCTAGACAAATACTTTCAGCCTGGGTACTTGTTCTCTTTTGTTAGATTATTCCAAATTACTTTTTTCCATTATCATTTTTAGTTCTATTCTATTGCTCCTCATCTAGTTTACCTAAATGAATAGAGAGAGTCAAGCTGTTCCTAGTCTTATTCTTCGTCAATACAAACCCATTCATCTGCCCATATTTGAACAGCGTTCATAACATCTTTTAGGTCTGTTCCTTTTTTAGTCAAGCTATATGCTACTCTCATTGTTGCTTTAGGATCAACGGTTCTTAAAACTAAACCTTCTTGCTCTAATTCTTTTAGGCGCTCTACCAACACTCGGTCACTTACGTTTGGTATGGCAGTAGAGATATTTTTAAAACGTTGAGGCCCTTCTAACAATACATCAATGATTAGACCCATCCATTTTTTCCCCAGTATAGAAAAAGTGCGTTCAAACTTTGGGCATATTTCTTTTTGTTTAGAATCACAATCGGTTGTTTGATCTATTTCTTTTATTGTCATAGTGTTTATTCACCTCTTTTTTATAGTATATCATTTTTGGTTATTCAAAGTAAGTAATCTGTTTACTTTTTTTAGTTTCGTTTCTTTATCATTTGCTTAACAAATTAGCAAAAAAAAAAGTTATCTCAACTAGTAAATGATGAGATAACTTTTCCCACTAAATTTAATTACACTCTTCTTAGAGAATTTATTAGGCTTGGACAGTTTTTAACCTTGACAACATATTTTTCATTCGTCTATGGACTTTTCCAGACAAAGGGACGGCTACTTCTTTTACAGCACAATATTTGTCTACAAAAGTTACAATATAACTTTCTTTGTATTTTGGTAAGGCTACTGTAGCCAACCACATATGCTTAATTATAATGTCACACTCTAACTCACTTAAATCTGTTATTTTTTTAGCATTTTCACAGGCAATACGTGGATGAACGTATGCATGTGTTCCTTCATCAAACTTAGTTGTTCTCCAATCATGATAAAACAAGTCGTGAAGCAAACCAGCACGTGCAGTCGATCTAGCGTTTAAGCCGTATCTTTTTGCAATACGGTAACTAAGATAGGAAACGCTAATTGAGTGTTCAAGACGTGTTGTAAAGTGATGTTGAGTATATTCATTTAGTTTTTTTACTTCTTCACGATCAAGTAAGTCTTCAATTAAAGCTACATATTCTATATCTTGTTTCCATCTCGGTTCAGACATTCAAAGACTTCCTTTTCTATTTTTAGAGTTTAAACATTTCTTCCTAGTAATCTACATATTACTCTTTTTAACTTTAAATGAGAAGCATTACAAGCTATATTTATCCTTTATAAACAAAACTTAATATATTAGACATATTTGAGAAACACTTTATTTCGTTAAGGCAAACATCAAAATTCCCGCAGCAACTGCCACATTCAGTGATTCTGCTTGGCCAATAATAGGAATGTATAAATTTTTGGTTGTTCGTTCTAATAGTTC
>NZ_JBATXB010000041.1:0-5579 GCF_049673005.1 Carnobacterium sp. | reverse complement strand
AATAAGACGGTGAGTTTTACTTCTACATTTTTAGTAGGATTAGGTTTCGCTGCAGGTTGGACACCTTGTATTGGTCCAATCTTTTCTTCTATCTTATTATTAGGCAATGCAGTCGGTTCTCCTCCATTACTTTATTTGATTCTGTATGTCGTAGGATTTTCTTTGCCATTTTTATTGGTCTCTTTCTTTATAACGAAGATAAAAAATATTTTGAAATACAGCAATGTACTAATGAAAATAGGTGGGATAATTTTAATTTTGCTTGGCATTCTACTTCTTACGGGTACAATGGAAAGTCTGTCCGAGTGGATGGCCCGTCTAATGGAAGGTACGAGATTTGAATTACTAGGATAGATGAGGTGGATAACGAATGAAAAAAATTGTTTGGGTTATTTTAGGACTAGCATTAGTTTGGATTTTAGTTGATTTTGGCAAAGATTTTTTCCAAGAAAGCCAAGACGAAAAACAAGCAGCTTTAGAGACTAAAGAACTACAACCTAAGAGTGAAAAAGCACTCGAAGAAGGCAACAATTCAGGTCAACTTGCTTATGAATTTGAAGCTGAGGATATGGATGGAAATACAGTTAAACTATCAGATTATCGCGGTAAAAAAGTGTTTTTAAACTTCTGGGCAAGTTGGTGCCCGCCTTGTAGGGTAGAGATGCCCCATCTAAAAGAATTTTCAACCAGTCAAGAAGAGGTTAGTGTGTTAGGGGTAAATGTTACGACATCAGAAACGGATCTTTCAAACGTTCAATCATTTTTAGATGAATTTGATGTTGAGTATACCAATGTTTATGGCACACAAAAAATGGTTAATCTGTACCGTGTCCAATCGTTGCCAACATCTTATATCATTGATACTCAAGGTGTTGTACAAGAAAGGATTGTAGGACCAGTAACACAAGACAGTTTAACAACAAAATTTGATTTGATAGATTAAACGAAATAAAATTGAAAGAAGGTAGACTATGAATACATTTCCACAAGCAAAATCGTTAACAGAAATTTTAGAATTTATTAAAGAGCATCATTTTTCATTTGTTTATATTTCTAGAGAGAATTGCAGTGTGTGCCATTCTGTTCAACCACAGGTTCAAGAAATGCTAAAAGAATTCCCAACGATACATCCGATTCAAGTTAGTGCAGATGACGTCCCAGAAGTAGCTGGCCAATTTACTGTATTCACAGTACCAGCATTATTACTTTTTGCTGAAGGCAAAGAAGTGATCAGAGAAGCTAGGTTTGTTGTTATGGATGACTTACAGGATAAGTTTAGTCGAGTCGTTAAGTATCAGTAAGAGTTCAACCAAACATAAACTAACAAGACTCTATCGCTTTTTGATAGGGTTCTTTTGGTATAACTAGTTAACATCTCTAGTCTTAAAAAATGAAATATGATATAAATAACATAAGTAAATAGTAAACAACTACTAGAAATGGGGAACATATGGAAATTTCAAAAGGAACAACTTACCTGTCGTTATTCATTAGTTTATTATTAGCGGATTTTTTACTCTTATTCTATTTTACACCATCAGAGTATCTTTTAATTTATAGTATGATTATTTTTGTGACAGCCCTACTAATGAATTTTTTATCAACAGCTAAAAATTTCATCTTAGTCTTAATAATAATTCTAAGTTTAGGGTTTACCATGGTTTTCTTTTCTGGAACGACAATAATAGCTCAAATTATTTTAATAGAAGAGTATTTGTTAATTATGGTTGCATTGCTTTTAATGTGGTTGTTTTTTGCAGAAGTAAAGAAAAATGATAAAGAACGAGATGAGTTAAGAATAAAAGCAAAAGAACTTGAAAAATATATTGGAACATCTGACGTATTAACTCATTCAGAGTTCGAAAACCGCGTAAGATTTATTACAACAGCAACAAAAAGGCGCAATGAAGAAAATTATTATGTGTTGTTTAAGGCACGAGAGATTGGGAGAGCGACAGAGTCCTTAACATACACATTAGAAACAGCCATTTTAGATACTGTCCGTTCAGATTTTGATTTAGTTACCCAAATAAATGATCGCACTTACCTCCTATTTTTACAGAACACAAATAGAAAAGGTTGTTCTATAGTAATTGATCGCTTGTTTCAATCACTTACAGCAAAGTTGAATAACATTGTCGTGCCAATTGATTATGAGGTGTTTGATCAAGAAGAAATCCGATTCTATTTTGAAGAAAATAAGATTGAAGGATTGATAAAATGAGTATATTAATGATACTAATCATCCTTTTTTTCTGGTTAATGTTAATTTTTTATTCTGTTTTAACAATAGCTGGAGTTATCCAGAGATTAACGAAGAACGAAATAATAACCTTGGATCATTATCCATCTGTCGCTGTTTTGATACCAGCCCACAATGAAGGAGTGGTTATTAAGGATACCTTAAACGCTATGGTAAAACTTGATTATCCAGGTGAACTGACTGTTTACGTTTTAGATGATAACTCACAAGATGATACTGCTGAAATTACGCGCGAGTTTAGTTCTGTTTTTTCAAAAATTCGTTATATAAAGGTACCACCTGGAAAACCGACTGGGAAATCTCGTGTTTTAAATTATGGGCTTTCCGTTACTAAATCTGATTATTTTCTTGTATATGATGCAGATAACCAGCCCAATAGAGATGCTGTAATTCATCTGGTTCATGCAGCGGAAACCACGGATAATTCAGCTGGAGCAGTAGGTTATGTGCGAACAGTAAATGCCAATCAAAATTTATTGACACGAATGATTGCAATCGAGTTTCAAGTTTTCCAATTATTAATGCAAAGCGGCAGATGGAAACTTTTTAAAGCAGGATCATTGGCTGGAACAAATATGTTGCTTAAAAGAACAATTCTTGAAGAAGCTGGTGGATATGATCCTTATGCGTTAGCAGAAGATGCGGAATTAACTGTTCGTATCGCTGCTATGGGTAAAACGTTACCTGTTGTTCATAAAGCGCAGACATGGGAACAAGAGCCAGAAGATATTAGAATATTCATCAAACAACGTACTAGGTGGTTGACAGGAAACCTTTACTTATTAGAAAAATCATTTTCTGAGATTAGTTATTGGAAAGGGAAAACGTTTATCTATAGTTTGCAGCACATTTTAACATATATGATTTTTGTAATTTTATTATTGATCTCAAATATTTGGTTTATAGGTGGACTCTTGGGAATGTCCGTTCCCTACTTTGATATTCCATTATTATTCATCTGGTTTTTGAGTTACGTTGTTTATACATCTCAAGTAATTAGTGCACTAGCATTAGAAAAGGTGATTACACCGTTTAATTTATTTGTAGGCTTAATCATGTATTTTACCTATGCACAATTATTTTTAGTGTTGTTATTACGAAGTGCGG
The DNA here is from genome assembly GCF_049673005.1 of Carnobacterium sp. Taxonomy (GTDB): domain Bacteria; phylum Bacillota; class Bacilli; order Lactobacillales; family Carnobacteriaceae; genus Carnobacterium_A. The sequence goes on along the minus strand of NZ_JBATXB010000041.1, from coordinate 2,209 downwards.
GACAGTATTTCAAAAGTAAACTAACTAAGAAAACAATTACGTGGGATAAAACAAAACGATTTAAAAAAGATGAGAATCTATGAAAAGTAAAATGAGAATTCAATCATTAATTGCATTTTCTTTATTACTTGGTGTTATAGTTATCTTAAGTAGTTTTAAGGTAGGAGTTCAAGAAGTGGTTAGAGAGCACTATGAAAATAAAAAAGGCCTCATTCAGAACTACGGGGGAAAAAAAAGCAAACAAAAAAGAGAGTATTTGTCTGAAAGTATTGGTCAGTATATGTATTATTTAGTATTGATTAAAGATGAAAAAACATTCTCATCTCAAGTAGATTCTTTAAAGGAGCATTATATTGTAACAGAGGGTGATCGGTTATTTATTAAGTGGCGGGTCACGAAGTCAACTGTCGTAAATGCTTCAATAGATGATTTTAGAATCATTGAATCTTTAAAAAAAGCAAGTAAGGAATTTGATGAACCAAGTTATTTAGTTTTAGCGAATAGACTAGAAGAAACAATTATATCTACACAATTAACTGATGGTTTAGTTGTAGATTTTTATGATTGGAAGCTAAAGAAGAAAACGAGCGAAATCCATTTGTCTTATTTAAATGATACGATTATTAAAGGGAATAAAGCGCTAGATAGCGAGTTGTATCAAAAAATTGTTGCTGATTCGTTAGATACAAATAGCCCTTACTTTAAGGAGGTCTATGATGTAGAGAAAAAAACATACGAGACAGCAAATAAAGAAACGGTTAACTTAATTGATCAGTTTCTAATAGCAATGAATTATATAAAAATGACTAATAAAATACCTAGAGAATTTGATCAGTGGTTAAGAGATGAGTGGGCTTCGGAACAAAAACTAGCCGGAGGATACAATAAGCAAACCCTATCTCCTTCAGTAGAATATGAATCAAGCGCAGTTTATTCAATGGCTATTCTTTATTTTATAACTGCTAATGAGCCAGAATATGCTAAGCAAGTACATGAAATTTTAATTGAGCAACCACCTTTTTCTTCAGAAGCAAATTACGAAGAGATACACTTTTTTGACTATATGTGGGCTAAAACATCTGATTGGGAATATAAAAAGATGAACTAGATTAATATAAAGTGAAAGTGACCGATTCTAATAGTAGAAAAGGAGGTTCTCTATGGACATGTTTCAGTTTCACTTTCAGCCCAAAGTAGATGTAAAGAGCAAACAGATACTTGGTTATGAAATTTTACTTCGAAATAAAATGCAAAGCCCATATTACCCTGCTTCCATTATGGAAGAAATTATTGATTGCCAAAAGAAACATGCACTCTTTTTACAATGGTTTCAAAAAGAATTGACTGAACTAGTAAAGATGTTTCCAACAGTAAAGTTTTCCATCAATTTAGCTCCGAAACAATTGCTGTATAATGAGACACATTTATTTTTGACTGCAATGAAGTCATTTCGAGATCAGTTGACCATAGAAATAACAGAAGCACCCATATTCTTTGTTGAATCAGCTGATTTTACAACCATTGAAATGATTGAAAATTCTTTAGAAAAAGCAATTTTATCAATAAAAGAAAAAGGCTATACTCTTTCTTTAGATGACGTAGGATCTGGGCGAAATTCATTAGAACAAGTTCTGACTTATTCAAAATACATTGATCAAATTAAGTTTTCATTAATAAAATGTATTCACAGAGGTTTAGATAATGAAACAAGTTACCTTTTCCTAAAAGCTTGGAAAAGTTTTGCTGAAGCTCATCAATTAGAACTAATAATTGAAGGAATTGAAGATCAGGTGACTAGTGATGGTATAAAGGAACAAGGGGTTCATCTCCAACAAGGCTACCATTTCGGCAAACCATCAAAAACAATTAAAACCTATAAAGTCTACACTAAGTAACAGAAAAAAAGTCGTTAAATCCGTTAGAGAAAGGAGGACCTTAAAATAATAAAATTAGTTATTTTAAATATTATTGCCAACATATCCATTATCAGTATGATGTCATATTTAGCTATAAAGCTAATTCCTAATGAAATTAATTTTACTTTAAGTAGAACTCAAAAACTAATGATTTTTTTGCTTGCAGGTTTTACAAGTTTTTTACTTATGCTCTTTTCTGTTAACCTACAACAATATATTAGAGTTGACTTAAGACACGTGGTAGTAGTATTGCTAATTTATTATTTTGGTCCTTCATTTTCTATACCTATTAC
>NZ_JBATXB010000040.1:0-2206 GCF_049673005.1 Carnobacterium sp. | reverse complement strand
TCAGTGTGGCCACGTCTTTGGTTTTCTTGTAATAGTGGTAACCAAACGTCTTACGCAGCGTGTGCGTGCCAATATCGTCTCTTCCTAACAGCTTAGCGACCTTTTGAAACATCTGATAGACCGTATTCACTTCCACATGCCCACCTTTGGTGCTAGGAAACAAATAATCCTCTGGTTCTAAGTCTTTTGTATAGTCTTGGATCAAGTCCTGTAGACTACTCAAATACAAAATACGGGTTTTACCTGTTTTTTTCTCTACAATACGAGGGTTTTTGGAAGAAATCAGGTCTTGTTTCTTTAATTTAACGATATCTGACATGCGTAATCCGCTATTAATCCCAATCAAAAACAGAAAAACATCTCGATCTGCGTTTTTGTTTCTTCTTAAACAAAATAAAAAGTCGTTTATTTCTTGCTGGGTTCTTAATGGTTGGACGTTGTAAGGCATTTAAAAGCCCTCTCCTCTCACAAAAGTGATACATGATTTCGTTTAGTATACCACATAATCGTGTGTTGGAGGGCGCTATAAAAAAAGAACCCTATTGGAATAGGATTCCGGATACACGATTTTATAAGATTTCATGTATTAAAAAATAGAAAGGATTTGATATAAATGAAGAATTTCAAGAAATGGATAATAGAGAAACCACTGTCTTTTTACATAGGTTGGATTGGTTTAATTATACTTGGAGCTAATCATTATTTTTTCCCAGATCAATTTTTGTACTCAGATAGACTGTCTTTTTTGACAAGTAATTTTTCTGGTTTAATTGTTTATATGTTTTTCTTTCTCCAGGCACTAGGAATTATTAACTATGATTTTAGAAAAAAAGAATACTAATTTAATAAGGTTCTTGATACATGACTTTATCTAATTTCATGTATTGTGTTGCCTGGCGTTTTTAAAGAAATCTTCCAATCCTGCAAGCACACCATTTCTAGATATAAAAGTACTAAAGATTATAACAAAAGAAAGTATAACTACATTAGGAATATTAGTCTTAAAAAGTAGATAGAAAGCGATAACAAGATAAATCATTGTAAAGGTTATTCTTTTAACCCATTTCATCCTAAACAACTCCTTTTATAAAAATTTTTATTCTATTTATCTCAAATGCAATCAAGCTCTATCTTTTCTTTTAGCATTATCATAAGTAAACCAACAGCCTAATAATACAAAAAATAGCATAACTAGATTATCTACCACCTGCGCAAAACCTATAGTACTTTTTAGAATGATTGCAATAACTATTAATACTATTGTGCCAATTACCTGTTTCTTAGTCCTCATAAAAAAACTCCTTTTATAAATGATTATAATTTTCTATTTACTTATTGTATAGAGTTTTAATTATAGATAGAAAAATAAAATAGGAGTCCTAATTTGATAAGGTTTGGGATACACGACTTTATAGAATTTTATGTATTAATAAAAATGAAACTTTTCTATTTAATTCTTAAATACGAACTTTAAACCTAAAACAAAAGAGAAGATGGAAAGAACAACATACCTTACTATGTTTAAAACCGCTTCTAGTATATATAAGTAAATGTCTATTCCATCATCATCAGGTATAGGATAGATCATGCTTGGTAAAAGAACTATTATTAATATAGCTACTAAAATTAAAATATAGCCTATAATCTTTTTATAACTTTTCATGACTAAATTCCTTTCTGTTTCCTAATTCATAAGAAAATAGATAAAAGAGATAATTTAAAACATCAGAGAATTATTTTGATTTTCGCTAATAGTAAAAAAAAGTATGGTTTATATAAGCCATCCATCTAGTATTGCTAATATGCTTATTGTAAATAATAGGATAGTTAAAACATATGATTTTTGTTTCTCTTTTTTTAAATAAAAATTTATAGAAACTCCGATTAAAGATAAAAATACTATCAATGTCGAAACTGTTAAATTCATAAATTACTTCCTCATTTCTAGATATTAGTTTAATATTTTTCAAATAATTACTTTTTATTATAAAAATTTCCAGTTATTTTAATATCATTATAACTATTTATTTTAAAAAAAGAACCCTCCTTGATAGGATTCTATATACACGATTCTATGTCATTTCGTGTATCTGATAATAGTAGAGCAATACTAGAAAGGAGAGTTTTAATTGTCTAAGCTACAAAATGGAGTAACTATATTTTTAACTGTATTTTTTAGTACGATTTTTTTTGATCATACTATTGA
>NZ_JBATXB010000039.1:0-1835 GCF_049673005.1 Carnobacterium sp. | reverse complement strand
TTTTCGGTTAAGTGTTTGTTTGTTTCTTTGGACAAACTCGCTTGAAACTGTTCTTTAGAAATCGGTTCTTTCTTTATCCCTTTTTCTACAGAAGGTGTATTTATCGCTTTTAATGACTGGATGAAAGAATGCTCCAACTGTTTTCCTCCTTTCTTGGGTTGATTAGACTTTTTTATGTATCTTCTCTTGCTTTTCTAGAATTAAATTAGTAATAACTTCTTCCGTAACTTAAAGTAGCCATTTCATCTAGTTGTTTTTGTTCTTCACTTTTTTCTAAACTTGTTAGTAAGTTGAATTCTTTTTCCTTCAACTTTTCCATAACCTTTTTTTCTTTGTGGGCCTCCATTAACTCTAAACGAGCTGTTTCAACGGATTTAGTTGCGATTTCTACTTGATTTTTTTGCTGAATGATTCGTTCATCCAACATCACTTTATACATATTTTGACGGCGCAAGATATCTATTCGAGTAGTTGTTAAACTCTCATTCTTTATCTTGATATTTTCTTGAATCATGTCTTTTAAAAATGATTCTTGTTGGAACTTTTCTCTTTCAGCATCACCAAGATTTATTTTCTTAGTTTCTTCTGTATCCGAACGCCAGTCTAATACTTTTTCCATTGAAAATTTAAATTTACTCACTGCTTACACCCTCTTTTACTGTGGTTACCCAATTGACTGAGCGCCTATTTGAGACGTCTTAAATAATGTTTCTAGTGAATCAACTACTGCTTCAAATGGAATCTCATCGTCTACTTGTTGCCTTAAAAAGTTTTTAATTGGACCATTTAATTGAACAGCTCTATCTACCAGGGGATTGCTCCCTGTCCGGTAAGCTCCAACATCGATTAAATCTTTTGAATCAGCGTACACAGCCATGTTTTCCTTTAACCTACCTGCTGCTAAATGGTGTTTCTCCGTTGTTATTTCTTTCATCAACCGACTAATGCTGTTTTGAATATCAATTGCTGGATAATGATTTTCAGACGCAATTTTACGCGATAACACTATATGTCCGTCTAAAATCCCACGAACAGAGTCCGCAATCGGCTCATTCATATCGTCACCTTCAACTAGAACAGTATAAAATGCCGTAATAGATCCCGTTTCTGACATCCCACTTCGTTCCAATAATTTTGGTAACGTTGTAAAAACAGATGGTGTGTACCCTTTGGTTGTTGGGGGTTCACCAGTTGCTAACCCGATTTCTCGTTGTGCCATTGCTACACGAGTTACCGAATCCATCATTAAGACCACTTTTTTGCCTTGATCTCTGAAATATTCGGCAATCGTCGTGGCTACTGATGCGCCTTTTAAGCGAACAAGAGGAGGCATATCTGATGTCGCACAAACGACTACAGACTTTTTATAGCCTTCTTCCCCAAGATCCTTTTCAATAAATTCAAGAACCTCTCTGCCACGCTCTCCAATAAGTCCAATAACAATAATGTCTGCTTCAATATAGCGTGCCATCATACCGAGTAACGTACTTTTACCAACACCACTACCGGCAAAGATTCCCATCCGTTGGCCTTCACCAACGGTAAGGGTTCCATCAATAGCTCTAATACCTGTTGGTATCACGTCTTTAATTTTCTTTCGTTTGAAAGGGTTAGGTGAACTACGGTTTACATCATAGAACACCCCATCAACTACTAAGTTTTCATCCATAGGTCGACCTAAGCCGTCTAATGTATTTCCCAGTAACTTTTCACTGATTTCAACTTTCAATGTTTTCCCAGTTGGTCGCACCAAGCAACCTGGGCCAATCCCATCTAACTCATCTAATGGCATCAGTAAAACAGTCTCGTCTACAAATCCAACGACTTCACTCAAT
>NZ_JBATXB010000038.1:0-11542 GCF_049673005.1 Carnobacterium sp. | reverse complement strand
CTTTTTTATACTATCCCAGTAAGTTAAGTCCTGCTCTACACGTTTTAACCAAGGACCAATAGTAGATTGAAAGTCATCATTTTTTACTTCTGCAAGTTTTCGACTCGCTGTTAGTAGCTGTTCTAATTGTGCTGTGATAAAAGGAATATCTTTATTCCAAATGGCTTGTTTTTGTTCAAAAGTCAGGACTGCTCGAGTGTATTTATTCGGATTAAAGGCAGTAAATAGTTTTAAGGCGCTTAAATAATCAGTCGGTAAGTAAGCCGCCAATGTTTTATTCCAACTATCAGCAAGTTTATAACTGCTAGAGTCCCATAAAAATTGACTCATAGTTTGTATTGTTAATTTAGATAACTCCCATTGGGGCATAGGATTAGAAACAATGCCTAAAACATGATACTTTTCTTGGCTTAGCAGTGGCGAACGGTTTTCATAAGGACTCAAAAAAAGAAGTTCGTAGTCTTTTTGATAATCGTTTACAGGAATATTATCCCAAATAATCATTGGCCGATTATAAATATGAGCCATTTTTCTAATATCAGCAGTTGTAATTTGAGAGGCTAGAGTAGAAGGACCTGTCCAAAATAAAGGAATCCCAATAGGCATTTTTGCACTCAAAATCTCAAGATAAGCCGAATCGTGGGAATTATCGTATTCTGTGGGACAAACAACTAAGCTATAGTCTTCTAATTCGTTTTTCAAAAAGGTGTCAACTTGGGTAATGAGATAAGCATGGGCACTAGCAGCTGAAGAGAATTTCTTCTTTGCATTTCCTTTTAACGAGTAATCAATATCATCTAATAGCAATCCGAAGTGTCTGATACCGCTATCAATTAATTGTTTGAGTTTACTAGTTAAAACCCTAATGTCTTTTACTTGAGTATAATCAATATCATTTCCAGGGCTAATCATGTAATAAAAGTGAATCATTTCTTTTTCAGCAATTTGCACTAACTGTTCGAATTTAGCTAATTCACTATCTGGATAGAGAGTACGCCACAGAGTTCTTTGGTACAGATCGTCTTTTGGAGCATACATGTACGTATTCATTCGATTATTTCCAAGATAATGCAAAACATCCAATCGACCTGACTGTTTCCATGGAGTACCGTAAAAGCCTTCAATGATTCCCCTAACCTGAAAAGACGGCTCATGAGCAAGGGATACGATTAAACAAGCGGTACCATTAGTGGTTTTCTCTATGACCAATGACAAAACTTCAGAAGCATATCGAAAACCACGCAAATTTTTTGTTTTAATAGTAATATGGTTTCTTTTCGATACTGTAAAATAAAAACTATCAGGTTTAAGGTTGCGGTCAAATTCATGGGAGAGTGTCATATCGGGTTGACCTAAATAATCTGTACCGACTAGTTCAAAAAGAGGACTACTTAAGTGTTCATTAAAAACATCTTGAAAAGACTCGAAATGAAAAAATTTCCCTGAAAATAGGATTGTGATTTTAGTTTTTTGGAAAAAGAGATACTCGCCTTTTGTGTAGAACTCTTGATAAGTAGAAAATTTTTGTGCTAGTTTTTCCATCTTTATTTCCTCCTACAAAATAAATTTAAGTAAATACGACAAAAAATCATGATAGCTTTGTCTCATCTTCATTTTACTATGAATAAGAATGATTAATAGAAACAAACTATAGTGAAATGAGCACGAATTCCAGCTTGTCGGCTAACTGTGACTACTTTTCTACAGTTTTTAAAAGTAGTCGTAACGATTAAATAACTGTAGTATAATGGAAACGATAACACTTTTTAAAAGTAGGTTCTTTCAAGAAGTAAATAAAAAAAATAAAATGAGGAGATGAGTCAATGTTAACAGTTTATGAGGGTTTTTTTCTGAATCTATGTGTATTGATTTCTTCTCTATTTCTTTATAAACAGCTATTTAGAAAAAGCTACGAAGAATACCATACTACATGTATGTCCCTTTTTAGAGGCTTTCTTGCGGGCTTTCTAGGCGTTGTATTGATGAATTTTAGTATTTCAACAGGTGTGAATTCAATCATTGATTTGCGTATTATTCCATTAATGTTAGTGGTTTTATATAGCGATTGGATATCCGCTTCAGTAACGGCTACGATGATTATTATTACAAGATTTATGATTGGCGTAAATAGTCAATCCTTTTCAAATGTAATCTTTATTTTAGTTTCATGGGCAGTCTTCCATTACTTTACTAAAAGAATAAGAAATCGCTGGGTATGTATCGCTGTTATGCTTGGATTAAGTAGTTTGACGTACACACTATTAGTGATATTTATTCCATCGACAAAGAGCTTGAATATTTCATTGTTAATCAATTATTGGGTTGTGAGTATTTTAGGTGGGATGATTTCTGTTTATATGATGGATTATTTAACCAAAAGTGAGCAATTATTTAGACAAAATAAAAACTTCGCATTCACTGATCCATTAACAGGTTTGAACAATGTTCGAAGTTTTGATATCGCTTTTAATAAAGCGAAAAGACGACAAATAACAACGAACGAAAGTATTTCCATAATGCTTTTGGATATTGATTTTTTTAAACAAGTAAATGATACATATGGTCACTTAGAGGGTGATGTAGTATTAAAAAAACTAGCAGCTATTTTAAAATCTAGTCAAGGACCCGAAGACGTTGTTTCTAGAAATGGTGGAGAAGAATTTTCAGTATTAATTCATGATTGCACCCTTAAAGAGGCGAATAAAAGAGCCGAAGCAATGCGTAAAATAGTTGAAAATTCATTTTTTGTGATAAACAATGGAACAAAGTCTATTCATATTACTGTTTCTATTGGATTTACAACATATAATGATACAACTAAAGAAATCGATCAACTTTATGATAACGCCGATCAAGCTCTTTATGCAGCTAAAAAAAGTGGGAGAAATAGAGTTTGTTTCTATTCACAATCTTCATCACTAGTTAACTAAACGCAAGGATATAGAAACCCTATGAGAATAGGGTTTTTTTTGTAGTCAAATTTGATTACTAGAGAAAGTTATTAAAATACTATGAGAATAATGATAATGAAAACGGATAACTATCGATTTTATAAAAAAAAAATTGACTTTTATGAAGCACGTGATAAACTAAACAAGTCGTCAATCATTGTGAATTGAATCACAGTTGTGATGTAGGCTAGTTACTATTAATCGGAATTCGAAAGGTTGAGTTTAACAATGGAAGAAAAAAGTACATATACAGGAAAAGATTATTTAAACAAAGTTTTGGGCGGAACAGCGTCAGGTATTGTTATTGGGTTAATTGCAAATGCTATATTAGGATCAATTTTTAAATCACTCATACCTTATGGATCTATATTTGAATTATTAGCAAACGTAGTAATGATTATGCAATTTATCACACCGGCAATTATTGGTGTTCTAGTAGCACTACAGTTTAAATTAAATGGAATGGAAAGTGTAGTTATAGGTGCAGCAGCCTTTTTAGGATCAGGTGCTTATAAAGTTACTGAAACAGGAGTGCAATTAGTCGGAATCGGGGATTTAATTAACGTTATGCTGATTTCTGCTATCGCCGTTTTTGTAACGCGCTTTTTGCAAGGTAAATTAGGATCTTTAACGTTAATCTTAATGCCCATTATTGTTAGTGTAGGAGTAGGAACGTTAGGTTTAATCATGCTACCGTATGTTGGTTTAATTACTTCTTCAATCGGAGCATTAATCAACAGCTTTACTTCTTTACAACCCTTACTGATGACTCTTTTAATTTCTATTGCGTTTTCTATTATCATTATTTCACCTATCTCTACTGTTGCAATCGGTATTGCAATTGGTGTTACAGGATTAGGAGCTGGAGCAGCAGCGGTAGGCATTACAGCATGTACAGCAATTTTAGTCATTGGTTCTTTAAGAATTAACAAAACAGGGACGACATTAGCCATATTGTTAGGGGCAATGAAAATGATGATACCTAACTTAATTAAATACCCTAAAATCGTAATTCCAGTTGTTATGAATGCTTTCATTTCAGGAATTGGTGTTTATCTTTTGACTATCCAGGGTACACCACAATCAGCTGGTTTTGGAATTGTTGGTTTAGTTGGACCAATTCAATCTTTTAATATGGGAACTAGTTTAGTGAGTGTTCTTTTAGCGTACTTTGTGATACCTTTTGTGGGTGGATACTTTATTGACTTACTTTGTAACAAGGTATTTCATATTTACGAACACGATATCTTTAAATTTATACCAGCTTCAAATTAAAAAAATAAATGAATAAATGGAGGAACAATAAAAATGAAAATAGCAATTGCAGGTTCTGGAGCTTTAGGTTGTGGATTTGGTTACATGATGCAAAAAAATGGAAACGACGTTACGTTGATGGATTTTTGGGAAGATCATATTCATGCTATTAAAGAAAATGGATTAACGGTGACAGTTAATGGGGAGGAAGACACTATCGTTATCCCTATAGGAAAACCGTCTGAAATTAAAGAAACATTTGATGCAGTATTTATTTTCACTAAATCAATGGGTCTACGTCATATGTTAGAAGAAATTAAACATGTTTTAACAGAGGACACTAAAGTTATCTGTTTGTTAAATGGTTTAGGACATGCTAAAACAATTTCTGAATACATTCCTGAAAAAAATATTATTATGGGTACAACGGTTTGGACAGGTGGTTTAGATGCGCCTGGGAAAACACATTTCATGGGTCAAGGTCCAGTTGAAGTTCAAAATGCTGATGCAAATGAAAAAGAAGGTACACTTCAAGTTGTTAAGATGATGGCTGATAGTGGCTTAAATGGCGTATACAGCCAGGATGTTCATTTTACAACATGGAGAAAAGCTTGTGTTAATGGAACAATGAATGCTTTGTGTTCTTTATTAGATTGCAACATTAAAGAATTATTCGAGACATCTGAAATCGATGGGTTGCTAGAAGGAATAGTTAAAGAATTTTCACTAGTAGCTGAAACTGAAGGAGCTCATTTAGACGTAGAAGAAACAATCGGCTATTTAAAAGCTACGGCAGAAAAAGTTGGCGCACATTACCCTTCTATGCATCAAGATTTAAAAAATAGACGTTTAACAGAAATTGATTTCTTAAATGGTACTGTAGCAAAAGAAGCACAAGAAAAAGGTTTAGAGGCTCCATATAGCAAATTGATTACTCAATTGGTTCATGCTAAAGAGGATATATTAGGTATTAAACGCTAAGATAATTAGCTAAATACTATGTTTTTAACCTGAATTTTTAAACAAAATTAAATTATTCAGTCTTATTTATACGTAAAATTAGGGAGTAAGGGTTTAGGGCAGATTATGCAGCCTAAACCTTTATTTTTTTTAGTTGTAAGTAAAAGTAAGTAGAAAGTAGATAAATAAGAAAAAACGACTAAATAGTGGTAGTTATTTGTTACGTTATTAATTAAACAGTGCGATATTTAGTTGACAATCTTTTTAATGTGACGTACTATATGTTTTGTATGATGCATTAAAGGGAGGAGTCAAACAATGGATTTAAGCGAACGACAAAAAGAAATTATCGAAATAGTAAAAGAAAATGAGCCAATTTCGGGAGAAAAGATAGCATCTTTAATAGGATTCTCACGTTCGACTTTAAGATCAGATTTATCACTCTTGACGTTAAGCGAACTATTAATTGCAAAACCTAAAGTGGGTTATTTTTACAATGCACACAGAGTAGAACCATTTATAATAAAAGATTTAAAAGAAACACAAGTAGAGAATGTTATGAGTGTTCCGGTAATAGTTCATTCTAAAACGTCTATCCAAGACACGATTATAAAAATGTTTCTAGAAGATGTAGGCTCAGTCTATATTACAGAACAAAATCATCTTGTAGGCCTAGTCTCTAGGAAAGACCTGTTGAAGACAGTAATTGGTAAAATGAATATAGAAGAGATGCCAGTTAGTATGGCAATGACAAGGGTGCCGAATGTCGCTTATGTATTTAGTAACGATTCAGTTGAGGCTGCTACCAAGAAATTATTAGAGCACGAAGTTGATAGTCTTCCAGTCATAGCGTTTGACGATGGAAAAGGATCAAAACAGTTAAAAATAGTTGGGAAATTTTCTAAAACACTAATCAGTCGCTTGTTTTTAAATATTATAAAAAATGATAATTAGGAGGATTATATGAAACCTGTAGCAATTTATCTTATTTCTGATTCAATAGGAGAAACAGGCGAACAAGTCATACACTCTATCCTTTCTCAATATTCTTTAGAAGTAGAGGAAGTAAAGAAATTTACACACATCGTTACTAAACAAGCCTTAGAAGAAAGTCTTAATACGATTAATAAAGAAGAAAATGCCGTTGTCTTTTATACATTGGTTCAAGAAGAATTAAGACAGTACTTAAAGGGTTTTTCAGATGGAAAATCAATTTATTTAGTTGATATTTTAGGGAGTGGATTAACGGCTATTGAGAAAGCAACGTCTTTAAAATCAATAGGAGAACCGGGTATTATAAGAAAAATGGATAAAGAGTATTTTAATAGAATTGAAGCCATTGAGTTTTCTGTTCGATATGATGACGGAAAAGACCCAAGAGGGATATTAAAGGCAGATTTAGTGATTCTAGGAATATCACGGACCTCTAAAACACCTCTATCTATGTACTTAGCAAATAAAAATATTCGTGTGGCAAATGTTCCACTATTTCCTGAATCTGAGCCACCAAAAGAAATTTATCAAATTTCACCTACTAAAGTTATTGGGTTAACCAATACACCTGAAAAATTAAATAGTATTAGAAAAGAGCGGTTAAAAAATTTAGGATTGCCGCAAAATTCCAGCTATGCAGAGATGAACCGTATTTTAGAAGAATTGGATTATGCTGAAAAAATTATGAAGAAAATTGGCTGTTTAATTATAGATGTCTCTGATAACGCGATAGAAGAAACAGCAAATCTAATTACTGAATATATAAAAAAAACTGATTCACAGTTATTTAATGTGAACTAGAAACTAAAAAAATGACCGAATCGATTAATGGAATAAATTTATTAAAAAATAAATATAAAAAGAGAGAGGTTAGAAAAATGACTGAAAAATACGTTTACAGCTTTAATGAAGGAAATAAAGAACTAAAGGACCTACTTGGTAGTAAGGGAGCAAACTTAGCTGAAATGACGAAAATGCTACTTCCTGTACCACCAGGATTTACATTAACTACAGAAAGTTGTAAACGCTTTTTTTCTGAAAAACAGTCTATCTGGAATGGTTTAGATAAAGAGATTAATGCTCACCTAAAACAATTAGAACAATTAACCGGGAAAAAATTTTCAGATATGGAAAACCCTCTACTTTTGTCTGTTCGATCAGGTGCAAGTCATTCTATGCCAGGTATGATGGATACAATCTTAAATTTGGGGTTAAATGATCAATCTGTAGTTGGATTATCTAACGCCACATCTAATGAACGTTTTGCTTACGATAGTTATCGTCGCTTCATACAGATGTTTTCAGACGTTGTTATGGAGATTCCTAAAGTACGTTTTGAGTCTATAATAGAAAAAGTTAAAAAAATAAAAGAAATTGAATTAGATAAAGATCTTGATGGAGATGATTTAAAAAGTATTGTAAAAAAATACAAAGAAATTTATTTACAAGAAACAAAAAATGAATTTCCTCAAGATCCTATGGAGCAGTTAAGGTTAGCTATTAAAGCAGTTTTTGCCTCATGGAATAATCCTAGAGCGATATTTTACAGAGAAATGCATAACATATCAAAACTAAATGGAACCGCTGTCAATATTCAATCAATGGTATTTGGGAATAAAGGAGAATCTTCTGGTACGGGGGTAGTTTTTACTAGGGATCCTGGAACGGGCGATAAAAAGTTATTTGGCGAATTTTTATTAAATGCACAAGGTGAAGATGTTGTGGCTGGTATTCGTACACCAAATGATATAGTAGAATTAAATATTTTGATGCCTGAAATTTATCATCAAATAAAAGAAATAGCTAAAAATCTTGAAAAGCATTATAAAGATATGCAAGATATTGAATTTACTATCGAGGACGGCACACTCTTTTTATTGCAGACAAGAAACGGGAAAAGAACCGCTCTCTCGGCCATTGCTATTGCAGTTGATTTACACAAAGATGGAGTAATCACTAAAGAAGAAGCCTTGATGAGAATAAAACCTCAACAAATAGAGCAATTGTTGCATTCGAATTTCGATGAGAATGCAATCATTCAAGCAACAAGTATAGCTAAAGGACTTGCGGCTTCGCCTGGAGCAGCTTCAGGAAGAATCTGTTTTACTGCAGAATCAGTAGAAGAAGCATATAAAAAGGGAATAAAAACAATTTTAGTCAGACAAGAAACATCTCCCGAAGATATTTCTGGAATGGTAAAAGCAGAAGGAATTTTAACGGCTAGAGGAGGGATGACCTCTCATGCTGCAGTAGTGGCTCGAGGAATGGGGAAATGCTGTGTTGCTGGTTGTTCACAAGTGAAAATTCATGAAGAGGAAAAAACTGTTAAATACAAAGACGGCGTGTTACATGAGGGAGATTTTATTTCCTTAGATGGAACGACAGGAATTGTTTATCTTGATGAGATAGAAAAAACTAAGCCAACTTTAGGAGAGACCTTTAGAGAATTAATGGATTGGATTGATGAAATAAAAACGATGTCTGTTCGAGCTAACGCTGACACGCCAGAAGATGCGAAGCAAGCATTAGAATTTGGTGCAGAAGGAATTGGACTGATTAGAACAGAGCATATGTTTTTTAAAGAAAATCGAGTTTCTTCCGTTAGAAGAATGATATTATCTAGCACAGCTGAAGAACGAGCAAAAGCATTGAATGAATTACTGCCTATGCAAAAAAATGATTTTTATCAAATTTATGATGTTATGGGGGAGCTTCCTGTAACCATTCGTCTGTTAGATCCTCCCTTGCATGAATTTATGCCTGTCAAAGAAGAGGAAATTCGCGAGTTAGCTAAAACAATGTCATTGAGTCTTGAGGAATTAAACGGACGTATAACTGAATTACATGAAGTAAACCCTATGTTGGGTCATCGAGGTGTTCGATTAGGAATAACTTATCCTGAAATTAGTAGAATGCAAGTAAGAGCAATCATGGAGGCTGCTATAGAGCAACAGGTAAATAAAAATAACGAGGTTGAACCAGAGATTATGATCCCTTTAATTAGTGACGTAAAAGAATTAATCTATATTAAAGCGGAAATAGAAGATGAAATTAAAAAAGTATTCACTGAGAAAAGAAAAACAATCAGTTATCATATTGGAACAATGATTGAAGTTCCGCGAGCAACACTTACAGCTGACAAAATTGCAGAAGAAGCAGATTTCTTTAGTTTTGGAACCAATGATTTAACTCAAATGGGATTTGGTTTTTCGAGAGATGATTCTGGAAATTTTATTTCTGACTATATGGACAAAAACATTTTAGAAAAAGGTCCTTTTGATACAATCGACCAAGAAGGTATCGGACAGCTAGTGAAATTAGCTGTTGAAAAAGGACGTCAAATTAAACCGAACTTCAAAATAGGTGTTTGTGGCGAGCATGGCGGAGATCGCGCATCTATTGAGTTTTTCCAAAAGTTAGGATTAAATTATGTATCTTGTTCACCTTTTCGTGTACCCATTGCTCGTCTGGCAGCTGCTCAAGCAGCTATAAGATACCCATCATCTAAAATAAAATAGGAAAAGTAGTTTTCAATATCAGAACGATAGCTGTTTAAAGAGAAAGACAGGTTAGGCTAAAAAAAGTCTAACCTGCTTTCTATTATTAAACAACAACAGCGTTACATATAGAAAGACCGATTATTAGTTACAGTTTTAAGCGGATTCTAGTACAATAGAGCTTAGAAGATGAAAAAGACTAAGGAGTTACTTATTTTATATAAAATAGGGGGACTAAGAGTGAAGAAAATTGGGCTGCTATTATCACTAATGATTTTAGGAGGATGTACAAATAATATTTTTGAGAATGAAGCGATTGAATCGTCATTAATAAACGAAACAAATTCATTATCATCGACTAAACTATCTAGTTCACAAGATAATTCTAGTCAGGAAAAGAAGGTATCTTTTGTTGGAGTGGGAGACAATTTAATTCATGATGTCATTTTCGATGAAGCACAATTGAGTGATGGCTCTTTTGATTTTAAACCAATGTTTGAAAACGTGGCGGATGAAATCCAACAGGCAGATTTAGCTTTCATCAATCAAGAAACATTAATTGGCGGAGATAAATTTGGTTTTTCTGGTTATCCTGCATTTAATACACCTAGTGATATGGCAGATGATTTAAATGAGTTAGGTTTTGACTTGGTAAATGGAGCTTCGAACCATTCGTTGGATAAAGGAAAACAGGGTGTTTTAAATACGTTGGATATTTGGGATAAACAAGAAAAGATGATTTTTACAGGAGTATTTTCTTCTCAAGAAAAGCGTGATGCAATTCCTGTAATCGAAAGAAATGGAGTGGAATTTTCATTTCTTGCGTATACTTATGGTACAAATGGAATTGAACCAGATGTTTCTTATCGCTTAAATTATTTTGATAAAGATTTAATTACTCAAGATATAGAAATGGCAAAAAAAGTGAGTGATTTTGTTATCGTATCGGCTCATTGGGGTGACGAACATATGCTTGAACCTAATACATACCAAAAAGAATATGCTCAGCTCTTCGCAGATTTAGCAGTAGACGTCGTTGTGGGTACACATCCACATGTGATTCAACCGGTTGAATGGGTAGAAGGTAAGAACGGTAATCAAACACTAGTCGTTTACTCTTTAGGAAACTTCTTATCGGCTATGTCAACTGGCACAGAAAATAATATGTTAGGTGGAATGATTTCTCTAGATTTTGTAATAGATGCAGAAGAAAAGGGCATCGAAAATGTTAAGTGGAATCCTACCGTTATGCATTATGTTGGCAATCATGAGAATTATGCGGAGTCAAGGGAGCAGTTTAGGATTTATAAACTAAGTGAGTATACAAAAAATCTTGCAAACCAGCACGTACTTAACGGATACAAAGGGAATCAGGTATCCAAAGCATCTTTATTGGAGACAACAGAAAAAATTATTGATACTGAATTTCTAAAATAAGTTAAAAAGAAAGGTGATAAGGATGAATTATTATATCAAACAAAAACTTTTTTCTTGGAACGATAAATTTAGTGTTAAAAATAGCCAAGAGCAAGACGTTTATTTAGTCGAAGGTGAATTTTTATCATGGGGTAAGAAACTACATGTGAGAGATAGTAGTGGAAAAGAAGTTTTATATATCGAGCAACAGCTATTTAAATTTTTACCTAGCTATTCACTATATATCAATGGTAAAGAACTAGCTAAAGTAAGCAAAGAATTCACATTTTTCAAACCACGATACTCTATTATAGGACCAAATTGGCAAGTTGAAGGATCTATTTGGGAACATGATTACCAAATAATGAGCAATCAAAAAGTAATTGCAGCTATCTCAAAAGAATGGCTAACGTGGGGAGACTCTTATGCTTTAGATATTAAAGATGAAGAACATGCTGTATTAGCTTTAGG
>NZ_JBATXB010000037.1:0-59671 GCF_049673005.1 Carnobacterium sp. | reverse complement strand
TTCCGGCATACGTGGGTTCGATCCCCATCAGTCGCCTTTTTTTATTGGGCTATAGCCAAGCGGTAAGGCAAGGGACTTTGACTCCCTTATGCGTTGGTTCGAATCCAGCTAGCCCAGTTTTATTTTTTAAACAATCAAATATATATAATGATGGTGGTATAGCCAAGTGGTAAGGCAGAGGTCTGCAAAACCTCTATCACCGGTTCAAATCCGGTTACCGCCTTATTTTTTTTGATTGATTACCTATCTTGCCGACGTGGCGGAATTGGTAGACGCGCTGGACTCAAAATCCTGTGCCCGCGAGGGCGTGCCGGTTCGATTCCGGCCGTCGGTATAAAAAAAAGACACCAAACGTTTAATGACGTTATGGTGTCTTTTTTATACAAAATGTTTAAATCAACTTGTTTATTGATTGAGAGAGAGGGAAGGTGAGATAATCCTTTTAATATGACTGATTAACTTGTATTTCAATGATTAAGTACGTTATACTTATTTTTGAAAAAAGGATTAGAAAAAATGAAATGAGGTATTCAATTGACTAAAATAACAGATCAGTTCGAAAAAATATTAAAAGAAAAACAGATTCCTTTAGCTAAAAGAGAAATTGAAAATGGTCAAGTTTCTTATAATGGAAAGTTTCAGTTAACAAAAGACAAAGCCTTACCATTTGGGATTGTATTTGATAAAGAAGATGCTATTTCAGATTATCAAATTGTCTATCATCATTTAGCTTTCGTATCAAATTTCAGTAAAAAAGCAGCTGTTTTGGAGTTAATTAATGACTTAAACGAGTTACAATCAGGCTATTATCGTATTTGTTTGGGATCAGATGGTGAACTGTATATGAGATTATTGGGAAGAACAACAGAAAATGTTCAACCACTATATGAGATGCTTGTAACGGGTTCAACAATAGCAAAAGCTATTCTGCCGAAAATTGAATTAGTTCTTACTAATGAAACTGTAAAATAATTCAATTAGGATGAATTAAAAGGAGTAAAAAAATGACAACCTCGAAAAGTTTATTTCATGCTGAAATGGTTAATGAAAGTGGCGTTAATGGAGAAGCTTATGTAAAAAATGATGGGTTAAAAGTTAAGGTATCAAGTCCCACTTCAAAAGAGCCAGGAACCAACCCAGAAGAGTTGTTAGGGCTATCTTTAAGCACTTGTTTGAATGCTACTATTCAATCGGTTTTGAAGGCTAGAGGAAAGTCTCATAAGAGTAAAGTTGAAGTTCACGTAGATTTTATGAAAGAAACGTCAAAAATTGGTTTTTACTTTGATGTTATTGCTTTAGCACAAATAGACGGGTTAAATTTTGAAGAAGCTAAAAAACTTGTCGAAGTAGCGGAACAACTTTGTCCTGTTTCTAAATTATTAATGGGAAGTCATACCGTTGTTGTTAAAACAATTCAAACTTAATTCTTTACACTAGCAAAAAACCTGTTGCTCACATCGAACACTGTTGAGCAACAGGCTTTTTTTAACGGTAATTAGTAAATTGTAGGCCAATTGGTAAACTTGCTTCTCGTAAAAGAGCCATTACTTTTTGTAAATCATCTCTACTTTTACCAGTTACTCTAATTTGGTCATCTTGAATTTGCGTTTTAACTTTTATTTCAGCTTGTTTAATCAGTTGTGTGATTTTTTTTGCGTTTTCTTTATCAATTCCATTAACCAAGTCAGCTGTTTGTCTTACATTTCCTCCAAAAGCTTTCTCTATTTTTTCAAAATGAAGATTCTTTGAAGAAATATCTCTTTTAACAAGTTTATTGGTTAAAATATCTTTCACTTGCTCTAATTTAAATTCACTTTCTGAAACGATCACTAACTGTTCTTTTTCTAATTTAACTTCACTAATAGAACCTTTAAAATCAAAACGCGTATCAATTTCTTTTTTAGTCATTTGAATTGCGTTTTTAACTTCCTCTAAATTTGTTTCTGAAACAATATCAAAACTAGCATCTTTTGCCATTATTTTGCCTCCATTATTTTTTTGAAATTGGTTACAATAAGTATATTGTACCATATTTTCTGTTGAGGCTAAAGAAAGCACGTGATATAACTAAAGAAAATAATATATAGTACTATCGTTTTTTGAAACATGAATAAACAAACTAAAGAAAGTTCTCAGGAGGTACCACATTGAAACAATTAAAAACACCCATTTTTTGGAAAGAACAGGCTAAAAAAATATTTTTTGTTTTATTTGCATCTATTACAAATTCGTTTGCTTTGAATAATTTTCTTATTCCATCACAAATATATGCTCCTGGAGTAAATGGGATTTCTCAATTGCTCTCACATGTTTTTAAAAACGGATTTGAGATTACAATCGATACGGGGATATTTATTTTACTTATTAATATTCCTATTGCTTTGCTAGGTTGGTTTAAAATTGGAAAAGATTTTACTTTATATAGCTTTATGACTTCAGTCATGATTTCTTTCTTTACAATTATTTTACCTATTTCACCTTTAACAACTGATCCGATTATGAATTCTCTTTTTGGAGGAGTAATTGGTGGAGCTGGGATTGGGTTTGCATTAAAGTATGGTTTCTCAACTGGAGGGCTAGATATAATTTCAATGGTTTTAGCTAAAACTACCGGTCGATCAGTTGGAAGCTTATTATTAACCATAAACGGAATGATTGTTATTGCTGCTGGATTTATTAATGGTTGGCAATATGCTATGTATACCTTGCTGTCTATATATGTAATGACAAGGGTAGTAGATATGATTCATACTAGCCATCAAAAAGTGACGGCAATGATCGTTACAAATGATCCAGACGCATTAATAAAGGCAATTCATGCTAAATTGATTCGTGGCATTACCGTTATTCCCGCTAAAGGTGGATATACAGGTTTAGATCGCTCTGTTTTAATGATTGTTATCAGTAATTATGAAATGTATGACTTAGAACAAGCTGTAAAAGAAGCAGATACAGCGGCATTTGTTAACTTTATGGGAACAAATAAAGTGGTCGGAGAATTTTTAAGTCCTGATCAACAAAAAGCTAGAAGATCAAATCAATAATTACATCTGATTTAAACAAAAAAAGGCTGCTCATTATGAGTGGCCTTTTTTTTGTTCTTAAAGACTGAGGTGTTTTTCTAAATAAAGAGCTAATCCGTCATTATCATTTGTTTCTTCAGTCATATCATTCGCAATATCTTTAAGAGCTTGGATACCATTTTTCATTACTACGCCATTTCCTGCGTATTGAATCATTTCATAATCATTATCTTCATCGCCAAAAGCAATAACGTTTTGTTGTTTTATTCCATAAGCACTAGCGACACGTTCTACTCCTAGAGCTTTTTGAACGCCTGCAGAAACAATTTCTAGACAAGGAGAGCTACCGCCCCAAGTCCTTACTTCAACTAAATTACCGTAACGTTGAACAATTTTATTGATAATTTGCTCTTGATTTTCTTGTGCTGTAAACACACACACTGATGTAGGACTTTGTTTTAAATTAGCAGCAGATAATTTTAGTACGTCTTTTTGTCCATGTGGGAAAAAATCAGGATAAGGTAAAAAAGATTCATCTGTATAAACAGAGTCAAGTAATTCAGCCGCAATTAATTGAATATCGAAATCTTTTTTTAAATCGAGCATATCAATTGCAATATCACGACTAACTGTTTTATGGTATTGGTTTTCCCAATTTTTTTCATTAGGTAAATGACATAAAGCTCCATTAAAATTAATAATAGGTGTAATCATTTCTAATTGATCGTAATAATGTTTGCTATTACGGTAAGGTCTCCCTGTAGCAATTGAAATGATATGTCCAGCTTCCCTAGCTTTTTTAAAAACTTGCTTTGTTTTATCTGAAATTAAAGATAGTTTATTTAATGTTGTACCATCTAAATCAACAGCAATTAGTTTTTTATCCATTTTTTCCTCTTTCTTTTACGGGGTAAATTTTATTTTTATGTTAAACTTACTTTAACCTATATAGAGTAACTGTACCATAAATGTATAACTAACGAAAAGAGGGAAATGGATGATTACAATTAAATCAGTTAGTGTAGATGGATTACCACTGTTAGAAATTAATCCTAAAGGAAAAGAAATGGACTTATTGCCAACGGTTATATTTTTTCATGGGTGGACTAGCAATAAAGAAAGTTGTTTAGTCAATGGTTATGAGTTAGCGAAGAATGGATTTCGTGCATTATTACCGGATGCTTACCTACATGGTGAGCGAAAAGAAAAAGAATTATTGCCTGATGGGCTAGAATTTTGGAATGTAATCACCAGAAATTTAACTGAGTTGCCACTGATTAAAGATTATTACGTAAAGAAAGGACTTAGTGATATCAATCGTTTTGGTGTAACTGGCCTTTCTATGGGTGGGTTTACAACGTGTGCTGCTTTAACGCAATTTCCTTGGATAAAATCTGCAGTAGTCTTAATGGGAAGTCCAGATCCAATTAATTTTACAAAATGGTTGCTATCATCAAAATGGACAGAAGGTATACAAACTTCTATTAATGAAGAAGCCTTTAATGATTCTTTAGTAACATTATCGCCTATTTCTTTAGCTATGCACCCAGAAAAAATTTCTAATCGTTACGTTCATTTTTGGCATGGGACAAATGATGATCTAGTTCCTTATCAACCTACATTTGATTTTTATGAGAAAGTAAAAGAACGTTCTTTTGGATCAAATGTAAGTTTTTCCGTAAGTAAAGGTGTAGGCCATAAAGTTCCTCATGTTAAGTCTGTAGAAATGGCTGATTATTTTCTAGCTCATTTATAATAGCCATAAAAAAGATAGTTTTCAGTTTTACTTTTTGTATTAAACCAAGTAAACTAGTAGTAACAGTTGGAGGTGTTTTCTAAATGGAAATGGATAATAAGCTTTGGAAAGAAGATGAAGTACAAGAAATAAAAGAACGTATTATTGCGTCTTTGGAACAAGTAATTGATCCTGAACTTGGTATTGATATAGTTAATTTGGGTTTAGTGTATAACATCCATTTATATGAATCAGGTTTTTGTCAAATTGATTTAACCTTAACAACAATGGGATGCCCTCTGGTTGATGTAATCACAGATGATATTATTAAGGCTTTAAAAACTATACCAGAAGTAACTTCTTCTGAAGTAAAACTAGTTTGGTATCCTGCCTGGGATACTACTAAAATGAGTCGATATGCACGAATTGCATTAGGTATTCGCTAAAAGAGTTCTGACAGTTGTCAGAGCTTTTTTCATTTGGGAAATAACTATTCGGCTACTTTTTTTAAAAAAATAGAGAAAATCTTTGACCAATTTTAACCATTTGATTATAATTAAATTATAAGTAAATCAATAAATTTTAGTTAAGGAGGAATTAAAAATGGATAGCGAAAAAATGACTTCTACGATGCAAGAATCATTAGCAGAAGCACAAAATGTTGCAATGAATAGGCACCATCAAGAAATTGATATTGTCCATCTATGGAAAATATTTATGACCCCGACCAATTTTGCTCGCGGGTTTTATCAGAGCGTCGGTCTAGATGTAGATAAATTCGAGCAAGCTATTGATCAAGAATTAGATCGGATGCCTACAATAGAAGGTAGTTCTGTTAACTATGGTCAAGCGCTTAGTCAAAACTTATTTCATTTATTGAATGAAGGAGATCAATTACGCAAAGACTTTCAAGATGATTATTTAGCTACTGAAATAGTCATTTTGGCGTTAATGAAATTAAAAAATTACGTATTAACTAAGTATTTACTATCAAATGGTGTATCTGAAAAACAATTAAAAATGAGAATAGAAGAATTACGAGGGGGCGATCGTGTGACTTCAAAAAATCAAGAAGAGAGTTACCAAGCTCTTGAAAAATACGGAATTGATCTAGTGAAAGCAGTGAAAAGTGGGCAACAAGATCCGGTAATTGGGCGAGATGAAGAAATTAGAAACGTTATTCGTATTCTATCAAGAAAAACTAAAAACAACCCAATCTTAATAGGTGAACCGGGTGTTGGTAAAACCGCCATTATCGAAGGATTAGCTCAAAGAATTGTTCGAAAAGATGTTCCAGAGAATTTAAAAGATAAAACAATTTTTTCTTTAGATATGGGAGCTTTAATCGCAGGAGCGAAATACCGAGGTGAGTTCGAGGAGCGTTTGAAGGCTGTCTTAAAAGAAGTTAAAAAAAGTGAAGGGAAAATCATTCTCTTTATTGATGAAATTCATACTATTGTTGGTGCCGGTAAAACAGAAGGAAGCATGGATGCAGGAAATTTATTGAAACCTATGCTGGCTCGTGGTGAATTGCATTGTATTGGGGCAACGACACTAAACGAATACCAATTGTATATGGAAAAAGATAAAGCTCTTGAAAGACGATTCCAAAGAGTCATGGTCGAAGAGCCTAATGTAGAAGATACGATTAGTATTCTTCGTGGGTTAAAAGAACGCTTTGAAATCCATCACAGTGTAAATATTCATGACAATGCTTTAGTAGCTGCAGCCAATCTTTCAAATCGCTACATTACCGATCGTTTCATGCCGGATAAGGCAATTGATTTGGTTGATGAGGCATGTGCAACAATAAGAGTTGAAATGAACTCTATGCCGACTGAATTGGACCAAGTAACACGGCGTTTAATGCAGTTAGAAATTGAAGAAGCTGCACTAAAAAAAGAAAAAGATGAGGCAAGTAAGCGTAGACTAGACATTTTACGCGAAGAATTAGCTAACCTACGTGAAGAAGCTAACACATTGAAAATGAAATGGGAAACAGAAAAAGAAGAGGTTGCTAAATTACGTGATAAGCGTTCAGAAATAGAACAAGCCCGTCGTGAGCTAGAAGATGCTGAAAGCAACTATGATTTAGAGCGAGCAGCTATTTTACGCCATGGACAAATTCCAACTTTAGAAAAAGAACTAAAAGAATTAGAAGCTGAAAATTTAAAAGAACAAGAAGATAAACAACGTTTAGTTCAAGAGTCCGTAACAGAAAATGAAATTGCAGTCGTCGTAGGGCGAATGACTGGAATTCCTGTGACTCGGTTAGTAAAAGGCGAAAGAGAAAAACTACTTCATCTAGCAGATACGTTGCATGAGCGAGTTATTGGACAAGATGAAGCGGTAGAAAGTGTAACTGATGCGGTGATTCGTGCTAGAGCTGGTTTACAAGACCCTAATCGTCCAATTGGTTCTTTCCTATTCCTTGGTCCTACTGGAGTAGGTAAAACAGAGTTAGCAAAAGCTCTCGCTGAAAATTTATTTGATTCTCAAGAACGGATGGTACGCATCGATATGAGTGAGTACATGGAAAAACACTCTGTTTCTCGTCTAGTTGGGGCTCCTCCAGGATACGTTGGGTATGAAGAAGGTGGCCAACTAACGGAAGCCGTTAGACGTCACCCTTATAGTATAGTATTGCTTGATGAAATTGAAAAAGCCCATCCAGATGTTTTTAATGTTTTATTACAAGTTTTAGATGACGGTCGTTTAACAGACGGAAAAGGAAGGTTAGTTGACTTTAAAAATACTGTTTTAATTATGACAAGTAATATCGGTTCTACTATCTTATTAGATGGAACGGATGAAAATGGACAAATTAATGAAGCAGCAAAAGAAGAAGTCCTTACTTTATTAAATGCCCATTTTAAACCAGAGTTTTTAAATCGTATTGATGATACCGTACTATTTGCACCATTAAGTATTGAAATCGTGAAGCAAATAGTGCTCAAGCTGACAGATGATTTAGCTAAGCGTTTGGTCGAGCAAGAAATTGAGCTATCGATCTCAAAAGAAGCTCAGACATGGATCGCTAAAAATGCTTATGATCCAACGTATGGTGCAAGACCATTGAAACGCTATTTAACAAGAAGTGTGGAGACTCCTCTTGCCAAAGAGATTATTGAAGGCAAGATTCTGCCTAAGTCAAAAGTAACGATTACACTGAAAGACGATAAACTAGCTTTTGAAACAGTTGAATTAACGGATTAACTAGCTACTTATCGAGTAAACAAGTAGCTATAAAGTAGCGAAATAAAAACGCCTCACAGCACTAATAGGCTGTGAGGCGTTTTTATTTATAATGGATGCTCTGCTTAGTTTACTTGGTTTCGCCAGCATGAATTGTTTTTGGAATAACTTCTCCAATTAGTAAAATAATAACTGCAGAAACAATACCAATCAAAGTAGCTGTTACAAAATCATATGAACCGCCAGTTAAAGAGCTGCCAATATAGTTAATTGCTTGGCCGATACAAAATCCCCAAAATAACGTCACGATAATTTTCATAATACAACACCTCTCTTTTACAAGTTAATTTTATCACGTTTAGACAGATTGTAAAGAGAACTATGGAAAAACTACTTTTAACGATTTGCGCATCCCTATAAATTAAGGGTATAATACATAAGATGAAATGAGAATGGAGTGGCTAAGATGTCCTTTGTACATTTGCAAGTTATCAGTGCTTATAGTTTGTTACAGAGTACGTTATCGATTGAAAAACTGGTTGTTTCTGCAAAAGAACGTGGATACAAAGCAATCGCTTTAACAGACCATAATGTTATGTATGGCGCTATTGATTTTTATAAAACGTGTATCAAACACAGCATTAAACCAATTATAGGTGTAACGCTGGATATTGAAGGGGTTACCAATACTCAACAAGATTATCCTCTAATTTTGTTAGCTCAAAATAAAAAAGGTTATGACAATCTTATGAAATTATCGAGTAAAAAGATGTTGATGGATCAAAATGAACGCATGAAACTTGAAGATGTAAAAAAATATAGTAATGGATTGCTAGCTATCACACCAGGGAAAGATAGTGAATTTGAATCACTATTAGTTAATGATGAAATAGATTTAGCCCTCTTAACACTAAGAGCTCAGCAAGAGGCATTTTCCAGTGAAAACTATTTTATTGGACTGCAATTACACAATGAAATAAAAGATGTTCAGTCTAAACTAAGAGAGATACAAAATCAAGTATCGATAAAAACGGTCGTGTTAGGAGATTTGCGTTACCTAGATCCTTCAGATGATTTTAGTAATAAAGTTTTGAAAGCAATCGGTTCAGGAGAAAAAATTTCCTTATCTGAAGTAGATACACTAAGTGGACAACACTCGTTACTTGAAAAAAATCAGCAAGTTGAAATTTTTAGATCCGCCGGGTTACAAAAATCAATAGAACAGACAGTTTTAGTTGCTGAAAGGATAAATATTGAAATTGAATTGGATCAACATTTACTTCCTCGATTCGAGTTGCCCAAACAAACAAGTACATCGAGTTATTTAAAACAACTTTGTTATGAAGGATTAAACCAAAGAAAACCAGACTATCCTAAAGTCTATCAAGAAAGACTAGATTATGAATTAACAATTATCCAAAAAATGGGTTTTGAAGATTATTTTTTGATTGTCTGGGATTTAATGGCTTATGCTCATAAAGTAAAAATTATTACTGGCGCAGGTCGTGGTTCTGCTGCGGGCTCGTTGGTTTCTTATGTACTGGCTATTACGGATGTTGATCCGATAGAATACAATCTGTTGTTTGAACGTTTTTTAAACGAAGAACGTTTTACAATGCCAGATATTGATTTAGATTTTCCGGATAACCGTCGAGAAGAAATGTTAGAGTATGTGAAAAATAAATATGGTCAAAATCATGTGGCTCAAATTGCAACTTTCGGAACGTTAGCTGCAAAAATGGCGTTACGTGATGTAGCTCGAGTATTTGAACTCAGTCAAACAGAGGCTTCACTATGGTCTAATACAATACCAAAAACACTTGGAATAACTTTAGAATTAGCTTATCAACAATCGAAATCATTAAGAGAACTTGTACAAAAAAATGAAAAAAATACGCTACTATTTAATACAGCTAAAAAAATTGAAGGGTTACCAAGACATGTATCCACTCATGCAGCAGGAGTCGTTATTAGCGATCATCCTCTAAGCGACTATCTTCCACTCCAAAAAGGTAGCAATTCAATTAATCTGACTCAATACCCGATGGGAAATGTAGAGGAAATTGGCTTATTAAAAATGGATTTTTTAGGGTTGAAAAACTTATCAATTATCGACAACACACTTAAGCTCATCAAGAAAGAAACAAATACCGATATTAATTTGTTAGATATTCCAATGGACGACCCTTTGACGCTTGAATTATTCACTAAAGCAGATACAGTTGGTATTTTTCAATTTGAATCAAATGGAATAAAAAATGTATTGCGCAAATTAGGTCCGACATCAATTGAAGATGTTGCTGCTGTGAATGCTTTGTATCGTCCAGGTCCAATGGAGCAAATTGATTTATTCATTAAACGAAAAAAAGGTGAGGCACCAATTATTTATCCTCATAAAAGTTTGGAATCGATTTTAAGCGTTACTTACGGTGTAATGGTTTACCAAGAGCAAGTCATGCAAGTGGCGTCTAAAATGGCAGGCTATACATTAGGGGAAGCGGATATTTTAAGACGAGCAATGGCAAAGAAAAAAAAATCATTAATAGATATTGAGCGGAACCATTTTATTAGTGGGGCAATGGAATTAGGCTATGAAAAAAAAATAGCTACAGAAGTATATAGTTATATTGAACAATTTGCTAACTACGGATTTAACCGATCACATGCAGTAGCTTATTCCTTTATCGCTTATCAGATGGCTTATTTAAAAGCACACTATCCACAAGCTTTTTTTGTTTCACTACTTAATTCTGCTTCAAATAATCCTACGAAATTGAAAGAGATTATACTAGAAATAAAAAAAAGAAAATTAACTATCCTACCACCGGATATAAATAAAAGCTTTTATGCCTTTTCTCTAAAAGATAGACAAATCCAGTTTGGCTTAGGATCAATAAAAAAAATAAGAAGAGATATGGTTATGGACATCATACGAATTAGAAAAGAAAGTGGTCCTTTTAAAGACCTAATTGATTTTTTAAGAAGAATTGAACCAAAGTGGTTGAAAGAAGAGTACATTAAGCCATTAATATATGTTGGAGCATTTGATGAACTGAGTCATTCGAGAGGGACGTTAATCTCATCACTGATGGGGATTTTATCTAGTTTAGAATTGGCTGGTAATAACATTGGATTATTCGATATATTGAA
The DNA here is from genome assembly GCF_049673005.1 of Carnobacterium sp. Lineage (GTDB taxonomy): Bacteria > Bacillota > Bacilli > Lactobacillales > Carnobacteriaceae > Carnobacterium_A. Next base: position 48,568 of record NZ_JBATXB010000037.1, on the reverse strand, counting down.
ACCAAAATATACGCATTCATCTGATTTAAACTTAGAAGAAAAACTCGAATTAGAAGAGTTTTACTTGGGTATTTATCTATCTGGTCATCCAACAGAAAAGTATGAAAACGTAGCATTAATAAAAAAAACATCCTTTATACAAGAGTTACAAATTGGCCAACATGAAAAAATAATAGGTCTTGTAAAGGATGTTAAACGAATTAGAACAAAAAAAGGTGAAATTATGGCTTTCATTACATTAAACGACTCTTCAGGGGATTGTTCTTTAACTCTTTTTCCTATTAAATATAGACAATATGGAAAACTATTAGAAAAAGGACAGATAATCTATGTAGAAGGAAAAGTTGAAAGTAGTCGTGACGAAATGAAACAAGTCATTGTTTCATCAGTAGAAGACATCAAAATTTTATCAGAGATAGCGAAAATAGAACGACTCTTTATTCGAATTCCTTCTAAAAAAAATGATAGTGAATCTTTGCAAAAGTTAAATGACCTATTAAAAAAACATCGTGGGACAATTCCGGTTATACTTTATTATGAAGAAACAAAGAAGAAACTTGTATTAAATGAATCTGAATGGATAGATGGATCACCTATTCTCAGATTAGCACTTGAAAAAGTAATGGGAACGGGGAATGTTGTTATGCAAGAAAAAGAACAAAATACAACTTTTTAAAGGTTTTTCGCATTTTAATAGGACAATTCAGGCTAAAAATGGTAGAATAATTTTGTGAGCTTAATAATTAAAAAAGTTTTTCATAAGCTTTCTTAATAAACGCTAGTAAAAATATAGTAATTAATGGTCGGATAGTTCTCCGAATATTAGTTGCTATACTAAATACACTGATAAGGTGGGTTAATAACATGAAACGTATCGCTGTTTTAACAAGTGGAGGAGACGCTCCAGGAATGAATGCGGCTGTTCGCGCAGTTGTTCGTAAGGGTCTCTACGAAGGAATGGAAGTTTATGGTATAAACTACGGTTACGCAGGTTTGGTTGCTGGAGATATCCGTAAATTAACAAGAAGAGATGTAGGAGATAAAATTTCTCGTGGAGGAACATTCTTATACTCAGCTCGTTATCCAGAATTTGCAACAGAAGAAGGACAATTAAAAGGTATCGAGCAATTAGAAAAATTCGGCATTGAAGGTTTAGTTGTTATTGGTGGAGATGGTTCTTATCGTGGAGGATTAGCCTTAACGAAACATGGTTTTCCTGCTATAGGGTTACCAGGAACAATTGATAATGATATTCCAGGTACTGATTTTTGTATTGGTTTTGATACAGCAATTAATACAGTTTTAGATTCTGTCGATAAAATTAGAGATACTGCAACTAGTCATGTGAGAACATTCATCGTAGAAGTTATGGGACGCAATGCAGGTGATATCGCTCTTTGGACTGGTATTGCAGGTGGAGCTGAACAAATTATTATTCCTGAAAAAGAATTTAACATGACAGATGTTGCTAATACGATTCAAAAAGGTCGCGAACGTGGTAAGAAGCATAGCATTATTATCCTTGCTGAGGGTGTAATGAGTGGCAATGATTTTGCTGAGAAATTAGCAGAATTTGGAGATCACCATGCTCGTGTTACGGTTCTAGGACACGTACAACGCGGAGGATCACCAACGGCTAGAGACCGTGTATTAGCTAGTATTTTTGGTGCAAAAGCTGTTGACTTATTAAAAGAAGGCAAAGGCGGATTAGGTTTAGGAATGATTGGCAATGAAATTGCTGAAAATAAATTTGAAGATATTTTAAATGACCAAAAGCATATGCCAGACCTTTCATTATATACATTAAACCAAGAGATTTCATATTAACCAAAAAGACTTTTTCACAAAAAAATGATTATTGGGAGAGATTAAATTAATGAAAAAAACAAAAATAGTATGTACAATCGGACCAGCAAGTGAATCAGTAGAATTTTTAGTACAAATGATTGAAGCAGGTATGAATGTAGCTCGCTTGAACTTTTCACATGGAGATTTTGCAGAACATGGTGCACGAATCAAAAATATACGTGAAGCATCAAAAATCACTGGTAAAATGGTTGCAATTTTATTAGATACAAAAGGTCCAGAAATGCGTACACACAATATGAAAGATGGCCGTGTTGACTTTTCAACAGGAGATATTGTTCGTATCTCTATGGATGAAGTTGAAGGAACAAGAGAGAAGTTTTCTATCTCTTACCCAGAATTAATCGATGATGTTCATGTAGGAACGCATGTGTTATTGGATGATGGTTTAATCGACTTAGAAGTAACGGATATTGATTTTGAAAATAAAGAACTGATAACATTGGTTCACAATGCTGGAGTTTTGAAAAATAAAAAAGGTGTTAACGTTCCAGGGATTTCTGTTAATATGCCAGGAATTACTGATAAAGATGCAGCTGATATCCGTTTTGGTTTAGAAAACGATGTAGACTTTATTGCAGCTAGTTTTGTTCGTCGTCCAAGTGATGTTTTAGAAATCACAGCTATTTTAGAAGAGCAAAAAATGGAACATGTTCAAATTATTGCTAAAATTGAGAACCAAGAAGGCGTTGATAGAATTGACGAAATCTTGAAAGTTGCAGACGGTGTCATGGTTGCGCGTGGAGACTTAGGAGTAGAGATTCCTACTGAGGAAGTTCCTATCGTTCAAAAATCGTTAATCGCAAAATGTAATGCATTAGGGAAAGCTGTTATTACAGCAACTCAAATGCTAGATTCAATGCAAGATAACCCGCGTCCTACACGTGCAGAAGCGAATGACGTTGCAAATGCTATTTTTGATGGCAGTGATGCAGTTATGTTATCTGGTGAAACAGCAGCTGGTAAATACCCAATTGAAGCTGTTCAAACAATGGCTCGTATTGCTGTCCGTACTGAGGAAGCATTAGTAAACCAAGATGCGTTTGCATTAAAGGCTTACAGCGAATCAGACATGACAGAAGCAATTGGACAATCAGTAGGTCACACTGCTCGTAACTTAGGAATTCAAACAATTGTTGCGGCAACAGAATCAGGTCACACAGCTCGTATGATTTCTAAATACCGTCCAAAAGCTAACATCGTAGCTGTTACATTTTCAGAACGTGTCATGCGTGGTTTAGCTCTTTCATGGGGAGTTCACCCAACGGTATCTTCTAAGCCAGCATCTACAGATGATATGTTCAATTTAGCAGCAACTATTGTTCGTGAAAACGGCTTTGCTTCAGATGGAGATTTGATTATCATCACAGCAGGTGTTCCAGTTGGAGAACGTGGTACAACTAACTTAATGAAGATTCAATTAATTGGTTCGAAATTAGTTACTGGACAAGGAATTGGTTCAGAATCTATTATTGGGAAAGCGGTAGTAGCTCTATCTGCAGCTGACGCAAACGAGAAAGCAGTAGAAGGCGGAATTTTAGTTGTTAAAACAACAGATAAAGATTACTTGCCAGCTATCCAAAAATCATCCGCTATTGTTGTTGAAAATGGTGGTTTGACTAGTCATGCAGCCGTTGTAGGAATTGCTATGGGGATTCCAGTAATTGTTGGAGCAGAAGATGCAACAACATTAATCCTTTCAGAGGAATTAATTACAGTTGATTCACGTCGCGGTATCGTTTATCGTGGAGCAACAACTGCGATTTAAAGAGTTTTTCTACTCAAAAAAATGATAACGTTGAGACTTTTGAAAAGGTGGCTGATCATCTTTTCAAAAGTCTCTTTGTATTTTAGTGCTAGATGACATAATGTAATTATGGTAAACTTGTATAGAAGATTTAAGGGGTTTTATTTGTTTGCTTAGAAACAAGTGTAAATAACATGATAATTAATGGAGGAAAAAATATGAATCAGTCATTAGGGAATATAATAACCGGGTTAGTTACGGATATAAACGAAAAAGCTTACTTTATTCAAAAAGATGGAGTAACGTATAAGTTAGTAAAAGATGAAACAACTAATTACGAGCTAGGAGATACTGTTGAAGGTTTTGCGTATGTTTCTTTAAATAAAGAGACTATCTTAACACAAAACATCCCAACAATTCGCATTGGTAAATTTGCATGGGCAACGGTTGTTGATACGCGTAAAGACTTAGGTGTGTTTATGGATGTTGGTTTACCAGATAAAGAGCTTGTTGTATCGTTAGATGAATTACCTGTGTTAAAACATCTTTGGCCAAAAAAAGGTGATCAATTAATGATTACAATAAAAGTTGATGAGAAAGATCGCATGTGGGGAACGCTAGTGCCTGAAACGGTTTTTGAATCACTTTCTACAAAGGCTACTGCAGAATTGAATAACCAAAATATTACTGCTACAGCTTATAGATTAAAGATGATTGGTACGTTTGTCTTCACTTCAGACAATCATTTAGGTTTTATTCATCCATCTGAAAGAAAAGATGAACCTCGTATGGGTGAAGTGGTGTCCGGGCGAGTTATTGGTGTTAGACCAGATGGTGTCCTAAACATTTCATTAATGCCTCGTGCGCATGAAGCCATAGGTGATGATGCTGGAATGTTATTGGCTATCTTAGAACGCACGGCAGAAGGTAGTTTTCCTTATACAGATAAGAGTGATGCTAATGAAATCAGAGAACGTTTTGGGATTAGTAAATCTCAATTTAAGCGGGCTTTAGGCAATTTAATGAAACAAAGAATGATCATTCAAGAAGATGGAGAAACAAAGTTGGTCCAACAATCTGTAGAAGCAGATAGTGAACCCGCAGTAGAACCAGTGAATGATGAAACGAAAATAGTAGAATAGAAAAAATTTGTTGAATTAGATGAGGGATTATTAATGAAAACAACTGATTCCATGTTGACAAAAATCACTGAAAAGCTGCATCATTCAGGTTTTAAACTCACTCCGCAAAGAGAAGCGACAATAAAAATTGTTCTTGAAAAAGAAACCGAACACATGAGTGCGGAAGAAATTTATTTAGCTGTTAAAAGAAAAAACTCGGATATAGGCTTAGCAACTGTATATAGAACTCTAGAAATATTAACCGACATTGAAGTAGTCAACAAAATTAGTTTTGATGATGGATTAGCACGGTACGATTTAAAAAAAGAAGGCGATAAGCATTTTCATCATCATCTTTTATGTTTGAAATGTGGTGGAATTGAAGAAATAGCTGAAGATTTATTGGAATTAGTTGAACAAGATGTAGAAAAACGATTCGATTTTCAAATCAAAGATCATCGTTTAACTTTTCATGGAATATGTAAACATTGTCAATAAATCTAACAAGTAAAAAAAGAGCAGATCACTTCATGTGTTTCGTGCTCTTTTTTTCAATTGGATTAAGGAGAGAAAAAATGGAAGAAGATTTAGCTGGGTATATTCGTTTTTTAACGATTGAACGCGGACTTTCAAAAAATACAATTGAAAGTTATTTACGCGATTTAAAAAAATATTTACTTTTTTTAAAGGAAAATCATTTGATGACTTGGGACAGTATTGATCGCTATGCGGTATTATCTTTTTTACAACAGTTAAAAGAAGAAAAAAAAGCAGCCGGATCAATTATAAGGATGGTCTCAAGTTTAAGACAATTTCATCAGTTTTTAAGACAAGAAAAGTTAGCAACAGTCGATCCAATGGCACATATTGATACACCTAAAAAAGCTCAAACTCTGCCAAAAATATTATCGACAAAAGAAGTAGAAATCTTAATTGAAACTCCGGATACAAGTCAAACACTAGGGATTAGAGACCGTACAATCCTTGAGGTTATGTATGCAACTGGCTTAAGAGTATCAGAGTTAACTGAGTTAAAACTGGATGATCTTCATCTTTCGCTAGGCTTAATTCAAACGATTGGTAAAGGTGAAAAAGAACGTATCCTTCCATTAGGAGACTTAGCAATTAAATGGATAGAGACTTATTTGAATCATAGCCGTAATAGACTAGAACGATCAGATTGCCGCTCTGATTTTGTCTTCTTGAATCACCACGGTCGTAAATTGACAAGGCAAGGTATTTGGAAGAACTTAAATATTCTTGTGAAAAAAGCAGGAATAAAAAAAGAAGTAACACCTCATACTCTAAGGCATTCTTTTGCTACTCATTTGTTAGAAAATGGAGCAGATCTAAGAACTGTTCAGGAATTATTAGGTCATTCAGATATTTCAACGACCCAAATTTATACTCACATCAGTACACATCGTATGTCTTCGGTCTACAAAACCTATCACCCACGAGCGTAACCGTTTTATATTTTATCTTTTCTCTCGCAATATACTGTGTTATTCATTATAATGAATAGTGTAAATGATGAAAATGAGGAGGCTATAAGAATATGTCTTATAAAAGAGTGCATTTAATCGTGATGGATTCAGTTGGAATTGGTGAAGCTCCAGATGCTGAACAGTTTGATGATGTTGGTAGCGATACATTAGGTCATATAGCTCAAGAAGCAGGTTTAAATATCCCTCATTTAGAAGAGTTAGGATTAGGGAATATTCGTCCATTGAAAGGTGTACGACATGTGCAAGATAATGTTGGCTATTACACTAAACTAGAAGAGGTATCTGTTGGTAAAGACACCATGACAGGTCATTGGGAAATAATGGGATTAAACATTCAAACTCCTTTTAGAGTATTTCCAGATGGGTTTCCAGAAGAATTACTAAAAAGAATAGAAGATTTTTCAGGTCGTGAAATTGTTGCGAACAAGCCAGCTAGCGGTACTGAGATTCTGGATGAATATGGTGAGCATCAAATGAAAACAGGGGATTTAATTATCTATACGTCTGCGGATCCTGTATTGCAAATTGCTGCTCATGAAGAGATCATTCCATTGGAAGAATTATATAAAATTTGTCAGTATGTAAGAGACATTACAAAAGATGATCCTTATATGATCGGTCGAATCATTGCTCGTCCGTTTGTCGGAACTCCTGGTAACTTTACTAGAACGAGCGGTCGTCATGATTATGCATTAAATCCATTTGGAGAAACGGTTTTGAACCATTTAAGTGAAGCTGGAAAAGACGTTATCGCAATAGGGAAAATAAATGATATTTATAACGGAGAAGGGATCACAGAGGCTGTCCGTACAATTAGCAATATGGATGGTGTTGATCAATTATTAAGAGTGATGACTCAAGATTTTGAAGGATTAAGCTTTTTAAATCTTGTTGATTTTGATGCATTATTTGGTCATCGCAGGGATGTAGTTGGTTATGCAAAAGCTATTGAAGAATTTGATGCTCGCTTAGAAGAAATAGTAGGACAGTTAAGAGAAGATGATTTGTTATTAATTACTGCTGATCACGGAAATGACCCAACTGCTCCAGGTACTGATCACACACGTGAGTATGTTCCTCTATTAGCGTATTCTCCATCTATGAAAAAATTTGGAGAAATGCCACAAGGTCATTTTTCAGATATTGGTGCAACAATTTCTGATAATTTCAAGACAAAAGATACTGGATTTGGTAAAAGTTTCTTGAAGTATTTAGTATAAAAAATAAAAATTGCAATAAGAAGGAGACCATTCATGACTTCCACGTTACAAGAGAAAATTAAAAGTGCAGCAAACTATATTATTAACAAAGGTGTCACAAAACTTGATGTTGGATTAATTTTAGGTTCAGGATTAGGTGACCTTGCTGATGAGATTGAGAACCCAGTGGTAATAGCTTATAATGAAATTCCACATTTTCCAGTATCAACAGTTGTAGGCCATGCCGGTCAATTAGTTTATGGTGAATTAGGTGGGAAATTTGTATTAGCTATGCAAGGCCGCTTTCACTATTATGAAGGGTATAGCTTAGAAGAAGTGACTTTTCCAGTTAGAGTAATGAAAGCTTTGGGCGTTCATTCTTTGATAGTTACCAATGCAGCGGGTGGAGTAAATACAACTTTCTCACAAGGGGAATTGATGATGATTACTGATCAAATTAATTACACTGGTGTAAATCCGCTGATGGGTCCTAACGATGAAGCATTAGGCGTACGTTTCACAGATATGAGTGAACCCTATGATAAAGATTATCAAAAAGTTGTGAAGAAAGTAGCATCTGATATGAATTTAGATTTAAAAGAAGGTGTTTATATGGGCTTCTCCGGACCGACTTATGAAACGCCTGCTGAAATCAAAATGGCTCGCTTGCTAGGAGCGGATGCTGTTGGTATGTCTACTGTTCCTGAAATTATCGTAGCTAAACACGCATCACTAAAAACAATTGGAATTTCTTGTATCACGAATCTTGCTGCAGGTATGCAAGAATCTCTAAATCATGAAGAAGTTGTAGAAACAACGCAACGCGTTAAAAAAACATTTAAGTTATTTGTAAAAAATATTTTAGAAGCTATTTAATGTCTGAGAGAAACGTCTGCTTACTTGAACTTAAACAAGTAAGCAAACGTTTTTTAATAGTGTTAATTATAAAATGACATTTCCCAAATAATCGAAAAATAGGGTAATTAATTTTTTAAAACTAATACAATGTATTAGACTAAATTATTAGAAAAAATAATCAGTTAAATTAAAATACATAAAGGATTAGTTGATTATAATAAATTTGTTTACGATTTTTTTAGAGATAAAAGCAATCTTACTAATGAAAAGTAAAGAGTTGAGAAATGTGTAGTAAACCTAAGACCTAACTAACATAAGAACGAATTCTTTTCGTTTGGAGATCTTTTGTTTCGTTGAGAAATTGCTTTTTTTATGGTATGGTAAGGAAAGCAAAAATTCGGATAAAGTTGAAAAGAGGACGTCAAATGGACGAACGTTTACTAACAGGTACAATGAAAATAAACGAAAAAAAGCATCTTGAAATTGGTGGTGTAGATACTATTGAACTAGTTCAAAAATATGGTACACCTTTATATGTATATGACACAAAAGCGATTAAACTAAAAGCTCAAGCATTTAAAGCTGCTTTTTCTGAAAGACAAATAAAAGCTCAAGTTGCTTATGCAAGTAAAGCTTTTTCTTGTCTTGCTATTTATCAGTTGATGGCAAAAGAAGGAATGTCTCTGGATGTTGTTTCTGGTGGAGAACTTTATACAGCTATTAAAGCAGAATATCCTAGTGAAAAAATACATTTTCATGGAAACAATAAGTCAGATGATGAAATAATAGCGGGCTTAGATTATCAGGTTGGCTGTTTTGTAGTAGACAATTTTTATGAATTGGATCGATTGAATCAATTTACCTCAGAACGCAAACAAAGAATGAATATTTTAATTCGAGTTACTCCAGGTGTAGAAGCTCATACGCATGATTATATTTCTACAGGTCAAAATGACTCTAAGTTTGGGTTTGATTTAGAAAATGGTCAAGCTAAAGAGGCGGCAATTCTGGCTAGTAAGATGCCATTTATTGATGTTATAGGCTTACACAGTCATATTGGTTCACAAATTTTTGAATTAGAGGGTTTTAATTTAGCAATTAATAAAATGTTGAATTACTCAAAAGATTGGAAAAATCAATTTGGCTTTGAATTAACTGTTTTAAACGTAGGTGGAGGTTTCGGTATTCAGTATACTGTTGAGGATAAACCGTTGGAAATTAAAGAGTATATCGATTCAATTATCACTGAAATCGAAAATGTGACAAAAAAATTAGATTTAAAAATGCCTGAAATTTGGATAGAACCTGGTCGTAGTTTAGTCGGAGATGCTGGCATCACTTTATATGAAACGGGTTCACAAAAAACAATACCTGAAGTTCGTAATTATTTAGCTATCGATGGTGGGATGTCTGATAATATTCGCCCAGCTTTATATAGTGCAAAATATACAGGTGTTTTTGCTAACCGTGTAAACGATCAGAACGAAGGACTGTATTCAATAGCCGGTAAGTGTTGTGAGTCTGGAGATATGCTTATTTGGGATTTACCCTTGCCTGATCCACAGAAAAAAGATATTCTGGCAGTATTTAGTACAGGGGCATACGGATACGCGATGGCAAGTAATTATAATCGTATTCCTCGTCCACCAGTTGTTTTTGTAGAAAATAGTATTAATTTTCTTGCTATACAACGTGAAAGCTATAGTGATTTATTAAGACTAGAACAGTCATTGATTTAGGCTAGTTCAGTAAGTTAGGTGTTTAATGGATAGAATCTCTAGGGGGATAAACAGAACATGCTACTCGAGTATAAAAATAATTATGAAAAGATAACGATGGGTTTAATGTCATTTATACCTGATTTTAAGGAAGTCAGTCGTCTTAAATTTGAATTAGATTGGTACAATCAAGAAGAAAGTCGTAAGCTTTTTCTGTGGCGAGGAGAAGAAACACAAGATTTTATAGCTGTAATTGGTGTTGAAACAGGCGATGATTTAATCTTATTGCGACACATCTCAATTAACCCTTCTTTTCGTAACGAAGGAATTAGTTATAAAATATTAGAGGCACTGGAGAAGCACTTTACTGGTCAAAAAATTATAGGAACCTTAGAAACAGCTCAGTTAATTGTTAGATGGGAACAAGAAAAGAATAAAATTAATGAGCAAGACATCGTTTCCACTACTATTAACCAGAAAGAAGAGTAAGCGATGTCTGAGATAAATGTAAAAATTGATGCGTTTGAGGGTCCTTTAGATCTACTGCTTCATCTAATCAATCGTATGGAATTAGATATTTATGATATCCCAATCGCTGAAGTCACTTCACAATACCTAATATATATTAAAACAATGAAAGTATTGCAGTTAGATGTTGCAGGTGATTATTTGATAATGGCCGCAACTCTAATGGCTATAAAAAGCAATCTCCTATTGCCTAAAAAAGAGTTGGATTTAGAAGATGAGGTACTTGATTATTTTGAAGAAGGCCAAGATCCACGCGATGCTTTGATAGAACAGTTATTAGAATATCAAAAATATAAAGAAGCCGCTATAATATTAAAAGATAAAGAAGAAGATCGAAATCAGTACTATACAAGAGAACCAAAAAATTTGGACTATTTACAACATAATATCCCACTCGAACCACTAGAAATCACAACAGACGATTTAGTGATTGCTTTTAATAAATTGCTGAAAAAACGATTAAGTAAAGTTCCACTTCAAACAAAAGTTATGTCTGAAGAAATAACTATTACTGAAAAAATGACGTTTATTCTTAGTCAACTCTCTCGTAAACCTCATAAAGAAGGTTTGCTATTTTCAAGTTTATTTAGTAATCCATCCAAAAAAGAGATGGTAGCAACTTTTATGGCTATGCTTGAATTAATTAAAGAAAAATCAGTTGTTTTTAAGCAATCACATAAATACGGAGAGATAGTTGTGTTTTCAATAGAAAACAACGATGAGAGGTGCTAATGGATGAATGAAAAAGCTGCTATTGAGACCTTGTTGTTTGTAGCGGGTGACGAGGGACTAGCTTTAAATGAAATTGCGACTCTGCTAGCTTGTTCAACGCAGCATGTCTATCAACTATTGATGGAGTTGCAACAAGAATGTGAAGCATCAAAAACGCGTGGTTTAACCTTGTTACAAGTTGGTGAGCAATACCAATTAGCCACTAAAAAGGAGTATGCTGAAATCATACGTTCTTATGCTATTTCACCACTTTCAACTAACTTGTCTCAAGCAGCACTTGAGACATTAGCAATTATCGCTTATAAACAACCCTTAACAAGAATGGAAATTGATGAAATACGTGGTGTTCAAACGAGTGGTTCATTACAAAAATTAACTATTAGGGGCTTAATCGAAGAAAAAGGTCGTGTAGATGGACCTGGTCGTGCTATATTGTATGGGACATCTCACTATTTTTTGGATTACTTCGGTTTGAAAAAAATAACTGAATTGCCTGCGTTACCTGAAATATCGGATATAGAACAAGATTATTCAGAGAAAGAATCGAATTTGTTCTTTGAACGATTTAATGAACAGTTTTCATGATAAAATTAAAAGCACTAAAATTGGAACGTTAAGGAGTAGTTAAAGAATATGGAAAGATTACAAAAAGTAATGGCACATGCCGGGATAGCTTCTAGAAGAAAATCTGAAGAGCTAATTGTTGAAGGTCATGTAAGAGTAAATGGGAAAATTGTAAAAGAATTAGGGGTTAAAGTTGGTAACTCTGACAAAGTAGAGGTCGATGGCGTACCAATTGATCGTGAAGAACCGATTTATTTTTTACTAAATAAGCCAAGAAGTATGATATCAGCTGTTTCAGATGATAAAGATAGAAGAGTTGTGACTGATTTGTTTACGCATGTAGAACAAAGGATCTATCCAGTCGGTCGATTAGATTATGACACAACAGGAGCGCTTATTTTAACAAATGATGGGGAACTTTCACAGATGTTGATGCATCCTAAATTTCATATTGATAAAACCTATGTAGCTAAAGTTGAAGGAATTGTTGATAGACGTTCACTAAATAAATTAGAGAATGGTATTAATATTGAAGGTAAAAAAACTTCACCTGCTAAAGCAAAAATAATTTCAGTAGATAATGATAAAAAAATGTCCATGGTAGAGTTAACAATTCATGAAGGAAGAAACCAACAAGTGAAAAATATGTTTCGAGCAATTGGACATCCGGTCCAAAAACTTAAAAGAGAAACATATGGAACGTTAAACTTAAACGGGCTTCGTCCTGGAGAATGGCGTGAATTAAAATCTTTTGAAGTAAATCAACTTCGAAATTTAGTAAATGAGAACAAAAAGAATTTAGATTAAAAGGTAGACTTCAGATGACATTAGTTTAGTTGTCTGAGGTTTATTCATACATAAATAATGCATATCGCTGTATGCCAAAAGAATATCATGTATAATAAATGAATATAGGAACAAATAATCAAAATTTTTTTGGGGGTGTAGTGTCGTTGGAGAATGAGGGAATTAGTTTGTTAGTTGTCGATGATGAAGAACGCATTCGGCGCTTACTGAAAATGTATTTAGAAAAAGAAAACTATACCATTACTGAGGCAGAAGATGGTGGACAAGCTTTAAGTTTGGCTATGGAAAATGATTATGATTTGATATTACTAGACCTTATGCTGCCTATTATGGATGGTCTCGAAGTAGCAGAGAAATTACGTGAACATAAAAGTACTCCTATTATGATGCTGACAGCAAAAGGCGAAGAGATGAATCGTATTCAAGGATTTGAAGCAGGTGCAGATGATTATATTGTCAAACCATTTAGTCCTAGAGAAGTTGTTTTGCGCGTTTCTGCTGTTTTAAAACGAACACATGTTGAAAAAGAAAAAGAAGAATTAAATCCAGATTTGATTGTAACGCCCAATATAAAAATCGATAATCAATCACATCGTGTGTTAGCAGATGGTAATCCAGTTAATCTTACTCCAAAAGAATACGATCTTTTATTGTATTTAATTCAATCTCCAAATCAGATATTTGGAAGAGAGCAGTTATTAAGAGAAGTTTGGAAATACGAATTTTTTGGAGATTTAAGGACAGTTGATACTCATATTAAACGACTTCGAGAAAAACTGACTAAACAGTCAGAAACAGCAGCAAAAATGATAGTGACTGTTTGGGGATTAGGCTATAAATTTAATTCTTATTCTGAAGATAAAGAGTAGGTAATAATATGAATAAGTCCAACAACCTAACCATTCGGATTTGGTTGATCACCATGCTAATTATTAGTTTTTGTTTTATTAGTACTAGTGTACTATATAGCCATGTTTATCAGCAAAATTTGCAAGAGAAATATATATCAGATTATGAAAGAACGATTCAATCAATAGAAAAACAAATAGAAGATGACTCAATCACTTCTTTAGCTGATGTGGAGAAATTGAAAGCGTATGATTCGCATTTGTTTATGTCCTTTCAAACAAAGCAAATGCCTGATATCACTCTAACTGAAAACTCTAATTCATTCTTTGCCGATAATAAATTGAAACTAATGAAAGATAAAGAAATAAACAAGGCGATAGCTGAAAAAAAAGATACTCAAATCATTAGTGAAATAGAACTTTCAGAAGGTAAAATAAAGTTGTTTATTTTTAGAATGAAAAACATTTCAATAGGAAATCAAGACGGTATACTCTATTCTGTTGTTGATTTATCTTTTTTAAAAGATGCTGAACAAAAAATGGATAATTGGATTTTAGGTGTATTCTCTTTATATGGATTACTAGCTGTATTATTTTTTTATTTTTTGAAAAAACATTTAGGCCACCCTTTAAATGATCTTAGAGATATTGCATTTGATTATGCTAAAAATGATTTTAGTCAAAAAGCATCCGTTAAATATAAAGATGAATTGTCGCAGTTAGCTTTAGCTATGAATAAAATGAGAAAATCTTTAGAGACTACGGGATCGGCTACAAGACAAGAAAAAGAATTGTTAGAAAATATTGTAGCGTCTATATCTACTGGAATATTGTATTACAATCAAGATAAGACGCTGTTAATGTCTAATCCATTAGGGGAAGAATTCTTATTGAACTGGGATACGATACAAAATGTTGATGATTATCATTTGCCAGAATTTTTAGAAGATAAAATTGACGAAGTTGTTAAGAAATCGGAAAAAGTTTTTTATGATTTAATGATAAATGACTTTTATTTTCATCTGTCCTTTGTTCCTTTATTTGATGAGGGTATGGAAAATGTTCGTGGTGTCTTAGTCTCATTAAAAGACCTAACTAAAGAACGACGTTTGGACAAGATGCGAGTTGATTTTATTAATAATATTTCTCATGAATTACGTACTCCTTTAGTAATGATTCAGGGCTATAGTGAAGCGATTATTGATGATATAGCTGAAACAATTGAAGAGAAACATGAGATGGCAAGCATTATTAGTGATGAAGCAAAGAGAATGAATCGATTGGTTAACGAAATGCTTGATTTATCTCGGATGGAAGCGGGATATATTGATTTAACGATTGAAGACGTTAAATTAGAAGGTTTTTTCAGAAATGTATTGTCGCGTTTTAGTAGAATTGCTAAAAATGGCAATGTTCAATTAGAAATGAAAATTGATCCCGATATCCAAGAATACCCAATGGATGCTGATAAAATGAATCAGGTCTTAGTTAATTTGATTCACAATGCTATTTATCATACCTCAACAATTAAACGAGATGACGCGAAGGTAGAAATCCGAGTTCAGTTGGATAAAATAATAGATGAAATCCTAATAGACATCGTTGATAACGGACCTGGAATTCCAGAAGAAGATATTCCATATATTTTTGACCGATTTTATAAAGCAGATAAATCTCGTGTAAATAATAAATCTAATAAAGCTGGGACAGGAATAGGTTTATCAATTGTTAAAAATATAGTTGAAGAACATGGTGGATACATTGAAGTTACGAGTGAACTAAATAAAAAAACGGTGTTCAGATTACATTTTCCTTATTTAGATCATGTGAAAAGCACTGAATAATTGTAAGTGAACCTTGCAAATTAAAATGAAATAGCTTATACTAAATTTGTACATCTAATGTACTAAAAAAATAGACGATTCGTCTTCAGGGGCAGGGTGTAATTCCCGACCGGTGGTATAGTCCACGAACCAGATAGCATTTCTGGTTGAACTGGTTTAATTCCAGTACCGACAGTAAAGTCTGGATAAAGAAGATGGGGCTTATTTGAATATGATACTGTTCATATGCTCTGTTTAATTTTTCTGAAGGAAAATTAGGCGAGCATATTTTTTTATAGTGTTTTTTAGTAAGCCCAAGAATGCTCAAGCTGATGAGTCCTTTTAGGAGGATTTTTATGCAAAACAGAAACACAAAAAAACTAGTTGGGGTTTCTATGCTCGCCGCAGTGGCGTTTATACTCATGTTTTTTGCTTTTCCGATTATCCCGGGAGTTACTTTTCTGAAAATTGATTTCAGTGACATCCCTGTCTTGCTAGGTATGTTTTTATATGGACCGGTAGCAGGAATAGCAATAGCTTTGATTCGTACCATTCTTCATTATGTACAAACAGGAGGAGACGCAGGGTATCCAATTGGAGACATTGCTAGTTTAATTGCTACATTAGCTTATAGCTTACCGATTTACTACATCATGAGCAGCAAAGCTGAAAATGCAAAAAATATAGTTTTGGCGAATATTTTAGGAACGGTTTCATTAACTACGATATTATCTATATTAAATGCCTATGTGCTTATTCCGCTTTATTTTTTAGTATTAAATTTTAGTGTGGGGCCTGTACAAAAGTATGTTTTTTATGGTGTAATTCCTTTTAACTTAATTAAAGGAATCGTTGTTAGTACAGTCTTTATTGCACTATATAAAAAAATGAAACCTTGGATTATTCAAAATCAAGTAAATGAACTTACCTATGTCAAATATACGACAATAGAAAAAAAGTAAAGAAAAAATGATTTCGTGAATTCTACGAAATCATTTTTTTCTGCTTAAAAATACAAATAGTACAGAATTTCAACTCATTATTTGGTATATTAATCATGTGACATTAATGAAGATAAAAAGGAGTTGTGTTATTTTGGATCAATTATCTTACCTTGACCATTTTTATTTATCTTTATTTTCAACGAAACAGTCAAAAAAGATGTCTACAATTTATCACATCCTTACTGGGAAAAAAACGGCCTCTATTCTTTATAGTGCCGAAAAATACCAATTAACTCATTTTTTTGCACTATTTTCTAAATTAGACCGTAATCAATTCAATAACAGTATTCAAAAATTAATAAACCTAAATACTCTATTATTAGCAGAAGAAACGCAAGAATATTATTTATCTGAAAATGGGAAAAATAAACAGAGCGAATTTTTTTCCGAACACTATTATCCTAAAGAGTTAAATCATCTCAAGGATGGACTCGTATTAATTCATTTTTGGAGAACTCTTCAATTAGTTACTCAAGTTCTATCTGAAATAAGATACAAAAATAAACAGTATATTCCTATAGAAAAAGAATGGGAAAAACAAAATTGGGTAAAACAGTGGTTTAAAAATAATGCTATGAATAAGGATCAATTAGCTTTGGATTTTGGACAAGAATGGATAATTATTCTGAATGATTTACCAGAATTAAACGCTGAAATTATAGCCGCTAATTTAACAGGTCATAGCAATACAGGGAAAACAAAAAATCAACTAGTCGAAGCATTTAAAAAAGAGTCCAGTGAAATTAGTATAATTGAATTAGATTCGATTGCTTGGATTACAAAAATACTAAAAAAACATCCTGAAAAAATACCGTTATTTTATTCTGTTTACAATGAAATGCTTCATCTTTATGATGGAACAACAAAAAGTGCTCTGCTTACAAAACGTTATCTATTGAATGGTTATTCACTTGCTGAAATTGCCGCTCAACGGCAACTTAAAGAAAGCACAATTAATGAGCACGTTATTGAAATAAGTATCATGGATCCATTATTTGATCTTTCTGTGGTTTTACCTTCAGAGAAATTAAAAAAACTTAAGCATCTCCTAAGCGAAAATCCTACTATTACCTATCAAGAGTTAATTAAAAAAAACCCGGAGATCTTATTTTTATGGTACCGCTTAGCTCAAATAGAAAGGAATCGAGACAGTGACTAACCAAGATAAAATAAAAAAAATTCTACTAAATCAATTTGGTTACACTTACTTTCGCGAAGGACAAGAAGAAGCAATTTTAGCCGCATTATCAGGTAAAGATACACTAGTCATGTTGCCTACTGGTACTGGTAAGTCGGTCTGTTACCAAATAACGGGATATTGTTTAGATGGAATTGTTATTATAGTCTCTCCGCTATTATCTTTGATGCAAGATCAAGTAGATCAAATGAAACGATTAGGAGAAAAACGAGTTGCAGCTATTAATAGTTTAATGAGTAGCGAAGAGAAACAATGGGTGCTGTCTCATTTAGGAGACTATAAATTTGTTTTTTTATCTCCAGAAATGCTTCAACAAAAATATGTGTTAGCTAAAATCAAAACAATGAAAATAAGTATGATGGCTATTGACGAAGCACATTGTATCTCTCAATGGGGGATGGATTTTCGATTAGAGTACTTAGGTTTAGGAACTGTTCGTAAAGAGTTAAACTATCCTTTAACGATGGCTTTAACTGCAACAGCTACTGAGATAGTTCGTGAAGAAATTATCAGTTCTTTACTTTTGGATAAAAATAAGATGACTCAAATACTGTATTCAGTAGATCGCCCGAATATTGCCCTAACATCGATTAATTGTGAACGTGATAAAGAGGAACAGGTATTAAGAATAGTAGAAGAGATTGCTAAACCTGGTATTATTTATTTTTCAAGTAAAAAACAAGCTGACAGAATAGCTTTATGGTTAAAAGAAAAGACGGATTACGCTATTGAAAGTTACCATTCTGAGATTAATAATGAAGATAAAATTAAGATACAGCAGCAATTTATTCAAAATGAGATAGAGATTATCTGTGCGACAAGTGCTTTTGGCATGGGAATCAACAAAGAGAATATTCGTTTCGTTATTCACTACCATATGCCTGCTAGTGTTGAATCCTATTTGCAAGAAATCGGTCGGTGTGGTCGAGATGGCAAACAAAGTGTAGCTGTATTACTCTTTGAAACAAGCGATAGATTCCTCCAGAAAAGATTGCAAGAACAAAGCTTGCCTACAACAGCCATGTTAGAGTACGCCTATCGTCATGGAAAAGTGCACGAGGGAAGCTGTAGTGAAACGCAAAAACAAATTATAGAAAACTATTTGATTGCTGAAACACCTATTGAAGAAGCTAAATCTCAGCTATTAGGTAGAGAGCTACAAAAGAATAGACAGTTAGAGTACATGGTTCAATATAGCCAGACGATAGACTGTAAGAGAAAATTTTTGCTTCATTACTTTAATGAGAAAATAGTAGAAAAACCACTCTATTGTTGTTCAAGTTGTGGATATGATCGACATTTCCAGGAAATTTTAAAAGAAAAACAAAAAACAGAACATTTAGCTGCTTCAAAAAACTGGAAAGAAAAGATAACAAATTTATTTTTGTTGCCGAATAAGTAAGGTAAGTTTAGCTGGATTATGTTACAATAAAATCGAATATCTTTAGGAGGAGTACTTTATGGCTAAAAAAAATTCTAAAAAAAATCAAGACAAAGAAATATGGTCTCGTAAATTTGAAAATAATGACAACAATGAAAATGATAATTATTCAAGATCAGCTAGAAAAAAAGCTGAAGGTGGTATTTCTCCAATATTAACGTCTCTATTTATCTTTTTGGCATTATTGATTATTTTACCAACAGGAACCTATTATTGGTTTGTAAATCAACGTAATGATGCAGAAGAGTTTAAAGCGGATAACGATAAAATAACCATTGCACAAAATAGTAGCAGTGAAGTTTCCAGTTCTGAAAAAGAAGTTTCTTCTAGTGAACAATCAGTATCTAGATCTGAAGAAACTAGTGAATCAGACACTCCAGTTAAACCAGAAGTAGAAGAAGAACAGATTGACGAAGTACCCGTTCCAAATGAAGTGGCTCCAGAAACACCAGAAGTTCCGGAAGCAGAAGTAGAGACAGAAACGCCATCTGTAGAAGATACAGGAAAAACCTACACAGTAGCTCCTGGAGACAATCTTTATCGAATTGCATTAAACAATGGTATGACACTAGATCAATTGAAAACATTAAATGGTATCTCTGGCAACGATGTAGCTGCTGGAACAGTTTTAAAAGTAAACTAATTATATAGTTAAATAAATAATAGCCGTCTTAGGACGGTTTTTATTTTGAAAATAGAAAGAAGGCCTGATAAAAATGACAAATAAAATGATGATTGCTATCGATGGACCTGCTTCGGCTGGGAAAAGTACAGTAGCTAAAATACTAGCGAATGAATTAGGTTATATCTATTGTGATACTGGAGCAATGTATCGTGCGTTAACTCATGAAGCGTTGCAACAGAAAATTGATCTAGAAAACGAAGAAGCATTAATTGAGTTGTTAAAACATAGCGATATTTCTTTTGAACCGTCTGAAATGAACCAAAAAGTATTTTTAAATAATGAAGAAGTAACAGAAGCCATTCGTCAACCTGATGTAACCAATTCTGTCTCTATTGTAGCTGCACATGGACAAGTAAGAAAAGAATTGGTCAAAAGACAACAAAAGATTGCAGATAAAGGTGGAGTTGTTATGGACGGTCGTGATATTGGGACAACTGTCTTACCAAATGCAGAAGTAAAAATATTTTTAATCGCTAGTGTTGAAGAGAGAGCTGAAAGACGCTACAAAGAGAACAAATTAAATGGAATTCATACTCCTTTGGAACTATTAAAAAAAGAAATTTCTGATCGTGACTACAAAGATTCGCACAGAGCTTCTTCACCATTAACCAGAGCAGAAGACGCCCAACTATTAGATACGACTAGTTTAAACATTCAACAGGTAGTTGGAAAAATTAAAGAAGTCGTTCAATCTAAAAAAAGCTAAGTTGATATAAAAAGTGAATGATTGTTCTTAACTGATATGGAATTATACTAATTAAAGAGATAAACTGTTTTTATAGGCCTTATTGTGGCATTTTTTTACGATATTGGTTAAAATAAGGTAAGAAAGATTTATTTGGCTAAATTAGGAGGACAAAAACATGACAGATCAAAAAGACAAAAACGAAGGTTTAGAACAAGAGTCAATGTTGGAGGCTTTAGATAGTGTGCAAGAAATTCACATTGGTGATACTGTTCAAGGGGAAATTCTAAAAATTCAAGATAACAAACAAGCAATTGTTGGTATTCTTGGCGGAGGTGTAGAGGGCGTAATTCCGAACAATGAATTATCGGCTGCACCATTTGAAGATGTTACAGAAATTGTAAACGTAGGCGATATTGTTGATTTAGTTGTTATTAAAGAAATTAAAGAAAAAGAAAACGGTAGTTTCTTATTATCTAAGCGCCGTATCGATGCGAAACAAGTATGGGAAAAAATCCAAAAAGATTTTGAAGAAGGAACGATTATTGAAGCACCGGTTAAAGAAGTTGTTAAAGGTGGTTTAGTGGTTGATGCTGGAGTTCGAGGTTTTGTACCAGCTTCAATGGTAGATATTCAATTTGTTGATGATTTCTCAGAATATAAAGGGAAAGTATTGGCTTTTAAAATTATGGAAATTGAACCAAGTGAAAATCGACTGATTCTTTCGCATAAAGCCGTTCTACAAGCTGAAGGTGAAGTAACTAAAAAGAAACTAATGAAAGAATTGAAAGAAAATGAGACCGTTAAAGGTAAAGTTGCCCGTTTAACTAATTTCGGTGCATTTATTGATCTTGGTGGAGTTGATGGTTTGGTTCACATTTCTCAAATTTCTTATGACCACGTTAAAAATCCGGCTGATATCCTTTCTGTAGGTCAAGAGGTCGATGTTAAAATTCTCTCAGTTGATGAAGAGGCTGGACGTATTTCGTTGTCTATTAAAGATACACTTCCTGGACCATGGGATAATATTGAAGAACGTGCAGCAGTTGATACTGTGCTAGATGGTAAGGTTAAGAGATTAACTAGTTTTGGTGCATTTGTTGAGGTTTACCCAGGTGTTGAAGGTTTGGTTCATATTTCTCAAATTTCTCATAATCACATTGCAACACCTCATGAAGTTTTGAGTGAAGGGCAAGAAATTAAAGTAAAAGTATTGGATTTAAATACAGAAGATCAGCGTCTTTCTCTGAGTATTAAGGCATTAGAAGAGAAAACACATCAACAATCAAAACCTGAAGAAGAGAAATACGAAATGCCTGAAACGGATTCAGGATTTACCATTGGCGATATTCTTGGAGATCAGCTTTCTGATATCACCTCTGATGAAGAAGATACAAAAGAAAACTAATTTAGTTTAAACAAAAGTAAAGACGTGTGGCGTATTCATTAGCCACATGTCTTTGTTTGTTAAAAAAATGTTGCCAAAACGATAAAATTTGCTAAATAAAGCGATTTCATCAAGCATAAGCTTGCAAATTCAAGCTTTGTTCTATAAAATAACTAGATGAATAAGAAATTAATTAGAAGGAGGCTAAAGCAATGGCTAAACCAGTTATCGCCATCGTTGGTCGTCCAAATGTAGGTAAATCAACAATTTTTAACCGAATAGTAGGCGAGCGAATCTCTATTGTAGAAGACATTTCAGGGGTAACAAGAGACCGTATTTATTCTCAAGCTGAATGGCTAGGAAAAGAATTTAATCTGATTGATACAGGTGGAATTGACTTAGGAGATGAACCATTTCTTGATCAAATTAAATACCAGGCTGAAATTGCGATGGAAGAAGCAGATGTTATTATCTTCATTACGAATAGCAGAGATAGTGTAACAGATGCAGATGAAAATGTAGCAAAAATTTTATACCGTACAAATAAACCAGTGTTGTTAGCAGTAAATAAAGTGGATAACCCAGAAATGCGTTCGGAAATATTTGACTTTTATACTCTAGGATTAGGCGAACCTTACCCTATTTCAGGAAGTCACGGTTTAGGTATTGGAGATTTATTAGATGCCGCTATCAGTCACTTCCCTGAGGAAGAAGAAGAAGAGTATGATGACTCTGTTATAAAATTCAGTCTTATCGGCCGACCAAATGTTGGTAAGTCTTCTATTATTAACGCTATGCTAGGTGAAGAGCGTGTTATTGTGTCAAGTGTAGCAGGAACAACTCGTGATGCTATTGATACACAATTTACAGATGATGAAGGAACAGAATTTGTCATGATTGATACAGCCGGTATGAGAAAACGCGGCAAGGTATATGAATCAACTGAAAAATATAGCGTAATGAGAGCTCTTAGAGCCATTGAGCGTTCCGATGTTGTTTTGGTTGTATTAAATGCTGAAGAAGGCATTAGGGAGCAAGATAAAAAAGTTGCTGGTTATGCTCATGAAGCAGGAAAAGGAGTTATCATCGTTGTAAATAAATGGGATACTCTTGAAAAAGATAATAATACGGTTAAGGATTTTGAAAGAGATATTCGTAGCGAATTCGCTTATCTAAGTTATGCGCCAATTGTATTTGTTTCAGCTGTTACAAAACAACGCTTAAACAAATTACCTGAAATGATTAAACGTGTGAGTGAAAACCAACGTCTACGCATTCAGTCATCAGTCTTAAATGATGTTATTTTAGATGCCGTTGCAATGAATCCTACTCCAACAGATAAGGGTAAAAGATTAAGAATTTTTTACGCTACACAAGTTGCGATTAAACCACCAACATTTGTTGTATTTGTTAATGATCCTGAGATGATGCATTTTTCTTATTCTCGTTTCTTAGAAAATCGTATCAGAGACACGTTTGTTTTTGAAGGAACTCCAATAAGAATCCTTACACGTCAAAGAAAATAAGAATGAAATAACACTATTAAAAAGAAGAATGTGATATTCTAACATATTTATCAAGGTGTTACAAACATTAATCTGTTTTATATGAAAAAGCTGATAAAAAAATAAAAATTCGAGTAAAATCATTGCAGTAACGGCATTTGTATGATATCTTTTTAGATGAAATGTAATTTATAAGGTTTAAAGTAGCATTTCGTACCGCTTCATTTTTGGACCACTCAAAAATGATATTATGATTTTTATTTGCTTCGTAAAAAAAGCATCTATTCTTCTTTTAGAGGAGGTGAAATACACATGGCTAATAAAGCAGAATTAATCGAAAACGTAGCAACTTCAACAGGTTTGACTAAAAAAGATGCAACTGCAGCAGTAGAAGCTGTCTTCGAAACTATCCAAACAACTTTGAGCAAAGGTGAAAAAGTTCAAATCATTGGTTTTGGTAACTTCGAAGTTCGCGATCGTGCTGCACGCAAAGGACGCAACCCTCAAACAGGGGAAGAAATCCAAATTGCTGCAAGCAAAGTTCCAGCATTCAAACCAGGTAAAGCACTTAAAGATGCAGTTAAATAATACAACGCTAAAAACCCTTGATACGTCAAGGGTTTTTGTTGTTTTTATAGGTAGCTAATTCTAAAACTAGCAAATAACTAGCTAGAAACATTTAGGTTTTATAAAAAAGGTTATTTTTTAGATAATCAGCCAATCTTTATATAAAGACAAAGTACGTATTAGCCGTTATCTTTTTATAACGAAATAAAAAAAATCTAGAGAATAGATTTTTTTGGCTAGTTCAGGTTATTGAATAGACAAAAATATTATCACATATACTTATTAGTAGTTTTGTGCAGTTTAGAGAGCACTTAATCATGTGGTAGGCAAATACTTGTTATACAGTTTAAAAGCCAACCGGTTGCCCTTAAACAAGACCTAGGTCAATTGGTTTCATTCGCATAGAGATTATAATAAAAAAACTAATTCTTATTACTCAAATTCTAGCTCAACTAGCATTTCATCTAAATTTTCTATAGATTCTGTTTTTTCAATATATTCTACCCATGATTGATAAGGATCTGAAGAATTTTCTTTAACAACCCATTTAAACTTATCATAAACATTTTTCATTAATTCTAGCCATAATTTATCAACAGCTCGATCCATTTTAGTTTCGTTCCATTTTTTTGCTGGTGCTCTTCGACTGTTTCGAGCTTCCTGATCGACTAAAGCTTTTTGATAAAAAGTTTCTTTGGCAGTAATGTTTTCTTCCATGTATGCTACAAATTCTTTAAAGTTCATTTATTTTCACCACCTAATAAATTAGATTTTTATTAGTAATTTATATAGAAATCAATTATACCGCTGAAATTAATAAGTTAAATAAGCAACTATACTTAATCTAATACTTATTTTACCATAAACCCTAACGTTTTTAGTATAGTTTAAAAAATGAACTGAGAATCATTCGTTTAATTAAAACGATTCAAAGTTTTCCCACTGGTTCTTTTGTATTCTCTGATTAATAAATTTTTCACAACAAATTTATTGATTATATGGAAGATGTAAAATAACGCTTCCAATACCAACTCGTTTTCTGCTATATTTAAAAGGGAATTAAATAATAGGAGGGATTTAATGATTTTAGAAACTAAGGAAACAAAAAGAATCTTTCATCCAGGTTATGGATCAGGTAGTGGAGTGATTGTTAAGAATGTGTATATCTGTCCATGTGGTGAAGCGTTTGTTTATTACGAGAAAGACGATGTTCCAGGATTTGTAGAGTCTGAAACTAAAACAGATTGTAAAGAATGTAACAAAAAGTATCATTTTCAAAAAAATAATGCTGAATTAAAGACTAACTAAATCCTGAAATAAAGCAGGATAGTTGTTCAGTTTCATATCAATCTGAAACTAATTAATAGATGTTGAATAAAAAATTACTAAACGGACATATAAAAGAACAATGAATTCTAATTGTGTTCCCGATAATTAGACCTAAGTGTAAAAAGAAGCAAAAAGAGGTTTACCATCATATAAGGTAGGTCTTTTTTGTTTTCTGCCATAAAACATTTGTTCCCAAATGAAACAAGAAATATGTTAAAGTTAAAGCATATAAAGATCAATTCGTGTAAAAGAAAGAGGTGGGTTAAATGCATAATGGAGAAAAAATGATAGAAGCTCTTGAAGAGAATCAACTCGAAGAAGCTAATTTATTTTTTGAACAGGCGTTACAAGCTGATTCTGATGAACAGCTTTATGATTTAGCCGATAGCTTGTATCATTTAGGCTTTTTAGAAGAGACAAAAAGGGTATATCAACAGTTGTTAGAATTATATCCTGAAGATGATGAATTAAAAATTGGTTTAGCCGAAATTGAAATTGAATCAAACCACATTGATGAGGCGATGGAATGGCTTCTCAAAGTTTCAGAAACAAGCGAGTCATATCCTCAAGCACTGTTAGTTCATGCTGATTTATATCAAGTTCAAGGTTTGTATGAAGCTAGTGAACAAAAACTATTAAAGGCAAACGATCTATTGCCAGATGAACCGGTTATTTCTTTTGCTTTAGCAGAGCTTTATTTTTCTATGGGAAAATATGCCCGAGCGATTCGAGGTTATGAAGAAATAATGGCTCAAGGAGATAGTGAGTTTTCTGGAATAAATTTAGCTTCTCGTTGTGGAGCTTCTTACAGTGCGTTAGGTGACTTAGAACAAGCAGCCTTATACTTTGAACAAAGTGTAGAAGAAAATGAAACAGTGGATGCTTTATTTGAATTAGGCATAACGTATTACCAGCAAAAAGAATACAAACGTGGTAATGAATTGTTTTTTAAATTAAAAGAATTGGATCCGAATTATACATCTGTATACCCTAATTTAGCTAGAGGCTTAGAAGAAGAAAATCAGCTTGAAAAGGCTATAGAAATTGTCCGAGAAGGATTAAAAATGGACCAATACAATGAAGATTTATTTACTGTAGGAGCAGAAATCGCTATTAAAATAGAAAATGAAAATCTAGCAGAAGACTATTATCTTAAAGCTCAAGCATTAGCTCCTGAAAACGAAGGATTGCAATTAGCTTTTATTAATTTACTTTTGAAGCAAGAACGCTATGAAGAGGCTCTTGTGGTTATCGAAGAGGCTTTATCTCACGAACAAGATGACCCACAATTTTATTGGGATGCTGCTTTGGTCTATGATAAGTTAGAAAAATATGAACAAGCCGAGCAATCTTTTAAACAAGCTTATACTTTTTTAAATCAAAATAAAGATTTTCTAAAAAGCTATATTTATTTCCTAAGGGAATCAGGAGATAGATTTGTGATCAAAACGGTCCTAACCGATTACTTAGTGTTAGAGCCCTCTGATGGAGAAATGTTAGAACTTTCAGAAGTAATTAATACTAACTATTAGAATAGTAGGTTATAATGAAAATAGGATTAGAATAAGGAGGTTTTAAAATGAACATCAAAGTATCTTTAGAAGAAAAAAAAGAATTTCTTGGATGGTTTCTAGATCGTCATCAACTGAAAAGAAGAGAGTCGATGTGGATATTAAACTATTTGTTAAATCATGATATTGTTTTAGGTAAAGTTCACTTTGTTGAGCATGTTGAAACCACACCTAGGGGAATGATGATGTCGACTATTGAAATGGAAGATAAACCATTCTCATTTTATAAGGAAGGTGTCTTATTCGAAGATCCTGAACAGGCATTTCATGAAGTACGACTAAATTGGCATGAAAATATTTATTTAGAATTAATATTTGAAGAATCTTGGAAAATGCATCAATATCTAGCTGTTTTAGAAGATAATCCTTTCCATAAGTGGAATGATTTTATTGATGCTGGACTAGAGTTAGAAGTAGAAGAAGCTTTAGCCACACTTGCATTAAATAATAATATTCAACTAATGCTGGACCAAATAGATGTCGCTTTAGAAAATAATGATCGAGAAAAGTTTATTAGATTATCAAATAATTTGAAAAAATTAAGAAAAAATGTTGCTGAACTTGAAAAAAAACCAAATCATTGATGACTTGGTTTTTTTTTGAGATTTTATCTATGTAAAATTGATACCAAGTCTTGCATCTTAGTGACTTTTTGGTACTATTAAAAAGAATTAGTTGATAATTAATTAAAGAGAGCTAGTTTCCAGACTAGTTTAGAAAACTAATAAGCAGTAAATTAAAATGCATAGTGAAAGGATGAAAAAAATGATCAAAATAGTAGTAGCAGGATTTAAAGGTAAAATGGGTTCAACTGCAACAAAAATGGTTTTAAACAATGAAGAATTCACTTTAGTAGGAGTTTTAGATCCAATAGTAAAGCAAAAAAACTTGAAAGATATTCCTGAATTCTCTTTTGCTAATGTTCCGATTTTTAACGACAAAGAAACGATGGTTCAGACGGTTAAAGCAGACGTTTGGATTGACTTCACAATTCCAGACGTAGCATATGAAAATATGAGGTTTGCATTGGAAAATGGTATACGTCCAGTAGTAGGAACAACAGGCTTTTCAGAAAGTGATGTCAAAGAATTGACAGAATTATCCGTATCTAATAAAGTTGGTGGATTAATTGCACCTAACTTTGCGATTGGAGCAGTATTAATGATGCAATTTTCTGCTAAAGCCGCAAAATATTTTCCGGATGTAGAAATCATTGAGTTGCACCATGATAATAAATTAGATGCACCAAGCGGTACTGCAATTAAAACTGCTGAAATGATTTTCGAAGAAAGAGGTGAGCATAGTCAAGGTCACCCTGATGAAAAAGAAAGTTTAATTGGTGCTCGCGGAGCAGATTATAAAGGGATGAAAATTCATAGTATCCGACTTCCTGGATTAGTGGCTCATCAACAAGTTCAATTTGGAAGTATTGGAGAAGGTCTTACGATACGACACGATTCTTATGACCGTTCTTCCTTTATGACAGGAGTAACTTTAGGCTGCAAAAAAGTGATGGATTTGGAAAAAGTTGTTTATGGATTGGAAAATATTTTATGATTAATGAAAGTCCTCTTTTCACTAAGTCATTACCCGTTATTAAAGAGATACAAAAGGCAGGCTATGAGGCTTACTTTGTTGGTGGTTGTGTACGCGATGCGTTACTAAACAAAGAAATTAATGATGTTGACATAGCAACAAGCGCTTTTCCAGCCGAAGTGAAAACCATTTTTCCCAAGACTATCGATATAGGTATTGAACATGGAACAGTAATGGTATTAAGAAATGATGAGACTTATGAGGTTACGACTTTTCGAACTGAATCAACTTATCAAGATTTCAGAAGGCCAGATCAAGTGACTTTTGTCCGTTCTCTTAAAGAAGATTTAAAACGACGTGATTTTACGGTTAATGCACTAGCCATGACCCAAGATGGAGAAATCATTGATTACTTTGATGGGCTTATCGACTTAGAAAATGGATTAATTAAGGCTGTTGGTTCTCCTGAAGAACGTTTTTTCGAAGACGCGCTTAGAATGATGAGAGGTGTACGTTTTGTTAGTCAACTAGACTTTAAAATTGATTCTAATACAAAAAAAGCTATCCATCTCTATCATCACTTGCTTGGAAAGATAGCTGTCGAAAGAATCCAAGTAGAATTTATAAAACTTCTACTTGGCCAAGGGCGTCAAAACGGAATGCGTCTATTTATTGAAACTAACCTATACCGTTATTGTCCTGGATTAGCAGACTATGAAAAAGAATTAATCTACTTCTCTACATTAGCTAACAATCAAAACAATAAGTTAGCGTCTTCTTTATCAGCTTGGACGTTGCTCTTATTTGCTTTAGATAAGCATGAAAATGAAGTTGAACCTTTTTTAAGAGCTTGGAAATGTTCTAAAAAAATGATAAAGCAAGTAAAGGTTGCTTTAAGAATATTAAGGATAAGAACCTCAAAACCTCTTAATAATCTTTTATTGTATCAAACCGGTTATGATATAACTCGAGAAGTAGAAGAACTACTAATTTTTATAGATAAAAAAATGGATTTAACTAACTTAGAACAATTAGCTAACCTCTTGCCTATAAAAAATAAAAAAGAAATAGCAGTTACTGGGTTCGATTTACTGCATTATTTTAATTTAAAGCCAGGTAAATGGTTAGGTGAGGCATTAGATGAAATTGAAATAGCGATTGTACTCAATAAAGTAGAGAATGAGAAAGAAGCTATTTTAAAATGGGCAACATTAAATGACATAGTAAAAAAATAAGTTGCCTCTGTAAATTATACTTATCTAGATGAGAACTCAATTCTTCCTAGATAAGTATTTTTTTAAATTTATACTCTGACTAAAAAAACTTTTTTAAAGCCATTTATAACGTTAGCAATTAAATAGCTAGATACATTGTGCGTCTTATCACAAAATAATTGTAGAAACGTTTTCTTTTCATGTAGTTTATGATAAAATGAAAGTGTTCAAAAAGTATTACTACAAACGAAGGAGAGATAACTATGAAAAAAGAAGTAACCGCGTTAAAGTTTTACTTACGTAATGGCGAGACATGGACAATTAAAAAAGAATATATTGGTGATTTATGGATTAAACAAATTAGTAAAAGTTTTGGACGTATTGGAGATGGTGAATTAGAAGAAATCTACCCTTGCGAATCTTTAAAAATCGAGATTCTTCCAGATGCTGATCAAGTAAACTCTGCAGATATTAACCTTGGTGGTTTAGAATTAGGAATGTTCGAAAGGATAACAAAGCAACCGGATATTGAAAAAATGGATATTCTGTATGCTGTTCCAAATGATAAATCAGCAGCTGAAATAAATGAAAAAGATAGAGTTTATTTCCCATATCAAGCAGGAGATGTTGATGGAAATGACAATGACTACCAAACTGGACTTATTTCTAAAGATGGCCATTTATTTGTGGTAATTGATCCTAATAAAACAGCAGAAGAAATATACTCTGGTAAATAAAAACACAAAAAACTACGACGTTTATGTCGTAGTTTTTTGTGTTTTTATTTGGTTCATAGTATGATAGACAAAGAGAATTATTATTAAGAAATCAGAATTAGGTGACTAAAAGTGAATGAAAAAGTTACATACGCAGTTGTAGATATTGAAACAACTGGGGGCAGCGTAGCAAATGGTGATCGAATCATTCAATTTGGCTGTGTATTGATAGAAGAAGACAAAATTGTACAGCAATTTGCGGTTGATGTTAATCCTTTGGTTAATATCCCTAAAAAAATAGAAAGATTAACCGGGATTACAAATCAATTAGTTGCAAATGCACCTTATTTTGAGGATGTAGCCCCAACTATTTTTAATTTGTTAGAAGACTGCATTTTTGTCGCGCATAATATTCAATTTGATTTTAAATTTTTAACTGAAGAGTTAAAGCGATGCGGCTTACCCTCACTGAGAAACAAAGGGATAGATACTGTAGAATTGGCGCAAATAATTTTACCAACCGAACCGAGTTTTCGTTTAAATGATTTAGCGATGGCCTTTGACTTTACCCATAAAAATCCTCATCAAGCAGACAGTGATGCTTATGTTACAGCGGAATTATTTTTATTAATGAAAAAAAAATTAAAAAAAATGCCATTAGTCACTTTAGAACAATTAGTAGGATTAGCTGAAAATTGTACAATGAATACAGATATGCTATTTAAAGATACATTAAAAGAACTACAAAACGAACTTCCTTTATTACCTGACGAATTAGTAGTTAAAGATGGATTAGCCTTACGTAAAAAGCAGGTAGTAGTAGAGCATAACTCTCATCGTATTCAATCACCTTATCCAGCAAATACTGAAGATAAAGAGATTCTATTTCGTGACCAATTAACGACTCGTTTTCTACAAAATAAGTTAATGGATGAAATATACAATTATTTTAGCCACGATCCTTCAGAACATTTTGTCATTGAAGCAGCTACTGGAATAGGAAAGACTTTAGGTTATTTATTGCCTTTATCTTACTTAGCAACTCCTAGTGATCCAGTTATTATTAGTACCTATACGACGCTTTTACAAAAACAATTAGTAGAAAAAGATATAGAACAATTAAATTCAATTTTACCATTCACGGTTCAATCAGCTATCGCTAAAAGTAAACAACACTATCTACACTTGTCTAAGTTTCAAGAAGTTTTAAAAGAACCGCATGAAAATTTACCGGATACATTATTAAAGATGCGCATAGTAACGTGGTTAACAGAAACAGTTACAGGTGACATTGATGAATTAAACTTGACTAATTACACCCAGCCATTATGGGAAAAAATTCGTCACAGGGGATGGACTGATAATAGTTCAAAAGATCCTTTTTTTGATTATGATTTTTATCTACACGCAAAAAAACAAATAAAGCATGCCAGTATAATCGTTACGAACCATTCTTTTTTGTTTCATGATTTCAAGCGAGCTGAATCTGTTTTACCAACTTCTAAACGGATTGTGATAGATGAGGCCCATCACTTACCGGATGTAGCAACAGAGGTTTCTAGTGATAGCTTTTCGTATTATCATAATCAAAAACTGATTAAAAAAGTTGGGAAACTATCAGACGAGAAAAGCTTCTTAGCCCAATTAAATCAATTAAGCCAGAAATCAGAGACCATCAGTTCTTCGCAACTTATATTAATGGAAATGAGTGTGCTAACTTTAGAAGATGATCTATCTGATTTTTTTGAAGCAGTACTTTTATACTCACAGCAAGAACTGATGTCTACAGAAAATGTTACAAATCAAGTCGATTTACAATTTAACAAAACAGATAATTGGACACTTGAATTAAAAAAAATGACAAAAAAAATTAGTACCGTCCTAACTGATTTAGTTTTTTTTGGAAAAGAAATCTTCAAAAAAACGTCTTCGCAAAGAGATAAATTTACCCATTTAGAGAGGCATCTAGTAGATGATTTTTTTGACTTAATAACTGTATTAGAAGAACAAACAGATATTTTCATACGCATATTTCAAAAAACGAAACAAGACGAATTAACTTGGTTTTCTTTTAACCAAAAAAATCCGAAAAATAGTTTTGTAATTAAACAAACCGTTATAGACAGTCGTTCTTTTATAAAAAAGTATTTAGTAGAAAAAAAGCAGGACATTCTCTATATAGGTGCAACATTATCTATAGATTCTGATTTCACATACTTTGAAAACCAATTAGGTGAATCTAATCTACGCAAATTATCTATCTCTACTCCCTATGATTATGCGAATCAAGCAAGACTTTGGATTCCAAAAGAAGTACAACCCATAAAACAGCTATCAAAATCACAATACGTAAAAATGATTGTGGATTACTTGGAGTTACTAGCTTTAACAACAAATGAAAATATGCTTGTATTATTCACGTCAAATGAAACTTTACAAGATGTGTATGAATTGCTTCAGCAACGACCATCACTTGTTGGAAGAGAGTTATTAGCACAAGGTCTTTCAGGTAGTCGAGACCGTATGTTGAAAAGATTTTTTAATTCTACAGGTGGTCTTTTACTAGGTGCAGATAGTTTCTGGGAAGGCATTGATTTACCTGGAAAGTCATTAAAAATAATAGTCGTCACTCGCTTACCGTTTGAACCTCCTGAACGTCCGATTGTTAAAGCAAGATATCAGTGGTTAGAAGAACAAGGATTTAACCCTTTTGTTGTGGATGCTCTTCCTAAAGCAATTCTTCGAATGAAGCAAGGATTAGGTAGATTGATTCGTTCAGAAAATGATAAAGGAATTATGATTGTCCTAGATGATCGCTTAGTTAAAGCAGCATATGGCAAAAAAATAGTGAATTCGTTACCAAAGTTCCTACTAAAAGAAGTTGTTTCTAAAGAGGATTTAAAGAAAAAACTAGCTCAATTCCTAAATGAAAGCTAAATGAGTTGACTAATAAGAAAAATTAAAGTGGGGATAAGATGAAAAAAAAGATAATCACTTTCTTAACAATTGTAATGGGAATCATTATTATTTTTTCTGCTTTCATCTATATGAAAAGTAGACAACCCTTGTTACAAGCTAAAGAAGAAACAACAAAAATTGCTCTTGAAAATAGTGAACTAGTGAAAGTAGATAAGTTTTTTTGGTACAATAATAAACAAACTTATTTTGCAGTCTCTGGAGTAAATAAAAAAGAAGAATCAATGATAGTAATCGTTGAACAAGAAGGCGGGAATGTCCTCGTTTTAAATCCAGGTGAATTTATTAGCGAAAATGAAGCAAAAAAAATTGCTTATACAAAAATGAAACCCAAACAATTATTGGAAGCTAGAATTGGAGTGGATAAAGGCCAGCCTGTTTGGGAAATTGCTTATGAACAAGAAAACGGAAAATTAGGTTATTATATTGTAACAGCTAGAGAAGGTAATTGGGTTAAAGATATCAAAAATATCTAAAAATAAGGAATTAAGTGAAAGAAATAAAGAAATTTATTAATTTTTAATGCTAAGTAGCGTTAATTTAGTTATACTTAAGAAGTATGAAAAACATTTAAAGAAATGAAGCTAATTTATATAAATTCAAAGGGGTTTGGGACTGTGAAAAAAATTTCAATTATAGATTCTAAAGATTACGTAGGAAAAGAAGTTACTATAGGAGCTTGGGTTGCGAATAAACGCTCTAGTGGAAAGATTGCTTTCTTGCAATTGCGTGATGGTTCAGCTTTTTTCCAAGGAATTGTAGTAAAAAGTGAAGTTGGGGAAGAAATTTTTCAACTAGCTAAAGGATTGAATCAAGAAACATCTATTTTACTTACAGGTACTATTCAAGAAGACAGTCGTTCAAAATTCGGTTATGAAATTGTTGTGCATAACATTGAAGTTATTGGCGAAAGCCAAGACTACCCTATCACACCAAAAGAGCACGGGACTGAATTTCTGATGGATAACCGTCACCTATGGCTGCGCTCAACAAGACAGCATGCCATTATGCAAATCCGTAATGAAATTATTTTAGCAACGTATAAATTCTTTAATAAAGAAGGGTTTATTAAAATTGATCCTCCAATTTTAACAGCTAATGCAGCTGAGGATTCAACCGAGTTGTTCCATACACAATATTTTGACGAAGAAGCTTATTTGTCCCAAAGTGGTCAATTATACATGGAAGCAGCAGCAATGGCTTTTGGAAAAGTTTTTTCATTTGGACCAACATTCCGTGCAGAAAAATCTAAAACACGTCGTCATTTAATTGAATTCTGGATGATGGAGCCAGAAATGGCATTTATGGATCATGAACAAAGCTTAGAAGTTCAAGAACAATATATTGCCTATATCATTCAAAGTGTATTAGATAATTGTGATCATTCGCTATCTGTATTAGGACGCGATAGACAAGTTTTAGAAAATTATACAAAATTACCTTTCCCAAGAATTTCTTACGATGATGCGATTGTATTATTAAACGAGAATGGCTTTGACGAAATTAAATGGGGCGATGATTTTGGTTCACCTCATGAAACGTTTATCGCTAAACAATTTGATAAGCCCGTTTTCATTTTGAACTACCCTAAAGCGATTAAGGCTTTTTATATGAAACCTCATCCAGACCGCGATGATGTGGTGTTGTGTGCTGATTTAATTGCACCTGAGGGTTATGGGGAGATTATTGGAGGAAGTGAGCGTGAAGTTGATTTTGAAGCGTTGACTGATCGCATTAAAGAATTTGGTTTAACTCAAGAAGATTATGCTTGGTATTTAGATTTACGTAAATATGGTTCTGTTCCACATTCAGGTTTTGGATTGGGATTAGAAAGAGCTGTAACTTGGATTTGTGGAACTGAACATATCCGTGAATCTATTCCATTCCCACGTCTATTAAATCGTATTTATCCATAAAACTAAAAAAAGTAAAGACAGTAACTTAAGTTCTCTTAGGTTGCTGTCTTTTATAAAATATAGAATGATGTAGTGTAGGAAATTAGGCAAGAACGTAATAAGAGTGGGAGTGAAAAACAAAATGGATAATCAACTTTTAAAAGAATGGTTGGTAGCTGGTAATACGACAATCTCAAATATTCTTTTAAAAAGGTATAGAGATATTGGTTTGACAAATGAGCAGCTAGTTTTAATACTGCAATTAAAATCATTTTTAGATAGTGGAATACTGTTTCCGGATACAGAAGAGATTGCAAAACGTATGGGGATTTCATCTGCGGATGTTTTTCAAGGTATACATGATTTAATTCAAAAAAATGTATTATCTATTGATACTGAAAAAAATTCAGAAGGAAAAACGAATGATCAATATAATCTATCGTTACTTTGGGATAAGTTATCTTTATTATTAGTGCAAACTAAACAGACTGTTCAATATGAAGAAAAACAGATTGATGAAAAAGATTTATTCCAACGTTTTGAATCTGAATTTGGACGATCTTTATCTCCAATAGAAATTCAAACTATCGGAATGTGGTTAGATGATGATAAATACTCTACGGAATTAATCGAAATGGCTTTAAGAGAAGCTGTTTTGAGTCAAGTCTATAATTTAAAATACGTTGACCGAATATTGTTGAATTGGGAACGGAAAAATATTCGTTCTAAAGCACAAGTGGAAAAAGAAGCTCAAAATCGCAGGCAATCTAGTAAATCAGAAACAAAAAAAATAACGGATAAAAAGCCGATAAAACAAGTTCCTCTTCACAATTGGTTAAATGATTCGAACTGATAAAAGAGGAGGTTTTAAGTTGCTTAGCAAAAAGAAAACAATTGAATGTATTGAAGCAATGGGTGAGTTATTTCCGCAAGCAGAGTGCGAACTAATCCATCGAAATGCTTTTGAATTATTAATATCTGTTATGTTAAGTGCTCAGACAACAGATATTTCAGTTAATAAAATCACACCAAACTTATTTGAGAGGTATCCAACACCAGAAGATTTTGTAAAAGCACCTGTCGAGGATATTATGGATAGGATTAAAACGATTGGTCTATATCGAAACAAATCAAAGTTTATTAAAGCTTGTTGCCTGAAATTAGTTGAAGATTTTAATGGTCAAGTTCCGCATACGAGAAAAGAATTAGAATCACTTGCTGGGAT
The DNA here is from genome assembly GCF_049673005.1 of Carnobacterium sp. Classification (GTDB taxonomy): domain Bacteria; phylum Bacillota; class Bacilli; order Lactobacillales; family Carnobacteriaceae; genus Carnobacterium_A. The sequence continues at coordinate 12,315 of NZ_JBATXB010000037.1, read as the reverse complement.
TGGTAGGAAATCTGCCAATGTTGTTCTAAGTGTTTCTTTTGGCATTCCAGCTATAGCTGTAGATACACACGTGGAACGAGTAAGTAAGCGATTAGGCATTTGTTCTGCACAGGCTTCTGTTCGAGAGGTAGAAGAGGTACTAATGAAAAAGTTACCCCCAGAGATGTGGAGCGTTGCTCATCACCGTCTCATATTTTTTGGTCGCTACCAATGTACAGCTAGAAATCATGATCACTCAATATGTCTAGATTTATTGGGAATAAAATAAAAGACAGACTAAACCTTCATTTAATGAAAGAGTTTAGTCTGTCTTTTTAAATTGAATTATTATTCTGGTTTAATACTAGCTGGATTTTCTTCATCAGGTTTCTCTACTGGTTTTACAGAAGAGCTTGTAGCTGCAGTACTTTCAGTACTTTCACTACTTTCAATCTCAGATTCAACTTTGCTTTCTGAATCACTTTCAGAACTACTTTCTAATACAGAACTTTCTTCTGAACTTTTTTCTGAGCTTTCTTCAATACTGCTACTATCTTCGATGCTGCTATCTTTTTCTTCCTCTTTTGGAGGAATAGTGATAGAAGTCGTTGCTTTAGGACTAGTTTGATCTTTAACTTTAACTGATAACGTTATATCTGTCTTCCCTTCAGAAGGTTTTTGAACAACATAAGATAAGTCATTCGTTTCGAAAGTTTGGCCACCAACAGTTAAAAGATAACTAACAGAATCTTTTTTATCTGCAGGAGTATATTTGTTCCACTTAATAGTGATCTCATCTTTTTCCTCATCATAGTTTGCTGTTAAACCACTAGGAGCTTTTAATTTTTCACCAAAAGATGTTGAGACACTTGTCGGTTGTGTTCCTTTGATAAACAATTCTGTAACAATCTTATCAGAAGGAGTATTCGGTCCAGGAAGTTTAGCAGGATTCGAACCAGCTTCAACGGCAACTTCTACAACTGATGAAGGTTTTTTCCAATCCGTGTTTTCAACTGATTGAGATACATGCGACATCAAAGAACGATAAATTTTTCGTGGGAGTTGTTGAGAACTCGTACTCAAATAGTTTCCATCTTCGAATTTTTTATCATATCCTACCCAGACAGCAATAGAGTAGTTACTTGAATAGCCATTAAACCATGAGTCTGGAACGCCATCTTTAGGAATAGAGTATTTAACTTTTTCTTCATCTGTATAATTTGTTGTTCCTGTTTTCCCAGCTTGAGGAACTCCAGGTATTGGAACTAAATTTTGGTTTGAACCAGAGTTAATGGTATCTTTTAAAATATCCGTTATCATATAAGCAGTTGAATCTTTCATAGCTTGTTTAGATTCTGGAGTTAAATCAATTTCTTCGCCATTTTGAAGAGTAACTTTTGAAACAGTGTAAGGTTCAGTATATACACCACCATTTGAAAAAGCTGCATAGGCAGCAGAAAGCTCAATAGGAGTAATTTCTCCACCAATAGCATTTGATTCGACCAACCCTGCTTTATTATTCCAATTAGAAGGGTCAATACCTATATTTTTTAGGAAAGAAGTCGAATCAGCGTAACCAACTTCTTGAAGTGTTTTAGCTGCGGGTACGTTACGAGAATCGGTAATCGATTTGCGCATACTGATTGGACCTAAATATTTTCGATCATAGTTATAAAGCGAACCGCCACTTTTGTATTCGTATGGTTCATCGACTATTTGTTGATAAGTTGAGTATTCTAGATATTCAATAGCTGGACCATAAACAGAAAGTGGTTTTATAGCTGAACCAACACTTCGGTTCATCTCGGCAGCTCGATTAGTGCCCAGTTGTACTTCTTGATTTCTGCCGCCACCTATGGCTTTTAATTGACCTGTTTTGGCATCAACCATAGAAACAGCTGCTTGAAGATTCTGATCTGGGAAACTAACATATTCCTCAGAATTTAAAATATCAAACAATTTTTTTTGAGCATCCATATTTAGGTTCGTCTGAATAGTTAGACCAGCCGTATGAGGATTTAAATTCGTTTTTTCTTCTACTTCATTGATAACTTCTTTTAAATAAGAATCAAAGACTAATTCATTGGATTGTTCCTCTGTTCGGTTAACAAGATTTTCTTCTACTGATATAGCTTTAGTTTTTTCCGCTTCATCAGCTGATAGTTTTTTATTTTCAACCATCATATCCAATACTAAGTCTCGACGTTTTTTAGCTTTGTCAGGATTAGTTTTAGGATTGTACGTATTAGGTGACTGTGGCAATCCAGCTAACATAGCAGCTTCTGGTAACGTGAGTTCATTGATCTCTTTTCCGTAATAATAATCACTAGCAGTGCTCATGCCGTAATTATTATCCGACATGTAAACTTTATTGATATAAAAAGTAAGGATTTGTTCTTTCGAATACTCACGTTCTAATTTCAAAGCTAACCAAGCTTCTTGAGCTTTCCTTTTTAAGGTCTGATCTGCTTCATCTGTAGAAAATACGGACAACTTAATTAACTGTTGTGTAATCGTACTACCACCTTGAGAAGCATAACCATCCGTTACATTGGCTAACGCAGCACCAGCGATTCGAATAGGATCAATACCGTTGTGTTTATAAAAACGTTGATCTTCTATAGAGACAATTGCATCTTTTAGTACTTGAGGAACTTGATCCTCGGTTGCAATTTCTCGCTTTTGTCCGCCAAGAGTGTATATTACTTCACCTTTATCATCTAAGATCTCAGATGAAATAGAACCAGTGATATCTTCTTCAGTTAGTTCAGGTGCTGAACTAACATAATAGACAAATAATCCCGCACCTCCTAAAATAATAGCCGCTAGGAGTGCAAAAAGAACCATTGCGACTTTTTTTAAAACGGGTTTAGACGTTGTTTTTTTCTTTTTTGTTGATTTTGTACGTTTGTTTTGATCTGCTTTTTTTTTAGATACACGAGACATAGTTTCTTTTTTTTCTGACATGTTTTTTTCTACTCCTTAAAATTCTATAAGATAGGAAAGTATTTTTCTTTTCCTTTTTTGCCTTAATGCTTTAAGCATTGTTTGCAATAAGTTGATCAACAACTGATAAATAGGGAATTCTTGGCGATAATCCATAATACAACTCATAACCATTTTTTTCAAGGTCTTTTAGAAGAATGGATTTCCGACCATTATTTTCTTGTTTTTCCCAGTATTCAATTAAATAAGAGGCCTCTAAAAGAAAGAGTCTGTTGGTAGTAGAAAAGCGTAAAATAACGAAACAAATTGCTGATTGTTTTAGGCAGTCTTGCATGTGTGTAATTTGGTGTTGATGAAAATTTTTCAAAGGAAACGATAATTTATTTTTTGTTTCTTTAGCCTCAAAATCTAAATAAAAACCGTTGTAAACACCATTATAGTCCGTCGTAGAAGCTTGGCGAAAATAGGCTTCCTTTATAACTGCTGCGCTCCTTTTTGGATAATCAACTTTAACAATTTGGACAGGAGTTGGTTTTTTATGAATAACAGCCTTTTTGAAAGCAAGGTAATACGCATTACTTTCATTTAGCTCTTCTTCTAGTGTCATACCTCTTTTACTAAAGGAAGTCTCTTTTTTTTTCATTTGCTTTTTGCCATTTTTTTCGGCATCATGAAAGTAACTCATGCCATTAGGGTATCTTATAACCAATTGCATCACGCTCCTGTGATTCATTATATCAAATACTTTGCTTGAAAGAAAAGGAGAATGAGAATACGTGGCAACAAATTTATTAATTAGCGGCTATCGGTCATTCGAATTAGGTATATTTAAAGACGATGACCCAAAAATTGCAATCATAAAGAAATGTTTGAAAGAAGAAATTAAATCCTACATTGAAGAGGGAGTTAAATGGATTTTAACTACTGGACAATTTGGAGTTGAGCAGTGGGCCATTGAGGTAGTTGAAGAATTAAAAGCAGATTACCCTGAAGTTAAACAGGGAATTATTTTCCCTTTTCTTGAATTTGGCTCTAATTGGAATGAAAACAATCAAATGAAATTAGCACAATTAAAGAAAACAGTAGACTTTGTAGATTCTGTTTCTCATCAACCATACAAAGATCCATCTCAATTAAAAAATCACCAGGTATTTATGCTTGATAAAACACAAGCCGCGTTATTAGTATACGATCCAGAAAATGAAGGGAAAACAAAATGGCTTCATAAAGCCATTTTAAAAAAACAAGATGACGGAAATTATGATTGTCGCTTAATCGATTTTGATCAATTACAAAACACAACTATAGATGAATGACTGTGAAGGAACAAATTATATGACTTTTAGGCAGGATAATGTAAATTAAATAAAATTTTGTTTATATTTTTATATTTCTTTGCTATAATAGCGTTAAGCGATTAATGCCGTATTATCAATGAGAGATAAAAAGAGGTGTAGTCATGGCAGATAGAATACTAACAACAAAAGACATTTTACAAAAAGAGTTTAAAACAAGCATGCGAGGATATAACCCTACGGAAGTAGATGAATACTTAGACGATGTAATTCGCGATTATGAATTATATAATAAAGAACTAACGCAGCTAAAAGCTGAAAATGAGCGATTGTTAAGTAAAGTAGATGAATTAACAAAACAAGCTACTTTAACAAAACCAACTTATTCAGCACAACCAAGTAGTACCGTTACAAATTTTGACATTTTAAAGCGTTTATCTAATTTAGAACGACATGTTTTCGGCTCAAAACTAGATGAAAACGAAGAAAATTAACAAAAAAAGTTACTCTATATTTGTAAATTTCGGGTAATTGCAGTCTAGCTTGACTAGGCTGAGGAAAGTCCATGCTCGCACAAGCTGCGACGCTTGTAGTGTTCGTGCTTAGCGAAAAAATAAGCTAAGGCCATTATCCTTGGATAATGTGACGGCAGAAAAAAAGTCTAAGGTTTTTTTAAAACTATGACTGAGTATTCTTGAAAGTGCCACAGTGACGAAGCAATGTTGGAAACGGCATTGGTGGAACGCGGTAAACCCCTCGAGCGAGCAACCCAAACTTTGGTAGGGGCACTTTTCCTAGGGAATTGAACCGATGGAAGAGGCAGTAATTGCAGACAGATAATTACCTCCGGATAAAATGACCTGACAGATTATCTGAGACAGAACATGGCTTACAGAAATTTACAAATTCAGGTATAAAACCCTCCTTTTCGGAGGGTTTTATATTTATTGTTACTAATTAATTTTAATTAAGTCTAAAAAATAAAAACAAGCAAAATAGAATTGGAGCAAAATAAAATGAAGCAATTTAAACTTGTTGCAACTGCCGCTAGTGGTATAGAGGCGTTAGTTGGAAAAGAACTACGCACTATGGGGTATGAGTGTGAAGTAGAAAACGGAAAAGTTTTCTTTACTGGTACGCAAGAAGATATCGCCAAAACAAATGTATGGTTAAGAACAGCAGATAGAGTTAAAATAATCGTCGGGGAATTTGATGCGATTGAGTTCGACGAATTATTTGAAAAAACGAAGGCATTACCTTGGGAAGACTTACTTCCAATGGATGCTAATTTCCCAGTTGCAGGTAAATCAATAAAATCTACTTTGTATAGCGTTTCTGATTGTCAGGCATTAGTAAAAAAAGCGATTGTTGATCGTCTAAGTGCTGTTTATCATCGTAAGACAAGACTACCTGAAACTGGTGCTTTGTATCAGCTTGAAGTTGCTCTATTAAAAGATAAAGTTACTTTAACATTGGATACAACTGGGTCAAGTTTGTTCAAGCGCGGTTACCGAATTGCTAAAGGTGGAGCACCTTTAAAAGAAAATATGGCTGCTGCTTTAGTTTCTTTGACAACTTGGCGCAAAGACCGTCCATTTTATGATCCAGTATGTGGTTCTGGAACTATTCCTATTGAAGCAGCATTAATTGGTCGAAATATCGCACCAGGAATAAGTAGAGGATTCGCGTTTGAAAACTGGGAATGGTTTGATAAGCAAATTATCGATACTGTACGTGCTGATGCAAAATCGGCAATTGATCACGATGTTGTGTTAGATATTATGGGATCAGATATTGATGCTAAAATGATTGAAATTGCGAAACAAAATGCTATTGAAGCTGGCGTCGGAGATAGTATTGTTTTCAAACAAATGCAATTAAAAGATTTTACAACAGAAAAAGAATATGGTGTGATCTTAGCTAATCCTCCGTATGGTGAACGATTGGGTGAAGAGGAAGAAATACAAGCTCTTTATAAACAGATGGGGCAGACATATCGACCGTTGAAAACATGGAGTAAGTATATTATAACAAGTGATTTAACTTTTGAATCTTTCTACGGAGAGCGAGCAACTAAAAAACGTAAACTTTATAATGGTGCTTTAAGAACCGATTTATTCCAATATTGGGGAACACGTCCACCACGCACACCACGTAATTAAAAAGCTAGTAAACAAATGAAAAAGATTAGTAAAAACTAATCTTTTTCGTTTGTTTTAGTTAATAAATTGTATTTTAATTTTTTAGCTAAAGCTTTTCGAGCAAAATGGTCAGCTTCTTTATTTTGTGATTTTGGAATCCATTGAATACTATAAGATGGGAAAATCTGTAGTCGTTCATTAATAAACGATAAATATAGATCGAAATATGAGTTTTTTACATAGTTGCGTTCAATAGCAGAAACGACAATCTTACTATCTGAGTAAATAATTAATTCCTGATGTATTAATTGATTGTCAACCATATAATTTAAACCAGATAAAACAGCTTCAAATTCTGCCTGGTGGTTGCTTAGTTCCTCTTCAAGAGGAAGGGATAGCTGAATATGTATTCCGTCTCCAATAATAATGACACCAACTCCACTTGGACCAGGATTGGATTTAGTTGATGCATCTGTGTACATTCTGAGCATATTTATTGTCCTTTCCGCTTATTAATTGTTTTTTTTTTAGCATATGCTATGATATATTCAAAATAACCCTAATGAGATTGAGGATGAAAAATGAATAAAATAACTACTGCATCAAAGGTTCGGCTTTCTTTAGAACCAGCCTTTCAACTAATTTATTGGTCTATTTGTTGGCTAGCTTTATTTTTAGGCTTGATTCTTATTTTAGAAAAACAACAGTCTATTCATATTATTATTAGTATAAGTTTATTTATTGTATTGGTTTATTTTGGATTAGGGTCTACTGCAACTATTTCAGAAGGAGAATTGACTATTCGTTATTTTAGAGGTTTAAAAAGAAAGAGCTATCCATTATCCTTATTCTCTAAACTTTCTTTTCCAGGATATCGTCTCATCAAACTTGAAAGAGGAAACACAGGTAAACCATTAATTCTTTATGCAAATAAAAGAAATAAAAAAGTCTTCTCATTATTGATTCAACAGCAATTTCCAGAAAGAGATGAAGTAGCTTTTATTAAAAAAAACGATATCTCGTAGAGGATATCGTTTTTTTTAATGATGAAATTTAGTTAAAAAGATTCATCAACAATAACACCGGTTGCTTGTGGACCTCTAGTACCTTCAACAATTCTAAATAAAACATGTTGACCTTCTGATAATGTTTTAAAGTTTTCTCCTTCGATTCCGGTAAAGTGGACGAAAACATCATTTTGATCATTATACTCTATAAAGCCATAACCTTTTTCATTACTAAACCATTTAACAATTCCTTTTTCCATCTGTTAGTCCCCCTTAATAAATTTTTCAACAAAATTTAGCCAACTTATGCGTAAAAGTAAAGAGGATACAAGAAGTAATGGCCTAATACCATTATAAGAATGATAAGCGCTTTCGTCAACAATTGTTCATTTTATATTCTTTATACAATAAGCTTGAGTAAGCTATAAAACTCATAGTTTTTTTTGTAAACTTCTGTATAATTAAAGATGAGATATACGAACGACCTAATTTACTTAAGTAATAGAATTTTTATGAGGTCATACTATTAGCTGAGACACAGTGTATAACAAGGAGATGAGAAGCTAATTCGCTCATCTTTTTACTTTATCTAGTTTGTTGAGCAAGTTAGATAAAGTAACGTTGACTTATAAGGAGTGAAAATAACCGGTGGAAACTATTTTAACTCAACAATTAATGAAATTAGCAAAAGAGCGCAATAAAGAATTCCCTGTAGAAGGTTTTCTATGGGGTACTGGACCAATTCATCCAAGATTCATGTTAGTTGGTGAGGCACCAGGGGAGGTAGAGTCACTTAACGGTATTCCTTTCACTGGTCGTTCTGGTAAGGAGTTAATGAAATTTTTTGATTTTTTAGAAGTTACTCGAGAAGAAATCTTCATAACGAGTGCGTTTAGAAGTCGTCCTTTTTTGGAAAAAGAAAAAATAGAGAAAAAAACGGGTAAAAAAATAATGCGTAAGTATAATCGAGCTCCAACGAAAAAAGAAATTATCGCTCATGCTCCTCTACTGGATTTTGAAATAACGACGATTGATCCACCTATCATTTTAACGATGGGCAATATCGGTTTACAGAGATTAATTGGGGCTAAAGCTAAAATTATGAACGTGCATGGACAATTGTATGAAGGTCCTATACTAGAATTATCTTCAAAAGAAGCGACTGAATTTACTTGGTCAAAAGAAGATTATCGCATATTTCCTACGTTTCATCCGGCTTCTATCTTTTATAACCGAAAACTACTTGAGTTAATTTATGAAGATTTGGCTTTATTTAAGGAATACATTTAAAAGAATATGAAGTCTAAGTCGATTTTGTGTTAAAATGAGACAGATTAAAAAAATGCGTGCTTACTATGGGAAAGTGGAGATTGAATATGAAAGAAATGAAAGTCATTAATTTAACAAAAACATATGGAGAAAAAGTATTATTTGACGATATTAGTTTTTCAATTCGTACTGGAGAACGAGTTGGCTTAATTGGCGTGAATGGCACAGGAAAAAGCAACTTACTAAATGTTATTACTGGTAAAGATAGTGGAGAAAAAGGTGAAATTTCAACACCAAAAGGTTATACAATGGGCTATTTATTGCAAGAACAAGAATTCAATGAAGAGTTGACAGTTTTTGATACTATATTTGAAGGAGATACACCCATTCTTGTAGCTCTAAGAAATTATGAAAAGGCTTTGGAGAATTTAATTTTAGACGCAATGAATGAAAAATATCAAAACGCTTATTCAAAAGCAGAGCAAGCAATGAATGATCACGATGCTTGGTTAGCTGAAACAAATGCAAAAACGATCTTAAGTAAATTAGGAGTCATTGATTTAGAACAACGAATTGCAACATTATCTGGTGGACAAAGAAAACGAGTTGGTCTAGCCCAAGTTTTGATACAAGAGCCAGATTTGCTCGTATTAGATGAACCTACAAACCACCTAGACTTTAAAACAATTACTTGGTTAGAAAATTATTTGAGCACGTATCGTGGCGCATTTCTATTAGTGACACATGACCGCTATTTCCTAGATAGAATAGCAAATCGAATGATTGAGTTATCACATGGAAAAGCGATTATGTACTCAGGGAACTATGAAAGTTATATTGTAGCTAGAGCCGAAAGGCAAGAAGCTTCTATTCGTGCAGATCATAAGAGAAAACAACTTTATACAAAAGAATTAGCATGGATGAGAACTGGAGCAAAAGCTCGTTCTACTAAACAACAAGCTCGAATTAATCGTTTTTCTGATTTAGAAGAGAATCTTCATCAATCAAATGTTGACGATTCAGTTGAAATGAATTTGGAAGGATCACGTATTGGGAAACGAGTCTTTGATTTAAGAGATGCTTCCTTAACCTTCGTAGGTCACCCTATTATTGAAAACTTTAATTTGTTAATTCAAGCAAAAGATAGAATCGGTATCAGTGGGAAAAATGGTGCAGGAAAATCAACCTTGTTAAATGTTCTTGCAGGACGAATCACTTTAGATTCAGGAGAACTTGTCGTTGGAGAAACAGTTAAAATTGCTTATTATACTCAGATGACTGAAGAAATGGATCCTAAAAAACGAGTTATTTCATTTTTACAAGAAGTAGGAGAAGAAGTAGAAACAACAAATGGCGAACGCATTAGTGTGACTAACTTACTAGAGCAATTTTTATTTGAAAAATCCAGTCATGGTACGCTAATTGGGAAATTATCTGGTGGAGAAAAAAGAAGGTTGTATTTGCTTAAACTATTAATGCAAAAACCCAATGTTTTGCTACTAGATGAACCAACAAACGATTTAGATATTGCTACTTTAACCGTTTTAGAAGATTATATTGAAACATTCCCAGGTGCGGTTATATCCGTCTCACATGACCGTTATTTCTTAGATAAAACAGCAGAGAAGTTATTAATTTTTGAAGGAGAAGGAAAAGTTATTCCTTACTTTGGAAACATTACTGATTATATTGCTGAAGAAGAAGAAGAGAAGATTGACTATCAAGATAAGAAGACTTCTGATAAAACCTTTGTTAAAGAATCAACATCTTCTGAAATTTCAGTAAATAATGAGGATAGTAAAGAGAAATTAAGTTATTTAGAGCGCAAAGAATGGGATACCATTGAACAAGAATTAGTAGATTTAGATAATGAAATCTTACGTATCCAAACAGAAATGAGTGGAAACGGAAGCAATTTTGCTTTATTGCAAGAATTACAAGAAAAACTTTCTTCTCTTGAAAGTAAAGTCGAAGAAAAAATGACGAGATGGGAATACCTGAGTCAATTTGAAAACAACTAAAGCATCCAGGAGGAATAAATTTTGGAAACTGAGTATTTAAATTTAGGAGAAAATGTCATGATAAAAGGGACATTAAAGCAGGATAGGACAGGGACAGGGACAAAGAGCCTATTCGGCTATCAGATGCGATTTGATCTTCAAAAAGGTTTTCCTTTATTGACAACCAAGCGCTTGCCTTTTAGTTTAATAAAAAGTGAATTACTGTGGTTTATAAAAGGAGATACGAATATTAAGTATCTTTTGCAACATAATAATCATATTTGGGATGAGTGGGCCTTTGAGCGTTTTGTGAATAGTCCAGATTATACTGGTCCGAATATGAGTGATTTTGGACAAAGAGCGATTCAAGATACTGAATTTAACAAAGTTTACCAAACTGAGAAAAATATTTTTTGCCAACGCATACTGGAAGATGAAATCTTTGCTGAAAAGTATGGTGAATTAGGTAAGGTGTATGGCTCTCAATGGCGTAACTGGAAAACATCACAAGGAGAAACTATCGACCAATTAAAAGATGTTATTGATATGATTAAAACAAATCCAGATTCTAGAAGATTAATTGTAACAGCTTGGAATCCTGAGGATGTCCCTACAGTGGCTCTTCCTCCCTGTCACACTTTATTTCAATTTTATGTAGCAGATGGCAAGTTAAGTTGTCAGTTGTACCAAAGAAGTGCAGATGTTTTTTTAGGTGTACCTTTTAACATTGCGAGCTATGCACTATTGACTCATCTTATTGCTCATGAAACAGGATTAAAAGTAGGTGAATTCGTCCATACCATAGGTGATGCACATTTGTATTCAAATCATTTAGATCAAATGGCTGAACAATTAACGAGAGAACCGAAAGATTTTCCAAATTTACTATTAAATAAAGAAAAAACTAGTATTTTTAATTTCGAAATGGATGATATCCAAATAGAAAATTATAATCCACACCCGAGCATTAAAGCTCCGATTGCTGTTTAGAAAATAAAAAAGAAGGGGTGATCTAGATGATTGCATTTTTATGGGCTCAAGACGAGAATGGAATAATTGGAAACCAAGGTACGCTTCCTTGGAGTTTACCTAATGATTTAAACTATTTTAAAAAAATGACTCAAGAAAAAGCGGTAGTAATGGGAAGAAAAACATTTGAAGGCATGAATAAAAGACCATTACCTAATCGGATAAATATTATCCTAACAACCGATAAGAATTATCAAGCAGAAGGTGTGAAAATCATGCATACTATAGATGACGTGCTGACTTTCGCTAAGCATTATGAGAAGGATACTATCATCACTGGTGGGACTGCCGTTTTTAAATCATTTATGCCTTTTGCAGACATATTGTATAAAACCATTATACATGCTGAGTTTGAAGGAGACACCGTTATTCCTGATATTGATTGGGATGAATGGAAACTTGTTCAGAGTGAAGTTGGCTTAGTGGATGAACGCAATAAATACCCACATGATTTTGAAACGTACTGTAAAAAATAACAGTAAAAAAAGGCACTCTCAATTTGAGAAATGCCTTTTTTATTTAATCCTTTTTTATTAAAAATTTCGAAAAATCAAACATAAAAAAGAATAGAGAAATACATGAAAATTGTTCCAGCTAGTACAAAAAGATGCCAGACAACATGCATAAATTTAACATTTCTTAAGCTGTA
>NZ_JBATXB010000036.1:0-13915 GCF_049673005.1 Carnobacterium sp. | reverse complement strand
AGATTCTTAATAATCAAGTTGTCTTAAATAAAGTAAAATATTTTTATTCTCATCGAATTTAAAATTATATTGTCGGATTTTACTTTCCAATTGTTTGTCTATTTTAGCTTGTTCACTAAATAAATTTAGAATAATGTATATTAATTCAGAAAAAAGTGATACAGATCCTCCTGAACCTAATTCCAATCCAATCATTTCAGTATCTGATAATCTAGTTTTGACTAATTGCTTAACTTTTTCATTGTATTCACCTTTTATAAGAATGTTAAATTCTCTATTGCTTAAACTTTCTAATAACTCGTCTTCATTCGATACTTCGTGGTAAGCCATTGGATCTTTTTTCATATTATTTCCTCCTATACTATATTTAGTTATCTTTTCTTCTTATCTCCCTAATTGTAACCGAATCCATAGAGTAGTACAATAAGATAACAACGTTTATAATTTTTTGGTATTGTTTAATCTACTCAAAGTATTTTAGTCATAAAAGAAAATTTTTTTAAAAAAAGGAGAGAGATAGATTGAAAAAAATAGTGATGAAGCTACTTCTATTTACCTTGATATATTCCTTAATTATTGTCTTGTTTAATACTTATTTACCTGATTTAACTAATATTGGAAGGATAGTTTCTGGAATAATCGGCATTATTAGCATATTTCTAGCGGAGTCTGTTATGGGGAAAAATGCTAAAAAAAATAAATAGTAATCTGAACCATTTCATACTCGTTTATTTTGATTGTATTAAATGAAATCTAGGTACACCGTTTTATGTCTATAATACGATTAAATTAAGTTTATTCTTTTGTCTTTTATTATAAATGGCTATTCTATAGGTGTTTTAAGCACTAGCAACCAATAGTTGCGAGCATGTAAACCAATGCGTTCTTTTATTTTCTATCTTTTTTGCAGATAATAAAAGAAGTTCCATTGTATCTTTTTCCATTAAGAGGCATTAAGGTGAAAAAATTCTGCTCTAACGGTTAGTAGAACGATAGTTGTATCAATCATAAAAAAATTCAAATATAGAGCTCAAAAGTTAAAAGATACAGCTGCCAAAAGACAGTCATAATACTTTATATTAAAATAACTTGAAGGGAGGTGAAGATAAAGTGTTAGCCGTTGTATTAGAGAATCCGTTGTACTTACAGTATGCGTTCGCTGGGTGTATCGTCTTAGCTATTTTAACGCTGCCATTGAAAGATATTATCAGTGTAGGGTTTTATGATATTAGTGATTTCTTTGTTACCGGTATGATTACTTTTTTTATTACATACGGAATTCTACTAGCTAAACCTGACTTAATATCTAGTATGCTTTTTGTAGGGATCTTTTTTGTTAGTATGATTGCCATCATGTTAACGAATATCCTAGTTATCTTACCATTTAAGGGACGTGCTGAAAATTCCAGTATTACTTCTATTTATCAATTAGAAGGAAAAGAAGGGAAGATATCCATTCCGATTTTGCTTAATCAAACCGGCGAAGTCATTGTTTATACGGGATTCACACGAGTTAATAAAATGGCTAAAATTTACGAAAATGATGACGGAATAACAACTATTCCAATAAATGAAAATGTCTTAGTCATGGAGGTCAAGGACCGTGTGTTGTATGTGCTACCATACGATAATAGTATTAAGACAATTGCAAAGCCAGTAGCGACATGGAATGAAAATAAAAAGAAAAAAATTAAAAAAAATCGATTAAGAAGAAAGTAGGAATACAAACATGGATTCAACTTTATTTGGAACAGTTGGTGTTATCGCTATTGCCGTTATTTTGTTAGTATTATTGGTTAGTCGTTACCGTACGGCTTCACCAGCCGAAGCGTTAATTATTTCTGGAACAGCTTTAGGAAGTAAAAATGTCTTTATAGATCCTGAAACAAATAATAAAATGAAAATTGTTAGTGGAGGAGGGACATTCGTTTGGCCTATTATTCAAACCGTTAATAAATTATCACTTTTATCTTCTAAATTAGATGTTCGTACACCAGAAGTTTATACTAAAGAGGGAGTACCGGTTGCTGTTGACGGCACCGTTATTATCAAAATCGGTTCAACTTCTGAAGATGTTGCAACGGCTGCAGAGCAGTATCTAGGTAAAACAACAGAGCAATTAGAAGGAGAAGCTAAAGAGGTACTAGAAGGTCATTTGCGTTCTATTTTAGGTCGCATGACTGTTGAAGATATCTATAAAAATAGAGATGTATTTAATAGCAATGTACAAGAAGAAGCTGCAAGTGATTTAGCTAAAATGGGCCTAGTGATTGTATCGTTCACTGTAAAAGAAGTAACCGATAAAAATGGGTACTTAGAAGCCTTAGGACAAGGTCGTATTGCCGAAGTTAAGCGTGATGCGGACATTAAAACAGCTAATGCCGATAAAGAAACTCGTATTCAACGTGCTTTAGCTGATCAAAAATCTCAAGAAGCTGAACTACAACGTGAAACAGAAACAGCGAACGCTAAAAAAGAGAAAAGCCTATTGCTATCTACGTATGAAAGAGAACAAAATATTGCTAAGGCTGAAGCCGAGAGTGCTTATGACTTGAGACGTGCTGAATTAAAGAAACGTGTTGTTGTTGAAGAAGGTAATGCGTTAATTATTGAACGTGAAAAACAAATTGAATTACAAGAGAAAGAAACAGTCAAGAAAGAGCGTGAATATGACGCAACTGTTCGTAAGAAGGCCGAAGCTGAGCGGTATGCTGTTGAGCAAAGTGCGATTGCTAGTAAGAACAAATCAATTGCTGAATCTGAAGCTAGAGCGAAAGAAATCGAATTAAATGGTCAAGCAGAAGCCGAGAGTATTCGTTTAATTGGTCAAGCTAACGCTGAAAGTAAAACAGCATGGGCTAAAGCAATGGAGGGAATCGGAAGTTCAGCAATTACAACGTTGCTTATCGAAGCTTACCCTTCTATTATTAAAGCATCTGCAGAACCACTGGGAAATATTGACAAAATCACAGTTGTCGATAGCGGAGACGGAAACGGTGCGTCAGCTATCACTAAAACAGCAACAAATGTATTGACTTCGACTCAAGAAGCTCTTAAAGACGCAACAGGTTTAGACCTAATTGAGTTGATTCATTCAATAGCTGGAACAAAGAACATTGGTCGTCAAATTAATAATTTAAATGACACCCTCAGTCAGCCGACAACTCAACCTGATACAACCGTAACTGTAAAAGATTCAGAATAATTACCAGCACCAGTACACGACTAGGAGTCTTGTGGCGGTTCGATTCCGCCTCGTGTAATTTATGTAAGTTAAGAGATTATTAAAATCATCAACTTTTGAATAGCGCCTTTATAAATTTTAACACTTAATATAGAATAAGGTGATTTTATAATCAAAAAAACAGGCAACAGATTTATAAGTATGTTAGGCTAATTAGAGTTGATAATATAGGAGGCTGATTGAATGAAAAAAGTAGCATATGACGATTATTATAAAGAAGAAAATTATTTTGGGAATCCTTATCCTGGGCTTCTAGATTTTTTTGACAAGCATGAGCCTAAGGGAGTTGTCCTTGATTTAGGGTGTGGGCAAGGCAGAGATTCGTTAGCTATTGGAAAGTTAGGATACAAAGTAATAGGCGTCGATCATTCCGCTGTTGGAATAAGCCAACTTAATGAGGAAGCTAAAAAAAGGCAGATAGCTGTTGAAGGAATCGTGGATAATGTTTATGATTTTTCGATACCGCAAGATATTGATGTTGTATTATTAGATTCTATGTTACATTTTTACAAAAGTGATTTAGAAAAAGAAACCAAATTTGTAGAAAAAATACTGACTGAGATTAAAAAAGATGGTATTTTTGTTAATTGTATTTTAAAAGGAGATACTCGAGAAAGTATTTTGAAAAACATAATAAATGATTCCGCTTATGAATGGGAAATCGTAATGGACAGTTATACTGAATATAAAGAAGCTAACGCAGAATTTCATTTACTAGCTATAAAAAAAGGAAACAAAAAGACGATTTCTTAGAATACAACCACATTAATTCACCATATCGTCTTTATCTACTGGAGGAATGATCGATCCTTACTCAGTCTTAATTTTAGTAGTGATCAATGACTCTAACTATACTCTAAAGCACAAAAAACTCTCACTGACGTTCTTGTAGTCAGGAGAGTTTTTAATTAGAGACACATAACTAGCAATGAAATATATCACTAAACTCCAATAGTTCAAGCTAACCGCATTAATCTTGTTGGAGTATCTCCTAGTATTATCAGAAACTCCGGCTTATGTTTAATATTTTCGTTTACCTTCTAATCGATACTGGAAAACGAGTTTAAAAATTACTGGGTAGCATCAAGTAGATTAGTTAACCTGCTCTTGTTCCATCAGGTACTTTTCTTTCAGGTTGAGCTAAAACAGGAACAATACCATCTGTATAACCAATATCAAATAGCATTCCCTCGGAAATTTCTCCAAACATTTTCTTTGGGGCTAAATTAACGACAAAGAGTGCCTGTTTGCCTTCAACTTCAGTCGGATTTTCTCTCTCTGTTTTTATCCCAGCTAAAATCGTGCGTTTAAACTCTCCAAAATCAACAGTTAATTTAACCATTTTATTAGACTTCTCGATATCTTTTACTGATAAAATAGTACCTACTCTAATATCAATTTTATCAAGCTCTTCTAATTCGATGTTTTCTTTAATTCTACTCATTCTATTTCACCTACTCCTTTTACTTATATTGATAATTTGGAAAATAATATGTTTATTTTTTGCGTATAGCAATTAGCTGGAAAAGTCTGGATGATTTCTAAATAATAGTGTACATATTATTGAATGAATCGGGTTTTGGCTAAATAATGTTATCTTCTTATAATCGAGATTGATAACGCTTTCTATTTTTGGTATTGTTAATTTGCTGTAATCTAATTTATTTCCTAAGGACTCTTTAGAGATGGTTAAAAAAATATTTTTTTATCTGCTGCTCTTAGCAATCATTTTTCTATACATACGCATTATGATGCGATTTTTATCATACCAGAAAAACTAACAGAGGCAGATATTGAAAAGCATAGTGAAGTATCCGATGTATCGCCTAAATCTTATGCAGCTGGATATCTGAACGATAAAGAAAACAATTTAGACCAGCAATGGAGATTTACTAAAGAAAAACAAGATAAGGAAACAATAACTGGGAATGAAATTAAAAAGATATATAGTGAGATTTTTAGTACAATTCATTCTCTAAAATAAAATATGAAATACTGGGGGATATAAATGTTTACATGTAAAAAGATACTTATTCCATTCGCCTTAGTTCTATCTATCCTGTTATTAGTCGCTTGTAATCAAACGATTGAAAAAGAAGAAGATGATTATTATTTTTATGCATTAAGTTATATTGAAGGGGGAAAAGGTGCTGCAGATGAGATTAATTTCTATATGATCCAACCTTTTGAAAAAACTGTTCTAGCAGCTGTGCTAGGAGTGAACGATTCGGATGCTATGTATGACTTAGAAAAATATGAAGACAAGGAAGATAAATTAACTTTCAGATTCAATGGTATAACCGAAACATTAGAAAAGAAATCTGATTCACTTTGGCAATCTTTAGAAACAGGCATAAAGTATGATGTAAAAAGAATCATTGAAAAACCAGAAAATGAGAATTAGTGTGTTTTTTGTTGTATTTATAATTATCCCTACTTAATTTATAAAGCATAAATTTAAAGTGGATCCATCCACTAACCACAGACTTTCTTTTTTAGATGATGACGTAGAAAATGAGAGAATAAAAGTCCTGCTATTAGTTGTAACTTTATTTAAAAGTGCTTACTTTTTATCTTTCTTAAACGGAAGCTTTCCTGGAGTATATTCTCCTATAGCTAAACCAGTGGTAAAAATGACTGTCAGTAAAAATGTGTATCGTATGTTAATACTTTCTTGAGTGATATACTGTGTGAAGATGCTAGCAATTAAAAACAAGGTTACTAATAGGACGATTTTTCTAATTTTATAGTTCATTGCACGCCTCCTTTTTTTATAGTATAACTAGTCATAATAAGTAGTTGGGAAATAATCTTAATCAAATCAGCTTTAGAATCGACGAATGTACTTTAGTTACAATCTATGTGAAAAGTAGTTTTTTTAATTTTCTCCTTTTTGATTCCTTTTTTTCCTAGCTCGATACTCAATAAATCCACTAGCTGCTATGATAATGACTAACCCTAGACCAACATGAGCAAGTTCCGAGATTATTTTTTTCACCTGTAAGGACTCTTAAAAATAAAACTGCCGATTAAAAAGTTACGAATTTCTTTTTTTGCTTTCAAAAAAACATCTCCTTTTTTAACATGAATGTAAGCCTTCTCTTTACCATTCAAACTCTTTTATTAAAGAAAGTCAATTACTTCCACTACTCTATTCCGTTTGAGTATGGTATTCATCGGTTATTCTTCTTACTATTCGTTTGGTTCTCTGGATTGACTAGATTATTCAGGTTGTTTAGTATCCACTCTACCATTTTTCATTCTATTTTATTCTGATTTATTGCTTCCCGGTATCAAATGATAGATAATTGAGATAGATTTAAAGACACACAATACGTCTATATTTAATTATCATACGATTGGATAGATAAGTTTTTCTCGAAAATAATTAATCGGAGGTTTCTATGACTAAAAACACAAAGATTAACTTAGTTAGGAATACGGTGACTTTTATTGGACTGACTAGTATAAGTTTTTTTTGTAATTCATTTTTAAATTTTAAAAATGAAAATGAGAGGTTTATTCTCTTTCTCATTTTGCTTATAACAAGTTTTCTGATTTCTTATTCAGTAGATGTCATATTAAGAAAAAAAAGTATACACTATACATATAATTCTGATAACTCAATAATGGTCTATTTTACGTTTATCCTACTTTCAAGAGTAGTTCCTCAATTTTATCCTAGTTCTCTAGTAGAGGTCATTCTCTTTTTAACAGGTATCTTTATAGTTATCACCATTAAAAACTTTTATTTTGATAAGAAATTGAGTTCTCCTTAAATGAGTTAGATTTAGTTTTCAGATAATTAAGAATAGGGCTAATAAAGCAGCTAGTACTAAAGAATCTTAAATGAAAATGTTGTTTTGGAGTGGTTATTTTGAAAAAAAAGATTAGTATTATTTTAGCAGTGTTAGTAATTATTCTGCTAGTAGGAATAAAATTTAATAGAGAGACTCTCATAGCTTTTCTATCTAAGCAGGTATATATTATCGAGAAAGAAAAAGAAATCAGTACGCTAAATACTGAAATACATAGGCACTTAACTATTTTTTATTCTGATGAGGACAAAAAATTAGTTCCCTTAACAAAAAAAGCATTAGACTTAGCAATCCAGGCGAATTATAATTTATTTAAGACCGATTATAAGAGTCCTTATGATATTATTATTTTCGAAAGCAAAAAAGATATTGAATCATTCTCTGGTTTAGAGCACGCGATAGGTTTTAATCATCCTGAAATTCAGACAATGGGCGTTTTACCTGAAGACAAAGAATCTTTATTGATAAAAGGTTCTCCAAGTATTTGGAATTATCAGCGAAACGTGTTACACGAATACACTCATTACGTTTTTTCTGAAAAACTAACTGACTTAAAATTAAAGGAAAAAGATATTCCAGTATGGTTTAAAGAAGGAGTGTCTGAATATATTGAATTTAACGAAGTGACTAGAACAAATAGAGACTATCCTATCGTTCCATTGTTAGATTTAGTTACAACTGACCAATGGCAGACCTATCGTATTAATCAGGAGTACGATGTCTATCTGCAATCGTATCTGGCTATCCATTTTCTGATAACGGAATATGGTAGCGACGTTATTAATATGATATTAGTAGAAACAATGAAAGAAAATAATTTTGAAAAAGGGCTATTCAATGTTACTAATCTGTCCTTGAAGGAGTTAGAAAGTAATCTGTAATTAAAAGGTTGGTTATAGAGTGAGGTAATCTCAACAAAGAAAAAATTAGGGATATAGATTTAGTAGTAAGTAAATAGAGGCACATTAAAAAGTAGTGCATTTTTTAATGCAAGTCAACAAAAGGAGAGTTAACGAATAAGATGAATGATATTTATGTAACAGCTATTAATGATACGAATGAGTATCTGGTTAAAAGTATAAAACTCAAACCAGGACAAGAAAAATTTATTGAAACAATAGAAGAATGTTTAGAAGAAGCTAAGTTAGACTCACAATGGCGTCCAGTAATGATACAGAGTAAAGAAAATATTGTTGGTTTTGCTATGTATGGTTCTTTCGGCCCAAATAAAGAGACATGGATTGATAGAATAATAATAGATAGAGATTTTCAGGGTAAAGGTTTAGGAAAAAAAACCATGCTAAAGCTGATTGATATCATTACAAAAGAGTATGATGTAAAAGAGATTTACTTAAGTATTATTGAAGGCAATGAAATAGCCTATAATTTATACACAACTATCGGGTTTGTATATACGAATGAAAAAGATCCTAATGGAGAACGGATATTTAAATATACGATTAAATAAACGGATGTTGAGGAATAAAAAGAATATAGAATATGTTGAGAGATATTTTGTTCTTATTTATTTATTAGAATTCTGTTTATGGTCAGTTCTAATAAGGTATCAATTTATCTTATTTTCATTGAAAATTCGATATATCAAGAAATTCTCTTAACCAAAACAGTGGAGTAGTAAGATATCAAATAAGAAAAATATCTAGCCTTTTAAACAAAGTAAACTTAGGAATGTTTACGAATGACCTACACTCATATTGCTATTGAAGAAATTATAATGATAGAAGTTCATTTCCATCAAAAGAATCTTGTTTCAAAAAACTGTCATATTTATTGGTCATTCACGTCAGACAATTCATAACATCGCTACTTTCTCAAGGAAAGATTGATTGCTTATTCAATGCGCATCCTATATAAACAGTTCAAACAAATCTTCTAATGAAAGAAAAACGAGAAAATAAACCTTTTAAAAAGAATATCTCTGAAAACAAAAGGTTTATCCTAATTTCAAAGATGAGTTTGTCCATTTAGAAGGAGATATAATTGTTGATGTTCGTTATAAAAGTGCTTTTGTTATACTACTTGAATATATTTCAAAAAGTATTGTTAGTCTGAATCCCAAAGGGCGCAAAGAAAAAAATGTCGAAACAGCGGGATATCAGTGGTCACAGTCATTCCTGAAAATTAAAATCGAATATTTTTGATTGCGAAAAAGAATTCTCTAAATGTAAATCTCTATGCAATCAAAATGATGTTTCTATCTATATTTCTGAACTGGGGCGTTGTCATAATAATATTTAAATGATAATTATAATAGTCTATTTTGAAAAGAAGAGGAAAAGAAGAATTACCAAAAGAACTGGATTTAAATGAAATTAATCGGAATTTCATATTGTTTATTGAAAACAAGCGGAATAACATTCCAGAAAAGTCAGTAAATTGCCCGACATCGTTAGAATTATTTATGAGTTACGTGGATGAAGCTATTTGTCTAGCTTAATTTGACAAATCAGAATAATAAAAAAGAATGTCATTTAGGGCCAAATTAGAAATAAAAGAAGGAAAAATTGAATTTTTATTAAAAATAAAAAATAAATAGCACTAGCTTCAGTAGAAAGACTGGAGTTAGTGCTATTTTATTACCATCAGATTTTATTTAAGCAACGTTACCTTAGTTCAAATTTTAATAACCAACAACCTTATGAGCTCGTGCTAGTTCAATGGCACGGACTTTTCTTGGTAAGAAACAGCGAATATCATCTTCGTTATATCCAATTTGCAATCTTTTTTCATCTATTATGATAGGTCGACGTATCAAGCCTGGGTTCTCTTGAATTAAAACGATTAAATCTTTGAGTGGTAAATCATCTAGATTAGCACCTAATTCTTGGTAAGCTTTAGATCTTTTAGAGATGATTTCGTCCGTACCGTCTTCTGTCATTCTCAAAATTGATTTTATTTCAGAAGCCTCCAAAGAATCTGAAAATATATTTCGTTCGTTATAAGTAATGTTATTTTCTTCAAGCCAGGTTCGTGCTTTACGACAAGAAGTACAACTAGGTGCTATATATAGTGTAACCATAATTTACATCTCCTCTTTTAGCTTAGATTGATTTAGTTAATTAAAACATAAAATTTAGTATTAATTATCTGTTCATAAAATTAATAATATACTAGTTTTAAAAAAAAAGCCATACTTTTGTCACATTTCTGTCACTTTTATTAAAAATATCACTTTATTTTAAGAATAGTACGCTATTTACGCCAATTTTTTGTTTCTTTACTGATTAAGTATTTAATAAAAAGACTAAAAATGAGTAAGTAAGAAAAACCCTACTCTACTATTAAGTAGGGTAGGGTTGAAACTAAATTAAATCTACATTCTTTCTTCATTACGATTGGATACAAAATTTGAACCCAATAGACCAGCAACAGAAGTTAAAATCATTCCCAACAGTAAAGCTACAAATCCCCACATAGAAGCTTTCGCTGTTGCATCAGCGGCTTCATCTGCTTTGATTCGAGCTTCTTCTATTTGCTTGTCTAATTCTTGTTGAGCTTTTTCAATTTGATTGGATGCTTCATCAAGTCTTTCTTGCGCTTGCGTAGAGGCTTCTTGAAGACCATTATAAATATTATCGGTTGCTTCATCTGCTTCTGCTTGAGTTAGATCAGTATTTTCGCTAACTGCGTTAGCAATAGCTTCTTTGTCAGCAGCGTTTGTAAGGGTTTCTGCTCGCTTTTGTAAAGAATCAGTTGTTTTTTTAATAATCTGATCTGCATTGTCAGGGTTAAGGGCAATTTCTTTTCCAGCATCCGCAATGTCAGAAGCGGCTTCTTTTAATTGATTATTAATATAATTAGGTTGAAGTTCAGGAACGTCGGTATCCTTTAATATTTCTTCTACTTGTCCCTCTAACTCCTTAGAATCAACTTCGCCAACATCTCCAATAACTTGATCAAAACTTTTAGAAATAAGATCTCCTGCTCCAGAAGCAACAGTTTCCACACTTTTACCGGCTACAGAAAAAATGCTTCCTAAAGCTGTCCCGGCTACTGAAAAGATTCCGGATGTTACATAAGATAACATGAGTACAAAAATAATGACGCTTGTAGCCCAAGTTAAGAAACCGTGAATTATGCCCATACGACGAGAAGTAACACCTGCAATAAAGCCTGCAGCGCATAAAGAAAGAACAAAAGCGACAACTGTCCAAATGAGTAGGCCGGTTCCTACGCCATCTAACGGATTATTAGACGTTGCTTCTACTTGTCCAAACCCGATGGCAGATCCAACAAGCGAGAAAGTAATAAGGAGAGATAGAAATGTAACGACACCCGCAATAACCGAGGCCCAAGAAATATTAAATCCGGCCTCGGCGGTACCTTGATTAATAATATCCCATTTAGGACGACGAGTATTTTTTTCTTCTTTCATATCTTATCAGTCCTTTCTATTTATTACTTCCTATTTTAAAGCGTTCTCCCAATGGGTTCAACTATTAACCTCTTTGAAAAATGCTAAAAATAGAGAAAAAGGTTATTAGTTGAGAAAGCGATATCATAAAAGTATAATAGAAGTAATAAAAGAGTATAAATATAGGAGGAGTTAGAATGAACTTTGTCGAAGGAAGTTATGCAACTTCACAAGAAGCTTTTTTAGCAGTTGAACGTCTACAAGCAGAAGGTTATAGTAGAAAGGCTATCCGTCTCGTTTCTAATACTACGACTAGAAATAATTTCATGGATCAATCAGATATAAACATTACTACAGAAGATGGCTATACTCAGACAACCGATCATGGAACAGATGACAATCGCTCGATGTGGGAAAAAATTAAAGAGGCGTTTTCTACAGAAGATTACGAAGAAAATGACCCTATTCGTTCAGAAAATGATGTGTTGTACAATTATCAAGACGATATAGCTAATGGAAATATTGTAGTAGTAGTTGATGGAGAACCAGATACGGAATCTATAGTTACGAATGCGGATGTAAACATCAAAAATACAGTAAACGATGATGAAAAAACGATTAAATTACAAGAAGAGCAATTAGGTGTAGATACAGAAAAAGTTCAGACTGGAGAAGTGAATGTTTCTAAACGAGTAATTGAAGAAACTAAAACCATCGAAGTTCCTGTTGAGCATGAAGAAATTGTTGTTAAAAGACACAAAGTAACCGATGGAACGCATTCTGATGGAGATATGGCAGATGAAGAAATCGTTATTCCTGTTTCTGAAGAGCAGATTCACGTGACTAAAAAACCTGTTGTCACGGAAGAAGTAACGATTGGAAAAGAAAAAGTTCAAGAAACGAAAAAGGTTAGTGAGACAGTGAGAAAAGAAGATTTAGACGTTGACGCGGATGGCGATGTAGACATACGCGATGACAACAACTTATAACGAGTTATTTCCTTATATTCTAAAAAAAAGAAAAAGCCGTTATTGGCTTTTTCTTTTTTTAGTGATTCTTATTTTATCAGACATTTTTTCTTCAGGTGGCTCTACTTGGTATTCTTCAACATGGAGGTCATTATCTAAATTTTCCTGAGCGCTAGTATCAACAGGTACTTCTTGAATAACAGTCTCTGAGGCGGGCATTGTTTCTTTATTTTTAACCAAAGAAAGCTCAGTATTCAATCGTTGAATTTCTGCTTCTTTTTTTTGCATTTCTAATTGAGCTTCTGATTCTTGCCTTACTCTATCTACAGCTTCTTTTCTTTCTATTTCTGAGCGGTCGAGCTCATTATCTTTGTTTCTAACCACTTGTCTATTACGAGCACCCTTCGCACTTGCGAATAAAGCAGCTATTGCCATTCCAATTAAGAGGGTACTGACAAGAGCAATCCATAACGGAATGGTAAACGTAACAAAATAAAGACTGAATAGAATCATTTCTGTATTTAAAAACGCGACTAAACCAACTAAAATCAATAATAATAATGCGAATACAATCATTTCATATTCCCTCCTTTTAAAGACCTGAATTAAGAAACAATTTATAATATAAGTATATTCTTTAAAGGTGTGAACTCATAATGAAAGGGCTTGTGATTATTATTATTTGTAAAATTTAAAAAGATGTTTTATATGAGCGATACTTTTAGCTTGAGACAATTCATAGATAAAAAAAAGATAAACAGAGAATAAATTATAAAACCTATTGTCCATATCGGTAATTAAACTTGAAATATTCTTATACCTTTTAAGCAATATTATTTATTATAGTTTATTTAATTTGTTTTCTAAACAAGAGATAAGTAGAACAGCTTCTTTCTTACTTTCACTACAGTTCATCTGTTTATATTCATTTGTAAAAATATAATCTATATCTTTCAATATATTCTTAAGCAAATTTTTCTTTTGAGGTTTGGGTATTCTTTCTGAATCGGCAATAGCTGAAAAATTAGCTGAGTATTCTTTAAAAACGTCCGTCATCTATAAACACTCTTTTCTAGATAATATTAAGCTCTCTATGTAGTATAACAGGAATATTTTTAATAGTCGTTACTTTTACAAAGCGAGTACATTAAATTTTTAGAACGCTAATCAAATAAGTTTATATCTGGATGATTTCATCTTACTTACATCTATCAACAATCTATTAATCTGATAATGTTGTAGTGATATAATTTAATGTTTTCTATTTTTACACAGATTTAGAACTTTTGTTTAGACTACTTCATTAAAAAAATCATTTTCTTTGCTAATGTTTACTTATTTTTATATTATAGTATCAATAAATTAGTAGAAAAATAAGTTTTATACAATAAGGAGACTACGAACTATGTTTCAAAAAACTGAAATAACTATTGTATCAGCTGCAAATGAAGAATTTGTACCGCATCTAGCTACATTATTTTTATCTCTTTTACAAAAAAAAAAATCTGAA